>JBQDCW010000060.1:2077-4753 GCA_052092145.1 Sphingobacterium sp. | reverse complement strand
TATGTGGAGCAAATGCAGGCGATCTGTATGCACAAATAGGAGCAGATACCACCGAGCGCATCGAGGCAGTAACCATCATGGGGATTGCCAAACGGAAAATCGAAACCGAGATGAAGATGGCGGTTTCTGTGGATGAATTTTTGGCTTCCTCCGAGAGCATCAGCTTCGTTAAACGCGGCGCTTATGCTTGGGAGCCTTTGTTGAACAATATGGGCTCCGAAAGGTCTACCTTGACGATCGACGGGATGCACATCTTTGGTGCCTGCACCGACAAGATGGATCCCATCACATCATATGTTGAGACGAATAACCTGTCCACGGTCGACATTACGTCCGGACAAGAGGGAAGTATGCACGGATCAACGGTAGCCGGCAGTATTGATTTGAAGCGAAAAACTACACCTTTTGGGCTTGAAGAGCAGTGGAGTGGCGCTTATCAGACCGGCTTTGAAACGAATAACAAGCAGTTCTTTAATCTCGGAAATGTTTCTTATTCCGGCGATAATTTTGTTGCGGACGGCAGTATTTCACTGCGCAAGGCAGGCAATTATTTTGATGGAAATAACCAAGAAGTCGAGCATTCACAGTATAATAAATTTAATTCATCCTTGGGTATGGCCTATAAAACAGGGCCGTTGTCCTCCGTGCGTGTAGAGGCTATCTTCGATGTGGCTAAAGACGTTGGATTTCCAGCTCTACCAATGGATTTATGGCTTTCTCGCGCATTGATCACCTCGGCCGCCTATAAACAGCTCTTTGAAGAGGGCCTTCTGCGAGCCTGGGACACCAAAGTCTATTTCAACGCCATCGAGCACTACATGGACGACACGACACGCCCAGAGAATTTAGTGCACATGGATATGCCCGGCTGGAGTACGACTTATGGTTTGGTGTCTAAGATCAACTTAATGCGCGGGAAACATACGACCGAGATCCAGCTGAATGCCTACGACAACGTATCGATTGCGGAGATGAGAATGTATCCACAAGATCGAAGCGAGCGCTCCATGTTTGCCTATAGCTGGCCTGGGGTTACCACACGCTATGGCGGTCTTTCCATAAACCATGCATGGGAGCTGTCCGAAGACAGCCGATTGAATTTCGGAGGCTCCTTGGGCTTGAATTATAACCATTCGAAATACGCGGAATTCAATTGGATTTTTCATCCCGGAGCATCTCAAGAGAAAAGCCGGCTGCTTCCGGGGCTACACGCGAGTTATGCGCGCAGCATCGGTCGTTTTGACTTTTCTGTCGGTTCGGGATATGGACATCGAGCACCTTCGGTATCAGAAGGGTATGGCTATTATATCTACAACAGCTTTGATCGATATGACTACATTGGAAATCCGGATCTGAAGAATGAAATATCTTACGAAATCAATGCGAGCGCTGGTTTTAAAAACGATCGAATGGGAATTGAGGCGAAGATCAATTACTTCTATATCCAAAACTATATCGTCGGGAAAATACTGAGCATGGGCAGTCCGATGAACTATCAGTCGGTAGGGGTAAAAGGATACACCTCTTTGGATCACGGCAGACTGTTTAATCTTGCCCTAAAGGCGCATTATGATATTCTGGAACATTTGCATTGGAACGGAACGGTGACCTACGCTAAAGCGCGAGATGATCAAGGAGGTAACTTACCCTTCATCCGACCACTGAGCTACCAGACTTCGCTTCATTGGATGTATGGGCAGTTTGGTTTGCAGACCTCGATTAACGGTGATTTTGCGCAGGTTGATTATAGCCCTGAATATGGAGAGGATGAAACGCCAAGTTATGCTGTTTGGAACATGTCAGCAGATTATGGATTCGCAATCGGAAAGCATAAAATGATGGCTCAAGTCGGCCTGGAAAATATATTGAATCAGTACTACAGTACCTATGCGGACTGGGGCAATATTCCTAGAATGGGCCGCAATATGTTTACCGCATTGAAATTGAACTTCTAAAGATGAAAAAGGGTTTTAGTTTCATTGTGATGATTTTGGTGTTGTTGATGGGTTTTCAGCAAGCCATTATCGTCGCACATTTTAAACTCAACCGTCCATCCATAACGCAGAATTATTGCACCAATAAAGAGACTCCGGAAATGGGATGCAATGGCTTATGCCATTTAAAGAGACAGTTAAATAAAACAGATCAATCCGGATCCGCATCAATTAGTTACCCTAAAGCAGACTTAGTGATCACCTCTGGTTTCGAATACGACAGTAGTCATTTATTTTTTGCGATTGCTATGACCTGTTTTGCCGATAAAGAGACGCCTTATAACGAACCCACTAAGGAAATATTTATTCCACCACCCACAGGCCATCCGAATGTTAACGAATGTGCCACATAACTAGTAGAACAGAACGAATAAATTGAAATCAATCATGAAAAATATAAGAAAATACGTTGTATTGCCTCTGGCTTTAATAACCTTCCTATCGTGCAGTAAAGACAATAATGACCCCGTCGCCAATGCGATTAATCTCACCTTCAACAATACTTTTGGGGAGGAGACGATCGTCCTTGGCGAGGCGGCTTCTTCGGAGGCCACAGTGAACACCTCGGCAGAAGGGCAGGTTCACCATTTTTCAGAAATAAAATATGTAATCAGCAATATACGTTTGATTAAATCGGACGGGAGCGAATTCCCGTACCATATAAATGATCTCGATAAAGGGG
>JBQDCW010000060.1:0-1977 GCA_052092145.1 Sphingobacterium sp. | reverse complement strand
CCAAAGGGCGAGTACAACCAGATTAAATTCGGTTTGGGCGTCCGGTCGGATCTCAATACCTTAGATCAAGTTCGATTTCCTGATTTCTACGCCCAGGCGGGTGCGAATGATACCGAGATGATGTGGGAGTGGGGAACGGGGTATCGGTTTGTCAAATTGGAAGGTTTTTACGACAGCCAGGATAAGCAGATGTCCATCCATACCGGAAGTACAATAGAAGGCCAGGAGGGTGAATTCACGCAAGGGGTCGACGCCTATAGGGACGTAACGCTAGCTTTTGAAACCCCTGTCTCGGTCGGCAATACTGCACCCAAGATCGTGATCAAAGCAGATTTCGATCGTCTTTTAAGCGGTAAGAGCAATACCATTGCGCTGCAATCGGGTACGGGTTCAGATGGCAATGCGACGCCAAACGTCCATTCTGCCGTCCAGATGCTGAAATTCGTAGACAACTTAGGAGGAGATGGAGAGCGTGATCTTTCTGGGATGTTTTCTGTTCAGGCCATCGAAAACTAGAATTCATGTACAGCTTCCCGTTCCATTGGTGATCGGGAAGCTGTTTTTCTTACCCTGTCATAATGTTTTTGATTTGAAATTTGTCATCGTATGTATTGCGCTTCTGCTGATTGTACTGGCCTGTAGCCGAGAGGATCATCAGGACCAGATTCCCTTTGATAACCCTAAGATTGCAGTAGACATTCCGACGGGCTTTCCTGCCTTCAACCGGGCTGTTGAGAAAAATTGGCCCACCCAATATGGTGTGGAGCTAGGAGAAAAGTTATTTAACGAAAAGAGATTTAGTGGTAACAATACCATTTCTTGTGCCAGCTGTCACCAACAAACACATGCGTTTGCAGATCAAAATAATCAATCGGTCGGGATTTATGGTCGCACGTCCCTTCGTAATGCGCCGTCTATTCAAAATCTGGCGTTTATGAAATTTTACAATTGGGACGGCAATATCCTTGAATTGGAGAAGCAAGTACTCGTACCCATTATCACGCACGAGGAAATGAATTCATCGATTGTGGAGGCGATCGAAAAGATTGGTTTGGACCAGGAGTACCAAGCGCTGTTCGAGCGCGCATTTGGTGACACCGATATTACACCCGAGCGGATTTATAGCAGTATCGCGCAGTATGAGTATACGTTAATTTCAGCCAATAGTAAATATGATCGGGTCGTCCGTGATCAAGTAGCACATTTTACACCAATGGAGGCACAGGGCTATCGCATTTTTAAACAAAAATGCGCAAGCTGTCACAGCGGCGAACTATTTACCGATCAGACCTTCCGAAATATCGGGTTCCCTTTAAACCCTAACGCGGAGGAAGCTGGACGTGCTAGAGTAACCGGAGATCCCATGGATGCTATGCGTTTTCGGGTGCCGTCTTTAAGGAACGTAGCGTACACCGCGCCGTACGGTAGTTTCGGACAGTTTGCTAGTTTAGAAGATGTGTTGAATTATTTCGACCAGGGCGTTATCCCGGCCGACAATCTCGACCCGATTTTCAAAGCGAATGCGAATAGAATACCCTTAACCCAACAAGAAAAACAACACGTTATTGCTTTTTTGAACACCTTAAGCGACCCAACGTTTGTTGGAAAATAGCGGGAATTGGATATCATTCAACGTTGGAAGGATAGAAATTGATGAAGTCCCTGTAAGGAACGAACGGTGTTCGGATCGCCCCACTTTTTTTCTGTGGTTTGTGTGAAATTCCACCAATCGGTCAGCTGAAAAAAGGCACGAAACTCAAAACAAAAAATAAAGGACTGGACCGGTTGCGGAACACGGCCTTCAAATGCTGCCATTAAATCAGGGAAAAGAGCAAGATATTTCATCGCGTAGAATTCAGTTGGTCGTTCGATCTCACCGTATTTGATCAAAAGATACCAGATAACCAGCAGCCCCACTTGGCCTGTAGCTTGATCTGGATAACCATCGAGCTCCGAGGCGTCGTATTCCAAACAGTG
>JBQDCW010000059.1:0-5156 GCA_052092145.1 Sphingobacterium sp. | reverse complement strand
TTTTTGAATTGTAAATGTTTGGCATGTTAATTAACGTTAATGATAAATAATTTTTGAAGGTCTATAATTAAGTTAAGTACTAAATCGTTTTAGGTATAGGTCGTACAACTCCACCGCAGATTTGCCTAAATAGGCGCCTAAAAACGCTTAACTTAACCACATATTATCCTTTATAACTAGCTGCGAGGGAAAATTAGAAAAAATATGTTGAAAACATAAATTTCCGCCTGAAAACTTTTTAAATAATTTAATAACTTTTGTTCCTATTCTGCTCAAAAATGGATTAAAAGGCCGCTAATCGCGCATACATTTCTACCATTGCGCATTGGTCTAATAACCACTTTTGAGCAGGTTTATCTTGGTTTGTCCAGTCCTTATTGAACAATCCCGCATCATCCCTTAAACTCGTCCAAGCGTAGGCCAAGTTATCTCGAAAGCTTTCTAAATAAACCGGATTTTTATCCTCCTTGTAAAGCTCTATGTAACCGCGGAGCATCACAGCGATAAACCATAAATCCGAATTTTTCAACAGACGAAACTCTCCACCGCTATGGGTTTTGGAATCGTGAAAAAAGAAATCATGTCCAGATTCGGCAATCGCTTGCGCCTCTTGGAGATATTGCTCATCCTGTGTAATTTGATAAAGCAAAGTGGCAGCTTGCAACATTTGACCAGAATTATACGGATACTTCGTTTCATCTACCCGGCCAGAAAGATTAATATTGTCATAGTATAAATGGTCTTCTGGATCTTCCAAATGGTTTTTGGTCCATGCATAAAGGTCTTTGGCTTGCTGAAGGTAAGCGGGGGCTTTTGTAGCTTGGTATAATTTGACCAAGAAAACAACACCCGGAGCATTGGAACACGTATTTTTCGAGGTTTTCTGCTGTTCATACCAATAGATTCCCCCGCCTAATTTATCGTCCATTCCGCTTTCCACAAACGTCCATATCTCTTCAGCTTTTTGTAAATACTTTTTATCGCCGGATTGGAGATAGAGGTCGGTAAAATCGATTCCTAGCCAGACATTATCATCATAGAAACGATCCGAGGTGGGTGCATCTTGAATATAAGACGCATAGCCGTGTGGCTGTCTTCGATCATAGTATTCTTCCAAACCCGGAAGCACTTTTTGGTCGATCGCCTCTAGCACATCCGGATTCTTCTCGAGCTCGTATAAAGCGACTTGTGCTGAAAGGGATCCCGAGAAAGGCCAGAGATAAGAATAGGGATTGGACTCCTGATCCTCTTGGCCTTCTGCTAAATAACTGGCTTGATAATCCTCATTAAACGGATAATTCTCCCGTAGCAATTCAGTGTTTTGGACGCCGTAATGGCTGTAAACCGAATCAAGCGTTTCCGCGGCCATCTGTTTAAAATCAGGGCCGTTTGCCGCGGGCTGCGCCGGAAGCAATAGCGTCGAATGGACGATACAAAATGTTAAAAATAAAATTTTCTGCATATTCATGTTTTGTATTAATCGCACAGCTTTCTGCTGGACGGGTGTATTTGAAAAAACAGGATCAGTGGCGGCACCTACTGATCCTGTTTAACGACTTATAGATTGCCTTTTTTTAGTTCCTCTATTGCATGATCTACGGCACGAGCTGAAAAAGCCATATAAGTAAGGGATGGGTTTTGGGTAGCCGTGGAAGTCATACAAGCACCATCGGTCACAAAGACGTTTGGACAGGCGTGAATTTGGTGCCATTTGTTCAACATTGAGCTTTTGGGGTCTTTGCCCATTCGTACGCCTCCCATTTCATGAATATCGAGTCCAGGAGCTTGAGAACTTTCATTGCGCCTGATATTTTTAAATCCTGCTTCCGTAAACATTTCCTCCATCGTATCGAGATAATCCTGTTTCATTTTCACATCGTTATCGTCGTAATCTACCGAAATCCGGAGTTGCGGGATTCCCCAATCGTCATTGGCTTCTGGATCCAAAGAAACATAATTGCTTTCTTTCGGGATCGTTTCACCCATCATATGGGAACCCACTCCCCAGTTCCCTAAGCGTGGATTCAAAATCGATTCTTTTAACTCCGTTCCTACCCCGGACTCATCCCCATAGGATGAGCGGTACGCGCTGAACCCAGCTGCATAGCCTCGTAGAAAATTGGTTTCCTGCCGATGTAGATTTCGGAACCGAGGAATATAACCTCCTCCTGCGGGATTACGCCCGTCAGTTTTGTAATCCAGATGTCCTTCATATTCCGCAGAAATTCTAGCACTATAATTATGGAAGGCCACGTATTTCCCTAAAGTTCCACTATCATTCCCCAGCCCCTCAGGAAACCGCGTCGATTTGGAGTTCATTAGAATTAACGTGGAATTCAATGCCGCTGCGTTTACAAAAATGATCTTCGCATAGAAATCAATTTCCTCTTTCGTTTCTCGGTCGATCACTTTAACGCCTATCGCCCGTTCTTTTTCCTGATCGTAAATCACCGAATGGACTACGGAATTAGGTCGCAATGTCATATTTCCAGTTTTTGCGGCCCAAGGTAAGGTCGAGGCATTGGAACTAAAGTATCCACCAAACGGACACCCGCGTTGACAGAGCGTTCTGTTTTGGCACTGAACCCTGCCTTGATCTAAGTGAATCTGTCGAGGCTGAGACAAATGGGCGCAACGTGCCGAAATAAGCTTTCGCCCGGGATATTTGCTTTCTAGGTGTTGTTTGAAGTATTTTTCAACGACGTTCAATGGATATCCAGGCAAGAATTCTCCATCGGGTAACTCCGCCAATCCATCTTTATCGCCTGCGATTCCTGCAAAACGCTCGACGTAATCATACCAGGGTTTCAAATCGCGATAACGTATGGGCCAGTCGACCGCAAAGCCGTCTCGGTCTGGGCCTTCGAAATCAAAATCCGACCAACGCTGCGTTTGTCTCGCCCATAACAAAGATTTCCCGCCGACTTGGTATCCACGAATCCAATCGAATGGTTTTTCTTGTATATACGGGTGCTCTTGGTCCTTCACAAAAAAATGTGCAGCATCTTCGTGAAAGGCGTAACATCGGTTCACAATAGGATTTTCCTGTTGCACCGCATACGGTAGCTCATTTCGATGCTCCAGCTGCCAAGGATAAAGATTCGTCGTTGGGTAGTCCTTCACATGCTGAACATCCCGTCCGCGTTCCAAAACCAAAGTTTTTAAACCTTTTTCGCACAGTTCTTTCGCGGACCAACCACCGCTGATACCCGAACCAATGACGATCGCATCGTAACTCCGTTCTTTTTCCGAATCGATATTAAAGTTGGCCATATTTTAAACGTCAATTTTTACCGCTCCATCGTATCGTCCCGGAACAAGTTCATAAATCAATTTATTTTTCATCACATATTCGGAGTTCTTATATCCCTGAATCGTGCGTCGCTTTAAGATTGCATAAAACACATCGCCTTCAGGTCGTCCGTTCAAATACGCCTGTTGTTTCTGAAGGCCATCGCCTTTAATGCTTTCCGCTTGCTTCAGGCCCTCGATAAATTGTTGCTGTTCTTCAGGACTGGTACAATCATCCAGCATTTTCATAACAAATAAGTGCAGATTTAGATCCCTTCCTCCAGGACTATCGGTCGTTGGAATAATGGCTTCTACCAGCTCTGCCAAAAGATCTTCATCGGACCGATCCAAATCAATCGAATGGAGCGTAATGCTAGGTGAACGGGAACTAAAATCACAGGAAGTGGCAATCCATATGCCTCCTGCCATGATGAACATCCGCCGTAAGGCCGTCCGTCTATTCATAGGATTTATAATTTTCTCGACCTCTAATTTACAAATAAACTGGAAAGTTGAAAGGCTAAGAATCTGAAAGTAACGATTTTTTTGCCTCGGCTAAATCGTTTAAAAGCTCATCAGCCTGTTCCAATTTCTGTCTTTCAATTGCCTGTTGGCTCACGGCTAGACAATAGAGTCCCGCGCGCTGAGCTGCCGCGCAACCCGTATGGGTATCTTCGATCACTGCAATCACCTCTTTGGAAAGCGACAATTTTTCGGTGGCCAATAAATAAGGTTCTGGATCCGGTTTTGGATGCTGAACTTTTTCACGAGTCACAAAAAACTCGAAGTAATTCAATAATCCGTGATGTCCCAAAACAAGATCAACCGTTTGACGATAGCTGGAAGTCACCAGTGCTATTCGTATATCGGCTTGGCGTAGTTCGTCCAGAATTTCTTTAGCAAATGGCATCAACCGAATGGTCCGCATATCGGCGTCAGCATAGCGTTCCTCAATGGCACGTTGCATAAACCCTTCTTGTACTTCTAATTGAAACTCACGCTGAAGCGTCGCTAGGTTAGAGGCCATGGTATGTCCCGCAAAATGATCTATCCAATCTGAAAAATCAATCGTCAATCCGAATTGTTCTCTCAAAATCAAAGACCAGGCATCAAAATAGAAACGTTCAGAATCGATCAAAGTGCCGTCCAGATCAAATAAAACTGCTTGAAATTTTCCCATACCGCAAAAGTAACCAAATATTAAGATGCGCAAAGCATACAGCTCCTTTGGCGAATTAAAGGTGAGAGAGTTGCTAGAACAACCAGCTTTTATTAAGTTTGTTCAACAACGATCGGAGCGATAATTGCTCCGTGATTCTGACTCCGAAATAAATGAAAATAATTGCAGTTGGCAGGAATTACGTAGACCATGCCAAAGAATTAAATAACCCGGTTCCAGACCAACCGGTGATCTTTATGAAGCCCGATACGGCAGTGCTTAAAGACAATAAAGATTTGTATTACCCAGAGTTCACCCAAGATCTTCATTACGAGGTTGAAGTCGTCCTCCGTATTTGTAAGGAAGGCAAGCAGGTTTCCGAGAAGTTTGCCCATAAATATTATGATGCGATTGGCTTAGGAATTGACTTTACAGCAAGAGATCTACAATCGGAGCATAAGGCTAAAGGACTTCCCTGGGAACTCGCGAAAGCTTTCGACTATTCCGCCGTCGTCAGTCCAATGATTCCTATACAAGAATTTCAACAAATTGGCAGCCTGGAGTTTGCATTACAAAAAAATGGACAAACCGTACAGACAGGGAACACGCAGGATATGATTTTTGACTTCGATACCTTAATCGCTTTCATTTCTAAATACATCACACTCAGAAAGGGAGATTTAATATACACTGGCAAACCATAATG
>JBQDCW010000058.1:0-5433 GCA_052092145.1 Sphingobacterium sp. | reverse complement strand
AAACCACTTTGCCTTGCTCATAAAAATCGGCAATGAATTGGTGCAGGTCGGTATCGTCTTTAAACGTGATTAATGGTGCACCGCCACCGGCTACTACTACCGCGTCGTAATCCGCAATGCTTACGTCTTTGATAGACTTTGTATTTTCCAACAACTTTCCATAAGTTTTATGGTATTTAAACCCAATACTGATAAGGTCGTTCTGGTATCCGCTTTGCGGATTTTCAGGGTCGCTGTGCCCATCATAAATTACTTCGCCACCTTTGGGCGAACATAAATCAACGTCATAGCCGGCTTGCAAGAAATCGAAAAACGGGCGTGTCATTTCCTCGGCAAAAAAGCCTACACGTAATCCGTGCAAATCGGCAGGATTAGAGACCAAACACAATATCTTCTTTTGGGGGCGCAATGCGGGCGCTGATTTTTTTACTACTTGATTGGGATTGCTCATTTTCTTAAAAATTTTAGTTTGCTTTAAAATTAAAATCTGAATTATAAAATTTGTTCAGCTTTTATCATTTCTATAAATTAACGGGTTGTATAACCCCCATTTGCAAAAATGGTCTGTCCTGTAACCCACCAACCATCAGTTACTAAAAACTCGACAAGCGGAGCAATATCTTTGATGTCTGTCAATCCGCCCAAGTCAGACGCTTGTTTGTGATAAGCCACGGCATCATCGCTTTCCTGCCCGTAGAAGAAAGGCGTATCCATCGGTCCGGGAGCAACCGCAGTGACGGAAATACCACGTGAACCAAATTCTTTGGAAGCCGATCTGGTAAAATGTTCTACCGGAGCTTTAGCTCCTGCATAAGTGGAATAATATCCCGTAAACGCAGCCAATAAGGAAGTTAATATGGTGTTGATTTTTCCGTTGTCATTCAGTTTTTTACCTGCTTCCTGGATGAAGAAATACGCTACTTTGGAGTTGATGTCACTCATACTGTCGTATTCTTCTTCAGTGGTATCTGCAAAAGGCTTTTTCAATACTTTACCTACCGTATTAATAGCGATATCTATACCTCCAAATTTTTCGATAGCTGCATCAAAAAGTTTGGTGATATTTTTTACATCTGTCAGGTCCGCCTGAAACAAAAATGCTTCTCCTCCTGCATTGGTAATGTCTGCCAATGTTTTTTCGGCATCGGCTTGGGTGCTGTCGCTATTGTAGTGAATAGCCACTTTTGCTCCTTTAGCCGCAAAATCACGGCTTAATAAGCCACCTAAATTTTTTGCGCCGCCTGCAATTAATACTACTTTTCCGTTTAAATCGTTTCTTGCCATTTTATTTGTTTTTTTAATGTTTTACAATATGATATGGCAAAGATGGGAGTTAGAAAAACCTAAATCGTGGTGAACTTTTCGGAACTTTTAAAAAGTGTCTATTTTTTGTTTTCTTGCCTAAATTTTCCGGGCGTTTTGCCAACAAATTTTTTGAAGAATTTTGAAAAGTTAGAAGGGTCGTAGGTCAATATTCTTGCAATTTCCGAAACGGATTTATTGGTTTCGGAAAGCATTTTCTTAGTCTCATCAATAATTTTCAGGTCGTAAAAATGACAAGGGTGATTTCCTGTTTCTTTTTGAACAGTGTCGGTCAAATGTTTGTGTGATATGAATAATTCACTTGCTATCTGGTTGATTTCCATAAAGTCGCTTACATTTCCCGAAACGACATCAGCAATATGCTTGTCCAAAAACTGAAAATAGGTTTGAGTAATTTCGTGGCTTCGTTTTGGTATGTCCTGTTTCGTTTCACCCATTCCTTTAGAATTTCATAAAATAAAGATATCGTTTTCTGAAGAAATATTCATGGTGAACTTTTCGGATTTTCTTTTTAAGACGGGTTTTCAACATGAAACTGGCTACAGGGACAACACACCAAATTTGCCGAGAACTTTCCTATGAAGCCATTCCGCCCGCCTGACGCAACCACATAGTAGCAGCGAAGGTAAACCGCTGTTATAGGCAGGCAATATTGTCAGAATTCAATATGCAAAAGCTATTTTATGATAATTCTATTTGTCGGAACTGGCTTGTTTCCCTTGATATTTCTGCTCTAAAAGTTTAATCAAACTTCTTTTTCTGTTCCGCGTATTGCTCTAAATAGAAAGATGTTCATATTGTGTACAGAAAAATTAGGTTATAGATATTGCTTGGTGTCATATTTATGTATATGAAGTTCCTTACAAGTTTGAAGTACGCAATTATTGCCAAAACCGCACTTAAAACAGTAAGGATTGTTCTTGCTATGTGAATAATTTCCCAACGTATTAGTTCTGACGGAACTTCGTTAGGGTTCATTGTTTGGTTTACAAACTGAAAATTGATAGGCAGAAACTATGATAGCGATGTTACTTCGCCCTGCATCACTAATAATGCCTGACTTTCCGATACTTTTTTTATTTCATTTCCTACCTGTTGTTCAAAATTTCCGTTCGTGGGAAAGGCGATAAAATTAAAATTTGCTTTTAATAGCGGGGCCGGTGTGGCAATGTTTTTGGTAAATAGATTTTCAACATTATAAATTTGGACAGGCGTTTCAAAATACCTAAACCCATCAGGAAAATTCTTGATGTATGTCTTTGTAAGTTCTTTAAATGTGGTGTCGGTATTTTTCACTCTTTCTTTAATTACTTTGGGATAATGATTTTACAGTCTTTTATTAACTGCATTAATCGATGCTTTTCTTAACCATTTTAGCTGTATATGTTTTACTAAATCTTCAAATTTAGTAAATTAATGCTGTATCAAATGCTGTGAATCGGGGTCATTTTTGATACGCTCTATTTCGTTTTCTACAATCTGCACTACATCTGCTTTGACCTACGTGTAATTGGCTTCAATTACCTGTTTCATATTGTCGTTGCGGTGTTCATCGGTAAAGGATAATATCTGCGGTATCTTCTTATAGGCTTTGGTTTCGGAGGCGACCCTTTGAGCATTATTAAACGAATGTATCTAATTCTCATCTTTTTAGTTTTCTTACTTTCGTAGGAATTTGGGGCGGTTTAGGTTGATTAACCTTTTCTGTGTCCAAATCACTTTGATATGGACTATCTTTCAATTCGCTCAACTACCTCAAATCTTTCAAAAAAGAGTTCGAATTCCGTACCAATAGGATCACTTAAGGCTGTCTCATGACAATTGAGACGGTCTTTTTTGATTTAATTGTAAACGCTGTGGTTGATGGATGGTGGGGATCAGATTCAAAATTTGCTCAAAGATACCGTTTTTTTAAAGTTCGATTTTTCCTTGGGGTTTCGGTCTTTTTTCTCCCCCGTCTTTTTTATAATTTTTTGCTATGAGATAAAGAAAGTTTACTATAACCATAGCTTCATCATTATCCACCAATTACTGGTTCTTGCTTAAACCTTAGAAAATACTTATTTTCAGGTATGCCAATTTATTCCCTTTCGATTTAAGGCCAAAAATGCTATGCACATTAAAATACAAGGTATTTTAATGGCAACAACTGTAATCCCATGTGTTTTAAGGTGAAAAACACCTATCACCTCAAAAAGGCGCTAATTTTAAGGTTAAAATCCGAATTTTGTGTATATTTGTATATGGCTTATAGAATAAACCCCGACCGTACAAAACCATGGAATGACTTACCAGAGCTGCCAATTGATGCCGAGATCTATCAAAAGTTAGCCATCTACGAGCAGCTGGGAAATGCCAAGGCCGCATTAGGACGTTTGCAGGGACGGAGTATCGTCATACCAAACCAGGGATTACTGATCAACTCCATCAGCTTGCAGGAAGCAAAGGCTTCCAGTGCCATCGAAAATATTTTTACGACAGACGATGAGCTTTACAAAGCCTACAGTCAGGAACAGAAGCAGCCTGCTGGGCCTGCCAAAGAAGTATTAAACTATAGGGAAGCCCTGTGGAAAGGGCATGAGTATCTACAGGGAGACCAACAGATTGATATAGATTATTTTGTTAGGATATACCGAGTAGTTACAGGCTACAATGATGGCGTGAGACCTCCTGTAGCACAGGTATATATCAAAGAAGGTGGAACAGGGCCCAATGCGGGAAAAGCTTTCTATACCCCACCCAGAGGAGCCGGTATCCTGGAGGGCAAGATTCGTAATCTGATCGAATTTCTGAACGATGATGGACGGTACCTGCTCGATCCGTTATTGAAGATGGCTATAGGGCATTTTCAGTTTGAGGCTATCCATCCCTTCAGGGATGGCAATGGACGTACAGGCCGTATTTTCAATATCCACTACCTCACCAAAAAGGGGCTGCTCGATTATCCCATACTATACCTGAGCCGTTATATACTGGAAAATAAAGAAGAATATTACGCCGGATTATCGGGGATTACACAGCGGGGCAGTTGGGACAAGTGGTTACTATATATGCTGAAAGCAGTAGAGGTAACGGCAAACATGACCTATAACAAGATCAATGACATTGTGAGTGCAAAAGACGCCATTGTTCAATTAATTGAGACCGAAACAGATTTCAGCAGACCGGATGTATTGGTAGATGCACTATTTACACAGCCTTTTACAAGGGTAAAGCATCTACAGAAAGAGTATGCCGAAAATACCGCAAGAAAATACCTTGATCTGTTGGCGGATATGAATATTCTCGAAAAGAGGATAATTTCAGGTAGTGCTTATTACCTCAATCTGGAACTTTACCGTATCCTTTCAGAATAATATTGTTTTTGAGCCTCATCTTCTTAGCCTTTTTACTTTTTTAGAATACTTGGATTGAAGAGTCGTGGGTTTCTCATTTTTTCCATATTTAAATCATTCTGAATATCAGCATCTTTCAACTGATTCAATCGCCTCAAATCTTCTAAAAGTTGATTCGAATTTCGTACCAGCGGGATCACAATATAAAGCTTCAACGAAAGTTGGGGCTTTTTTTGTATCCCTATATCTGTTATGAGAACCCAAGGGCTCGAACTGGATCAAGAAGGATCATGTACAAAAGTTGTGGAGGGGAAAAAAATAATGTCGGCTTCCCGAAATTAAGACTGTGTAACTTTACAAAATTCTCTTCAAATTAACCTAAACCTAAATAGCCTAACACGCCTGTTTATCGTCTTCAAAATTGGACAGAGCAGCATATTCTGTTGGTGTCATATTTCCAAGACTGTCCTGGGGCCTGTGATTGTTATAATCATCCATCCATTGCCAAGTAACTTCCCTCACTTCGTCCAATGTGTCAAACAGGTAGCAGTCCAACACATTATCACGGTAAGTACCGTTCAATCTTTCCACGAAACCGTTCTGCGTAGGCTTTCCGGGTTGAATATATAAAAACTCGATGCCGTTGACCATGCTCCATTCCGTTAAAAGCTGGGATATGAACTCCGGGCCGTTATCCATCCTGATTTTCCTGGGCTTGCCGTATCCGCCCGAGAGTCTGTGCAAAAACTACCGTCCACTTTCATGACGTTAAGAA
>JBQDCW010000057.1:0-6404 GCA_052092145.1 Sphingobacterium sp. | reverse complement strand
AAATGAAAATAGGACAATTGCTGACTGGGTTGGCAATTGTTGCGATAGCCTTTGGGGCGAGTGCATTTACCGTCAAAGAAAGGGTAGCTGAAATGGCTATTGTTAATACTGGGAATAATCATGAATTGGAAGAAGATTATGACCCGGATAATTGCTTGGCTGGATCGCCTACATGTGCTTATACGGTATTAAATCCGGAAGAACTTGATGGAAAAACTCAATTTTCGCCAGCAGAAATCGAAGAATTCCTTGATAATGGTTGGATCGAGGCGCGGCCTGAACAAGGATTGTATCAGTTGTAAGTATAATCGTGAATAACTGAAATGAAAGACCGTTCGTGCGTTTGACGAACGGTCTTTTGTCTTTGATACCTTGGGCTATCTATCCCCTTGTATTATGGATTTGAATTTTTCTTTTTTTTCCGTCGTGTTAGGTATAGGGACATTATATTCTAAGACATGTCCATGTTCATCTATAATTAGGAGTTGCGGAAAACTTGAATATTCATAGAATGAGAGCATCTTTTGGACTGGGTCAATTAGTCTGTAATTCTCCGTGTACTCGTTGGTGTATTCGCCTGACTGCAGGCTTTTTTGCCAGGTTTCTCTTTTTTTATCTACATTGACCGTTGCGAATATGGTATTTGAGCTATCAAGCTCACGGTGAAAATTTTTCATTATCTTATTCAATGTGATGCAGCCACCACATCCAGTAAACCAGAAATCAAGGACAACTTTTTTTCCTTGAAAGTCCTTCGGATAATATAGTTTCCCATTGATATCCTCAAACTCGAATGGGAAAACTTCAGTGCTTTCATACCGCCGAGCTCGCATGGTTTCGAGATGCTCTCGGATAGCCGGATTTTCGGTGTCTTCAATCATCAAGTCCACAGCAGGTTTACCGTTAAAGCTGTTGTTTATATATCTGTTGAGGAAGATTAGATACAATTTTTCCCGGACATCTTTGTGATGAATTCCCTGAATATGGTCATAAAATTCAATAAAATCGATTTCAGGATAGTACTTGGAATCACTTGAGAGATGTTTTGGAATATTTATCTCTGCTGCGATCAGGTACATAAGGTAGCTCAAATACTTGTAACTAAATCCGCCTATCGCTTCGTTCTTCTCTTTTCTATCCGACAATTCCGACAAGCTATGACCGCCGAGTACACTCTTATACCGCGCACTCGGCTTCATTTTCATAGTGATGTCCCTTAACTTTTGCTCCTCGATTTCGAAAATCATTTCGTCTTGTATGTAATCGTATGCAGACTCAGTAATCTGGTGAGTATTCTTGAGTCGATTTAGCGTAATTCCTTTTTGCTCTCTGAGCGAGTCATAATAGTCGTTCTGCACCGCAAAGTACTTCTCAGGCTGTCTGTGTTTGAGGTAGTAGGAGGTCCAACTCAAAGGTGAATATTCGCCAATCTTTTGTAAACGCTGTCTGATGATATTTTTATTATTTCCTTTTCCGGATAATTGGATTTTATCACCGAGATGCAGTACGAGCGAATCATTCGGCTCGATTAAAAGGACATTATTTCTGTTGTGGAGGAGCTCAGATCGTCCATTTACCCTCAACAGAGTTGTTATAAACGAAAGATCATTGCGCAGAGGTAAAAGAATCTCATAGGTGTTGCCTTCTACGACGGCATTTATTGAGCTGTCGTGTAGCTCCACCTGGTGGCTTATCAATTCAGAATATACTTTGATATCAAGTTCTGGCAGACCCTTGCTCAATAAGGTTTCGTCTATCTCAATAGTAAGGTGTGCATGTTGCTCTGCAGGGGCAGATTGCGCCATAGAGAATTGAGGTATACAGAATATAAAAAGGATTGTTGACAATCGCGGGACTAAATTTTTCATTTTGGATTCTATTTTAAATGTATCAATTCGTTATCAGGAATTGGAAATATGTATCTCTCTGAATTTGGGGTTAATTGGTATATGTCCTCGCCAAGATGGCGTTCGATTGTGATCTCCGCCCCACGTAGGTTGAGTCTCTTCAAGTCGTTCCATCTAATCGACCGCCAAACCAGTTCTTTTCTGCGCTCCAGAAGGACTCGATCAAGCAACTGATCTTGAGAAAGATCGTTAAGATTCGGTATCTGGCCACGGTCGAACCTGTTCTGAAGCAGGCTTGTGAGTGTGTTTTTTGCGTCGGCTATTAAGTCTAACCTTGCTTCACACTCCGCTTTGATAAGGTAGATTTCATCAGTAGCAAGACCCGTAAAGGGATATAAGTTGAGTGATCGAGCACCAAACATACTTTTGCGATAATATCTACCTTCTGTACCCACCGAAAAAAAGGCTTTAAATCTCAAATCCGTAGGACTATACAACTGCAGGAGATTTGTGTCGATGCCCATGTAATTGGAAGTTGTTTCCCGAACCCCTGAAGTAGCAGTCAACTGTCCGGCCAACACCTGTCTGGTCATGTAAATCACGTCATTGTTATTATGTTGGAACGGCTCGTCATTATCGAGATCGATATCATTGAAATCGGTGATGTTGGAATAAATGTCAAGACATGATTTGGCATTCGATAAGGCTTGTTCATATTCCCCCATATTTAACTGGATTTTTGCAAGCATGGCCAACGCTGCTGCTCGACTTGGTCTTGTTCGAACCTGTGGAGGTCGGTCGTCCGTCAATAGGTTTAGCGCACTATTGAAATCGGAAAGAATAAAATTGTAACATTCGAACATACTTTTTGGTCGCTCAATAACATTGATGTTTGAGGTATTTCGAAGAGGGATACCAGTCTGATGATTTGCCTTTTCGGGATCGTAAGCGGGGGAAAAAGTGTTCAGAAGATCATAATGAGCGAAAGCCCGTACGAAATAGGCTCGACCCTTTATGTTATTTGCTCTTACCTTGTCATCACTTCCAATCCTTTCGAGTTCTTCCAAAACCGAATTAGCATAGAATACAGCAGCGTATAGTTGGTCCCAATCTGGGATGTTCATTTCTCCCTGATAGGGGTCTTCTGCCCACAGATATGAGTTTCGCTGGGTTGCTGTAAATAAACTTTCCCACACAGGCTTACTGGGGACGAAATATTCATCAGAACCTAACCTCACGAGAGCCCCCGTACGATTAATGACGCCGTCATTGTCGAGAAGCCGTTCAAGATCCTCCAGCGTCTCGGGACGGACAATATTGGAACTAGGTTTTTCCTCAAGAAATATCTTTTCGCATGAACACAAGGAAAATGAGGCTAAAATGTATAATAAAAATTTTTTCATTGCCGCTATATTTTAAGGTGAAGGCCAAATGAGTAGGTAGGACGGATCGGATTTCCGTTCACATATAAAGGGTCAACTCCGTTATTATTGCTCTTCCATATTAATCCCACGTCTGTTACACTTAATTTCACTTTAAGAGAAGTGAAACCACTTGCTTTTATCCATTTTCTCGTTTCAATCGACAGTTGTATATCTTGTAATCTAAGATGGTCACCCTTTTCGATCAGGACGTCCGAATATTTGTAAAAATCATTTCGATTTATATTTGCCGGGTAAATCAATGCAGGAACATTTGTAGTTAACTCATCACCGGGTTCTTGCCATTGTTGATCGTAATCCCAAACAGAATATCTGTTATTATATAGATCCATGTTATTTAGAGAATTCCTTCTGAAAAAGTGACCAGAGTACCACCGCAGTGAAAATGAAAGGTCTAGTCCTTTGTACGTAAAATGGTTCCACAATGTGGCGTTCATTGTAGGGACCGTAGAGCCAAGGTAGTTTAGGTCAGAAAGATCTTGTTGGTTTTTAATGGACCGGTAGTCCTGGGTTTCTTCATTTTCAAGGTACCCTATAGGATCGCCTTGGTTGCTTAAACCTTTCATTGGGAATGCAAATAGTGCAAATTGAGAATATCCTATTTGCGGGTGATCGTAGATATTGGATAATATAGAATAGTTGGTAGCTTCTAAACCGTGGATGTTCGAAACGTAGCTTTTTGAGAAGCCGATAAATGCTTGACTCTGCCACTTGAATTGACCGCTCAAATTGCTCGATTCAATTGTAATATCCCATCCCTGGGATTTTGTACTCGCGGAATTCCCCAGGAATTCCGCGACACCTGCTTGTGTGGCGACTGGTCGGTTCGCGATCAGATCGAGTGCTCGCTTTTGCCAATATTCTACAGAGAACGATAGTCGATTATTCAGTAGCGCTGTACTTAGACCTAAATTAAGATTTGCAACGCGTTCCCACTGTAAAGAGGGGTTTGGTGGGTTTACGATTTCAAAAAAGGGTTGTCCGTAATAGGAAACGGTCGAACCTTCTTTAGCGGTAAGGTAGGCGGATACTGATTTATTAATATTGCCGTTGTATCCGAAGGAGGATCTTAACTGAAGTTTGTTGATCAGATCGTTCGAAAAGAATTTTTCCTTATGTACATCCCATAATGTTCCGATAGACCAGAGTGGAACAAATTTTCGATTTG
Organism: Sphingobacterium sp.; assembly: GCA_052092145.1. Lineage (GTDB taxonomy): Bacteria > Bacteroidota > Bacteroidia > Sphingobacteriales > Sphingobacteriaceae > Sphingobacterium. The sequence continues at coordinate 1,947 of JBQDCW010000057.1, read as the reverse complement.
CGTCTACTCCAAATAAGTTCGAACCATCGCGTCGGAGACTTAAACTGATTCGGTAGCGGTCATCAAACGCATACATGAAATTCGAATAGTACGAAATAAAGCGATCAAGTGTCGATGACCTAGAAGTTAGCGTGGCTATTCTGGAACTATTTCCGCTGTGCCACATTTTAAACGGCGTAACATAATCAACATTATGGTTTTGATGAGTTTGGTTTGCCTCGTTGTACCCATAAAGCCCATTTCGGTTAGAGGATAATCTGTTTTCGCGGATTTCTGATCCAATCACAGCGCTGAGGTGGTGTTTTGGACTGAAGTCTCGATCAAATATAGCCTGTAAACGACCGGATTGATGACCGCCACTTCGTGTGTTTACATCTAAAATACCTCCTACAGGAATACCATAATTGAGGTTTCCATCACTATCGACATGTGAAAATTTGTTGATTAAATCTCGGGCGTAATAAGAATTTGGACCGTAATACGTCGGGCTGTCGAATATGTCTTGTTCATTTAAATAGGAGGCCGATATTGTAAGCCCGTCGGTGATTCTTGCATCCAACCGAAGTGTGTTTCTCAAATTATTGTTTTTTCTAACATATTGATAATCACCATCGGTTAGGCTCTGAAGGGGACGATGGTGCCAATCTAGGAGCCGTGTCTCGGTAAGGTTGTCGATATAGCTTAGTCTAAGGTTTCCGCCCTCAGGAAGATAATTTCCGTCGTGATCTACATATCTGCTATATGGATATAGGGGTTCTGAAGGTTGATTGTGCGTGTTAGAGCTATGTGTGGCGTTACTGTAGAGCAGCCTGTGATTCACGGAAATTCGATCGTTCCAGAACGTATATGTGTTAGAGGATTGAATTGTCCATCGATGGAATTGCTGACCTATTTCATGTTTACGGTTTCGATCATATCCGGCCGACACAAAGTAATTGTGACGATTCCCCGAACCCCGAGCCGAAATATTATACTGCTGCTCATGCCGTCCCCGATTAAAATAGCGATTGAATTCATCACGAACATCGATTGTCGCCAGCTCATCAAGCTGGTGACTCCCGTTTTCTTCACTTACTTCCCCTGCGCGAATTTGAGATAAAATCTCGATAACAGGAGATACGGGGGCGTAACCGCGATTTAGCGTTGCGTCATATTTTCCTTTTTCAAACAGGAAGCGTTCGATTTCGATATATTCGCTTGAACTTAACATCGGACGATCGAATATGTTCCGCTTCCCAGAAAAGGATTGATTGCTACCGAATTCTATTGTTGGCCGAGCACCCTGTTTTGCAGTTTTCGTTGTGATTACAATCACACCATTACTGGCCCGAACTCCCCAAATTGAGGCAGCTGCGGCGTCTTTTAATACTGTAATGTTCTCAATGTCGTTGGGATTTATCGATTCGAGATCGCCCTCATAAGGGAAATCGTCCAGGACGATAAGTGGGTCGGAATTGGAATAAAGTGTGGATTTTCCCCTTACTTCAACAACGGATTGTCCACGTACGATTTTCTTGGTGTTCGTGTTTAAACCCGAGGCCATTCCGTCTAAACGGTCTACGATATTGGTGGAGACTCTACGCTCTAGCATTTTCTGATTAATTGTCGAAAAACTACCGGTAGCCCTTTCTTTGGAGATCTTCTGGTAGCCCGTGCTAACGACTTCCACCTCGTCAATAGTATTTGCCACCGGCACAATCGAGATAATTATTTGATCGTTCGGACTTTCGGTTAATACGATAGTTGTATCACGAAAACCAAGATGACGAATATGCAGAGAAGTATCATTGGACGGTATGTCAATAGTAAATAGACCGTCTTGATTGGTGCGAGTTGTTCTCCTGCCACTACTAACCGTCGCATTTTCAACAGGCTCTCCTGTATCTGACGACAATACGACTCCTTCGATTTGATTGGACCCATATGCCCCGTCTCTGCGGGGCTCTT
>JBQDCW010000056.1:0-6660 GCA_052092145.1 Sphingobacterium sp. | reverse complement strand
TTTTTTGAAAAAAATGGTTTTTTTGTACTTTAGTAAAAAAGATAACCATGACGACGACATCCAACGAACAGCTAACTCCCCCCGAGAAAGAAAAATTATTCAAAACCTTGCAGGAGCGATTTGAGCGCAATATGGAGCGTCATCCTGAAGTCCAGTGGGCAGATGTAGAAAAAAAATTGCGGCTTGCTTCTGAGGATAAAATCTCGACCCTTCAGGTCATGGAGGAAACCGATGGAGAGCCCGATCTAGTTGCCGACCTGTCAAACAGCAAAACACTTGCATTTGTAGACTGTGCGCCAGAAAGTCCCAAGGGTCGTCGTAGCCTCTGTTACGATCACCAAGCACTAGAATCAAGAAAGCAACATAAACCCAAGGATAGCGCCATAAATTTTGCGGAGAGCAAGGGAATGAACATCCTCTCGGAAGAACAGTATGCAAGACTGCAGCAGACCGGCGCTTATGACAATAAAACCTCCAGTTGGTTAGCCACACCCGAAGAAATTCGAGAACTTGGCGGGGCTATCTTTGGTGACCGTAGATTTGGTCGGGTATTCACCTATCATAATGGCGCAGAATCTTATTATGGGGCGCGAGGATTCCGAGGTATACTGGAACTGTAATCGAAACGGCTAACGCTCTCACGGCACCCCTACATCCGACCATCACATTAGTCTTTACTACTTGACTTCAACAATTTTACCGAACTACGCCTGTATTATCTCATCAAGCTGACGGGATAGTTTTTGAAGATGATTTCGATCACCACCCCCGATCTCTAAAGTCAGGTATTCTCCCTTATAATTGATCGAACGAATCGCGTCCATCACGCTTGGCCAGTTTACATCGCCCTGACCCAATTCAACGTCAAATCCTTTTCGAACCCCTTGCTCGTTCATGATTTTCGTACTGTACTCTTTAACATGCAATTTAAAGACTTTATCCCCTAATACTTCTAACCAGTGTTCGGGCCACCCGTATCTCAAGATATTACCCAAATCGAAGTACCATCCCACCAAAGGGTGGTCGATTTCATCCAAAAACGCTTTGGCTTCAATGGGACTCAGTATGAAATTGTTCCACACATTTTCCAAACCGATCTTTATACCGAATTTTTCAGCATGCGGGATGATTTCTCTGATTGAATCGAGCGCGTTATCATAAGCCATCTTATAGGAAACCTGATCGCTAACCACCCCAGGGACAACGAGAACCGTATCTCCACCTAATTCTTTTGTTTCTTCCAGCGATTTCGCTACGGAATCCACAACATACTGCCGGACGGCTGGATCTGGATCAGAGAGCGGTTTCTCCCAATGATCTTTGTTGACCGTACTTGGCAACTCCACGCCCGTGCGGTCTCTGGCATCAAGCAATTCGTTAATTGGAAGCTCCAAAGGACTATTAAATTCAATACCATGAAAACCGAGATCTTTGACAAGTTTGAATTTATCCAGTATGGACAGTTCTTCATCGATCATCCAGAAACCCAAGCCCTTTTTAAAAGGTGGAGATTGGGGAAATCGTGAAATAGCTTGCGATAAAAGTGGGGCTGCCGCTAAACTGCTCGTTAGGACGGTCATCGATTTAATAAAGTCTTTTCGGTGCATGGTTTATTAATTGAATACCTAAAGATAGGTTTTTAAAAATAACTAGGATAGGCAAAAAGCCCGAGTATGCCACCTGTATGGATGAAAAGTACAGAATCGTTCTTGTCAACTCTACCCTGTTTTAAATCAGTTAAAAGACCAGCGAAAGCCTTTGCCGTATAGACAGGATCCAGAAATATCCCTTCGGTTTGAGCAAGCAGCTCGATCGCGTTCAAACAAGACTCAGTTGGGATACCGTAAGCCTCACCGGCATAACCAGGCGTTAACTTAAGATCCGAAAACTCTACATTAGATGACGGCCGAATTAGCGCTCTCAGCTCATCCAAAAGGGTCCTGGTGTGCTCCAGCAACGGTTCTCCCTGCGGCTGCACATTGTAGGCGTTGATTTGGATCGACTGATTCAAAAGTCCAAAACCAGCCAGAAGACCCGCGTGGGTACCGCCCGATCCGCTCGCAAACCCAATTTTACGAAATGACAATCCCAGCAGCTTCGATTGTTTTTGAATTTCAAAAGCTGCCCTCACATAACCAAGACTTCCTATTGCATTGGATCCGCCTACAGGGATGAAATAAACTTTCTCTCCTTTTTTACCATAAAGCTTCATCAAATCGTCTACATAAAGCTTTGCATCTCCATCTCGAGGTATACTATGGATAGAAGCCCCTAAAATACTATTTAACAATAAATTACCATTCTCCACATACGCTATGTTATCCAATGGAACACTATCTTTAAGCACAAGATCAACGTCGAATCCGTACATTCGCGACACACAGGCTGTCAACCGTGCGTGATTCGATTGCATGGCACCCACGGTTATGATGCGAGTGGCCCCCAAAGAACGCGCTTGTGCCAAGAGATATTCCAGCTTCCTTAATTTATTACCGCCTAACCCCAACTCGCCAATATCATCTCTTTTGATATAGAGTTCGCAATCTAATTCCTTCGACAATGTCCTTAAATACCGGATAGGTGTATCCTGCCTAAGTAGCTCTATTCTAGGGTAACCCAATTGCGCCATGCGCGCATCAAAACCGGCTAAATCGTCCATACGACAAGGTACAAAAATCCTTTTACATCAAATTAAAAAGCCAATAAATTAGCATTTATTCGTTATTTTTGCTAATATTGTGATGGCTCAAATAAATATTTACTAATAAATGTCCCTTAATCTTAAGAATTTTATTAAACTCGTAGAACAGCGTAATCCTAACGAACCTGAATTTCTACAAGCTGTAACTGAGGTGGTCGAGGACTTAATCCCGTATATCGTAGAAAACCGGACTGATTTAGTCGACCTCAATATCCTTGAACGAATCATCGAACCCGAACGAGTGGTTTCTTTCCGTGTCGCCTGGATGGACGACCACAATAATGTCCAAGTCAACAGAGGCTACCGGGTTCAAATGAACTCATCTATTGGCCCTTACAAGGGGGGGCTTCGCTTCGCTCCTGATGTCAACCTGAGCATCTTGAAATTTCTTGCTTTCGAGCAAGTATTTAAAAATAGTCTGACTGGCCTTCCTATCGGTGGCGGAAAAGGCGGATCGAATTTCGACCCGAAGGGTAAATCTGACAACGAAATAATGCGCTTCTGCCAAAGCTTCATGACCGAATTACAACGACATATTGGTTCCGGAACAGATGTCCCGGCAGGCGATATCGGTGTAGGAACTCGCGAAGTAGGCTACTTGTTTGGTCAGTATAAACGACTGCAAAACAACTTCTCCGGCGTGCTGACCGGTAAGGGTACCCAGTGGGGTGGCTCATTTATTCGGCCTGAAGCTACTGGTTACGGACTACTCTACTTTGTACAGTGTGTCTTGGACTTTAATAACGAATCTATTGAAAATAAAACAGTCGCTATTTCAGGCGCTGGGAACGTTGCCTATTATGCTGCCGAAAAAGCGATACAACTTGGCGCTAAAGTCATCACCTTATCCAATAGTCAAGGCACAATCCATGACAAGGAAGGGCTAACGTTTGATAAATTGCAATACGTTACCTCCCTTGGGCGGAATTTATCAAAATACCCCAAGAAGTACAGCTGTGGAACGTATCATCCTAAAGAAACACCTTGGCAATTCAAATGCGATATTGCGCTTCCCTGTGCTACTCAAAATGAAATTAACGAAGCCGATGCAAAACGTTTAGTTAAAAATGGCTGCATCATTGTTGCCGAAGGTGCTAATATGCCGTCTACAGCCGAAGCGATCCGCGTCTATCACCAAGCTAAAATTCATTTTGGACCTGGAAAGGCCGCTAATGCAGGTGGTGTCGCTGTTTCTGGGCTTGAAATGTCGCAAAACGCGATAGGTCAACAATGGTCCCATGAAAAGGTTGACCATCGGCTCAAGCTCATTATGGAGAACATTCACAAAACCTGTGTGCGATACGGAAAGGAGCCCAATGGCTACATCAACTACTTAAAAGGTGCCAACATCGGCGGCTTCCTAAAAGTCGCTGAAGCCATGAAGGCTCAGGGCGTTGTCTAATCTCTAATCGGGAATCCAGTCGCCGTAGTCGTTTAGTCAAGTCCGATAAGGGAAATGTAGGATTTAACAAGTGTTAAACATTGCCTACATTTGAGGGGTTAAGGATGAATAGACTAGCGGTCCTATCAGAGACTTCCGAGAAATAGCTATAGAAACTCGATAAAAATTATTACCGATTCGGGCAAGTTTAGTATCGGTTGGATTTTACAAGAATACCTATTAAAGTTCTGTTCGCTAACGCGGTCAGAACTTTTTTTATAAAAATCAGAGACTTTTAAAACCAAAACTATGCGTGTATTAGCAGAATTACCACACCCCGAATGCAAGATTACCATTTTTGGAATGAATCAGAAGTTCATTGTCAAGCTCGAGCAGGGAACACTCGAACAATCTTATAAACTTGCCGAGGCCGATGTGATCGGCGGCGTTAACGGTGTTTTCGAAATGCTCGACGAGGAGTTCATGAAACAAGTCCTCGACTTGTTTACCCAGATGAGAAGCGCCATTATAGGTACTTATAACAAACATCAATAATATACTTACATAGATGGCGTAATTCATTGTATTATAGTCTTATATAATTAAAAAAACCGATTTTCCAAATTAAATTTGGCAAATCGGTTTTTCTATTTCTACACTTAACCATTCAATATAAACTAATACATCACAATAAACTAAATAAACAGATGATATATAGAGTAATACATATCACAACAAAATATTATTGGGTTAACATTTTTGCCAAATATTCCACTCCTATTGTCGCATTTAGAGGGATTCGAGTTACAAACGAGGGCAACTCATACTCCTCAGCATTTGGGTCAATTAAAACCACCTGACAACTTGGGATCGTCTCAAGCATTAAATTGGCAGCAGGATAAACTTGAAGGGACGTTCCGATCGTGATAAAAAAGTCAGCGGACCGGGTAATCTTCATAGCCTCCAACATATTTGGTACCGGTTCACCAAACCAAACCACGTGGGGTCGGAGTTGCGAGCCGAGTTCACACCTTTGTCCGAGGTCTAAACGATCTCCTTGAATCCTGTAAACCAGGTCCGGATCAAGAGAAGATTGCGATTTCCGAATCTCGCCATGTAAATGCAACACATTAGTACTTCCCGCTCGCTCATGGAGATCGTCGACGTTCTGTGTTATAATCTGCACATCGAATTTATTTTCCAATTCCGCTAACATATGATGAGCTGCATTGGGTTCAGCGATCAAACAATCTCTACGCCGCTGGTTGTAAAATTCGAGAACAACAGCACGATCCTGACGCCAAGCCTCAGGCGTCGCAACGTCTTCCACTCTGTGCCCTTCCCAAAGACCATCACCACCGCGAAATGTAGCTAGCCCACTTTCTACCGAAATACCTGCACCGGTGAATACCACTACTTTTTTCATACTCAATCAATTATTTTATCATGTGATGGGATTTCGCTAAAATATCCTGCTATATGAAAGATAAACTATTGTAGCTAAAGATCGATTGATATTACGCACTTGTACAGAAAAAAACGGGGCCGTATCAGAACAAACTGATGCGGCTTTTTTCATTTTTTACGTTCTGGTTGGAAGCTGGTGTTTAATGCTGTGGTTTTAAGCTATTTCAAATAGCGGCAGTATTTCACTATAGTAGCTGGTGGGAATGCTGAATACAGGGATGAAAAAACAGCTTTACGCCGCTTTCTTTCTTAGATTTTGTGCAATGGCCAATAATCCCCACTCGATTTCAACCTTTTGCTTACCGCGGAGCATAAACCGTTGGAATCCGTGATTCTGTTTGATGTTACCAAAGACCGTTTCCACGTCCCAACATCGTTTTTTACGATGTCTGACCCCTTCTTCTGAAGTCAGTAGTTCATGCGTTGTTTTCTTGTAAGCGTTCAGTCTGTGGTTGACGGATATGATCCGATTCTCCTGGGACTGATGACATACAGCGCAAAGCGGGCAGCCCTGACAGTTTTGTGCTTGATAAAGACTATAGCGCTGGAGATATCCCGATTTGGTCTTCCGGTTACTATAGCCAATGTACTGCATCGCTTGGCCCATCGGACAGATATATTGATTCTTTTGTGCATCGTAATGTAATGATGCGGCGGGGAATGGTACTTTCCGATCAGGTTTTCCAGATTGCTGTTTGTCAAAGGTATTGTATTTAACATAGGCGGTCACCTGATGGTCTTCCATGAATTCGAAGTTCTCCTGCGACCCATAGCCAGCATCAGCGGTTATGGATTCGGGAAGGCGATTATAGCTATGGGCATGTTGCTGTAAATGGCTAGACAAGGTAAGCGTATCGGTGGGGTTAGGATGAATGCTGTAATTGACGATGAACTGATTGGAAGTGGATATTTGCACGTTATAGCCGGGTTTGAGTTGTCCATTCTGCATATGATCATCTTTCATACGCATGAATGTGGCATCCGGATCGGTCTTGCTATAACTATTGCGCTGGCCCAATAGCTGCTCCTGCTTTTCGTACTTTTTAATATTCTGGGACCCGTTGGGTGAAATGAATTAGGGGGAAAAATATTATAAATAAGCATTAAAGAT
>JBQDCW010000055.1:0-6910 GCA_052092145.1 Sphingobacterium sp. | reverse complement strand
TACAATTAGGTTTATAGGAACGTTTCTTAAATCAAAGAGAGTTGAGGGTGTGCTCGTTGAATTGAGTTTTTGTATTGATTCCGATATACTTTCTCTTTTGGGTAGAAATCGCTTTAGAGGTGACTCTTCTATTGGAATAATATCTCCTCGACCGGCGGTATCAATAAGGCTATTTAATTTCTCTTTCGCCATCAGTTCTAGATTTTCGTCTATAGAATCTAAAGTTTGCTTTTGACAAGAGCTAAGTGTCACGAAAGTTAATAATAACAGGAATGATAATCTCCTCATAATTTTTCTTAGTTTTGGTTAGATAATTTATTTTGGTAAGACATTTGTGTTAAATAATGTTAAATATACGACCTTTTTTGTATTTTAGTGTAAAATATTATTTTATTATGTGGAAGAACATTTTTTATTTTTCTGTTTTCATCCTGATCATAACAGCTTGTTCTAAAGAACATACGCCTAGACCCGATGATAACGACCCAGACGATTTTACGGAAAAAAAATATGAAATCGTCAGTATTGATTTTGATGGAAAGTCAGTATCTATAGAAGAACTTGTCGATGCAAAACCAAATCTTACCTATAGAAATAACACTAATAGCGTACAAAAAATACTAGTAGATCCGCAACCTATTTATGAAACGTCAACCTTTACCCCTAATGATAGTGAATCTTATACACTCATTGACTCTAATAAAATGATAAGTGTTCCTTTACAAATTGACGACTCTGAAATCTCATTGGGTGAAAAAAAGTGGACTTATTCTACACAGGAAGCAAAATCTCTTACCAAATTAAACTTCAAAGATTCCATAGAGGTTGAACCCCAAAAATATTTGTCTGCATCGTTATCTGTGATATATACTCAAATTCAAACACCATACACGTTATCTATTAAAAATGTTGATACTGATGAATTAATCAGTATTAAAGGCACGTGGGTCGGTGTATACCCACTTAAAACAGAGTCATCGGTAAACATTTCCGATTTGTAGGCTGTCATTTTTGGTCTGGCCCACTCACCCGTCCCCATTTGATATCCATTCATCTCAGACTGCCCTGTTCACCATCGATGATAAGCTTACTGTTTCTTCAATTCCTGGATTAGAGTTCGATCCGACACTATTTTTTCGGCACAACATAAAATCAAAGAGCTCAGCACAAATAGTCGCCGTAATTTTTTTTCGCCTTGCGGGGGTACTTTAATCATCTGGTTTCCTCATTTTCAACCTATAAACATCTGTTAGACGCCTCGCAAAAAGCTTGTTTTTAAGCCCTATTATCATCATCAGCTGACGATGATAAGCCTCAAACTCTGGAGGAATTGATTCCCGAGAACCATCCTCCAATGTTGCTCAAAGTCGTTGTTACGGCTTACTTAAACGGAGACTATTCCAACGGTAGAGATTGCCGGGTGCATCTTTCTTTATATGGCTGATCGTATTATAACCCGACAGTATCATAATTCGATCACCGGTTTTCGAGGCGAAAGAACGACTGAAGAATGTGTTGCATAATACCTTTGGGGGAGTAGATCTGTTTTTGCTGCTGAACGTTTGTAAGTATTGAAGATGTATGTGCGGGTGTAACTAAAATAGAGGCTAACGCAAATTACTAATATTGGACATCGGCCTCAGGAGAGCCTTAAATTTAGGAAGGATCATCAAATTACCGTCTATCTCAAATACAACACCTATGGCAAACTGCAATCTAGAAAAGTACCATTCGTCGCAGCAACATTCCATTACGATGCACAAAAGATTCAATGCATATGTTCAATAAATCGAGCAGTACAACACATCGGTTATAATAACCGGAAGACCAGTTCGGGGTATCTTCGTAGCCATAGTAGTCTTTATTAGGGAACAGAACTGTCTAGGATGTCTTTCTCCGCTCCGTGTGTCATCAGTCGCAGTTCGCCCCCACTGTAATAAAGCACAGTCAGTCTCCCTCGTATCCAATTATAAAAATCTCTGGAGATTATCCATTTTTCCGATAAAAGGACTTCGATAGGAATGTCACTGTTAATCTTGACTCAGGGAAAATATTTCTTAATCAGCACCTTTTCGAAATTCAGTGGATTCATTTTCCTGGTGATACGCAAAAGTTACCATAAAAGAAACGGGTACGTACTTTTTGAAGTACATACCCGTTTACAATTATAAAAAAGGTTTTCTTAATTAATAACCTGGATTCTGCTGTAGGTTAGGATTGATGGCTATCTGCACCTGAGGAATTGGAAACAACTCTTTATTTTCATCATTTGTTGCTTCATGATCCCACCAAGATCCAGCGGTGAACTTACCAAAGCGAATCAAATCAGTCCTACGCTTACCCTCGAAGATAAACTCGCGTCCGCGTTCGGCTAGCAGTTCATCAAGGGTTAACGTCGCGGTGGTGTATTTGTTTGCATTCCAGTCCGCAGCCTCAAAGGAGCGTTCCTTAGAGGCATTAATTAAGTCGACCGCTTCCTGGTTGGCTGTACCACCATTCTTACGCATAAGCGCCTCCGCTTTATTGAAATACATCTCGGTTAAGCGATAAATAATATAATCGTTCTCCAGATAATTTTCATCACTTAAGCGTCCCGATTTATATTTATCAAATCTTGCGCCGGAGTTTTCTTCTCCTTCAGCCATAGAGCCTTCGGAACTCGTATCGCCCTCACTCTCCCGACGGATGGAATTCACGAACACCAAATCTTGATTTGCATATTCTTCCGTCCCTTGTACTGGCGTTTCCGTTCCATATTTGTACTGAGGTCCGAAGAGGAACCAGTCTTGTTTACGCAAATCACTTTCCTGATAGGCGTCGAAAGCTGTTGGGATTACCACGAAAGCATTCCAACCACCGTATCCTACGTCTAATACCTCACGCATGTAATCGTAGCTCATATAGAAGCCACCCCAATCAAAGGTAAAACCCGCTTTACGACTAAACTGGAATTGGAACAGCGATTCCGGGTTGGCGCTATTCGTATTGCTAAAGATCGAGTTAATGTCCTCGGCTAATTGAGGTGTTCCTCCAATACCACCCCCTGCGCCGGAGATCACTTTGTCTGAAGCCGCTATACACTCATCCCACATCGCTGTACCGGACCACTTTTCAGCGTTCAGGTATAGTTCAGATAGCATGGCGTACCCTGCCGCACGGTTTACTTTACCCGCGTTTTCCGTTGTCAAATCAGGCAAGTTTTCTACCTCAGCCTCAAGCTCTGTCTTGACAAAATCAAAGACTTCGGCACGTGGCTGGGTCTCCGGATTCTCGGGGCCTTCAGCCACTTCCGTGGCAATCGGAACATTTCCCCACATATCCATGATACGCATGTAATGATAGGCGCGCAATACCTTCAATTGAGAGATCACTTCATCCATATCACTTTGCTCCATTCCAATAGCCTCCGCATCGAGTGCTCCAATATCAGCCAACGCATTATTGATAAAACCCACACCGGTCCACATCAATTCCCATGCAGTCCGCATCCGATTCTCGTTGTCTGTCCAGGTATGATAGTGCATCCGGAAATGGTCACCGCCATCGTATCCGTGACGACCTTTTTGGGGCCATGCCACTTGATCTGCGGCCAATTCTGAATGGTAATAAAATCCATTACCTCCGGTTGGCGCCAACCAGGCTTGCATATGTGTGAATGGACGCAATGCTGCTTGCCTCACCTCCAATTCATTTTTATAGAAACTTTCCTCCTCAAGCTCACTGTAGAGATTTTCGTCCAAATTCGTGCAGCTAGAGAATCCAGCCGTGGCAACTAAGGCGGCGGCCGCAAATCGTATTGTTTGTTTTTTAAATATTTTCATGATTCCCTCCATTAAAAACCGATATTCACTCCAAATGACCAAGACTGTGTTCTAGGATAGAACCCTCTTGAGTCAATCCCTGCATCAAATCCTGTATCTTGTAGTTCTGGATCCAAACCAGAGTAAGACGTGATGGTCGCTAGATTTCTAGCGGTTAGATAGACATAAAGGTTTCTGATATGTTCGTTTTTCACATCGAAGTTATACCCCAAAGTAACATTGTCAATCTTGACAAACGAACCGTTTTCCAAATAGTAATCTGAATACTGTGGATCATCATCTAACTGATCGTGCTTGCCGAAAGCAGACTCAAGGACATTATTCGGTAACCATTTTTTGTTACCAAAGAACATATCCGACGTATTCAGGATATCATACTTGAATTTCCCACGTAGGAAGACCGTCAAATCAAATCCTTTATAGCTAACGCGGTTACCTAGAGATGCCTGAAATTTTGGAACTCCATTTCCGATATACGCGAGATCATCATTATTCATATCTCCAGCGCGTGCAGTTGATCCGTCCTCTTTGTAAAAAAGCCATTTTCCTGCATCATCCAATCCAGCGAAACGCTTTCCGTAGAAAGATCCAATTTCTCCCCCCTCTTCGAGGCGAATAGCCGAGCCTAAGTTACCAGGCGAAGGAAGACCACCAAATTCTAGATAGTCACTTTGGAAGATATCACTAGACAATTTTGTTAGTTTATTTTGTTGATAATTTCCAGTAAAGTCAACTTGCCAATGTACATTGTCGTTGCTAATTGGTGAACCACTCAACTGCAATTCGATCCCTTTACTAACGACCTCACCTACATTATACCAGATTGTCGACTGTCCGTAAGACGGTTGTTGCGCACGATATTCATACAGCAAATCAGAGGTTTGACGGTGGTATACATCAACCGCACCGGTCAAGCGGTTATTAAACATGCCGAAATCCACTCCAATGTTCGTTTCAGCTTTCTGCTCCCAACGTAGATCCGGATTGGGATTACGCGAAAGTCCGTAAGTTTGATAATAGACATTGTTCTGCGGATAAACGCCACCAGTTCCTAAAGTAATTAACGAGAGATAATTTGGAATCCCCTGATTACCGGTTACCCCATACCCCACACGTAACTTTAAATCATTAACCACATCTCTGTTGGTATAAAAGTCTTCGTTGGAAATATTCCATCCCGCTGAAACTGCCGGGAAATTACCCCACTTATTGTTCGCACCAAATCTAGACGAACCTTCGCGGCGTAATATCGCGGTTACGAAATACTTATCGGCGTAATTATAGTTTGCACGACCAAAGAAGGCGATCAACGTATTATCATCTTTAAAAGACTTCATCGTAGGGCGTGGCAATTGGTCATTTGTAAGGGCGGTTCCAGCCTCAAAGTTCCAGTCCAGGAAACCGTCTGTAGTAAATCCGTTATTAGACATTTCAAACCATTCCGCGGTCGTATACTGATAACTATAGCCTAATAGACCTGTTATGGTATGAAGATCATTAAAGGTTTTATTATAGTCAATGGTACCCTCAAAGGTTTTAGTCCAATTCAGATCATTTCGTTTAAAAGCATAAGCGGTTCCTTGGTATTCGGACTCAAGTCTTTGGTCCCAATCCTCGGTCGAACGATATTGACGATCATTCCAATTATCGCGCATATAGGATCCAAAAGCCGACACGCTCAATTCATCCAAAATCTGATATTTCAAGCGGACATCTCCCGAGAACGTCTGTTGGTCACGATCATTGAGACGATGTGCTAACCGGCTCATCGGATTATAGTTATTAAATGCTTGCGTCTGATAGAAGGATCCGTCTTCGTTGTAAATAGGCGCCGTAGGATTACGCTGTACCGCCTGTTCGAAATCGGGAACGTTTTCAGTTTCGTCGTCTTTCCGACCTCCCAGTAAATCCGCTTTACTAAAATTAGCGGCGATATTTGCAGACAATGTCAACCGATCAGCAAGTCCTGTCTGATTAAAATTAATCCGTCCACCAAACTGGTCCTTACTATTCGCCTTGGCGATACCTTGTGCCTGTTCATAGTTAAAAGACGCCCGGTAAGTTGAATTTTCCCCGCCACCACTAGCGATGAAATTATGGAAATGAGAAAAATTATTTTTATTAATTAATTCATCGTATAAATCAGTTTCGGATCCTAAATCGTAGGATGGTCTGTTCAATCCATCGACTACTTTATCACGAAACTGTCCTGCGCTCAACATCGTGGGTCTACGGTTCACTATTTCCGTTTGACCATAGGTCAAATATTCAAATTGCGGTGCACCGGCTTGTCCTTTTTTCGTGGTCACCAATATAACCCCGCCATTTCCTCGAGTACCGTAAATAGCGGCCGCCGAACCGTCTTTCAGAACGTCGATCGATTCAATATCTCCTTGCTTGATTAGGTCTAAGCTACCTCCAGGAATTCCGTCAATGACAATGAGAGGATTATTCGTTCCTTTCATAGAGGCCATCCCCCTTAATTGGATATTCGTGGACGAGTTTGGGTTGCTCCCTTGTGCGCGAGTGATGTTCAGACCCGCTACTTTACCCTGAACGAGCTCCATCGGGTTTCTCATTCCCCCACTGTTGAAATCCTCTTCCTTGACCGAGGCTACGGCTGAGGTAATTTCTTTCCTCCGTTGTGTACCATAACCGACAACCACGACTTCATCCAGTGTTTCCTCATCAGGAGATAAACTGATCTGGACCGTTGCCCCTTGCACAGTTACCTCTTGGGTAGTAAAACCAATGAAACTAACTTGTAGTACATCACCGGTTTCTGCTGCAATTTCAAAGTTACCCGCGTCATCCGTCTGTGCTACGGCATCCTTTCCTTCCACTCTAACGGTCACCCCAGATAGCGGATCTCCTGTAGACGTGTTCTGCACCGTACCGGTAATGGTTTGCTGCTGGGTCGCCACGGTCGTCATTTCTGTTGCATCCGAGTACGGTCTGCTTTCTGCATAACCATAACTGCAGGCCATTAAAGCAAAGCACAGAATACTGCCCCTTACGAAACCTGTCCGATACATTTTTGAATTGTAAATGTTTGGCATGTTAATTAACGTTAATGATAAATAATTTTT
>JBQDCW010000054.1:4767-8091 GCA_052092145.1 Sphingobacterium sp. | reverse complement strand
AAGATTATCCGTCGTAAAGGAAAAATTTTTGTAATCAACAAAAAGAACCCTAAGTTTAAACAACGTCAGGGTTAATTTTAACATAATCGTATTAAATATTATATGGCAAGGATTTCAGGTATAGATTTACCTAAAAACAAAAGAGGTGTTATTGGCCTTACCTATATCTTCGGTATTGGCAGTTCCAGAGCTGCTTACATATTGGATAAAGCAGGGATCGATCAGAACATTAAAGTTCAGGAATGGAACGATGACCAACTAGGTGCTATTCGTACTATTATTAACGATGAACTTAAGGTTGAAGGTGCATTGCGTTCAGAAATACAGTTGAACATCAAGCGCTTGATGGATATTGGTTGCTACCGTGGCTTACGTCATCGTAAACACCTACCTCTTCGCGGACAACGTACGAAAAATAACTCTCGTACGAGAAAAGGTAAACGTAAGACAGTTGCAAACAAGAAAAAAGCTACTAAATAATAAGTAAGAAATGGCTAAAAGTAAAAAAGTTACTAAGAAGCGTGTAGTCGTTATCGAGCCTGTTGGTCAAGCTCATATCAGCGCTACTTTTAACAACATTATCGTAACTTTGACTAACAATCAAGGGCAAACAATTTCCTGGTCATCAGCCGGTAAAATGGGATTTAGAGGTTCAAAAAAGAATACTCCATATGCCGCTTCACAAGCTGCGAATGATTGCGGTAAAGTTGCGCATGACCTCGGTCTTCGTAAAGTTGAAGTGTTTGTAAAAGGACCAGGTTCTGGACGTGAATCAGCGATTCGCTCGTTGCAATCAATAGGAATCGATGTGACCACTATTAGAGACATGACTCCTCTTCCTCACAACGGTTGTCGTCCTCCAAAACGCAGAAGAGTTTAATAACCCGATTTGTTTAAGATAAGATTCATCAGCTATAGGCTGATTGATACTTCAAACAGTAAAAGAAATGGCAAGATATACAGGACCTAAGTCCAAAATTGCTCGTAAATTTAGAGAGCCAATTTTCGGCCCAGATAAGACCTTAGAAAAAAAGAATTACCCTCCAGGCCAGCATGGTCAGTCGAGAAGAAGAGGGAAGCAGTCTGAATATGCAATTCAGTTGCTAGAGAAACAAAAGGCAAAATACACTTACGGTGTATTAGAGCGTCAATTCGCTAACCTATTTGTGAAGGCGTCTGCTAGGCAGGGTGTTACCGGAGAAGTTTTCCTTAAATTGTTGGAAGCTCGTTTGGATAATATCGTGTATCGTTTGGGGATCGCTCCAACACGCGCTGCAGCACGTCAGTTAGTTTCGCATAAACACATTACTGTTAACGGTCAATTGGTTAACATTCCATCATATAGTGTCCGTCCAGGCGACGTTGTAGCTGTTCGTGAGCGTTCTCAATCACTTGAGGCGGTCGTGAATTCTGTTGCCGGTCGTAAGATCAATAAGTTTGGCTGGTTGGAATGGGATGCGGAGAAACTTCAAGGGACGTTCCTTAACTTTCCTGAGCGGTCCGACATTCCGGAGAACATTAAAGAAAACTTAATTGTAGAGTTGTACTCTAAATAATAAATGATAGCCACATGGGTTTTGTAAAAACGCATGTGGTTATTTTCATACTTGGTAAATAAACTTAAAAGAACATAAATGGCAATTTTAGCATTTCAAAGACCGGATAAAGTTATCATGCAAAAATCAACTGATTTTGATGGTACCTTTGAATTTCGTCCACTAGAGCCAGGTTTTGGGGTAACTATTGGTAATGCTTTGCGCCGTATTTTATTGTCCTCTTTGGAAGGATATGCAATTACGTCGGTTAGGTTTTCAGGCGTATCGCACGAATTCTCTACCATCAAAGGTGTAGTAGAAGACGTGACTGATATCATCTTGAACTTGAAGCAAGTCCGTTTCCAGAAATCAGGTGAGCAGGGCGATAACGAGAAAATCTTTGTGGTTATCAATGGTCAAGATCAATTTGCTGCTGGTGATATTACGAAGTTTTCCAACAATTTTTCCGTATTGAACCCGGATTTTGTTATTTGTAATATGGATAGCTCTGTTACTTTAGAAGTGGAGCTTTCTATTGCGAAGGGAAGGGGATACGTTAACGCGGAGGAAAACAAGGCAGTGGATGGTCCAGTTGGAGTTATTGCGATTGATTCGATTTACACGCCGATCAAGAATGTAAAATATACCATTGAAAACCATCGTGTTGAGCAAAAGACTGACTACGAAAAATTGTTGCTTGATATTTCAACTGATGGTTCTGTTCACCCAGAGGAAGCGTTGAAAGAAGCTGCCAAGATTTTGATTCAGCATTTCATGTTGTTCTCTGATGAGAATATGTTATTAGAATCACAAACCAAGGAGGAGACTAAGGTAGTTGACGAGGAAATTTTACACATGCGTAAAGTTTTGAAGACTGAATTAGTAGACCTTGATTTATCCGTACGTGCATTGAACTGCTTGAAAGCGGCAGATATTCGTACACTAGCCGAATTGGTTACCTATGATGTTGCGGATATGTTGAAGTTCCGTAATTTCGGTAAGAAATCGCTAAGTGAGATCCAAGAGCTTGTTAAATCTAAGGGACTGTCATTTGGTATGAACTTGTCAAAATACAAGTTAGAAGAAGAATAAATAGTAAATATATAACAAGCGACCTGTTGCGTAATTCCTCTTAGAGTATACAGAATAGACGTAGAAAAAGAACGGTACGCACAAAATCAATTTTAAAATGAGACACGGAAAAAAAGTTAATCACTTAGGCCGCACTGACAGTCACCGTAAGGCGATGTTGGCGAACATGGCGACGTCATTGATCAAACACAAACGTATTAGAACAACTTTGGCTAAAGCGAAAGCATTGCGTAAATACGTTGAACCTTTGATCACCAAGTCAAAAAACGACACGACCCACTCACGTCGTACTGTATTCGCTTACTTGAAGGACAAAGACGCTGTATCGATCCTCTTTCGCGAGGTGTCAGAAAAAGTAGCGTCTCGCCCAGGAGGGTACACGCGTATCATTAAAATGGAAAATCGTCTTAGTGATAATGCGGAAGTCGCTTTCATCGAGTTAGTAGACTATAACGAGGTGTACGGAAAAACAGTGAAAACTGAGAAGAAAGCTACTCGTCGTCGTGGTTCTTCTAAGAAGAAAGCTGCTACTACTGAGGCTGCAGGCGAAGAGAATACGGCTGAAACGAAGGTGGCTGAAACGACTACAGCAGCTGACGACTTGACGATTGTCGAGGGCATCGGTCCGAAAATCGCTGAAGTTTTGACCGCTGCAGGAATTGCCAGTTATGCTGAACTAGCTAAAACGGATGCGGAG
>JBQDCW010000054.1:0-4667 GCA_052092145.1 Sphingobacterium sp. | reverse complement strand
TTTGACCGCTGCAGGAATTGCCAGTTATGCTGAACTAGCTAAAACGGATGCGGAGAAAGTGAAAGAAATCCTTTCAGAAGCAGGACCAAACTTCAATATTGCCGATACGACCACTTGGGCACAACAAGCGCAATTGGCAGCTGATGGTAAATTTGAGGAATTGGAAAAATTAAAAGCCGAGTTAGACGGTGGAAAAAAGGTAGATGAATAGTCTCCTTTCTCCGATACTTGAAAAGTCTCCAATTTTTTTGGAGACTTTTTTATTTTAGCGTATTTTTCGATAAACGGTCGTTCTTAATAATTTGTACATTTGGTTGAACTTATTTAAAGTATATTTTTATTGCATTTCATGGAACTATTCAACGTATACCCCCTAAACCCGATTAACATTGAAAGCGCAAAAGGTTCTCATGTATGGGATGACCAGGGGAACAAGTATTTAGATCTTTACGGTGGACATGCCGTGATCTCTATAGGGCATACACATCCTCATTATGTGACGTCTATTCATAATCAACTTCAAAAAATCGGTTTTTATTCCAATTCGATTGTCAACCCGCTGCAGGATCAGCTAGCGAAACAATTAGGCCAGGTTTCAAATAAGCAGGACTATAAGCTGTTTTTGGTGAACTCAGGGGCTGAGGCGAATGAGAATGCGTTGAAGTTAGCGTCCTTTCACACCGGCAGGAAGAAGATTGTTGCTTTTCATGGCGCCTTTCATGGACGCACTTCCCTTGCGGTTGCCGCAACGGATAACCCAAAAATTGTAGCGCCCGTGAACCAAACTGACCAGGTTGTTTTCCTACCCTTTAATGATGTTGACGCCCTTCAACTTTACTTTGATCAACAGGGCGAGAATATTGCCGCGGTGATCGTGGAAGGTATTCAAGGGGTAGGCGGAATTCGAGAGGCATCAACCTTGTTTCTGCAGGCCATAAGGAAGCATTGTGACCGCGCTGGTGCGATATTTATTGCCGATTCAGTACAGTGTGGTTATGGACGAACCGGTGACTTTTTTTCACATGATTACTCGGGGGTTCAAGCGGATATTTATACCATAGCAAAGGGAATGGGTAATGGGTTTCCTATTGGCGGCTTAGTTATTTCACCTCGGTTTGAGGCATCTTTCGGCTTGCTAGGAACCACTTTTGGTGGTAACCATCTGGCTTGTGCAGCAGCGATTGCGGTCTTAGATATTATTGAGCAAGATCAGTTACTCATTAAGGCACGGGAGCTCGGAGAATATTTAAAAACCGAATTGGCTACCTTTGATGAAGTGGTGGAAGTCCGTGGCCGTGGGATGATGATTGGTATTGAGTTGCCAGAACATTTGTCGCATGTTCGGAAAGATTTGCTGATGAAAGACCGGATTTTTACAGGAGAGGCGAAACCGAATGTGATTCGTTTGCTGCCGGCATTGAATTTAAATAAAGAGCATGCAGATTATTTCCTGCAGGCATTTCAAGAACGTTTAAAAGCATAAACTATACTTTGATGAAGAGATTTTTTTCTGTTGCGGATGTTGATCAATTAGAAGCCACCGTGAGCGAAGCTTTAGCACTTAAGAAAGCTCCTTTTGCCCATGAAGAGTTGGGGAAACACCGGACACTCGGACTGGTTTTTCTCAACCCGAGTCTTCGGACTAGAATGAGTACGCAAAAGGCCGCTATGAACTTAGGCATGAACGTCATGATCATGAATATGGATAAAGATGGTTGGGCATTGGAAACACGTGATGGTGTGGTGATGGATGGAACGACCGTCGAGCATATTCGGGAGGCAGCTGCTGTGATGGGGCAGTATTGTGATATTTTGGGGTTACGTTCGTTTCCCTCGTTGCAAGATAAGCAAGCGGATTATTCGGAAGACTTATTCACAAAGTTCAGTGAATTCTGTGGTATTCCTGTTGTTTCCTTGGAAAGTGCAACGCGCCACCCGCTTCAAAGTTTGACGGATTTAATTACCATTACTGAGCATAAGAAAACAGCTCGCCCGAAGGTTCTACTCGCTTGGGCACCGCATGTCAAAGCACTTCCTCAGGCGGTGCCGAATTCGTTTTCTGAATGGATGTCACGAGCACATCGTGAAGGATTGGTGGATTTTAGTATCGCCCATCCACAGGGATATGAACTGGCTGAAGAGTTTACCAACGGGACTCCTATTGTACATGATTTAAACCAAGGGCTTACTGATGCCGACTTTGTCTATGTCAAAAACTGGTCCTCTTTCGAGCAATACGGTGAAGTTTTGCCAGTGGAAGGAGATTGGTTGTTGGATTCCCATAAATTGGCCTTGAGCAATGCCGCTAAGGTGATGCATTGTTTGCCTGTGCGAAGAGATTTAGAGCTGTCCTCGGAGATCCTTGATGGACCTAACGCATTGGTTGTTCAGGAAGCAGGAAATAGGGTATGGGCAGCCCAAGTGGTGTTGAAACATATTTTGGAACATTTGAAGGAGGTTAAATAGCTATGTCCGCTTTACATATTGTGAAGATCGGTGGAAATATAATTGATAGCGCCGATCAATTGGAGGCTTTCTTGGAAAAATTAGCCAGACTACCCGGGCGGAAAATTTTAGTTCATGGTGGAGGGAAGATCGCTTCCCGTATTGCATCGGATATGGGGGTTCCCGTCAACATGATAGAGGGGCGTCGCATCACGGACGGGGCGATGTTAGATGTAGTGACTATGGTCTATGCCGGTTTAACGAATAAAAATATTGTTGCCAGTTTACAAAAATACGATTGCAATGCGATCGGGCTTTGCGGCGCTGATGCCAATGTCATTAAAGCTGTAAAACGCCCAGTCAAAGAGATTGATTATGGGTTTGTAGGTGATATTTTAGTAGACTCTGTTGACCCATCATCGATTAAACTGCTTTTGGAAGCGGAGTTTACGCCAGTGTTCTCGGCAATCACGCATAATGGAAATGGACAACTTCTCAACACAAATGCCGATACGATTGCTTCATCTTTGGCCGTAGCCTTGTCTAAGTTGTATGAAGTGTCGCTTATTTATTGCTTTGACAAGCATGGCGTTCTATTGGACGTCAACGATGAACGATCGGTGATTGAAACGATCCGATCCTCCGAATTTCCGGAGCTGCGTGATAATGGAACGATACACAATGGAATGGTGCCCAAGTTGTTTAACGCATTTGACGCCATTTCCAAAGGAGTGAGTAATGTGTATATCGGCCACGCGAGTAATCTCCATTTATTCCAACAGCAGAAGTTTGGAACGCGTTTATTTGCTTAAACAACATACTATGAGAAAAAGGACCATCATCGGTGGTGGAAATATAGGGCTATCACTGGTCAACTCTTCCCACTGTCTTGCCTGCCAGATCATCTTGCCGCGATTTTTATTCGCGGCAGGCCGTCATCCAGAAAACGAAATGGACGAGATTGGCCCACCGAATGATGGTAGGATTGCGGGATTGAACCAAATGGAACATCAAGGGTTCAGCTCCGCTTTCATTAAAGGGATTAAGGGATCTTACTCAACAAGTGGGAGGACTACACGATGAATGATGAGGTTTCAAGACTAATGCAGGATAGTCTCCGCCTATTGCAGGAACTAATTCAAATACCATCGTTCAGCAAACAGGAAGCGGCGACCGCTGATACAATCGCTGCCTTTCTCGATCGATACGGTATACCCTGCGAGCGTGTCGGAAATAATTTGATTGCCTATACTAAATTTTTTCAAAAGGATCGACCTGTTATTCTTTTGAATTCCCATCATGATACGGTCAAGCCGAATCCGGGGTATACCCGTGATCCTTTTACTGCCGAAGTAGTCGACGGCAAACTCTATGGTTTGGGGAGTAACGATGCCGGCGGTTGTCTAGTGTCTTTGATCGCTGCCTTTCGTTATTTTTACGCCCAACCTCACTTGCCCTTTAATCTTTGTCTGATTGCCTCAGCAGAAGAAGAGATTTCAGGGCGACAGGGATTGGAGCTGGCGTACGCGCACGCACAACCATGTGATTTTGCTATCGTCGGGGAACCTACTCTATTGAACCTAGCGGTTGCAGAAAAGGGCTTGATGGTCTTGGATTGCGAATCCGTAGGGCGTTCGGGGCATGCGGCTCGTGACGAGGGATTGAATGCAATCTATGAAGCGATGGGAGATATCGCTTGGTTCCGGGCTGCTCGGTTTGAAAAGCAGTCTGAATTCCTTGGGCCGGTGAAAATGAGTGTCACCATGATTGATGCGGGGTCACAACACAACGTGGTTCCAGCAAGTTGTAAATTTGTTATTGATGTGCGTACCACTGAATTATATGCGAATACCGATGTGTTGGCGATCATTCGAGAGCACGTAAAATGCAGTGTTAAACCCCGGTCCACCCGATTAAATTCCTCTTCAATTCCTGTCGATCATCCAATCGTCCGTTCCGGGCGCAGACTCGGCAAAGAACTCTACGGAAGCCCCACAATGAGCGATCAAGCTGTATTATCGATTCCTTCGCTAAAGGTTGGACCAGGTGATTCCGCCCGGTCGCATACGGCAGATGAATTCATCTATGTTCGGGAGATTGAAGAAGGAATCCAATTTTATATTGAGCTTTTAACTGGTTTATCTTAAGCTATTGATCAGTCCGGGGGCTTTCGACAAAATTTAGCACCTTAACCGCGCACACAGGGTTAATTTTTAGAGGGT
>JBQDCW010000053.1:0-8520 GCA_052092145.1 Sphingobacterium sp. | reverse complement strand
GCTTCTCGCACATGGTGAGATAATAGATCTCCCGGTAGCGCCATGCCTAGCCCCTGCTCTACCTCTTGTAACGAGACCAAAGCATTCTGTAAAGCCTCCACGTGACGTGTGTTGGTCACAATTTGTTGATCCTCTATCGCCATTTCCTGAATCTTATCAACTAATATATTCTTGAGAGCAGTTACACTTTCAGAAGATTTCGCAGATATGGCAACCAGCGAATCCGTATACTCGGTAAACAGTTCCTCTTCTATCGCGGTATCCATCTCATTCGGGTAATATCCTCCCTGCAGATCGATCTTGTTACGCACCAAAATTACGATTAAGCCCTCGTAATAAAGTTCTTTGACCTGGCGGACAACCTCCTCCGCCGTGCTATCCTTGTCATCATACAAATACAGCAAAACTTTGGCTTGTCTGACTTTCTCTCTCGCTTTACTTACACCGATCGCCTCGATCGCATCGGTTGTTTCACGAAGACCTGCAGTATCGATAAAACGAAACGTCACCCCATCTAATGTTATCGCCTCTTCAATGGTATCCCGAGTTGTTCCCGCAATATCACTAACGATGGCACGATCTTCATCCAACAAGGTGTTCAACAAGGTTGATTTTCCGGCATTTGGCTTACCAATAATAGCCACAGGCACGCCATTTTTGATCGCATTCCCGTAAGCAAATGATTCTATAAGTTGGGAAACATGTACTTGAAGTTCTTGAACCAATGCAACAAATTGCGAACGGTCGGCGAACTCGACATCTTCTTCTCCAAAGTCCAGTTCCAGTTCCAACAACGCCGTGAAATTGATGAGCTGTTCGCGCATCTGTTGCAGTTTATTACTGATCCCACCACGCATCTGGTTCATCGCAATTTCATGCGAGGCTCGATTCTCAGAGGCAATCAAGTCTGCCACCGCCTCGGCTTGCGAAAGATCCAAAGCACCATTCAAAAAGGCGCGAAGCGTAAATTCACCAGCATTGGCGGCTCTGGCCCCTTTCCTTATCAACAGACCAATGAGCTGTTCGATGATGTATTTCGAATTATGGGTCGAAATTTCGATCACATTTTCCTTGGTATAAGAGTTTGGCCCGACAAATAAGGTCACCAATACCTCATCAATGATCTCATCGCCATCTCGGATGGTGCCAAAATGTACCGTATGGGAGTTTTGTTTAGTTAAATCCTTGCCTTTAAAAACCGCATTGACTAAATCAATCGCCTTTAACCCAGACAAACGAATAACCGCAATAGCACCATTTGCCCCTGGCGAAGTAGCAAGAGCTATGATCGTATCTTGAGAAATCATAGAAGATGTTGACATAGCGCAAAGGTACATAATTCCCAGATTAACACGGACGGGGATGCATTGAATTTCCTGCGTATGAAATAAATCCATACGCCCTTTCATCAACAGGCCCTGCGTTTCTTATTTCCCGTTTGACCTTCAAATCAAAAGCGCAATGTTTCAAGATAGTAAAGGCTTCCAGTCTCCACTTTGTTTTATTCATAGTAGAGCCCTTCCGAGTCGAAGAACCCTATTTATCTAATATTTATCTAACTCGGCGAGATGCTGACTCGGTAGGATAAAAATCACACAAACAAACCCAGCACACTCAAACGATGGGATCCCCTTGCGTGCTGATCGATGGTCCGGGCAGCTCCTCCTCTTCCTCGGGACGAATTCCCAACCCTCGCCATTTGAGATATACTTTACTGCCTTGATGATTCTTATACGACGGTACATAATGGAGATAGTTGTAATCGTGCAGGTCCCGAATACATCGATAATACGTCCGGAGAGATACTTTTGCCATTTCGGCAGTTATCCGTCCAAAAGTCTCCAAAGGAAGATGGCATTTCACCTCTACCCATTGTTGGAGCAGTGCGGTGTAAACCCCAAAATGCGACACCTTCATACGCGGATCATCCTGGGCCCGTTCAAAGAAGGCTCGCAGCACATCTAAGAAAATATCGTGCTGCTCGGTAGTTAGTCTGATTGGGATTTTCGACCACTTTTTTTTTGAGGTTTTGGTTCGGCGTCGGAATTGTCTGATTGCTCACTTTCTTGATCCTTTTCCTCCGCTTTAGACACCTCCTCATCCTCGGCGGGCCAAAGCCGCTCAACTACCCCGCCCTTACTTTGATCTTGAACAAACTGCACGCGCATCAGCTTGTCATTATACATGTCGATGGCTTTATACTGCGGATTGGCTTCCAAAAACACCCGAGATTCTCCAGTTTCCAAATTCAGTGTAGCCGATTGACGGTTTCCCTTTCGAAGAGAATCCAGCAAATAGGTTTTTTCAGGTTCATGAATCAGTTCAACGATGGGCAACTTTTCTAGTTCCTCATCGATATTAAACCCATAGTTCTCGTGGAACTGCTTAATCTTATGATTGCCGTTCATGTCTAAGGTCTGTAGATCCAATTTCATCCAGACCTCGTACTGATCTCCCTCTCGGCTCTCTAGCCTTTTGGTTACCGCACGACCCTGGAGAAGATTGTAAGCCTCCTTCAATGTAAAATGGTAATTCTGATTGATATAAAACACCTGGGAATTGATCGATTCAAAATTTTTCCTCATCAGTTCCAATCGGAACGAATTGAAAAAGAAATAATCGGTGGTCTTAGACTGACTGAACCGGAGTTCGACCGTCAGATTTTCATAATTATTACCGGTCTTGAAATACAATTGAAACTCCGGTTCTCCGGATTCCATTTTTTCCTTGAGCTGAGCGCCTAACACTCTGCCAAAACCAGTATAAAACAACTGATCGTTGAGATACTCATAATTTTTTGCATTCATCATCATTCCTGTTAACTATTAATAGATCGGGGTAGCCTTCTGCAGATGCGAATTCCCCATTTTTAAACTAAAATTCCGAGCACCGTTCTCTTCCATGAGCTGTATAATCAGGTGCTTTTTATCCGGAATCGTAAATTGAGGCAGAACAAACAAGAAGCTCCTTCTGGATCGAGGCGGCACGAAATCCAAATTCCCAGCCAACCACTGGGGGGTGAATTCTTTCTCTTGAATAGCGGTTCGTTTTAATTGCTTCTTATCCAATAGGAAGGTTCGGAACTGACCGACTTGATAGCCCAGATCGCTCTTGTTAATCAGGTGAATTCTAAAGAAAATCCGTCCACCATCCACAAATAAACCATCGAGCTGAAAATGCATCGCCATTTTATGGCGCTTAAGTTTAACGCTGGATTCCAAGCTAGCAAGCATATCAGACGCTAACGCTTCTAATGTGCCTTGCGTTGGCGTACCTCCGTGGATGGTGTTTTTTTCCTCCGGCCGCACTATGGGCTTCATCGTAAAATTGAGTTGCCGAGGCCGTTCTGCATACTGCACGTTGAACGTGTACAATTGCCGATCAGAAGTGATGACGGTTAAATTGCTCGCCTCCAACCCCTGACTAGCGGCTTTTACTTGCAACACATTATCAACACCTTTGGCTTGTTGGACCATAATCGCTTGGTCGCCACGGTCAACAGAGATAATCCCATACGGGAAAATCAAATTCGACGTTTTATTACTGGACAGCTCGATGTCATGCGCCGGCACTTCCCTTTGCTTCACAATCATTTCCTGAGCGGTCCCTTGTTGGGTCAGCAAAGCGCCAAAGAATAGTAGGCTCAAATAGTTGATTCGTTTCATGTCTAGTACATTTTAAAGTGTTTTTAAAGAATCCTCGTCTGGCACCAACTCCTGATTCAGCCTTTCCTGTTGATCTTTTTCATCGCAAAGCAACACCTGATAGCCCGCTTTGACCTTGACTTTGGTTAAACGAACCTTTCTGCCCATCAGATTTTTAGCCGCCTCAACACCCGCAGATGCTGCTTGGCCCGCGAGTGAAGCATCCATACTGGAAAGTCTCATCATTTGAATGGTTTGATCGGCTGAGTGCTGGCTCGCCTCCCGAGTGATGGCGCCCGGAATGTGAATTCCAGACAAACCATCCATATCGAATACCGTCAACGAGACAGGGACAATATTGGTTTTTAACCGAATCGTATTGATTTCGATCTCTAGCCGCTCATCCTGCAATTGCGCCAAACCAAAAACAAAACTGTCTTTGGGGATCTCCACATTCCCCACTCGAATTGCTTCTTGCAAACGCAGTTTGACCACCGAACCGTTCAGCAGTGTTTGATCACTATGCACCACGGCCCGTATCGCATTTCCGGTAGACTCGAATTGAGGCGCATCCTGAAGTCCAAAGAATCCATTGACCGCATGAAGGCCTGCCTTATCCGCATCGAGCGGATGATGTTCAATTTGACGATGACTGGCCTGTACGGGATATACCGCCGAAAATCTATGCATGCGCTGATCATCCAGCTTCCGGTTCATCCGCTGGGGATGTTGAATGTCGAGTATTTTCTCCAACATCGCATTCAATTGCGCGGTCTCCGGATCCTCACGCTGGGGCGCAGCCATTATTCCCATCAACTCTTCGAGTCGTTGCAGATCCGCGTCCGCTGTCGCTGGTACACGACTTCTCGGAGGGTAAATCTCGGATTCTTGCACGGTCCCTTCGCTCAACTGCTCTTGCAACCGCCCTAACCGATCCAATAGCTCATCGGTCTGTTGATCCGTCTGATCGGGTTCGCGGTAAACGTTACTGTTCAACGCATTCTGATAATCTAGCTCTTCTCGAATCCCTAAATGATCATTCGAGGAAATGCTGGGATCCATTTCCGCTAACTCCAACCACTTTAAAGAATCTCTATCCGCCTGCTGATAACTTTCCAGCTTGCTATGGACATCAAGCTCACCTTCGGGCACCGCCGGAACTTGGGTAAGCAGTCCCTCCTTTCTGGTATCAGTAGCTTCAATTTTCTTCCCGCCGTCAAGCACCCAAAAAACAAAGGTCAGACAGGGTACAATCATGAGCGGCAGGATTACATAAAATCGGGCCGCTCTTTTTTTAATTTCTTCATTCATTTCACCTCCATGGTCTTTTTTTAGTCTGTTCATTAGCTCGTCTTTTAATTTAGAGACCGCTGTTCTATTGATTTTCTCCTGGACTGCCGGCTGCGGTATCGATCCGGCCTTTTACCGGTTTTGCCAAACGATCAAGATATTCGTTTCTTACCAGCCGGTCGCTTGAAACCGGTGGTGATCGTGGCGGGTACCTTCTCTGGATATCGGTTAATCCCGATACAGATTCGGTGGTCACAAAAAACTGGGCGAGCAGCATATACATGCTCGATCCTACGCCCATTGTGAGAAATACAAGCCAACAGATCAACCAATGCGCCGGCCTAAATCGAGCGGTTATCCTATTCATCTTGCCCGCAAATCCCCGGGCCATTCGTTCAAAAAAGTTAGCAATACCCCAGCTTTGAGCCGGGCGCAACGGTTGTGTTGATCGCTGAGATGTTGTTTTATTCCTATTCATCGTCTTATTTCAGTTTTAACATCCCGGTTGTCCACGGTATTCCATCGCTCAATCAAAAAGCCGTGTGGATTATTAGCGCTTCTGGAGACCACACGCAAAGCCCCTTCGGTCAACAACAAACGTGTCGTTTGACTCGTCGGACGAATAATCTGCTGGGTGGCGTAACACCGAAACCGATAGGGATATTTCTCAGTATCGAGCGCTATACTGTCCACCTTGATGTGCTGATTGATATTACCCGACACCAGATTGGAATAGTACCCCCGCTCTTTTAAATTGTCATAACTTCGCTTGGCGGTCTCATCAGCCAGATAAAGGGCTTTCCCGATCGTATGGGTAATGGCTTGATCATCCGGATCGAGGGTAAAAAACTGCCGATGAAACCGCCGGATATGTTCTCTGGCTTCAACAGGAATGTTCTCCCCACGTTCGGACGCCATGGCCTCCAAAACCTTCCCATCGGCCAGGATGTAAATCCGATCTTTCATGGAATCAAGCATCGACCCACTTAAATAGATCACCCAGCTAGATAGCAGGATCAACCCAGCAATACACACCACACTGATCATTCGGATATACCGGAATGAGGAATCAATATTTTTCATCTTTGTAAACATGCCTTGCTCCTTTTTTATTTGCTCTAGCTATTCCCTTTTATTCTTTCCTTTTGGAAAGAGCTCGTTTCCTGTTCCTCCCTTCCCTTGAAGTAGGGCGAGGATTGACCGCTGTCTTCCATACTTCGCGACATTTTGGAGGCCGAATCGCCCATTTGGTCCGCCACCATCCCTGCTCCAGCTACGGCCCCGCTCACTGTCCCACGAGTCGCCGACGTAAATACCTGGGTAACCCGCTGACCAAAAGCACTTCCGCCGCCTGCGTGTACGATATAGTTGGCAACCGATGGTATGGTGAAGTAGCCAACAATTCCAATAATTAAAAAGATCAGATACGCCAGGTCCGTCCGACTGAAAAAGGTGTCCCCCGCTTGTTCGATCTGTGAGAGGTCTAATCGGAGCATATGCGCTTGTATTTTTCCAATAATGCTCCCAAAAATATTGGCGATCGGCAGCCAGAGATAAATATTGATATAACGGGCAATCCAAATGGTTAAACTGTGTTGAAACCCATCAAATACCGCCAATCCAAAAACCAACGGACCAAGGATTGCCAGCACAATCAGTTGAAAAGTTCTTAAGGTGTTGATACACAATGCTGCAGCCTGATAAAGTAATTGCAGTACTTCGCTCATCCATTCTTTAATGGAGTTTCTGAAATTATAGGATGCCTTCTCCATACTGAACTTGATGTCATTGCCAATACCATCAAAAAAACCTTCGCCGCTGGAATCTTCGCCCTGGTGCGTGTATTTATACCAGCGATCGCGGTTTCCCGAGCCGCCCTCACCCACATATATCTGCCAGGCATCACTTCGTGCAATGGCCTCCTGTTTTTGTTTGAGCATCTCTTTAATCGCATCGTCAGAATGGCCGATCATTTGCGAGGTGGCTGTCACGGTAGGTTTAAGTATCGTATTCATCAAACCCAAAACCGACGGAAAGAGCATAATGCAAAGCCCAATGACAAACGGACGGAACAAGGGATAGAAATCGACCGGTTGTGCTCGGGCAATATTTCCCCATACCCGTACACCGATATACCAAGTGGCCGCAAAACCTGCAAGTCCTCGAGCGACCCCAATCAACTGACTGCATAAGGGGAGCATCTCCTGGTATAATTGCTCCAAGACCGAATGCAAGCTCCCCACCTCAGAATCCCATCCCTGGCCATAAGCCAGCTGGGGTAGCATACACACCCCGAGCACAAGACTACCACTCGCCAGGACAGTGAGCCGCTGTCGATTACCTCTTCTCCATCCCATACAGCCTCCCAATTTTATCCAGATCCTGCGCTTGCCGCTCCCGTTGTACGATCAACAACATCGCTTGGGTATTAAACTCTTTGAAAAACAACAGCTTGTCTTGCATCCCCTCGTAAATTCGATCAATCGCTGCTAATCGTTCCTCATCATTCATTCGTAAATGGCTGGCAGTAATGACCTGCACCAATTCATCCAGATTGCTCAAACTCTGTTTCAACAACCGCCCATACACGCCCATGAGATACTTCAGTTCATCGTTTTGCAGCAGTCCGCTGACGCCAAGGCGATTGACCGCGTTCCGATGTGCTCGCACCAATCGGATCTGATAGTCGATGATTTCACCGACTCTCCGATAATTCCGCACCGCGGGGCGGACGGCTAGTAGCCCGTCAAGAAAGGTCTGGTGTAAACTAAAGTTCCCCTCGGCGATATCCTTCACCGATTGATACCCGCCTTTCAAAATTCGATACCCGTCGTGCATCTGCCGAAGAATCTCCCGAAACTGACTTAGTTTCTCCACATTGAGTAAGAGCTGCGTCACTTCACTCGTCTGGCAGAGACTCGGACTGATCGAACACAACACGGCCAGCGACAACCCCATCAATTTCTTTCTAACGTTCATCGTCTCCTCCTTTTACCCCATACCAATCCTGGATAATAAGCCGCTCGCGCTGCGCTCTTTTTCTCGCCTGGACTAAACCTTGCTGATCCATACTAAACCTGCCGAAAGTCCTTTCAAGAATTTCCATCTCGTTATAAAGTGCATCAATGCGCCCTATACGCTGATCATCGGTTAACACCAACTCATCCGCTAAAATCGTACTAAGCAGGTCCGAGAGCAGGTCCTCTGCTGATTGCCTCATCCGATCGTAGACCCGGTCAGCGTATCCCAGCTGATCTCCGTTCAGCTCACGCTGCTGTCTAAGATCTTGCTCGTGTTTTCTCGCCATCCTGATCAGCCGATTTTGCTTGACTATAAAATCGGCGACTCGTCCATATTCCAACACCTTCGGATTGATCGTTTTTAATACATCAAAAAAGTACTGGTGCAATCTTAATTCATGATTCTTGCCCAACCAGACGGTTTGTAAACCGTACTGGGCAACCCGGTAACCCGTTCTCAACGCATAAACCAGCGACTGATTGGCGAGCACTTGTTGGATCAGGTATTCTTTTTGCTTTTTCTTCGGTCGTATCCATTCTCCAAGGCTTTGCGCTTCGGCAGTCCC
>JBQDCW010000052.1:0-8690 GCA_052092145.1 Sphingobacterium sp. | reverse complement strand
AAGCTGTGGTAGGCATCAAAAATGAACTGCTGTATATCAGGGAATATTTCCACCCTTTATTGCAAGGGGAAATTTATCTTTCGGGCGAACAGGATTGCGAGATGTTACTCATCAGCAAACGGACGTTACAACAGTGCTGAGATGACGGACTGATACCTTTTATCAAGCTCGAACGGATAATCCTTTTTCGTGAAAGCGATATTATCAAGGTATTGGAAAATAACTATCAACCAGAAAGAACAGGGATCCCATTTCCAGATACAAAGGGGATTCCAGCTGTTCTTCAGATTCTTTCCTGTCGTATTAGTTGTCATCGGGTCGAGGGGTGTCAATTAGATCGGTGTCGGTGTCGGATTCATCACCCTGAATACCGGCTTGACCAGGACCAGCTGCATCGCCGATATCAATTTCTTTTTCTCGTGGCTCGG
Organism: Sphingobacterium sp.; assembly: GCA_052092145.1. Lineage (GTDB taxonomy): Bacteria > Bacteroidota > Bacteroidia > Sphingobacteriales > Sphingobacteriaceae > Sphingobacterium. The sequence goes on along the minus strand of JBQDCW010000052.1, from coordinate 8,262 downwards.
GTTGCGGATCAATCTCAGGATCCGGTTTGTGTTTCTCGGGAATGTCTTGTTCTTCCTTTTCTGGATGAGGTTCGTTCTTTTGCGGCCGCTTTGATGCAGTCTCGTCGTCCCTTGTATCCCCCCCGTTATAAGATGGAGAGTTATTATCCTGTTCTAGAATCGCAAAAGCATAGATGGGACCTCGTCCACATCCTGCCGTTTTAAGTTCTTTATTCATTAGTATAGTTTTTTAAATCGAACCCTCTTCTGACCGGAATCGTTCACAGGATAAATACCCGTTTTTGCGAACAAATACTTCTTAGAGCCCAAAAAGGCGAGAAATAATTTTCGAGGGAAAGGGTAGCAGAAGGAGAAAAACAGGGAATTGCTTCTCAATTTACAATTGGTGATATTTTTCAGGATCCGATAAGCCTGCTGTGGGTAGGTGAATGTAATGATGACCGAAGGCGGCTACCCTAATTAATACTTAATCTCATGGGATTCTTACTTGTTGTGAAATTTTGAAGAACGATATGCCGGGCAAACGGTTCTTATGGTGGGCGTCTCAGCGGCTCGCAGAGCACAGGAATAACAAATAAATAATTATAAACGAAAGAAAGGAAGACCCATGAAAGATTCAATAGACAAACTCGGATTTAGTGAAGGCAAAATGACCCAGGAAATCGAGAATAAAACCGCAAAGATATCATCAAAAACCTATTTGATTACCGCAGCGTCGGCTATGTTAGCCTCATCGGTACTGAAGTGTACAGGACATAAGCACGCGGCATTATTTGTAGGGCAGTGGGTTGCCCCATTTTTGTTATTCGGTATTTATAACAAAATCGTTAAAACACAGGGGCATGGTTAAGAACTTCAAATTCTTTGAAGGAGGTACTTCTGGTGTTTTACACCCTAAAAGGACAGCAGGTAGCTTCTGTCCTTTTAGGGTAGCAATATAGGTGGCTTCTCTCATCCGAAAAGCATGTCAAACGTTTAGCGTCAAACCCCGAACCGATAGATAAAAATACGACACTGATGCTAAAAAGAATGTCAAATCAAATAGCGAAAAAACATACTCGGTCATTATTGTGAATTATTCGGGACCAAAAACCGTCAATCCTTCTCTTGGCTATCTTTTACTATTTTATCGTCGACTATTCCGCTGACCAAGGCATCCCATTGAGAGAAGGACAGCCCTAACTTCGCCGCCCAGCCCACGATGCTATTCCGAATTTTATCGCTGAAAGAATCCACATCGGAGTTTGGCACTTCATTCCTTCCGAAATAATTCGCTGTGATTGTTTTGCCATCGTGGATTATTTGGAGGGTAGAGGAGGACATCGCATTGAAGAAATGTTGCACATCAGAATTCGTTGTCGCAGTCGGTTCAACGCTGGGGCGCAACGTCATGGTTAATATATAAACGCCTTTGTCACTGGTTTCTTCAATATTCTCTACACGTACAAAATCGACGTGTTCTTCATTCGATGGACCCGGACCGGGGATATTGATTTTAATATAATCGCCAATCTTGACTGCGGATACCTCCGTCTGGTCGGACGAATTTACCAGCTCAAATGTTGAAAAGGGGAGCTTAGCTGTTCTGTACCAATTATCAATATCCAATAGACGATTTCGAACGATATTGAAAAAGTCTGCAGCCTCTTGGTTGGTCTCCAGGGTGACCGATCGGGATGCGTTTACTTTTTTACCTATGAATTGTTCGGGAATGGTGTGCTTCATGACCTGTACGTTTTTAGATAAGGAACACATTCCAGCGCTGATTCGTTGAGTTGAAAGATGAAATCAAACGAACGAATTACGGTTTCCGGAGTATTATCCGTTATTCGCTGATCGAGAACGTTCACTGAACCGATGGGGTACTGGTGCTGATTATAGGCTGCTGTTTTTCTGCCGATGTGCACCAATTTAAAAAAAATATGAACGATTCTTCCTCAAGGGTTGTTCAACAAGAACAATCACAAAAATAATATAACTATGAAACAACTAACATTTTTATTTATTGGACTTTTGATGCTCGCTATGGCAAGTTGTGGGGGAGAAGGCAATAACAATCGGGGCGTTGACGACCCCATGGAAGGCACACCGGGGGATCAAATGATGCCCATGGACGACACCATGGGTGTGGATAGTTTGGATTCGCTCGAAGGCCCCCTTCGTCCATAAACGCTCCATCTTAAGATCAGTTTTCTGATCCAACTGTCTATTTTATTCTTCATATGGTACACTTCAAAGCCAAACTTCCAGTTGAGGCAGTTGGATCTTGTTTTTATCACTAACCCTTTCACTCGGAAGATCTGGCGATGGTCAAGTTTCAGTCAATGCTTTGAAAAAACAATGGTATGAAAAAGCTAATCAGCCCATCATTACACGCGCTCCTAGATCTATTAATCGCCGCCGCATTACTGGGCGGTCCATGGATATGGGATTTCCAAGATTCGGAAAATGCGCGAACGCTCAGTGTTATTCTCGGGGGGATGATTGCTGTCTCCGGCATACTGACGAATTTTCCTGGAGGAATTTTCCAATTGATTCCTCTCCGCATTCATTTGTGGTTGGACGGGGTTCTCGCGTCTGTATTGATACTCTTTCCAATTATTAGTGGATTCGAAGTGAGAGGTTTTCATGCCGCTCTCGGAATACTTCTCCTGGGTTCTGCTCTTTTTACCACCCCTGAAAACAAAGACGCAATGCCTCCGATTGAAAACTAGGGCCAGCAGTCAAGTCACAAGGTTTTATACGCAGGCCGGGAAATAATACGCGTAGCCATCGGACATTCTACGGTTAATTGAAGCTTTGTGAACGTTTCCGGAATTCGAGTGGTTCCTTTTGTAGAAAAGAGCTATCCGATAGCGCATAACAGGCAGCTATTTCGAGATCATAAATTGAATTTTTAATATATAACACAATAGAACTATGGCAACGGAAAATAGAAAAGGCAAAATGCCAAATGCGCATCTACACCAACTGTTTGTAGATGAACTCCGGGATATTTTGGGTGCGGAGCGTCAATTACTGAAAGGTCTGAAAAAGTTGAAAGCTTCGGCTAAAGGGGAAAAATTGCAAGATGCCTTTGATCAACATTATGTGCAGACCGAAGGTCATATAGAGCGCTTGAAAGAGGTTTTTTCATCCTTGGATATGTCGGCACGTGGTAAGAAGTGCAAAGCGATGGAGGGCTTGCTGAATGAAACAGCTGAAATAATAGAGGACTTCCAGGACAGTCCTGATATCCTTGATGCGGCACTGATAGCCGCCGCCCAGAAAGTAGAACACTATGAGATTGCATCGTATGGCTGCCTTGCGACGTATGCTGAATTGATGAATCATCAACACGCTAAAAAGCTATTGGGGCAGACTCTGACGGAAGAAAAAGAGACCGATGAACTGCTTACAAAAATTGCCATGCAAGAAGCAAACGTTTAACGAGAATCTCACAGCTAGTCAAAATAAAAAGACGATACTTGAATTGAAACAGATCGATTTGATCTATTTAATTTGTTTAGTAGTTGCCCGGTAAATCGAAGGATTACCGGGTTTTTATCTTATTATCGGCCAATCAAATTAAAATCGATTGATCGTGAAAGCGCCTGTATCTGAAGGCATGTCCTGCTGTTCCAATACAAATATTTTACCACCTAGCAGAAAGGCCATTCGAGCCAACTCATTCAGTACGTCGGTGTGGCTATCGCGATCATTTTTTATTTTTCGGTCTTCGATATTTAAAATGCCGTTAACGACTCGGCGTCGTTCAATTCCCATGATTTCCACTTTGCCGTCGATACAGTCTCTAAGAATATCGCCGAGGTTGGTGTGGGCAAGCATCTCGTTATTGGCCACGTGAAAGCGATCTAAAAGAGCTTTCTTCCTTTGCTCAAACCGATCTATAAAAATTTGATCAATTTTCGTCAATAAGGCCGCCCGATCAACTGACTGGGGGTTGACCTGCACATGCACTTCTGAAAGGCTTTGATTTTTACTGAGACCTAAGAAATGGGAATGATGTTCTGGCAAAGCGGCTAGAAGTAAAGGGACGCCTTTGGGAAGAGGGAAATGCTCGAGGATGCTTTGATCGATTTGACGAAAAAAGCGAACCATGTCAATATCTTCTTCTTGGCTTTTTTCCATGTAACCGTGCATGCCAACGCTGTCAGCAGGCGCGCCATGCAAGTGATTTTGATTAAGTTCTTCGCCGAGCGCTTCGGTCATACTTTGGGGTATTTTACCATCTATATCGACCGGTTCTAAATGATACCGATCGCCCCGGTAAAATGAGATGTCATCCAAAGAAAGGCCGAGTAAATAATAATTTCGATTCTGTTGCAATAGCCAGAAGAGCGGTTTGACACAAAAGGTGTCGGCTAGACAAATTTGCTCATCGACCTTGATCGGCAAGCGCACCACAATTGTTTCCTCTGCAGATACAAAGATGGCTAGCCCTTCATCTTGACCTCTTTCCCAGAAACTATTGTCATCGATAAAAGGCTGCAATTTTTTCAATAGGTTTTCGTGTTCTGCCAGCTTTTTTTCCTGCCCATATTGCAATCCTTTTTTTAAGAGGTTTTTGAAAAGCAGAGAATCGGCAGCGTTTTCGGGTAATACATTATGCGTGGGCATGTAGATGGAGATACAGGCGGTGTTGCTGACCTTGGTCAATTTCTGAAGTAGTTCTTGATCTAGTGTTTGCATGATGTGTAAATGTTTGATTTCTAGATTAGTCGATCTTTTTAGGTGAGATCAGTAGCCCTTAACCATTGTCTGGGTCAGTGGTTGAATTCGGGTTTCGGGTGGTGTGTAATTCTTCCAACACTTTCCCTTGAGCCTCGTGTTGTGCTTTGATAATTTGCGCGACGGAGTCTTCTATTTGTTCCAGATTTTTGAGAGAGAGGCGGTAAACGTCTTGGCATTCGCTCTCTTCCTTGATACAGATGGCAATGAGTGTTTCTCGTGAGGGGCATGGACCACCACGAGGTTGCTGGGTAATTAACCACGGCATGCGACTGAATTCACGCTCATCTGGACGTCTGGTCTCCGCATGGAATGCCAGTGCAATTAATTCTGTTTTGAATTGCTGTGCCTGCTGCATAGCGTTTTCAAAAACAGCAATCAGCTCGGCATCTGATCGCTTATCCAAAATCCCAATGGCGGTGCGGTACCCTTCGACACGATCTTGGTTAATGGCGGCCAAGTCTAACAGGATTTGCTGATTTTCCTTTCCAATTTTTTCCATAGGGCGACTTTTCCTTTTTTATATAGAACACTCGGTTTGTGAAGATGTTTGATCACAAAATTGAGATGGAGTGATCGGCGTCAGTTTTAGGCATATTCATGCCGTTGATTTGTCTCGTAATGGTCGGTGAATGGAACAGCAGACCCGGTTCCGGACGGAAATAATTGTATTATGATTTGTGAAAACTGGTGGTTTTCAATGTCCGAAATGATGCGGAAGCTTTTGCTAAAAGTGCAGTTTATGAAAAAATCTGAAAAGAGTATCGTCATGATCTAACAAATGAAATGAAATCATTCTATCTTTGTCGGGTATTGTTGGAGTTTTCCAGCTTAACGGATGATTGCGCAGAAATGCTTAACGGACAGTGACCTAAAATCAAATTGACATGCAAAAAAATAAAAAGATTCGGACCAGTCTCAATAAAAATGTTATTCTTCCCAGTCTCATTTTTATTATTAGTATATGCCTGATTTCAGCTATCCTACCGGTCTCAACGGGCGCTGTTTTGAATGTGGTGAAAGAATTTGTGTTTGTCAATCTGAACTGGGTTTACGTATGGTCCGTAACCATTTTTGTACTGTTCTTAATTTATCTGATGTTCAGTAAATACGCTAATGTTAGATTAGGAAGGAATGATAGCAAACCTGAATATTCTTTTTTCTCGTGGATTTCTATGCTTTTTGCAGCCGGAATGGGCATTGGGTTAATGTATTTCGGGGTTGCTGAACCTATGCAGCATTATACCTCGGGTGTTATCTCTGGGGAGCTACCCGCCGAACGCGCGCGAGCAGCACAGACGTACACCTTCTTTCACTGGGGAATTCACGCTTGGGCAATTTATGCCGTAGTCGGATTGTCGCTATCTTATTTTTCTTATCGTTACCGCTTGCCACTTTCGTTAAGAAGCTGTTTTTATCCCCTGTTAAAGGACCGGATCAAAGGTAAATGGGGCGATGCGATTGATATTTTCGCTTTATGTAGCACTTTTTTTGGTATCACAACGACTTTGGGCTTTGGCGTTGTGCAAGTGAATGCTGGACTCCAGCAGATTGGCTTGGTACCCGATACCAGTTTCGTTTACCAAACCTTGATTGTAGGTGTGCTTGTGTCGATGGCGATTTTGTCGGCAACTTCCGGTGTGGGTAACGGAATAAGAATATTGAGCAACATCAACATTGTTGCTGTTGTTATACTTTTGTTGTTTATCCTTGTTTTAGGGCCGACTGTCTACCTAATTAGCAGCTTTACGGACGGAATTGGCACCTATATAAATAACTTTTTTACCTTGACCTTCAATACCCACGTCTACGAAAGTGAATCATTACCGTGGTTTTACAATTGGACCATATTGTATTGGGCTTGGTGGATCTCGTGGTCGCCTTATGTGGGCATCTTTATCGCACGAATTTCGAAAGGGAGAACGATCAGAGAGTTTATAGCGGCGGTTCTCATCATCCCTTCTCTATTTAATTTTATCTGGATGACCGTTTTTGGAAACAGTGCCATCTGGTTTGATATGGAGATCGCCAATGGTGCGCTTTCTAGTTTGGTTTCAGACCCCGATAGTCTTTTGTTTCGGTTTCTTGAATATTTCCCGTTCTCGACCATAGCCAGCTATTTGGTGATTATGATCATTCTGATTTTCTTTGTAACCTCAGCAGATTCTGGCATATTCGTGATGAATAGCATTGCGACTAAAAACTCGCGTTGGTCACCGAAATGGCAGTTGGTGGCTTGGGGGGTCTTATTAGCCGTACTTTCTCTCTTGTTGCTCAATGTCGGAGGATTGGACGCGCTTCAGACGATGACGCTAATCACAGCACTGCCGTTTAGTGTGATCATGTTGCTTTTCGTGGTGAGTTTGATGAAGGCTTTGGCGATTGATCAAGCGTATTATGACCGGAAGTTCTCCGCAACGACAGTTCCTTGGTCTGGTGAGAATTGGAAGGATCGGCTGAAGCAAATTGTTTCTTTTAGGGATCGAGGGTCCGTTGATCGATTCATCAATGGAACGATTCGTCAGGGGATGGAAGAATTGAAAGAAGAGCTTAAAAACAATAATGTGGACGCGGAAATCTACTACCACGAAAATCCAACTAGAGTTGAGTTGGAAATTAAATATGATACCGTCAACGACTTTAAATATGGCGTGAGATCCGAAGAACGGGAAGTATCCGGATATTTCCTATCGGAAGATAATTTGCCGGGTGCCGATCCGGGACGCGCGTTTTACCCAGAAACGTATTTCGGGGACGGCAGGGATGGGTATAGCGTAGAATATTTCACAAAGAACGAGTTGATATCCGATGTGTTGAAACACTATGAACGTTTTATGGATATCGTTTCGGAGGAAAAAAACAACATATTTATTAGCAGTAATTCGAATAAACGTTTTCATTAACTGACGTCTTACTCGAAATCTCTTTCTGGAGAGAAAACAGCCAGTATCGGTTCACTATGATGTTGCCGTATTGGCAATTAATACGCATATTTGGGCCCATAAGCACGCTTTACGTCATGAAAAATACGATCAATCCGAGGACTGGATACGCTTTAAATGAAACGTTATTTTGTTTTGCTTTAGCATCCGAAGCCGGTCAGGTTTTTGCAGATTGTCAACCATTAATTACCGGTATTGGAAAGGTGAATGCTGCTTATCAATTGAGTAAAGCGATAACTCAGCGACGCCCTAAGTTGATTGTTAATTTAGGTTCTGCAGGAAGCAGTACATTTCAACGTGGGGAGATTGTTTGTTGTCGGAAATTCATTCAACGCGATATGGATGCACGCGGTTTGGGGTTCGAACGGTACGAAACACCACTATCCGGCCTATCAACGATTCTTGAATACGGGTTGTTGGTGGAGGGTGTTGAAGAGGGAATTTGCGGTACAGGAGACAGTTTCGAAATGGAGCATCATGGGGGCGGCTACAATATTGTCGATATGGAAGCCTATGCATTAGCTCTGGTTGCCATGAAAGAACAAATACCTTTTTTGAGTTTAAAATACATTACCGACGGAGCCGATGA
>JBQDCW010000051.1:5950-10084 GCA_052092145.1 Sphingobacterium sp. | reverse complement strand
TCTTTGCTACAGGAATTCATGGTTAAAAGAGCTGTTGCTAAGACTAACCCCCATTTTGGTTGTTTAAATATGCTCATGTTGTTGGTTATTTATGTAAAAAATATCTGAATTTAAGTGTAAAGGAACGTCCTGGTTTTTGCAAACGATAGTTATCGAATAGTTTGCTGTCGAATAAATTGTGACATTCTAGGGCGATGTTGTATTTTCCGTTCGACAGGCTATAATCGGCCATTATACTGTGAGCGACCTGTTGCGGGATGACGTCGGTGTTGTTCGCCCCAATTTGTTGCGGCGTTAAAAAATACTCTTCAATAAAACTCACCATGTAATGCACATTGGCTTGGTTTCCTTTACCACCGAGATCTTGTAGACGCAAACCCATATCAAAATTCCCAAACAGGTAGGGGATATTGGGTATTTTGTAGCCATAGTTTAGGTTTTTTGTTTTACTGCTTCCACTCAGGTTGCTCGAATAAATGAATTCGGTTTTGTCGATAATGCGCTGATAGCTAAAGTTGACACGGCTAAAGATTAAGTTTCTCCAGTCGTAACGGATCTCACTTTCCACGCCACTGGTCTGGACATCTCCTACGTTCACAAAGCGCCGCCCGGTGGGTTGGTTACGTGCTTGTTCGAGCCGAATAAAATCCTTGGAGTTTCTATAGATTACGTTTGCTTCTGTTTGAAAATGGTGCGTTTGGCCCAAAGAAAAGCCGTATAGCGCGCCGAAGTTCATGTTGTCACTACGCTCCGGTCGTAGTGTTTCGTTGCGAATGGTGAATAAGCCGTCCCCGAGGAATTCAGCAGGTTCAGGAAGACGATAAGTGTGTTCGTAGGAAGCTTTGAGTTGCAACCCCGGACCCACGAAGTAGGTTCCCGCAATTCCGTAACCGAAATTGTTTCGATCACTCGATATCTCTTGGTAGTTAGGCACGTTGTTTTCGGAAACATTTTCGAACGATTCGGCGTGCAAGAGATAGTATTTCGCAAACACATTGGTGCGAAGCGGTCCGAATTTGCTGTCGATTCCCAGACCCACTAACTGTTTTCGTAGCCGTTGGGGCATTTTATGGGTCACATTCAACGGGTCCTCAACATCGCTCATCTTGCGAACGAAGTCCGTTAACGTATAATTCAGTGCTAGACGGTGGTCCGGGGTCACCGCGTAGGTAAGGTTTGAATTAACCAGTCCCTCGCGATCGCGATTGACCAGTTGTGTTCGGTTTCGCTCAGCACCGATGCTATTGGGCACCGTTTCTTGGAGCCAATTGTACGTCAGTCCGGTGGTGTCGATCGTCGAGGTCCTAGTGGCGTTATAGGCTCCGTAGAGATTGAAGGATAACCCGTCGGTGAACAAGCGGTCTTTTTTGTACTTGATCGTGGGGATGACCGAAGAGCTGTGCCGGGTGATCGCGCCATACACCTGTTCCATAATCACCCCTGTTTGAATATCTTTGTCATTTTCAGCAGCCAATACGCCTAGGAATAATTGGTCCGCGTAACGCTTATCGCGAACGCCTACCTCGAACTGAGCGCCCCGCGCATGGTAGCTGTCATGGAATCGCTCCACTTCGCGTTCTTCGAGATATTGTCCGTCCTGAATGGGCCTGACCTCGACCTTATAGTTGTTATCCGAATAGTTATAGAAACCGTTGAACCGAAGGGCTAAGCCATTTTCTGCATGGGTATATGCGCCATTCAATCCCAACTGGTGTGTGTTAAAGGACCCGACGCTGTAGCTGGCGTCCAGGTAGTTGGCATCGCTCCTGGTGATGATGTTCACGGCTCCACCTAAGGCATCCGCCCCCAAGGATATCGGGACCACGCCTTTATAGATTTCAATACGTTCAGCCATGTTGGAAGGAAAATTGTTTAGAGAAAGGGAAGGTCCAAAATTGTCCATTGGGATCCCGTCTAAAAAAAATTTTACTGATTTGCCACTAAATCCGTTAAGCGAGAACTTAAAGTCGGACCCCAGCCCCCCATCTTCCCGTATCCGGATCCCGGTGGTTCGTGTTAAAAGCTGGTTAAGGTTGAGCGAGGAGTTAAAATGGTGCTTGCTTTCAATGACATTTACATTAAAAGGTTCTTCCTTGGTTTGTTTGGCCTCGGTTTTATGGAGCACCTGTACTTCCTGAATAGCAATGGAGTCCAACTGGGCCGCTGTGGTGTCTTGCGCCCACCCGGTGTGTAGCCAAAAGAGTTGACACAGAAAAAGGATTGCAAAGGTTCTTAAGTTGTTTTTTCGACTTTTCATAGGTTCGACGACTCTTTCTTTTAGAAACGATTACGGCTTCGCTGTCGGCAAGGAGAAAAAGGAACGCCGATCGGTAAATTCTTGTTCGCTGATAATTGTTGTGCCTGCATTTACGATAATAAGGAGGTTTTCTTCATGATAGTTATTATATTTGCGACAAATATAATAACTATTTAGACTTAATCTAAATATAATTTGTTGTAAACATGCCTAAAACAGGAAGCATGTGGTTTTTAAGCCTTAGCAAGTCTAAGAAGAGATACGATCGATTTATATGAAGAGGAAAACAAAACGTCGGGCCAAAAAAGGGATATTTCGCAGCATCAACGATTGGTTACATTTATGGCTAGGCCTCACTTCGGGTATAGTCGTTTTTGTGGTCAGTATCACCGGTTGCTTCTACGCCTTTCAGCAAGAGATTCGAGATGTAACCGAGCCATGGCGATTCGTTGAGCCACAAGAATCTGCTTTTGTACCTCCGAGTAAACTGCTTGATACCGCCTTGAAATATATGCCTGATCAAAAGCCGACTGGACTTACCTACGGGGGGAGCGATGGGGCTGCAGCGGCGGGCTATATGGGCAATACGAACGGAAAACCTTCGTTTTCGGTGATGTTTATGAACCCATATACTGGTGATTTTATCGCGAAAAAAACGCCTGTTGGCGGCAGCGAGTTCGATTTTTTTCGTTTTATTTTAGATGGGCATCGATCCCTATGGTTGCCCGAGACAATTGGGCGACCGATCGTTGGCGTAGCGACATTAATCTTCCTGGTGTTGCTCATCACAGGATTGGTCATGTGGTGGCCAAAAAAATGGAATAAGGCGAACAGGAAGAAACGCTTCGCGATCAAGACGAATGGATCATTTAAACGCTTCAACTATGATTTCCATAATGTCTTGGGGTTTTACAGTTTGGTTTTCGCACTTGTACTGGCAATAACAGGGTTGGTTTGGAGTCTTACTTGGTTTGATCAAGCACTCTATTACGTCACCTCAGGCGGAGCTGTAAAACAGGAGCACCAACACCCGCATTCCGACCTGAAGAATAAAGACGTTCTCTGGGAAGGTGTGAATAGCCCATTGGATGAAGCGTGGTACAAGACGCTTTCAACCACCTCCTCCGCTGTTCAAGGGATGTACATGACGCCTTATCCACCAGATGAGGATGATCCGATCGACATCACGGTTTATCACCAGCAGGGGAGTTGGTATGATCACAGTGAATACTTTTATGATCGGTATACGTTAGAACCATTGCAAATGGAGAATAGCTCCTTTAAAGAAAGCAACTTGGCCACTCGCTTGTCGATGATGAATTACGATATTCATGTGGGAGCAGTCGGTGGGCTACCCGGGAAGGTGTTTGCCTTTCTCGTCAGTTTGGTTTGCGCCAGTTTACCCATCAGCGGATTTTTGCTGTGGTGGCAGAAAGGAAAAAAGAAGTAGAGTTTGATCGGGCGTATGGATGTCCCTCAGTAGGGGTGAACCGGCTTTATTGGAACTTGGGGGTTGGAAAATCAGGTATCCAGCGAGTCTTCCCTGAGGACGCTGCCTTTACTGATGATTTTAATTTTTTTAAGTGAAAGCCCGATCGTTACCCTCGATCTTTCCCGTTTCTTTATTTCAAGGTCTGTCATTACGATACGCGTATGGAATCGATGGAAATATTTTAGAAAGCATCTCGTACACTATTTTGCTGCTAGATCAATGCCGGAATTGGCCAAAAATAGACAAATGCTATCCCTTCGTCTTTTTATTGTTATTTTAGCTGTATGGAAAGAAAGACTATTCTCGTTACCGGGGGAGCGGGATTTATAGGCTCCCATTTGGTAAAACATCTCGTACGCAAATATCCGAACTACATGATTCTCAA
>JBQDCW010000051.1:0-5850 GCA_052092145.1 Sphingobacterium sp. | reverse complement strand
CGGGCCTATCACGATACGTACGGATTGCCGATTGTGATGACAAATTGTTCAAACAATTATGGACCCAATCAATTTCCCGAGAAGCTTATTCCATTGTGTATTCAGAACATTTTGAATAACAAGCCGCTTCCCATTTACGGCGATGGTCAATACACTCGTGATTGGCTCTATGTATTGGATCATGTGGAAGCGTTAGATCAGGTGTACTTTGAGGGAAAGAACGGTGAATCTTATAATATTGGTGGATTCAACGAATGGACCAATATTGATCTGGTCCGAGAACTTTGTGAGCAAATGGATGAAAAACTAGGTCAACCCAGAGGCAAATCGGAAAAACTGATTGAATTTGTTAAGAATCGTCCTGGTCATGATTTGCGTTACGCTATTGATGCGACTAAAATTAGCACCGAATTGGGTTGGATACCAGAGGTAACATTTGCCCAAGGCTTAAGTTATACCATCGATTGGTATTTGCAAAACAGAGACTGGCTGGATCGCGTGAGCTCTGGCGAGTATATGGAGTATTATGATAAATATATTGATGATTGATAAACAAATTGATGAACGTTATTGAGACGAAACTAAAAGATTGTATAATCCTCGAGCCTATCGTGATCGGGGATCAAAGAGGCTATTTCTTTGAAGGCTATAATCAAAAGATGTTCGAAAAGATCATCGGTAGTCGTGTCAATTTTGTACAGGATAATCAATCCTGCTCCACTCGAGGGGTGCTTCGCGGCTTGCATGCGCAAAAAGGAGAATATGCGCAAGCGAAGTTAGTACGTGTATTGCAGGGCGAGGTGTTGGATGTGGCGGTTGATGCCCGTGCAAATTCAACTACATTTGGTCAGCATATCGTCGTGAATCTATCATCGGAGAACAAAAGGCAACTTTTTGTTCCACGTGGATTTTTACACGGCTTTGTCGTACTATCTGAGACCGCTGAATTCTTTTACAAATGTGATAACTACTATAATCGAGAAGAAGAATGGGGCGCTCACTTTAATGATGTAACGTTAAACATCGATTGGACAGTTCCTGCAGAGGAACTGACGGTTTCGGAGAAGGACTTGGTTCTTCCGTCGTTTCAAGAGGCCATAAAATCGGATCATTAATTTTAACATCCAAATGGAAAGAAAGCGAATACTCATAACAGGTGCAGGCGGACAACTGGGATCCGAACTTCGGACGTTGTGGACGTCGGACGGTGCACACGACTATATTTTCCTTGGACGCCAGGAGCTCGATCTGTCGGATATGAGTTCCATCGTCCCCACTTTAAGAGAATTCAATCCGGACTATATTCTACACACAGCAGCTTATACTTCAGTAGATAAAGCGGAAGAAGAGGTCGAGCTGGCGGATCGAATCAATCATTTGGCCACAAAGGAGATTGCTCGGTATGCGGGGAATAATAATATTAAGCTGATTTATATATCGACCGATTACGTGTTCTCCGGTGAGCAAAACTCACCGCTGAAGGAAGAAGCACCAACAGGACCGATTAATATGTACGGCAAGACAAAATTGCTCGGGGAAATATCGGTGTTGAAGGAAAATAGCCAGGCCATCGTTATACGAACTTCGTGGGTCTATTCGGTCTATGGCAAAAATTTCGTAAAAACGATGGTAAGACTGATGAACGAAAAAACTGAGATTAGCGTTGTTGATGATCAATATGGTGCACCAACCTATGCTCGCGACCTGGCTTTGGTACTTACCCGTATCGTACATTCAGAAGAGTGGCACCCGGGCGTCTATCATTATTGCAACGAGGGACGAACGTCCTGGTTTGAATTTGCTCAGGCGATCAAAGAATCCGCTAATCTGTCTTGCCAGATTATTCCGGTGTCCAGCGAGATATTCCCGACCTTAGCGCAGCGACCAACGTTTTCGTTGCTGGATACGTCAAAAATAAAAAAAACGTTTGGTATTGAAATTCCGAACTGGAAGGAGAGTTTAAAGGGAATGCTTCAACAGCTCGCGACCTAGTTGTCGGTCGTTATTTTAAAGCGTAAATCAATGAAAGGAATTATTTTAGCCGGTGGGTCCGGCACCCGTTTACACCCTCTTACGCAAGTGGTCTCGAAACAACTGTTGCCCGTGTATGATAAGCCCATGATTTATTATCCCATGAGCGTGTTGATGCTGGCAGGAATTCGAGAAATACTGATTATATCGACGCCTAGAGACTTGCCTAACTTCAAGCACCTCTTTGGCGACGGGCATGAACTTGGGTTGGCGATCTCCTATGCTGAACAGCCCAAGCCCGAAGGACTGGCGCAAGCTTTTGTTATTGGAGAAGAGTTTGTTGGAGATGACGACGTTTGCTTGATTTTAGGCGATAACATCTTTTATGGGGCTGGTCTTCAAGACTTGCTTTCCGGTGCGAAACGGCAAGTAGAGGAAAACAGGAATGCCCTGATCTTCGGCTATTACGTAGAGGATCCAGAACGGTACGGAGTGGCGTCCTTCGATGATCAGGGCAAGGTGCTGGATATTGTCGAAAAGCCTGAATCACCAAAATCGAATCATGCTGTTGTGGGATTGTATTTCTATCCGGGTAGTGTCGTCGAAAAGGCAAAAAGAGTGAAACCTTCCGCCCGTGGAGAATTAGAAATTACCACCATCAATCAATACTATTTGGAGGAAGAGAAACTCCACCTTCAGCGCATGGGCCGAGGATTTGCTTGGTTGGACACCGGGACGCACGAATCGCTTTCGGAAGCGACTGAATTCATTAAGACGATTGAGAAGCGGACTTCGCTCAAAGTGGCTTGCTTGGAGGAAATTGCACTTGCAAAAGGGTACATCTCAAAAACTGAACTTAGCAAGCAAATCGAAGGGCTTAAAGGAGTCTATTACGATTATCTAAAACGGCTGATCGAGGATTAGCAGGCGTGCCGAGTAGTGATTTCGTGCCGGAACATCTACTTACCTAAAGATCTTGCTATAGATTTGAAAAAAAGGAAAGGAAATCGCTTCCATTGGCGCGAGCCTAACGTAGCGCATGAAGTTTTTACTGAGTCGTTCCGTGCGGTTAACCCGACCTTTAGGTTTTTTATAATCCGGATGAGCGGGATCATGAAAGCCAAAATTACCGGAACGCATAATCTCATCGGACATCCACTTGAATTCGGGCCTTTTTTTAGGCTCAAAGGGTAATTTACTTCTGTCCAAACCCAGCAGGTCGACAAGGACTTCATGAAAGGTGTAGGCCCAAGCAAGCATCCCTAATTTTTTATACCAGTTTTTTAGTTCCTCGCCATCAATTTGGCTCGAAAAGGCATGATATAACCTCGCGGAATCGCACAGTTGTCGGAGGCCGATGCCGTAGGTTACTTGGTGCTTAAGGATATGCGCATTGACTTGAATAATATTTAAAAGAGGAGACGGGATGGGAATATCCTTTCCATCTAAATTTACCGATAGTGCTTTTGTGTCTTCAGTAGTATGAAGGTTTTTAATCGCAGACTTCACCAATGGATTTCTTAACTGAACGAGGTGCTGATGATGTTCAATTTCCATCTCCGAAAAGATATAACTACTACTAAACGCAGGATCAATTGAAAAGTTTTTGCTGACCGATGACATGAGTTCATTCGCTCGGTCATAGTGCGCCTTGGTGAGAAAGTACAGATCAATATCACCGCATACGCGTTGATTTGGTTTTTCGTAATATAAGCTTACCCCATGGCCTTTTTGAAGAATCACTTCGATGTTGTTCGTGTGAAGAATCTCGAAAATCTGATGGGTTACCCCATTCATTTGCTCGTTTTTTTGCTCGATCCTTTGCAGACGAACGATCCATTTAAGGAGCAAATCCTGTGGTGGTAAAAGTGAATCTGGTAGGGATCGAATGGCATCGGCTATCATGCCTTCAACAGTCTGATTGAAAGAAAGCTTAAAAACTGATTTCCAGTCAGGTCGGTCAAGACCGTCGAAAAGTGTATGATCAAGCGGATTACTCCATAAACCAGATTTTAATGCCTCTAGGAAGGCACGCTGTATTTTTGTCTTCTTCACCAACTAGTGCTGTTAATCTTCTGCAAGCAGATTTTGCGATTTGAATAATTCAACCAATCGTTCCCCATCGGTGAACGCGGTAGCATCGTCGACGTCAAATCGATCGGTCAATAAGTTCTTGATGTGTTCTAAATCAAACTCTTTGTCTTGAACCGCTTCCCAGACGTATGCAGCGGTGTCATTTAAAGAAAACACTTTCGAAAGATCAGCTACACCTTGATCGGGCTGAACAATAATATAATCAGACCCTACTTTTCTTAGCGTTAAATTGTTTTTTAGTTTCATTGGCATTCGAATTAAATAATAAAGCGGTCGTACGACCGCTTTAAAAATAAGATAATTTATGTTAACTGTGTTAACAATTCAATTAATTACGTACACAACGAACGTTTTTAAGTGTTGTACTCAGTACATCGATACCTAGAGCTTCCACTCCATTCAACAGTTCGCCCGTATTGTTGGCCATGTGGAATCTTTCGTTTAAGCCCGTTGGTATTGGAACTCCTAAGACTTCCCTATAGCTGATCCCTCTACCGGGATTACCTAAGTATGCCCAGGAGCCAGCACCTGCTAAGCCAAGGATGTCTGTTCCTTGTTGATTGGTCCATAGCGAAGTGAGATCACCGTAGCTATCTAGCAAAGGAACACCTAAATCGATTATTGTCTGGTCAAGAAGATCGACTGAAAGATCGTTCAAGCCAAGCCCAATCAATCCACCCCCATTACCAAGCTGACTAAGCACCGTGACGTCGGAGATCTGGCCGTTATAATAAAAACGCAAGTTGTTAGATGCATTGTTCGCATCACCAAAGGCGTTCGTGCCCGCAGTCGGTGCACCGGCTGTGATGGCATATTGACCATAACTGTATGGGCTTTCAGAATCGAGTGTTGAGTTCGGTGCCTCTGTATTCACGAGTGTGGCGACGGCGTTGCCTAAAAGATTCGTTAACAGATCCACTATCCCAGTAATGCCAGTTGCATCTACTGCGTCACCTAGCGGTCCTAATACGTTTGTTAATTCACCTAGCTCGATATCACCTCGAACCAATCCGTTGAAATCTGCTTTAGACGGTTGTCTCCAAAGTCCGGCCGGATAGACTAGCGCACATGGGTCACCCTCTGTCGCAGAAGTAGCGAATGTGCCAGCGACAGTACCTCCGAATCCGAAGAATCCGTCTGCTCTACTAGTTTGCTCATTGTTTGCATAAAAAGCGTAATCGCGATCTCCACCATTGTCCCCTCTGTAATACAGATTGGAACGGCCCCATTCTACCGTATTTCCGTTGTAGTTAGTTGTTAGTGCTGATTCCACGAGGTTTAATGCTACGTGATGGCTTTTGCCAAGCTCAGGAGTAATGTTCGTATTGAAACTTGCGGGAGTACTTTCAAAGTAAGTCCGTGCCAGGCCTCCGTCAGCATGGGCAATCACTAAGTTTTGTACGGTCACCGTAAGGTCTTGAGCCTCCGCAGCGGCCGTATAAACATACGCGATTTTTGCATCATCGTAATCTGGGTCCACGTTCTCGAAATCAGCATACTCTAGAGTCGGACTAGAGGTTTCCCCGGCAGTAACTTCACCGCTTAATAAATCGATATTACCTGTGGCTAGGTTTAATCCTGTTACCGATACCGATGGCGTTCCTGTAATGTCGCCGAAGGCCCCTATCGTATTCAGTTCAATACCGATACGAGAGAATGCGTGGTCGAATAGGACGCCAATCGTTGGATCATCAGCCAAGTCCACGGTACCCGAAGCGTACAACACGTCGGTGTTTTCCGGTAAGTCAAGGGATCCGGAAGCCGGAGTCAAACTTGGAGCGGCAT
>JBQDCW010000050.1:0-11929 GCA_052092145.1 Sphingobacterium sp. | reverse complement strand
ATAATACAAGCAAATAAAACTCTTTTCATGTGAAGTTAAGTTAAAGGTAAATAAAGTCTTCCTAATTCTACAGACAACCAAAAGCCTATAAAGTTTAAGATAGTGAACAAAATTACTGCCATTTTTGAATTTATCAGTTCTTTAAATTTTAAATGTGAGGAGGGATAGCAAATTCCATGGGAAGATCTCTGAGAATGCGTTTAAACGATTGCTAGGAGTTACACGGGACTATTAGCTACAACTCTTGAGGGATTTACCCACCAACAGGAACAATGTTTATAAATATTTTTCTTACCCGTTTCCTCCTAATTTGCACTATCATGATTCGATCGATCTCGAGGACCAACTTCAATATGTTTCGACCGATGCGGTCGCCAATCTGTTAGTCGAAAAGGTCCAGTGCAACTGGATTAATACTTTCCAAAACATCCCGGTTATCGATGGCTATAATGCCGTCAAGGGCATTCTCAATACTAGCTTCTAGTGGTTTTTGCAGACGCCTTCCCAATTTTTATTTTACGAGCTTTTTATATTTTATTCTTTTCGGTCCGACGTTACCAAGCCTTTTCTTTTTGTTTTCTTCGTATTCGGTGTAGTTCCCTTCGAAAAAATAGACCTGGGAATCTCCTTCGAATGCGAGGATATGGGTACATATGCGATTGAGGAACCAACGATCGTGTGAGATGATGACCGCGCAACCTCCGAAACTCTCGAGACCTTCCTCTAGTGCTCGAAGGGTGTTAACATCAATGTCATTTGTTGGCTCATCTAGTAGTAAAACGTTGGCTCCCTTTTTTAGCGTAATGGCCAAGTGTACTCGGTTTCGTTCGCCACCAGAGAGGACTCCGACCTTCTTCTGCTGATCAGCGCCGTTGAAATTAAATTTAGACACATAGGCTCGGGAATTCACTGACTGATTTCCTAGAACTATATTCTCATGTCCGCCCGTGATATTTTCCCAGACCGTTTTTTTAGGATCCAAATCATCATGCATCTGGTCGACATAACCTAGACTAACGGTGTCGCCTACTCGGAAAGTCCCCGAATCAGCGGTCTCTTGTCCCGTTATCAGTCTAAACAGTGTGGTTTTTCCCGCCCCATTCGGACCGATAATACCCACAATTCCCGCAGGTGGTAGTGAGAAACTCAAGTCTTCAAATAAAATTCGATCACCATATGATTTGGATACTTGATTAGCTTCAATTACCACGTTACCTAACCTTGGACCAGGTGGAATAAAAAGCTCCAATTTTTCTTCTCTTTCTTTAGTTTCCTCAGACGCAAGCTTTTCATAATTGTGTAATCGTGCTTTAGATTTTGCTTGCCGGGCTTTAGGCGCCATACGGACCCATTCCAATTCGCGCTCCAGCGTTTTTTGGCGCTTGCTTTCCTGTTTTTCCTCTTGGTTTAGTCGCTTCGCTTTTTGGTCCAGCCATGAAGAATAATTTCCTTTCCATGGTATCCCTTCACCACGATCAAGTTCAAGAATCCAACCGGCGACGTTATCGAGGAAATATCGGTCGTGAGTGACGGCGATTACAGTTCCTTGATAGTGTTGTAGGTGTTGTTCGAGCCAATCAATTGATTCTGCATCAAGGTGATTTGTAGGCTCGTCCAATAGTAGGACGTCCGGTTCTTGAAGCAAAAGTCTACACAAAGCAACTCTCCTGCGTTCACCTCCTGACAAATTGGCAATAGGTGCGTCAGGTTCCGGACAGCGTAGTGCATCCATGGCTCGTTCAAGTTTGTTGTCCAATTCCCAGGCGTTTGTTGAATCGATGATATCTTGCAGTTCACCCTGCCTCGAAAGGAGCTTATCCATTTCTTCAGCGTCTTCATACACTTCTGGAAGTCCAAATTTCTCATTGATTTCTTCATATTCTTTTAGTACCGCAGTCGTCTCTGCTACACCTTCTTCAACCACTTCTTTAACTGTTTTCGAAGTGTCTAATTCTGGCTCTTGGGCTAGATATCCCACTGAATAATCCGAAGAGAAAACAACCTCGCCTTGATAAGATTTGTCGATCCCTGCTATTATTTTTAATAATGAAGACTTCCCTGATCCGTTTAAACCGATCACGCCTATTTTCGCTCCATAGAAAAAGGAGAGGTATATATTTTTGAGCACTTGTTTAGATGGAGGGTAAATTTTACTCACTCCAGCCATTGAGAATATGATCTTTTCGTCCGACATAAATTACGTATCCGTTATGTTTTCATACAAATATAATGGAAATACTGACAAATTGATAGTTCCATGGCTGTGGCTTAATTGTTGATAAATAAAACGTATAACAAATGGGTGTGATTGGTATTTTTATTACATTTATAAAAATGATCACCCCGAATTAATTGAGAAAGGAATTTAATGGAAGCAAAATTTTCACCCCGGGTAAAAGATGTTATTTCATATAGTCGTGAAGAGGCTTTGCGTTTGAGGCACGATTATATTGGAACGGAACACCTTTTGTTGGGATTAATACGTGAGGGAGATGGTGTCGCCATAAAGATTTTAAAGAACATTGGCGTTGACATGGGAGCGGTTCGGCAATCGGTAGAGGAGGCAGTGAAAGGATCTTCCGTATCTCGCTCACCGATTAATAATATGCCGCTTACTAAACAAGCGGAGAAGGTTCTCAAAATAACATATCTGGAAGCGAAGATCTTTAAAAGTGACGTAATTGGCACAGAGCATCTGCTGTTGGCTATTTTGAGAGACGAAGAAAATATAGCCTCGCAAATACTGCAACAATATAATGTAACCTATAAGGTTTTCAAAACTGAAGTGGAACAAAACGCGACGGGTATTACAGATGAGGCATCTAATACGCCGTCAGGAGGGGATGAAGACTATGCGGATGATGACGCGCAATTCAGTTCTCCCAAAAAGGTGTCTGACATTAAATCGAAGACACCAGTTCTGGATAATTTTGGTCGCGATTTAACCAAAGCAGCCGAAGAAGATCGTCTTGACCCGATCGTGGGCAGGGAGAAAGAAATTGAACGGGTTTCGCAGATTTTATCTAGACGGAAGAAGAATAACCCGATTTTGATTGGAGAACCGGGCGTTGGTAAATCTGCGATAGCAGAGGGTTTAGCCTTACGTATCGTACAACGCAAAGTCTCGCGCGTTTTGTTTAATAAACGTGTGGTTACCTTGGATCTTGCCTCATTGGTCGCTGGGACTAAATATCGTGGTCAATTCGAAGAGCGCATGAAGGCGGTGATGAATGAGCTCGAGAAATCTGCCGATGTTATTTTGTTTATTGATGAAATCCATACTATTGTAGGAGCTGGTGGAGCATCAGGCTCTCTTGATGCCTCGAACATGTTCAAACCTGCGTTAGCGCGTGGAGAAGTTCAGTGTATTGGAGCGACAACCTTAGATGAGTATAGACAATATATAGAGAAAGATGGCGCGCTTGATCGTCGATTTCAGAAGGTAACAGTGGAGCCAACATCGTACGACGACACGATCGAAATTTTGAATCGAATCAAGGGAAAATACGAAGAACACCATAATGTTACTTATACCCCGGAAGCGATAGAGGCTTGCGTGTCCTTGACCACACGTTACATCACCGATAGATTCTTGCCTGATAAGGCAATCGATGCGCTGGATGAATCTGGATCTAGGGTTCATCTGAATAATATCCATGTACCGCAAAGTATCATTGATATTGAAGAGAAGATTGAAGAAGTTAAGGTAGAAAAGAATAAAGTTGTTAGGAGCCAGAAATACGAAGAAGCAGCGAAACTTCGCGATACTGAAAAGAAGCTAATTGAAGAATTAGAAAAGGAGAAAGCAGCTTGGGAAACCGAGACGAAATCAAAACGTTATACCGTCGCAGAGGATAATGTGGCGGAAGTTGTTTCCATGATGACCGGAATTCCAGTTCAAAGAGTTAGTCAATCTGATGGTCAGAAACTGCTCAAAATGGGAGAGTCCATGAAAGGTCGAATTATTGGACAGGATGATGCGGTTCAAAAATTAGTGAAAGCGATTCAGCGAACGAGAGCCGGCCTTAAGGATCCTAAAAAACCAATTGGTTCTTTCATCTTCTTGGGACCGACAGGTGTAGGTAAGACGGAATTAGCGAAGGAATTAGCCCGCTTCATATTTGATTCTGAAGATGCTTTGATCCAAATTGACATGAGCGAGTATATGGAGAAATTCGCTGTCTCTCGCCTAGTTGGAGCCCCTCCAGGATACGTGGGGTATGAAGAGGGGGGACAGCTAACTGAAAAAGTTAGACGGAAGCCCTACGCAGTGGTTCTTCTGGACGAGATAGAAAAAGCGCATCCTGACGTTTTTAACCTTTTACTTCAGGTATTGGATGAAGGTCAGCTAACGGATAGCTTAGGTAGGAAAGTAGACTTTAGAAACACGATTATTATTATGACCTCCAATATTGGAGCTCGCCAATTGAAAGAATTTGGTCAGGGTGTTGGATTTACAACGAGTGCTAAAGCAAGCCAGGCCGATTCACACTCCCGTGGGGTCATTGAAACCGCATTAAAGAGAGCATTTGCTCCAGAGTTTTTGAACCGTGTTGATGATGTGATCGTATTTAATAGTTTAAACAAGGAGCATATTTTCAGAATTATTGACATTGAACTCAAATATTTATTTACAAGAATTGAAGATTTGGGTCATAGTATCGAATTGACTGAGGTAGCAAAAAATTATATTGCGGAAAAGGGCTACGATACTAATTTCGGAGCGAGGCCACTTAAGAGGGCGATTCAAAAATATTTGGAAGATCCGATAGCTGAAGAGATCTTGAGAAGTGAGTTGAAGCCTGGAGATAAAATTATTGTGGATTTCGACGAGAAAAAGCAAGAGGTTACGGTGAACTCGTCTCCAAAAGAAGAGAATGATTCACCCTTAGCGTCCGATGTGAAAAAGAAGAAAGATTAAGCGTGGCGGAGAATAGACGATAACCAAGTCTATGATTGGCTTTACCCAGTATTTAGAAATGAGCTCGATAGACTATCGAGCTCATTGTATTTTATACGTGCATCCATTTACCAGTTGGCTTGATTCGCTGAGGACAAAATCCTTACGCTGTTTTCGCTCAATCCGAAGCGTCGATTGAACCAACTCGATCAGCTTCAAATCAGCGCCGATTGTCCAGTTATCTATTTCGAATCTGTCGATTTCATTCGGAGGGGAGGTAGAAAATCTATTTCTGAGAGTGATGTGAACCGTGTAAATCGCCATTGGCAAATCAAGCGACTATATACGCGATTTTCATCAAAATCAAACAACGCCACTTACCATGCTGTTCATCACTCTGTTGATGTTTGTCAATGCTCAGCTTCATATATGGTTGGGATTGGGTTTGTGAATTTTGCAATACAAATAGCCCGGTTTGAATGTTTTTTTGCACCGTAACTATTGGAGTGGTTTTTCGACCTGGATGCCATCTGGAGTGTCGTTGATAGGCAAAAATGTTTACTTTAAAAATATTCCACTTTTTCACGATTAAATTGGGTCAAACGATGATTCAAAATGAAGAGCAAGTTAACGCTGTGTTAATAACATCTTTTTTACAGTATTTAGATGTGTTTTTGTTATCGTTATAATTATATTTGCCACCTATGTTTCGGCTGTTAAATTTTTTGGCTTTATTCGGATACCTCAACATCTTGTGTTTTGAGGTGAGATCAGGCGATGTTTTTGGTTTTTTTCCCGTTGAGGCCGGCGAAACATTTGTAGAAGTTGTCTTAGAAGAAGTACTGGATTTAGATCAAGCTCAAAACGCAATTTTACCCGCCATCGTTTTTGACGAATATAGAACAAATGTAGTTCTAACGGACTTGATTCCCCTAGTTCTTGTGATCGCCTGCCTATTTTGCAGGTTGCTCATTGAGTCAAAGAGCACCGTAAATAATCGCTATTATCTATCAAGAAATATCTGCCGCCCGGGCTACTATCGGTTCTTGTATAGATACCGACCATTTTAATTGTATCTAATGTTGGCCTCGTTCTGCCGACTACCACGCAAGACTGTCTGTTTTGTGATGATTTTAATCGTGTCTATTTATTAATAATACCCATAATTTAATTGCTATGAAAAAAAATGTTTTGCTATGGCAGCTCGTTGGATATGCACTTTTTGCGGTTTCTTGCACCGCCAACAGTAATGAAAAAAAAACTGATAAGGCTGTTAGACAGGTGCCGGTTGCTAATTTGATCCATAAGGACACAACAGTTTATAAAGAATATATCGCTGATATACAATCGCAGAGAAACGTTGAATTGCGTTCTCGACTATCGGGTTTCCTTGACAGAATTTACGTCGACGAAGGCGCTTTCGTAAAGAAGGGACAGGTCCTTTTTTCACTTGTTGATGAAGAGTATAAAGCTGATTTTGCACAAGCCGAAGCAACCGTTAGTAGTGCGAAAGCTGCAGTTAAAAAAGTTGAACTCGAAATGGAGCGAACTGAGAAACTTGTTGAAAAAAATATTGTTGGTTCGACAGAAATGGATTTGCTTAAAGTCCAACATCGGGCTGCAAATTCAAGGCTTAAAGAAGCCGAGGCAAGTTTGAGCCAGACCCGAACTAAATTGAATAATACGAAAATTCGCGCGCCATTTGATGGCCGTATTGACCGGATTTTTCTCAAAGAAGGATCGTTGTTGGAACAAGGCTCTTTATTAACTTCAATTTCGGATTTGGCCCACGTCAACGTATATTTTGATATTTCTGAGCAAGAATATCTAAATATTGCGATGGATACAACTAATGACGAGCAGTTTCGTAAGAAAGTTCGTTTAATATTAGCCAACGGCGCAGTGTATCCGCAGACTGGACAGGCCGAGATTGTGGAGAATGGCTTTGAATCTAGTACAGGATCAATTTCATTACGTGCCCGCTTCCCCAATCCAACAGGAGTATTGAAGCATGGTGCTACCGGTCGGATCGCAGTGCCGACCGAAACAGGAGACTTATTGCTTGTTCATCAAAAATCTGTTTTTGAGATACAAGATAAGGCCTATGTTTATACGCTTCATGGTGACACAGTCCGAATGACGCCTTTCATTAACGGGGAGCGTGTGGGACATTACTATGTAGTTATGGATGGCCTTCCGGCTGACGCCAAGATCGTGTTCGAAGGTGTCCAATCATTAAGGGATGGTATGGTTGTAAAACCGGAAATGGTCAATAATTAAAAAAGAGTAATTCATGTTTGAAAAATATATTAAGAGGCCAGTACTATCTCTGGTGATCTCCATTTTTATTACCCTTCTGGGGATATTAGCTTTATTTACTCTGCCGATAACGCAATTTCCGGATATCGTGCCACCATCGGTTGTTGTTACTGCTAACTATACAGGAGCAAATGCCGAGGTAAGTACTAACGCAGTCGCTATTCCCCTAGAAAGGGCGATCAATGGTGTGGCGGGGATGACGTACATGAGTTCGGTATCAACGAATAACGGGAATACCTTAATACAAGTTTTCTTTGAAGTTGGGGTGGACCCTGATATTGCTGCGGTTAATGTTCAGAACCGAGTGACAACAGTATTGGATGAATTGCCTGAAGAGGTGATTAAAGCAGGCGTTACCACGGAAAAGGAAGTGAATAGTATGTTAATGTATCTCAATCTGTATACTACCGATGTGACGGCGGATGAGCGGTTTATATATAACTTTACGGACATCAATATTCTAAAGGAATTAAAGAGAATTCAGGGTGTAGGGTTTGCCGAGATTATGGGCATGAAAGACTACGCCATGCGAATTTGGGTGAAGCCCGATAGACTTTCAGCTTATTCGATATCAACTGAAGAACTTGTTGCTGCATTACGCCGACAAAATATTGAAGCTGCGCCTGGGCAAACGGGGATTAGTTCGGATAAAACAGTCAATATGCAGCAGTATGTTTTACGTTACCCCGGTAAATTTACTGAGGTAAGCGAATACGAAAACATACCTATCCGAGCAAATAGTGACGGGTCGATTATTCGGATACGTGACGTTGCAGAAGTCGAGTTCGGTTCTCTGGACTATGAGATGGTATCACAAACCGACGGGCGCCCCTCTGCATCAATTATGATTAAGCAACTTCCAGGCTCGAACGCTCAGGATGTTATTCAGAGTGTAAAGGATAGAATGGAGGAATTAAAGGAGGCGTCGTTTCCACCAGGGATGACTTATACCATGGGGTATGATGTGTCTAGGTTTCTTAATGCGTCGATTTCAAGTGTCCTTGTCACGCTGATTGAGGCTTTTATTCTGGTATTCTTGGTTGTTTTTATTTTCCTTCAGGATTTCCGAGCCACGATTATACCCATTCTGGCGGTTCCAGTCTGTTTGGTAGGGTCCTTATTTTTTATGCAATTAATGGGATTCTCAATCAACCTCTTAACACTTTTTGCTCTAGTTCTCGCAATCGGGATCGTCGTCGATAACGGGATTGTAGTGGTGGAGGCGGTGTACGCAAAAATGGAGGAAGAGAATCTCTCTCCTATGGATGCAACATTAGGCGCTATGAAGGAAGTTGGATCGGCGGTTATTGCTATTACATTGGTGATGTCTGCAGTATTTGTTCCGGTTGCTTTTTTATCTGGTCCTGTCGGTATTTTCTATCGACAGTTTTCTCTCACATTAGCTGCCGCGATCGTTATCTCTGGGGTTAATGCCTTGACGTTGACTCCAGCGCTCTGTGCCATTATCCTTCGTTCGCCTCATGATAAAAAGCCGGGTAATGGCCCTTTAGATCGATTCTTTAGGGGGTTCAATAAGATGTATGACCGGATTAATGGCGGTTACAAAGGTGTTTTGGGACGCATTGCCGGCCGAAGATTGATAACAATGCTAGCCCTGGTCGTGATGTTCATTGCAACTTGGGGGTCGGCAGCAATTCTTCCATCTGGATTTATTCCTACAGAAGATCAGGGGATGATTTATGCAGCAGTAACGACACCTCCTGGAGCGACTGTAGATCGAACTGAAAGAGTACTGAATGAAATAGACGGGATAACTAGAGAGCTTGATGTTGTCGAGACGGTGTCTATCCTAGCGGGTTATAGTATTGTAACTGAGGTTTCTGGGTCCTCCTACGGTATGGCGATGATCAACCTAAAAGCTTGGGAGGATCGCGATGAAAGCGTGGAAGATGTGATGCGTGTCTTACGTGAGCGAACCGCCCATATTGCGGATGCAACAATTGAGTTCTTTCCACCGCCGACCGTTCCAGGCTTTGGTAATTCTTCAGGTTTCGAGTTGCGGCTACTGGATAGGAGTGGGACTGATGATCTGACGCAAACTAGTGTTGCGGTCAACGGCTTTATCCAGAAACTGGAAGCGGATAAAGCTATTGAGAGCGCAAGTACGACGTTCGATGTGAATTTTCCACAATACATGTTGAACATTGATTATGATCTTGCTGCTAAAAAGGGAATTTCAGTGGAAAATTCCATGAATACTCTTCAAACTTTACTGGGTAGTTTATATGCGACAAATTTTATCAGATATGGACAAATGTATAAGGTAATGGTCCAATCAGACGCGTTTTCGCGTCAACGACCAGAGGATGTGCTTGATCTGTATGTCAAAACAGATGATGGGGAAATGGTTCCTTACTCATCATTTATGACGATGGAAAGAGTTTACGGTCCAGAACAAATTACGCGATATAACATGTTTACCTCGGCAATGGTTACTGGTCAAGCTGCTGCAGGATACAGTTCTGGACAAGCGATTGAAGCTGTTGAGCGGATAGCGCAGGAGTTGCCGCAAGGCTTTGCGATAGAATGGTCCGGTATGACTAGGGAACAAAAAATATCAGGAAATCAAGCTGGATATATTTTCTTGTTGTGTTTAGTATTTGTTTATCTTTTACTAGCCGCTCAGTATGAGAGTTTTTTATTGCCAATGCCTGTTATCTTATGTCTACCGGCAGGCCTTTTTGGAGCTTTTATTTTCCTTAAGGTTTTTGGTTTAGAAAATAATATTTACGCGCAGGTATCTCTGGTTATGCTTATCGGGCTTCTCGGTAAGAATGCGATCTTGATTGTTGAGTATGCGAATCTGAAACGAAAGCAAGGTATGAATGTGCTTCAGGCATCGATTGAGGGTGCCGTTGCACGCTTGCGTCCAATTCTAATGACCTCTTTTGCATTTGCTGCTGGACTTATCCCACTAATGTTGGCAAGTGGGGCTGGCGCCATCGGCAACAGGAGCATTGGTACAGCTGCTGTTGGTGGTATGGTAATCGGAACGATTTTAGGGGTGTTGGTTATTCCAGGATTAGTGGTCTTATTTTCAAAGCGAAAAAAAGAAAAAACGAAAAAACAGATAGCGCAGACCGCTATGACAGTGGCATTATTGCTCGTAGCAACTTCCTGTTCCGTGCCAAAAGCGACTGTTGATGGTAAAGTCTCGGCAGATATTTCGACAGACGCTGAGCAGATGGTCGGGGATACCACGACAAGCATGGCGTCTTTGCCATGGAGAGAAGTGTTTGCAGACACGAATTTGGTCTTATTAATAGATTCTGCATTGTTGAATAATCATGACATTCGCCAGGCTTTGCATCGTATCGAGGCTGCTCAGGCAAATTTCCGATTTCGGAAATCCGCGCTGTATCCTACGCTAGACGCGGCAATTGAGGGAGGGTTGACCAAATATGGTCATTACACGGAATCAGGTATTGGGAACTATGACTCCAATTTTTCGGAAAATTTAGGTCCGGATGAGGAGATTCCCGAGCCGTTTGTTCCCGATTATTTCGTAGGTGTTCGATCTTCTTGGGAACTCGACCTTTGGGGTAAGCTTAGAAATCGGCGTGAGGCCGCATTTCTGCAGCTTATGTCGGAAAGTGAATTGAAGCGGCTAATTGAAACCGAATTAATCACTAGTGTTGCATCCGCTTATTATGAATTGATCAGTTTAGATGATAAAATATCTGTATATGAACGAAATATAGCATTGCATACGCGTGCTTTGGAGATAATAGAGGCACAGAAAGAAGCGGGGCGTGCCGACGAACTGGCAGTTCAGCAGTTCAGATCGTTGCTTGCTGAGTCGAGATCTAACCGTGAATTAGTTGAGCAAGAGATATTAGCCTATGAACATCAACTTAATACATTACTAGGGCGATTTTATCAGCCGATTGTGAGGGAAGAACAGACATTTGACGAGGACGATCTATTGTTCGAAGATCTAACTGTTGGCAGTCTGGACGAATTGCTTAACAGCAGGTTAGATGTTCGAAGAGCGGGTATGAATTTAAAGTCAGATTTTCATCAACTTGAAAGTGCCAGATTATCTTTTTTGCCATCGGTTGCGATTAGCCCTTATCTGGGATTACAATCGTTTAGTCTAGATAAGCTCTTCAATATTGATAAATCCGTGACCTATGGGTTATTCGGAGGCATTACAATGCCGATTTTTCGGCAACGTGAGTTGAAATCACAGTATGAAAATATGAAGGCGATGTACGGAATTAGTTTTATTGAGTATGAAAAAACGGTGCTCAACGCACTAAATGAAGTGTCTCTGTCGCTTAAGACTCAGGATGTTATAGCTCATCGACAAAAGCATATTAAGGATCAAGTGATTGCGCTTAACGCTTCCATAGAGGCGGCTGAAGCGTTGTTCATAGCGGGACGGATCACTTATCTAGACATTATCACTGCGCAAAAAGGAATGGTTTCTGCAGAAATTTCTGAAGTGGACATTCATAAAGAACGTATGCTGAACCAGATCGTACTTTATAAAGCGTTAGGCGGTGGGTGGCAATAATGGGGCGTGATTAGATAGATAAAAAGGGAAGGCTTTGGTCTTCCCTTTTTTGCCGTATAGCGGGTTTGTTGTGTTGATTATCCACATTAAGAAACCGATTGATAAAAACAATCATCCAAAGGCTTAGGCAGTTAAGTTCTATTTTGAGGAATAGTTGCTTTTGGGGTTGA
>JBQDCW010000049.1:0-12176 GCA_052092145.1 Sphingobacterium sp. | reverse complement strand
GGCGACCCGCACTTTGTATAGCCGGACGCCGGGTAGGCTTATGGTCTTTTTTGGATTCGTCTGGTAGATGTTTTCCGTCCACCAACTTTCCTCTGCAATCGTATAGACGATATTATTCTGATTGAGGAAGTAATTGACTGATTTTATGTTTTCACGTCCTTTCAAGGGTTCAAACTCAGTGAATTGCTCGTCTTCAACATCAAAACTAAACACACTGTGGTGTGTAGTGACGAGTAATCGGTCGTCGTCCACCAGGGACAGATCGTGTCCGCTTTCATCCGGAATCGTCCACGAATTCTCTAGTTTGAGGCGCGGTGAATCGCTCGCCCAATTTTCTAAGGAGTAGGCCTTTAAGAGTTGATAGCCTAAAACGAACAGCGTTTCGCGTTTGGCATCCCATACCGTTCCGTGTCCGGAATACAACGTATCGGTAAACAACCGCTGTTCTGATTTTCCTACTTCATAGAGTTCAAGATTATTCCCTTCTTTATGGGTGGAATTGGCGACTGCAATACGGTTCCCAGGGAGTAAATCGGCCGAATGCGCCATGGGCGTTTTGGCATAAAATTCCACCCCTTTGCTGGCGATATCAATAAGCAACGTCGCACCAGAGGATGAACACACTAAAATTTTACTGTTATCCATCACGGGTTTGCACTCGTCTAGGCTCTTGAGATAGCCTTTGTATTCTTCCGGGATATCCGTCGCTTCTTGCGCATTCCATTGCCAGACCACTTCGGTATGACCGTTCGTGGATTTCGCCGGGTCGATAATAAACACCTTATCATCACCACAGGCGATAAAGTATCCGTTTTTTAAAATTTCTTGGGCATGAACACCTGGTGTCCACATGCCCAAAATCATGATCAAACTGAAAAAAGTACGTGCCATTTTTTATAAGTTATCCCAGCCGGGATTTTGTCCAAGGTCGGGGTTCAATGTAAGTTCCTCTAAAGGAATCGGATTTAAGTATTCCCAAGCCTGAAAAGGTTTTTTTGCGTTTTTGTAAGGAATTAAGCGTCCAGATTCACCGGCGGAAAGTCCATTAACTGGTGAGAGCTTAAAATACTGTACGCCAGAAACCCGGTCAGTGGGCGGATTTTCGTCGCTGTTCACGACGTATAAATCGGGCGCACCGTCTTGGTCTAAATCAATCAATTGATTGAAGCCAGGGATGTAGATGCCCTTGTATTCGGTGCGGAACAAATGTCCCTCATTCCATCGGATCAAGTCATCTCGACGAAGGCCTTCAAAAGCCAATTCAATCCGGCGCTCTCGACAGATTTCAAGAATGTTTGGATCGGTTGTCCTGTTGTATCTCGATAACTGTAGCTGGTCGGTTTGTAACGGCAGGGCTAGTTTTTGGGTTACCCCCGCTCTTTCTCGTAAAACATTAACCGTTTCATCCAAGTCGGATTGCGTTAATTCGCCGAGTATAGCCTTCGCCTCGGCATAGTTTAACAGCACTTCCGCAAATCGGATCAAAATGACGTCCCTGCTATCGCTCCCTTGGTCCTCGATTGGTGCACCAACGCGCTTGGTCACTTGGTACCCGGTTCTGTTTGCTGCGAAATCGTTAACCGCTTCTTCGGTGGTTCCAATGCGTACGTATCCCGGATGGACGACCGATTGCTTTAGCCGGTAATCGCGGTCCTGGAATTCTTGAAAATACGATTTTTGTTCGATGGCACCGTTATTTTTTTCATAATAAGATGCTCCGCTTAGCATGGGATAATCGCTAATCAAAGAAAAGGTTGCACCGAAATTTCCATTCGATGTCGAGGTGAACTCGGGCGTATAATAGATGAAATTTTGGCTCGAGGAGCGGGCTAAAATTACCTCAGCGCTTGGCGCTTCAGGAGTTTGAAACATTGAAGCATAATCGCGTTCTGCATTTCCTGCAGTATAAATGCTGTATTTTTTCGAATCCATTAGTTCTCGAGCAGCATCACGGGCTTGCTGGATCAGCGACTCAGCACCCGGCAATTGAACGTCCGTATGATAGAGTCGAAAGGTCCCCTCGAAAAGTGCAATCCGAGATTTTAAGGCCAACGCTGTCCATTTGGTTATTTTGTTCTTGCTGGTTTCCTCGCTAAGGTTACTGATGGCGAAGTCCAAATCTTGTATCACACTATCCATCACCACGGATCGGGAATCTCTGGGTTTATAGAGCGCTTCTTCATCGGTTGTTTTCAAGGTAGTTGAATACCACGGGACATCGCCGAAAGAAACCACTTTATTGAAATAAAACCAAGCCCGAAAGAATTTAGCAATAGCAAGATTGCTGTTTTTTAATTCGACATCTTCGGTATGCAGATTGACGTTTTCGATAAAATAATTGAGATTTCGAAGTTGTGTCCAACTCCAGCCTCCACTGCCTAAAGCGGTAGGTAGCGTATAGTTAGACGAACGGATCGGTGGCGGGTTGGTAATGTGCTCCATATTGTCGGAGTACTTATCATTCTTAATACTATTGTGGTCCAGATCGTTATAAAATCCGTCGGTAAACGTTTTTAAACCTGCTGCGTTCTTGAAAAGCGCGGGAGATTCGGCAACCTGGGTTTCAGGATACATGTCGAATTGCGATTCACATGCGCTCGTTATAATCAGGGTGATGAATAAAACACCTAGTTTTCTCATTTTCATAATTTTTGTCTTTAAAAACCGATTTCAATTCCAAATGCAAACGTCCGCTGAATAGGGTAGGCGGTTCCCATTCCGACACTACCGGCATTCGCGTCGGGGTCTTTACTTAAACCTTCTGGATCCAGTGTGTGATGAAGCTTGGTCCATTCAAAAAGATTCGTGCCAGCCAGATAGATCCGCGCTTGGCTGAACGCGTTGCCCAATACCGTACGGGGCAGACTGTAACCCACGATTAGGTTACTCAAGCGTAAGAAACTAGCGTTTTGTAAGTATCTGGTTTGTGGTACGCCCAAATCGTTCTCGCCCAATGCGATATATCCCTGTGGTTTTGGGAAGTACGCGTTTGGATTTTCGGGAGTCCAGCGATTTTCAACCACATGTTGATGAAGCACTTGGTATTTTCTATTATACGAACTCCAAAAATTCGTTGTTTCAGCCGATGGATAGATATCACGTTTACCCACCCCTTTGAAAAACGCATTTAAATCAAAACCTCGATAGGCAAAATTCAAGTTGATACCGTACTGGTATCGCGGCGTTGTATTCCCAATGATTCGATAATCCCCCGGGTTATTTAAGGTCCAATCTCCTTTACTGATTACCTCATCACCATTACTGTCCTCAAACCGAATTGTTCCTGCTCCGGCGAACTGGCGATAGGAGCTGGTCTGCAATAACGGACTGTTTTGCGCTTCTTCATCGGTTTGGAAAAAACCTAAGGTATTCAGCCCCCATATTTCACCCAATCGCTGGCCAACGTAGTAATCCCCGAGATAATTGGTTGGGTTATAATAGCCGGTAATCACCGATGAATAATCAGAAAGGCTTGCCCGGATACCATACTGCAGCGGATGAACGCCATTGATTTGATCTTGCCAGCCGATGGTAAGCTCCCATCCGCGGTTCCGAAGGGAGGCGATGTTTTCTTTAGGCACCGTAGCACCAAACACCGAAGGAAGGGAATGATATGGCGCGAGCATATTATCGGTATTTCGTTGATAATAATCGAAAACTACGCTCATCCTATGGTTCAATAAGGTCGCGTCCAGACCGATATCGGCAGTTTTGGACGTTTCCCAAGTAAAATTCTCCGATTTAGGGCTGGGAACACGTGTATAGGTATATTGCTCACCATCTAACAAATAAGGAGAGCGCGTCATATTCAGGATGGATAGGTAATCGTAGGAACCGATATTCTGATTACCTAATGCACCGTACGACCCCCGAATTTTAAGACTATTGATTAACGGTAGCAGCGGTTGGAAGAAATCTTCTTCAGAGATTTTCCAACCCGCCGATACGGAACCGAAAAATGCACCCCGGTTCTCTCTTCTAAATTTCGAGGTTAGATTGTGCATGCCGTTTAGTTCCAATAGATACTTCTCGTTGAAGTTATAGCTTGTTCGCAGAAAGATGCTTCGATTCGCATACTTATCGTCGTCGTCGCTCGCCTCGAAAAGTCCGGTCGCTAAGTTCAGCGCATGTTCGTCCAATCCTAAGATCGGATCCTGGTGAGCGACAGTTTCGTAGTGATTTTTATAGGTTTCGTACGTGAATCCAGAGGTAATATCGAAGTTGTGTTTGCCGAATGATTTTTTATAATTCGCGTAGGCATTGACGTTAATCGTTTCGGACTCCGTATTGCTTTTGTAAATTTTAGCAGGGCCCGCATCTGAATAATGGGAAAGGACGGTATTCCGATTATTGAAAGAGTGGGAAAGGTAAGGCCCCGTATTATCCCACCAGCGATTACGATACCAATGGTAGTACATGTACGATACATCAGCGTGTAGGGTTAACGACTCCTGGAGGAGTTTAATATCCGTACCAAAGGTGTTCAAAAAGCTACTGGTGTTGGTTTGATAATCGGATTGATTTTCGATGAACTGTCGGTAGAACCCGATGTCCGTTGGTATGGTTTCCCCATCGATTTCTATGGTTTCCGGGAGTAGCGGATTGGTGTTATCAATGAATCGCCACGGATTTGAACTGAAATTATATAAAAAGGTGTTTGGAATATCATCCCGACGCATCGTCGCAGAAGATTTACTAAAAATAGTCACATGATCCGAGACCTGATAGCTATTATTTGCGCGAAAATTGAATCGGTTGATCTTTTCGGGCTTAAACTCCAGATTACCTTCCTCGTGATTGTAATCACCCGATAGATAGTATTTGTATTTATCACTACCTCCTCGAACGCTTAAATTGTGATTTTGCTCAGGAGTGAATTCTCGGAACCATTCCTCATAATAATTGATGACTGGACCGCCCAGCAGTAAGGTTGCCTTCCCACCGATATTCTGCAAATCGTATTGTGGTAGGGATGGATCATTGGCGACCTGATAAGGATATTGAACTTGTGGATCTGTATAATAAGTTTGACCGATATGGCCATTGAACTCCCGCTCTTGAATTTCCAGGTAGTCTAACCCGGTATATACTTTCGGAACGCGGGTGGCTTTCCCCCAACGAAAGTTATTGTTGTAATTCACCTGAGCCTTCCCATCAATACCTTCCTTGGTGGTGACTAAAATTACGCCATATGCAGCGCGCGCACCATAGATAGCCGCAGAAGATGCATCTTTTAATACCGAGATGTTTTCTATACTCTGTGGAGAGATGTTGTTCAACTCAAATGAACTAATCGGGACCCCGTCTAGGAGGATCAACGGAGAACCACCATTGATTGAGGTATTCCCGCGGACATTGAAAGAGGCGGCGCGCCCCGGTTTCCCGTCACTCACGCCGATATTGACGTTAGCGATTTGTCCAGCCAAAGCATCACCCAAATTTGTCGCTTTGTACGTTTCTAACCTTTTATTATCAATCTGATCTACCGCTCCGGTCAG
The DNA here is from genome assembly GCA_052092145.1 of Sphingobacterium sp. Lineage (GTDB taxonomy): Bacteria > Bacteroidota > Bacteroidia > Sphingobacteriales > Sphingobacteriaceae > Sphingobacterium. The sequence continues at coordinate 6,678 of JBQDCW010000049.1, read as the reverse complement.
GTTTTCTTTTTTCTGGGTACCGTACCCTACGACCACGACTTCCTCTAATTCCGAAGATTCGGTTGCTAGTAGCACGTTCAGTGTGCTTTGCTGCCCCACACTGATGGATTGTTCGGCATAGCCCATATAGCTAAAAATAAGGGTCGAATTCTCAGGAACACGAAGAGCGTAATGACCGTTCTGGTCAGTTCTGGTGTGAATACTCGGAGATTCTTTAACATTGACCGTCACCCCTTCTAACGGCCCCTGTACATCTGTAACGGTTCCGGAAATCGCTCGCTGTGTAGGTTGCTTTTCGTTAAGCACGATCGTATTGTCGAGGATTTGGAAACGCAGGTTTTTTCCACGTAAAGCTTTATTAAGAATAGAGGAAACCGATACGTTAGAAACACTCAGTCGTGATATCCGTAGATTTTTAACGATGCTCTGATCGTAAAACAAGCGTAATTTACTTTGTTTGGAAACCTCTTCGAGCACCTCTTCTAAGGGAACATTTTTCATGTCGATGGATACGTTTTGTGCCTTACCGGAGGCCAAGACACCAACCGAGAGGCCAAATATCAACAAGAATGTGAGTTTCATCATCATTAGATACTTAAGTCCAGGCTGCACAGGGTGTGTGCTTTTTCTTCCCCGCCTGAAAAATCGAGAAAAATAAATCATAAATTTGTACATGTTTATGGGTGAATAATTTGTTTGATAGCGATTGTTTAGATCAGGACATAATCGGGGGATGCGCCAACATCCCCTTTTTCAATATATCCCGGTTCCCCTTAGTTTCCTTTCATTTCTTTTCTTTTTTGATGGTTCATTAAATCAGCAATTATTTTTCTTCCTTGGATGTCAAACTGCATTCCGGTGGCTACCGAAAGAATCTTAAGGACTTTGGAAAGGCTTTGATTGCGGTCTATACTTCCTTTGAATGAGGAGTGTACCGCGGTGTGATCTATTCCTTCAAAATCTACGTCATACCAACGACTGATTTGTTGGCATACCTCCGTTAGATTGCTCCCATCGAAATAAAACTCCCCTCGATGCCAGGCTAAATTTTTGTTGAGGTCTGATGGTGAAACATCTAGGCGGTTCGAATGACACCATGCTTGCTCTCCTGGCCGAAGGATGTTGTTCATTCCTAAAGAATGAATTTTAACAGAGCCTTCTATTAGTGTGGTGAGGACCTCCCTTTGATAGGCATTGACATTGAATGTCGTCCCGAGTACCTCGATCGTCGTCTGTGCAGCCTCAATAATAAAGGGGCGATTTCGGTCTGTTTTAACCTCGAAATAGGCTTCGCCTATCAGATGAACTCTGCGTTCTTTTTTATCGAATCTGCTGGGGTATCTTAGGGAGCTTTCTGCGTTAAGCCAAACGCGTGTGCCATCTTCAAGCTGAACAGCATAGGTTGCAGCTACCGGGGTGGAGATATTAAAATCCTTCTGGGTTTCTACTGAGGCATATTTACTTAAATTAGGATCTGGTGCTTGAATCGTTTCTCCTTCTGAATTAGTCAATATAGCTGTTTGTGTGCCAGGGAGAATGTCGCCATCTAGAAGATTGACCGGTGCGAGTGATTGCTCGGATAGCGAGGTGGATGTCGTTGGGTTCCAAACCCAGACAACGAGCGCCAGACAGGCGGCAATGGCGCCGATCCAAATGGCTAAACTTTTGCTATTCGAAGGTTTACTAGTTTGTGGTTGAATTTCATCCTTCAGGTTATCAAAGATGGTTTCGGCAAGGTTGTCAATAGGGGCATGATCTTGGTTCTGGATAGACTCTGCTGGGAATAGGTCCTGGAACCATTGCTCAATGGCGCGCGCTTCTTCGGGGCTACATGCTCCCTGACGGTACTTGGAGAGTAGCTCACTAAGCGCTTTGATCTGTTCCTTATCGTTCATACACCTATATAACCGGCAAAAGAATCGGGAGGTACCGAAGAAATTTAAAATAATCGGATTTTCACTTGAACTTAAGGCGTAGTCGGCTGACCGCTAATGTGATGTTGTTCTTTACCGTTTGCTCGGAAAGCGCGAGCTGTTTCGCTATTTCCTTAATAGGCATATCGTTATGTCTACTCATTCGGAATGCCTTCTGCATCGTTGGCGGCATCTTTTCTACCTCAACCCGGATTTGTTGTTCCAGCTCGAGTGCGACTAGGCTATCCTCGGTCGTGTATACCGCTGTATGTTGCTTAAGGTAGGCTGAGAGTTTCAAAATTTTAGACTGGTAGCGCTTGTTTTTGATCATCCAATCAATCACTTCAAGTTTTGCCGCTTTGTATAAATAGGGGGACAAACTATCTGTTATCGTGATCCGACCGGCGTTTTTCCAAAGCGAGGAAAAGATATCTTGTACGATCTCTTGCGTGTCTTCTCGGCAACAGATCCGGCGGTTGATATAATGAAACAAAGGATCGGAGTATCGGTTAATCAGCTCTTTGAAGGCTGTCAGGTCACCTTGATTTATTTTTTTTAAGAATTGAAGATCATCCGAGCATTTCATGATTATACGACGACAAGCAGGTGAAGAGTTTGGGTCAAATTTAGATTTTGGTTATTAATTGAATGTTAAGTTATTAAAATTTTCCTAAAACAATCCAACCTGAGATTGGGATGAAAACGCCGGCGTGATTCCAAGCTATGCTACGAATAGAAAATACGTCGCGCTATTTGGTCACTAAATTATTATCGAGACAGGTGTGTCGCGAAAGGTGTCGCTATTTGTTTATTGCGACAATATTTTGTTGTTTTTGTTCATAAATCCATTCTACATCAGGACAAACGGGGTGTTCAGCAATCAAAACTAGAACAATTAACAGACACCAATGCTATTTTGGCGGTATTAATAAAGGACGGTTTGACCCTAGAGGAAATTCAAGAAGGATTACCAATTTACGTTGAAAGAAGAACATTGCAGCGACGAATAAAAAAATCTGAAATAGCCATACCGTTTATAAAATGCCGAGCGGATCGTTTTGCGAAGCCCGAGATCGGCACGTTCACCGAAGTTGTTGAAACCGAGTTAATGGGTATACATGAGGGAAATTTTGCGCGATATCGAATCGCACCCTCGGAATTTAAGAAATAGCGTGGTGTTTAGGAAAGTTGATGTGACGAATGATCCCGGACATTGGAATATTATTTTATCCACGATGAGGTGAGCTATAGACTTTTATTCCTTCACGTATCCCAGCATGTACTGGTGGAACCGTTCATAATGGACTAGATAGGAGGCGTCTATTCCGTTTATATTTAAATGAACGTGCATCACGCCCTGAGGTTGATATTCAAAAGGTTCGATCGTTATGTTTTGTTGAAAGGAAACGCCCCGATTGCCTTGTAGTTTGTAAACCGCTTCCTTGGCGCACCAACAGGCGTAAAGCTGATTGACCATATCCTGTCTGTCGATGAAAGCAAGCTCTTCGGGTTTGAGAAACTTTTCTTTGATTCGAATAACTTTTTCTTTCACAATCTCCAGATCCATTCCACAACGACCATTCGAGGTGAGCATTACACCGGCATAATCATAGGAATGGGTCAGTGAAATTTCATAAGGAAAATCAGGTAAAAAGGGTTTTCCATTGCCATCAGAAGGGCAACGAATGTAGTCGGGGGTTTGTAGGAGATAACGTAAAAGCACCCTGGTGGCGAGCCAATGGAGGGTGCGCTTGCCTTTGCTAAAGCTTTTTAGTTTAGCGCGTTCTTCTTGGTCGAGTTGGAGCATCGCAACGAGTTGTTCCGAATTTTCTTCGATCTTCCACAAAGCGATGCGTGTCTGCGCATCCAATTCTTTTAAATAAGCCAATGCCATAATCAAATGTAGGAAAGTTGACCACTAATTACAATACATACAAATCAACATTATTTAATCGATAAGGTTTCTTCAAAGCCTCAAAAAATAGAAGGATGCCCGTCTTCGTTTTGGACCGACAACTGGTCTAAAGGGAAACGAACGGGTATCCTTCCCTTCGCCAATATTCGGCAGGTATCCATCTAACCTTTTAAATAGCGAGATAAAAAGACGTAAAAGAAATGAAAAATAACATAAAACTTTCTGCATTTTTAAGCGCTGTCTTGTTGTTCAGCAGTTGCGAAAAGCTGGACTATGTTCCAGCAGATCAAATGTCAAGTATTACCTTCTGGGAGACGGAGGCACACGCTAATCAAGCGGCAATCGGTATGTATTCTGCAATGAAGCAACCTTGGGCGTTTGGAATGGAATTCACCTTCGATATGGCCAGCGATCTGGCTGATGGAAGTAATCCCTGGTCGGATCTATCGCGAGGGACGTCCTTTTCCTCCAGCAGCACGGGGATAGAAAACCACTGGCAGCACCTTTACGAATTGGTTCACCGCTCCAACACGGTCATTCGAAATGTGGCCGATATGCCGATTGACCAAGAATTGATTGATCGGGTGGCCGGAGAGGCTAAATTTCTTCGCGCCATGGCGTATTTCCGGATGCTTAACGCGTGGGGTGGAGTGCCTTACTATGACGAAACTCGAGATATCAATGAAGAGTTTGCGACGGTTACCGACCCGCGCAGTACAGCCGAAGAAATTCGAGGGCATGTGCTCAATGATTTGACAGAGGCCATTGCTAAACTTCCGTTGAGCTGGGATGGCGAATATGGACGAGCGACCAAAGGAGCGGCTTACGCTCTTCGCGGCAAGGTTTATCTCTTTAATCAAGAATGGACCAATGCCGTCTCGGATTTCGAGGAAATAGTTTACAACAAAAGCAATAACTACGGTTATGAGCTACATGCCGATTACGAGAGTCTATTTCGTCTTTATAACGGAAACAGCAGTAAGGAGATGATTTTCTCTATTCAATCGATTGACGGAAATGTAGGGGGACACGCCCTGGATATCGTATCCTATTTTGGTAATAAAGCAACCATGCGCTTGATTGCGAGTAACCGAATTGTGCCGTCAACCACCTTGGTTGATATGTACGAGAATCGGGATGGATCCAAGTTTAATTGGGATGAGATGTATCCCGGTTTTAATGCGGGCAATTCGCAGTTTCGACGGAAATTGTTGAGCGTGGCAATCGATCAGGGAAGCACGGTTATCACCAGCACGCTGGATGCCGATACGGCGAAAATTAGAGACGTCTATCGTCAACGTGACCCGCGTTTAAATTGGAATGTGATTACCCCGTATTCACATTATCTGGGTACCGATGCGGGGTCAAATCCGCGGGATAAGCAGTTTGTTTTGGCTGATGCCTCTCAAGGCGGCTCTCCGATGGAAGCCCTTGCCTTTGTTCGAAATTCCGAGGGTTGGAACTCTTACTTTTGGCGTAAATGGATTCCCACGGGTAATTTAGACGGTTATTGGGGCGAATACACCCGTACGCCTTACGAATTTCCACTAATCCGTTTAGGCGATGTCCTTCTGATGCTCGCCGAGGCGTACAACGAAAATGGCGATGTGACTAAAGCCGCAGAGGAAGTAAATAAAATACGTGCACGGGTGGACATGCCTGGTTTAAACTCCGGACCAGCGTGGTTAGTCGCAAACAGCAAAGCGGAAATGACAAAGCGTATCCGTGATGAGCGTGCGTATGAATTGGCTGGCGAAGGCCAACGTTATTGGGATATTCGTCGCTGGGGTATTCTGGAATCTACTGTCAAGGATGCAACCGATATTTTCGGAGACTTGATGTATGAACGTGAGTACCAAGTGCGGCACGAGATCTGGCCGTTTCCATTGATCGAGTTGGATAGAAGTCCGAATTTGGAACAAAATCCAAATTGGTAATGGTTTAAATTTACGCCGATCCCCTGTGGCTATACCGCTATCGGGGATCGGTTTTTAATAATCTATGATGAAGCATAAAATAGTATTAATCCTTTTGTTCCTGCCGCTGCTGAGCTTGGCGCAGCAGCCCATGCATTATTGGGGTAAGCCCGCTGAATTTATCGAGGAACAAACCCGTCAAACCTTCGAATTAGTCCAGGAATTGATTGAAGAAAGTCCACCATCGACCGAGCTGAGCAGCATCCGAAAATCCGCATTAATGCATTTGGATTGGATCTTTCATGATCCCAGATTGGATACCTCCCGTTTGACCGAACAGTTTTTGACCCGCCAAATCCGAAATGTTGTCGAAGGTTTGCAGGAACCTGTTACCACGGGAGTGAAGGTTTTTAAGATGTACAATCATGGTTTTATCGTGAAGTCACCGACCGTGACGATTGCTTTTGATATTACTCGGGCAGGGCAGGGTAATAAAGCGCCGATGATTTCAGATGCGTTAATGGACGCTATTGCTCAACAATGCGATGTGCTTTTTATTTCGCATGTCCATGGCGACCACGCCGACGGGGGAGTGGCCGATCTGTTCCTGAAACACAATAAAGATATCGTGGCCAGCAGTGGAATTTGGGCGGATAAAGGCGCCGGTATCACGCATATCCGATCCGAGAAAGTGCTCCATGAGACCATCTCTTTGGCCTCAGGAAAAGAGCTGGAGATGACCGTCATGCCTGGCCATCAAGACGACACACCGAACAACGTCTACATTGTGTCCACCCCTGAAGGGATTTCAATAGCACACACGGGCGACCAGTGGAATAAAGAAAAAGACGGTTGGATCGATCAGGTTAAAGATCATGCGCAAGTAGATATTCTACTGGTACATTGCTGGGCCATGCCGTTGGAAAGAATGGTT
>JBQDCW010000048.1:0-13300 GCA_052092145.1 Sphingobacterium sp. | reverse complement strand
TACAAATTTAAAATTACTTATTAAATCTGTCTCCTACTAAAGGTAGCAACTCCATACCAATAAGACTGCTGTCAAAACACACATCGCTAACGATCCGTAATAATGGTGATATTCATTATGTGCCATGTGTGTGGTGAACGCGCCAATAGCGAAGGGGGTTAGGAATAAGATTCCCAGATTCTTAAGAGGAGGCTTGATCAGCCCGGCCACAAGGAGGACGACCCCAGTTAATTCCGCAATGCCTATAGCAATCGTCCAGGTTTTGTTGAATCCTAATGATTGCATGCTCTGCATCATTGACTCCTTCTGGAACACCTTAAATAGGGAAGCGTATCCAAATACGTAGAGATAATAGGCAAAAGCTGCCCAATGAATTGCTGTTTTTATCGTCATTTGATTGAGTTTATGTTCTACAAATTTATTGGGTAACTTGCGTTATTAAAAGAACGTACCAAATTGTATGATACTGCTAAAAAAGTAAGTATGACTGAAAGGAAGGAAAAATCGACTAATTCGATAAACGAAAATTATTGGAAGGAACATTGTGGGATCGGAAACACACTATCGGTCATTGGAGGAAGATGGAAAATAAACATCCTATCATTCCTTTTGAACGAGGGAAAGTTAAGGTATAGTGAATTAAGAAGAAGGCTCGTTGGTATTTCAGAACGGATGTTAATTTCCAAACTAAAGGAGCTGGAGAAGGACGGTTTAGTCAACAGGATCGTCCATCAACAGGTTCCACCGAAGGTTGAATATGAGTTGACTGATCGGGGGAGCTCCCTAAAGGAAATCCTGACGTTGATGGATAAATGGGGAGAAGTTAATTCAGAAGTACCGGAATGACCTGACAGACCCCCATGGATGGACGAGGTCAGAAGCACGTGATTTTGGTCCAAAGCCGATCGATAGTCTTCCTGGATAAAATAGCTTTCAGAAGATCGTCTTTTTTGGGTTATTCGATGCAAATAGGCGCGGATGATCGTAATAGTGATGTTTCTTTTTTTATATTTACACCAATTGTAAACCGGTTAATTAAGACAATATGAAAACCACCGCTAGTTTAATGCTTTTGCTTAGCATGACCTTCTTTACTTCCTGTAGTATTTTTAAAAAATCTTCATCCTCTCAGACCAGTCAAGAAACCATGGGAAACAGTTCGATTACCGGAGTGAAATGGAAACTGATCGAACTTGACGGTAAACCTGTTGCCGATAAGATCAATGGCAAAGAGCCTTTTATTAAGCTCAGCGACGATCGTTATTCGGGCACCGGGGGATGTAATGGGGTGGGAGGCACGTTCACGCTGAAGGATAATGGACGGATAGCGTTCTCGCAGGGCATGTCTACGATGATGGCCTGTGAAATTATGGAAATTGAGCATGGGCTCAATAAGGCTCTAGTCGCCGCGGACAATTACACGATAAATGGCGACACGTTGTCGCTCAACAAAGCCAGGATGGCCCCATTGGCTCGTTTTGTGGAGATAACGGATACTGCGGATGGGCACGCCTTAAACGGAACTTGGGAAGTTGATGATATATCAGGATCAGAAATAGCGCTGGATAAGTTGTATCCGAATGGAAAACCGACTCTTGTTTTTGACTTACCCTCTACCAAAGCCAGTGGCAACGGCAGCTGTAACAATTACAGTCTTACTTTCACCTTGGAAGGGGGAAAAATAAAGTTCGGTGGGCCAATGAGCACCGAGATGGCCTGTGAAGGCAATGGGGAAGTTGCATTTTTCAAAACATTGAAGACTGTTACTCAATACAGTGTGCATGGCGAAACCCTCAATCTCATTATGGGAGATGTAGCTGTGATGCGCTTAGCAAAAAAATAGTCTTCCGAACACCCCCTTTTTTCGCGGGCATCGTCAGCATGCCCACGACAAGCAATTTTATTTTTTCTAGTCGGAACAGTCGCAATACGGCATTAGAAATTATTCCTTTCAAAAGAAAGACGATCAAAAGTTTTAATCTCTGACGGTAGTAAATAAAGTCTTTTTGTATATTAGGGTTTTAGGTCTTGTCTAGTTCGCTAATCTTTACGCTAGTGCCACTAAACGTGTTCGAGATAGATGTTGCTGCCAAAGCATAGGCTAAACTCGGGCACGAAAAGCATCCATAACCTGTAAAAAACTAACCAAATATGACGCAATCGAAATTGAGCACCTCACTATTGTTACTACTTGTTATGTTGATAACATCTTGTCAAATAGCGTCTGAACCGCGAGAGCGGTGGACCGAAGAACAGGCCAATGACTGGTATGAACAGTGGGGATGGTTGCGGGGGAGTAATTTTACGCCAAGCAATGCAATTAATCAATTGGAAATGTGGCAAGCCGAGACGTTCGATCCAGAAACTATTGATCGTGAACTGGGTTGGGCAGCAGACATTGGGATGAATTGCATGCGGGTGTATTTACATCACGCGGCTTGGGCAGCAGACCCGGAGGGGTTTAAAACTAGGGTAGAACAATACATGGACATTGCGGAGAGTCATGGTGTTTCTACGATATTTGTGTTTTTCGATGATTGCTGGAATCCTACGTTTAATATCGGGACACAGCCGGACCCGAAACCTGGTGTTCATAATTCTGGATGGGTTAGGGATCCAGGAGATTTACTTTATGAAGACCCGGCGTTGATTGAGAAACTTGAGCGCTATGTTAAAGACATTTTGACGACCTTCAAAGAGGACGAGCGCATCGTTTTTTGGGATCTTTACAATGAACCGGGAAATAGTGGCTACGGAAACAAGAGCCTTCCATTGGTAAAAAAGGCATTCGAATGGGCTAGAACGGTTAACCCGATACAACCGCTGAGTGTGGGTGTGTGGACAGCAAGTCTACCAGAGCTGAACGCGTATTCGCTCAACGAATCGGATGTTATTTCGTATCACAACTATAATTCTGCCGAGATTCACCAGCAGGCTGTCGATTCGTTAAAAGGGTTCAATCGGCCCCTGATTTGTACTGAATATATGGCCCGTACTAGTCATAGTACCTTTCAAGACATTATGCCGCTTTTAAAAGAAGATAATATTGGGGCTATTAATTGGGGATTGGTCGCGGGTAAAACCAACACCATTTTTGCGTGGGACACACCACTCCCGGATTCGACTGAACCGCCCCTTTGGTTCCATGATATATTTAGACAGGACGGTTCCCCTTACTCAGCGCAAGAGATTGAGTTCATACGGAAAATAACTCAAGAGTAGTTTAATCCTCTGCGAGGTAATAGCAAGAACAGCGGGTTAGGGGGATGAAGTTCAGTCAACCGTTTTTTCGAAGAACATAAGCCGTTTTGTTGCAATGGTTGCATAAATAGCGCTTGACCGGCAGGAAAAACAGAAGAGTTTTAACCCAAATTGGGCGTCGGACCCTGGAATATAATGGTGCTGACCCACAGTGGGGGCACATGGTTGCCGAATTTGATGCCTCAGAACTTTTAATGCTTATGATCTTCATGATGCGAAATACTTAGCGGAGTTGCCCAATGAGCGACCACTTCAATATGAAACGCGCAAAATCCGATATTATTTTATGCATTTCCTTCCTAAGGTCGTTGAAGTGTCCCATCCTCTTCTGCCACTGCTGGCGGGATAGGTTTTCTTCAGAGACCAATATAACCAACAGATATTAAGTTCGGGTTAAAGTTCGGACAAGTCCTTGTAAATTTTAAATTTATCTTAACCTGTAGTGTCCAGTTCAAGGGATATCGTTAGATTTGTTTTGCAAAATAAAAACAATGAAATTTGCGTTAAGTAAAACTCAACCGATAAGTTATGCAAAAATGGCTAGTTATTTCAGCGCTCCTTCTCTGTAGCTTGTCGTTACGCGCACAACAAAGAGCAACAGGTTGGATATTTGGTCCTTCTGTAGGATATCAGTACCAGAGTGGGTCCTTCCTTAAGGCATCCGGGTGGGGATTATTTGCGACGAATCACTCACAATATATAAAGATTGATGCGGGGGCGAATTTTACATGGATGATGGATCAAAGCACCGTAATTCCAGAGTTAGGAGTTACTTATTATCTAAATAATGTCGCTGTTTGGCCTTTTGTTAAAGGAGAGATTACGCCCTTTACGACGACGGCCAAGGCCGGAATTAGCGTGCTTTCGATATTGGATGTTGCCGCGGGATATGGCTTCGATATCAATACAAAGCAGAATTTTAAACCTATTGATGGCGTTACATTCTCCATTAGTCTCAATCTACCTCTAAACCTGCATTTGTATTGATTGCTGTTTTGGAGAATCGGAGGGATATATTCGGATAAACGATCTTTCATGACCAATTTACAGAATCTAAAGCAATTCGCTGGGCCAAGATTATTCGTTGATAATCGGGAATATTCTTTCTTTGGTGGGACGGCTTATTTGGGGCTGTCCGATCATCCCGAATATATCGAAAATTTTAAACAAGGAATCGACCATTTCGGATTAAATAACGGGACTTCTAGAAATAATAACGTTCAGTTGGGGATCTACCAACAATCCGAAGAATTATTAGCGAATAGGTTCGGCTTCCCTAGTGCCGCGCTTTTATCCAGCGGGTTTTTGGCGGGGCAAGTATCTGTAAATGCGCTGGCGAGGGATCGAAAGGTATACATAGCGCCGGGTGCCCATCCCGCGATCTGGCTATCTGATCGCTCAGGCGAGCAGAGGAGCCATCGAGCGTGGTTACAAAAAACAGTTGATGAAATTAATCAACAGCGTGACGGTGATTTTTTGATTTGTGCGAATAGCCTGGATAACCTTAAGCCTGAGCTTTATGACTTTAGTGCTCTGCGTGAACTTCGCCCCGATCAACGGGTAACGCTGTTAATTGATGACTCGCATGGCTTGGGTATTGTTTATAAAAATAAGATTTCCTTTCCAAAGGAAACGCTTTGTAGCCCTAATTTTGAATTGGTGGTCGTTGCGTCGCTTGCCAAAGGATTGGGAACCGATGCGGGAATGGTTTTGGCGAATCAGCATTTGATCGATGAAATTAAACAGCATCCGATTTTTGTTGGCTCATCACCTCCGTCTCCTGCGGGTGTCTTTGCGCTTATAAGGGGGGCTAGCATTTATGAAAAGGCTTTTGATAAACTACACGATAACATTCGATTTTTCGATGATTTGAGTCAACAACTTGGACTAGAATCCTTCTCTGGCTTCCCCGTGTTTACCTCAAAAGATCCCAATCTGTATGAATTCCTACTCGGTAAAAACGTCATCATTTCTAGTTTTCCCTATCCGCTTAAGGAAAGTTCAAGGTTGAATCGGATTGTGTTGTCATCTTTGCATGGTCAGGAGGATTTACGTCATCTATCGGCAATTTTGAGCACTCGAATTGGATTATAACTTTGATTGTCAGTAAAATAATTGTAGCTTTGCGAGCCTTTTCATATGTGAAAAGGCGGGGAGCGTCCCACTAAATAATTGAATGATAGTGGTTTGGAAGTGAAAAAAACGTTAAAATATTTCCATTACTCATTTTAAAAAGATACTTTTGCGTCCCCAAATGGATAGATTAGCTAGGGTGTAGATTAATTAGAGTAAAAATAGATATGACTAAAGCAGAAATTATTGCAGAAATCTCTAACAAGACTGGTTTAGAGAAGGTTGATGTACAAGAAACCGTTGAAGCATTCTTCAAAGTTGTTAAGAACGCGATGATTGGAGGAGAAAACGTTTACGTCAGAGGTTTTGGAAGCTTCGTAGTAAAGAAGCGGGCAGCAAAAACAGCACGTAACATTTCTAAAAATACGGCTATTATTATTCCGGAACATTTTGTTCCAAGTTTTAAACCGGCAAAGGTTTTTGTGGAAAAAGTTAAGAACGGAAATCAAAAATAATTTATCTTTATGAAAAATGCCAAGCAAATTCAGATAGCGGTAGTCGCAGCAGTAGTCCTGGTGATGGGATTTTTATTGTTAAAACCCGTGAAAGGCTTGGTGGATGAAGAAGATCAAACAGCGTCTTCTGCTACAGAAGAGGCTGCTGATCAATACAATTTTTCGACAATTTCTGAAGCAGCCAAGCGTGGACTGAACCCATCAATCGCCAATGAGATAACCGAATTAGAGGGGGAGTTGGAGGAGACTGACGATGATGCGAAGAAACTGACTGTATATCAGCAGCTGGCGGACAAATGGAACGACGTCGACAAAGCTGTTCCTCAGGGCTTTGCTTACGAGGAAATGGGTAATATTGATTCCAAGTTCGAGTATTGGCTGAAGGCCGGTGACAGCTACAGAAAGGGGTATACGAACCTTCAAGACACCACGTTAGCGACGGCGTTAAACCAAAGAGCAATGGATGCGTACCAGAAAGCGGTGGATCTAGATGGGTCGAGTTTAGCGGCTAAAACCGGTCTAGGTGCAGCTATGGTTACGGGAACGAATAATCCAATGGCCGGAATTGCAATATTGCGAGAAGTTGTTGATGCAGAGCCTGAAAACCTAGAAGCGAATAAAACTCTAGGGCTTTTTTCTTTGCAATCTAGACAATTTGACCTGGCGATCGACCGGTTCAAAATTGTGATAGAACAGAAACCTGATGCTGAATCGTTTTTCTATTTGGCGACAGGATATGAAAATATAGGGATGAAGAATGAGGCGATTGCTGCTTTTCAGAAAAGCAGAGAGTTAGCCGCAGATCCGACGCTCTCACAGTTCATCGATCGTCGAATCGAAGAACTAAGTAAGTAATTAACACATTTTATTTAATTCATTAAAAACATTAAAGCTATGCCAAGCGGAAAAAAGAGAAAAAGACACAAAATGGCTACTCATAAGCGTAAAAAGCGTTTAAGAAAAAATAGACACAAGAAGAAATAGTAAAAGTAATTTTGCTTTAATATTCAAGTGATACAATCTATGATTGAGTTTATCGTCATAGATTGTTTTTTTCATAAACGGTTTTTTTGTTTAACCGGACAATATGTGTCGTGGAGCGAGTCCACGACTGTCCTTAATTTAGTAGCTGTTGGTAAAGGAATTAATTATCGATTCAATCCCCGACAAGGGGGTGACTATTGCTTTACTACAGGACAAACAACTCGTCGAGCTCAATAGGGAACAGGCAGGAAACCATTATGCGGTTGGTGATATTTACTTAGGGAGAGTAAAGAAAATCATGCCGGGGTTGAATGCCGCTTTCGTAGACGTTGGATACGAAAAGGATGCGTTCCTGCATTATCTCGACTTGGGACCTCAAGTACGATCCCTTCAGAAATTATCGAAGGTAGTAAAGAATGGCAGTTACAAAGAGAAACTGCTCAATAGTTTAAAGCTTGAAAAGGACATTGACAAGGCTGGGAAAATATCCGATGTACTAAGCCGGAATACGCTGCTTCCTGTTCAGATAGCAAAAGAACCTATCTCAACGAAGGGACCGCGTTTAAGTTCTGACTTATCCATTGCAGGTAGATTCGTGGTTTTGGTCCCCTTTTCCAGTTCGGTTTCCATTTCCAAAAAAATCAAAGGTAACGCTGAACGGAATAGACTAAAGAGAATTGTAGAGAGCATTAAGCCTGCAAATTTCGGTGTCATTATCCGTACAGTATCGGAAGGAAAAGGAGTGGAGGAACTTCAAAAAGACCTCCTCGATTTGATTTCCAAATGGGAACTTTTTACCAAGCGCCTTAAGTCAGCAGAGCCTCCCCATAAAGTATTAGGAGAAATGGACCGGGCTTCAACCATTTTGCGAGATATTCTCACGGATGAGTTTACCCATATATACGTCAATGACTCTGATATTTACGAGGAAGTCAAATCCTATATTCAAGAAATATCTCCAGACTTGGAGAAGATAGTTAAATACTATAGAGGTAAAGAACCTATTTTTGACCATTTTGGAGTTGAAAGGCAGATTAAAGCGGCTTTTGGCAAGACCGTTAACCTTCAGGGCGGGGCCTATTTGGTTATTGAACATACTGAAGCGCTTCACGTTATTGACGTGAATAGTGGCAATCGAATTGCCAACAAAGAGAACCAAGAAGATAATGCACTTCTGGTTAACAAAGAGGCTGCGAAAGAAATTGCCCGACAGCTTCGACTACGGGACATGGGCGGTATTGTCGTTATCGATTTTATTGATATGCACAAGGCACCCAATCGGAAGGAACTCTATGGGTTTCTGAAAGAGTGCATGGCAAACGATAGAGCCCGTCACACTATTCTCCCTCCAAGTAAATTTGGTCTGGTCCAGATTACTAGGCAACGCGTCCGACCAGAAATGAATATTGTTACGAATGAAAAGTGTCCAGCTTGTGACGGAACAGGGGAAATCAGATCCAGTATTGTTTTATTGGATGATATTGAAAGTAACTTGAGCTTTATTCTTCAAGAACAAAACGAAGTGGGAGTAACGCTTTGCGTGCATCCCTATATCGGAGCGTACATTCGCACCGGATTGTTTTCCAAGCGACTTCGGTGGTTCTTTAGATACGGCAAGTGGATTAAAATTCGAGAAATGAGTTCTTATTATCTGACTGAATTTCATTTTTTCAATTCAAAAGACGAGGAAATTAAGTTATAGATATAGAGGGTGTTCCTTAATTTGGGCGCCCTCTATATTTTTTCAACCATCTGATTCGAGCGATGCGTTGAGAGTGCCTAAGGAAATTAAACCGAGCGGAACCAGTGGATAGCAAGCCCGTCCTTTTCCATTTTTCTAAAGTAGGTCATCTGTCGCTTCGCGAATCGATGTATTTCTGTTCTAAGTTTTTCTATAAACTCAAGCTTATTCATTCTACCGCTCAGATAATAGGACGCGTATTTGTATTCAAGACCAAACCATTGAATTTGTTGATGCGTAAGTCCTGCGGTCAGTAGATGATCGATCTCTCCGATCAACCCCTCATCTAATCGTTTTACTAATCGCTCATCTATTAGTGACCGCCTTTCTTGAAGACCTGGATTTAAGCCTATAATGAGATATTCTTTCACAGAAAGGGTTGCTGGCGGTGGGAGCGGATTTTTCCTTAGATATTCCAAAATTTCCAGAGCTCTTATTACCCGCTTTTTATTCTTGATGTCTATGGAGAAATCCGCAGGCACATTCTCTCGCTGCACCATCGCTGTAAGTTCGTCCATAGTATATTCGGCGAGTCGGGCGTGGTATACGTCGTCTGACGGTATTCGGCTGAAGGGTTGATCCTGCAGAATTGCTTGGATGTACGATCCCGTTCCCCCACATAAAATTGCTTGCCGACCCTTCGATCGAATCCTTTGATATGCCACGGAAAAATCTGTTCGGAACTGGTTGACGGAGTAGTGGTCTGTCGGATTTTTGATATCGATTAAATGATAGGGGATCCCCTCATATTCGTTTAAATCCTTTCCGGTTCCAATGTTTAGCCCGCGGTATATTTGACGTGAGTCCGCTGATATAATCTCTCCGTGATAATTTCGAGCTAAATTAGTCGCTAGTTTTGTTTTTCCGGATGCAGTAGGCCCTAATATGACCAAAAGAAAATCAGGCGAAAGATTTTGATTTTCTTTCGCCCGATTAATATACGCAACAATGTCCTTTTGGGAAGTTAAATGGCGAATTTCGTCCATTTTTCGTTGCCTTCATTGTTTTTTACTACGGTATCAATAAACGCCATTCCACGAACTCCATCGTATACATTAGGGAAATCCTGGTCTTCTGGGCTTGGTGTGCGGCCCTCATTTTTGGCGGATACTGTTGATGCAAAATTACGATAAATATTTGCAAACGATTCCAATAAACCTTCCGGATGCCCAGCAGGAACTCTCGTATTATGACTTGCAAATGAGCTCAATGTGAACGGTGCCGCGTATGCATTCCCGGTGCGGTAATACTGTCGCGGTTGGTCAAGCATTTTAATAATCAGGTTGTTCGGATCTTCATTCGCCCATTCTAATCCGCCTTCTTCTCCGTAAATACGGATACGAACTGCGTTCTCTTCACCGGCGGAGATTTGCGAGGCCATCAAGACGCCCTTTGCTCCATCCTCGAAATGTAAAAGGACCGACCCGTCATCATCGAGAAGTCTGCCTTCAACAAATGTGCTTAGATCTGCACAAACCTCCGTGATTTTAAGCCCACTTACGTATTCAGCTAAATGTGCGGCATGTGTGCCAATATCACCCATAACCAACGATTTTCCGGAACGCTTCGGGTCTGCTCTCCAAGCAGCTCCTGCGTTACCTTCTCTTTCGCTTAAGCGACTTAACCACCCTTGTGGGTATTCAACGACGATTTTGCGGATTTTTCCAAAATGACCGTCTTTAATCATTGCTTTGGCTTGTTTGATCATTGGATACCCTGAATAGGTGTGTGTTAGACAAAGTGTTCTGCCTGTACGCTCTACCACTTCTTGTAGTTCTTGAGCTTCCTCGAGCGAAACTGTCATGGGCTTTTCGACTACTACGTCAAATCCTTTTTCCATCGCTAATTTTGCGGGCTCGAAATGAAGAAAGTTTGGAGTGACGATCGTTAGAAAATCCATACGCTCGCCTTCTGGCAATTGCGCCTCTTTTTCGATCATCTCCTGGTAGCTTTCGTAGATTCGCTCCTCAGGAACGAACAAATCACGTCCAGACTCCAGGGAAATTTCCCTATTTACACTGAATGCTCCACAAACTAGCTCTATTTTTCCATCCATAAAGGCGGCGATGCGGTGTACAGCCCCAATAAAGGCATCGTTTCCACCACCGACCATTCCCATGCGAAGTTTTCTTTTCATATGAGTAAAAATTACTATTGTTTAAACGCTAAATATAGCAAAATTATACCTGCTTACTCAGATATTTCAACATTTTTATGCTCCCAGCGCTATCAATTCGGTATCCTATTGGATGAGTGTCTTTGATCTGGTCGAGGTCCTTTTCATTCGGAACATATATCTGTCGGTTTCCAGACACCCAGATCGTGATGCCCGGCACGACACCTTCCTCCTGGAAGCCAAGCTTTAAAAGAGATGAGTGTTGCGACCAATCTCGGTCAACATAAGTCATGATGTCGTGGGGGTCAAACTCTTGGATGAAACGTTTTAACAGTTTGGATAATCCGCCGATAACCAGTGAGTCGCTTTTATGACAAAAGCGCAAGAGCTCAAACGAGCGATGTTGTTGGCCTTTCTCCCGCATTAAACGGGCCCCACTGAAGATTGCGACACTGACCAGTTCTCCTTTCTCGTATAAGCCATATCGATATTTTCCTGGAAGGGCAACTTGTATGTGGTGATCTTTCAAGAAGTCTAGAGAAGCATTTTTGTCCACACGCGATACAACAGTTTGTCGCGCGTATATCGGTTTCGCGTGACCCGCTAAAGCCTTGATTCGCATACTTATTTTTTTAAACTGATGTCGTATTTGCCCCTCTGATAAGTATATCGCTTTTTTATCTGTGGGTAAGGTGTGAGCAGGGTTGACCGTTTTATACACATGGATGTCGAAAGGCAGATCTGGGCTCTTTAGATGAGTGCGGTCCACGTGGAACGTCGCTTGACAAGCGACGTTTATTTCCCGTAAGAGAAAGTCTTGTAGCTTAATTGCTCCCATTTCTACCATTTTCCAAAATTAGACGAATAGTTTTAAATATGTCGTATTGCAAATTATTAATATCTTTGCGGCGTAAAATAATAACGTATGAAATTACCAATAGTAGCTTACGGAGATCCTGTTTTAAGGCAACCAGCTGAAGAAATCGACGAAGACTATCCAGAGCTAGGAAAGTTGATTGACAATATGTTTGAGACCATGTATGCTGCTAGTGGTGTTGGTTTGGCAGCACCTCAGGTGGGGCTACCAATTCGTTTGTTTGTGATTGATGCCTCTCCGTTTGGAGAAGACGACGAGGACGGGCCAGGAGATCCAAGCACCAAAGATTTTAAACGCGTGTTCATCAACCCCATTCTAGTAGAAGAGAGTGGAGAAAGCTGGGCGTTTTCGGAAGGTTGTCTAAGCATACCTCAAATTAACGAGGAAGTGATGAGACAAGAGCAGGTTATTATCAATTACTTGGATGAAAACTTTGAGGAACAGGAGGAAAAGTTGACGGGAATAGCCGCTAGGGTGGTGCAACACGAGTATGATCATATTGAGGGTAAATTATTCATTGATAAACTTGGAGCCTTGAAGAAAACGATGTTAAAAGGGAAGTTGGATGCGATCTCTAAAGGCCAAATTAAAGTCTCCTATAAGATGACTTTTCCACAATTAAAGAAAAAGCGATAGCACGATAGAAGCCACGAGTGTTCGTGGCTTATTACTCGTGTTTCATTTCTTCGACGCCGGGTAAGGAGAAATTATAGCGAACCGATAGAAATCGGACGCCGAATACAACGGCCACACAGATAGAAGCATTAATTTTAGGGTCTATTGCCGTTAATGTTAGTAAGACATAGATAGTGGCGCCTATCAGACAAGCCGACGCATAAATTTCCTTCCTCAATATTAATGGTGTGACATTCATCAATACATCGCGGATTACTCCCCCCATGCTGGCCGAGAACATACCCAACATAACTGCAGCAATCGCACTACTTTCGTTTGCCAGTGATTTTTCAACACCCACTACAGTAAAGAAGCCAATGCCCAGGGCGTCAAAAAGAAATAAGGTTCTGGCAAACCGATCTAAGTGTTTGTTAAATAAAGTAGAAACCAGAACGCCGATGCAAATGGCAATAAGGTAATTCCCGTCTTCCACCCAAACCGGACGCAGATTTAAAAACACGTCTCGTAACGAGCCCCCTCCAATAGCGGTCACGAAGCCCGTGAAAGCAGAACCAAAAACGTCGACGCCAAATCGATTAGCTGCCATGGTGCCGGAGATCGCGAACACCATAGTGCCTAATAAGTCAATGTAATAGAGTAATTCGAAGTTCATCGCCTTTCAATTCATGCAATAAATAAGTAAAAGCCAATTAGCTAATGCTAAGATCGGACAAATTTAGTTGTTTTTTTATAGAAAGCGACGGTAAGATGGGGCGCTCGTTAACGAAACATATTCTGGTGCATAAAGTTTAAACTACGCCGGCTTCGGCAGTTTCGGGCTGAAGTGGTGAAGCAGTCATATGAGCGGCCTTTTCAAGGTGTTGTTCTTTTCTGTTGCCTTATTTAGGATTGCAACTTCCGGTTTTGTCGTCTGAGAAGTCAATATGTATTGCTCGATATGTTTAGCGTTAATGGTAAGTAGGTTTCGATTTTTAGCGCTTTTCTAAACCTTTAGCAGATTTGTTTGTTAAAACAATCACCCAAAGGCTTAGGCGGTTAAGTGCTGTTTTGAGGAATAGTTGCTTTTGGGGTTGATTAAGTGGATTAATTTTTTCTAT
>JBQDCW010000047.1:0-13804 GCA_052092145.1 Sphingobacterium sp. | reverse complement strand
AAAACAAGCTGATAGCCGAAAATGGTTCGGTACAGAACATCGCCGAAATTCCGGATGATTTAAAAGAGCTATACAAAACGGTATGGGAGATCAAGCAGAAAACCATTGTGGATATGGCAGCAGACCGGGGTGCGTTTATCTGCCAGTCACAGTCACTGAACCTGTTTATGGCGGAACCGAATATGGCGAAGCTCACCTCAATGCACTTTCACGCCTGGAAAAGCGGTCTGAAAACAGGAATGTACTACCTGCGTACCAAAGCGGCGGCAGACGCTATCAAATTTACTGTAGAAAGCGTGCAATCGGCAGAAGAGAAACAGGCAGATATTTCCTGCTCGCTGGACAATCCGGAGGAATGTATCGCTTGCGGAAGCTGATAGTGAATGGTTCACTATCGACTATAAATTTTTACCATTAACACAATAAGTTATGTCAATAACAGCAGAAACCGATATGATCGGGATGCAGGCGGTTAGCAAAGCGGTTGCCCTTACTTTAAGGGCGATGCAGAGCTACGCAAAGCCGGGAATGTCCACCAAAGAGCTGGATGATTTCGGAGCACGGATGCTTTACAGCTTCGGGGCTAAATCAGCTCCATACTCCACCTATAAATTTCCGGGCTGTACCTGTATCTGTGTCAACCACGAAGTGGCACACGGTATCCCTTCAGCATCAAAAATATTAAAAGACGGTGATCTGGTGAACGTAGATGTATCTGCCGAACTGAATGGCTTTTGGGCGGATAACGGAGGCTCATTTGTATTGGGACAAGATATTCATAATCACAATTCCCTTGTAGAGGCATCCAAGCAGATATTGAAGAAAGCCATTAGTAATATCAAAGGAGGTGTACGGATAAAAGACGTAGGGTATATCATAGAAAAGGAAGCCGATAAACGGGGCTACAAAGTGATACACAACCTTACTGGACACGGCATTGGAAAAAAACTGCACGAAGAGCCGTCCATACCCAATTATCGGGATCAAATGAATTTCAGCCGTTTCAGGAAAAATTCGGTCGTTGCAGTGGAAACCTTCATAGCTACGCATTCAACATTAGCCGTATTGGATAACCCAAAACTGGACGAATGGACACTGGTAGGAAACAAAGGAGGCTATGTAGCCCAGCACGAACATACCATTGTCGTGACGGATGGTGCACCGGTAATATTGACGGAAGCCAACGGAATATGGAATTTATAGAAGATTAAGACTGTGCAGCCAACGATAATAAAAAATATAAGTATTGTCAATGAAGGTCAGATTACTATTGCTGACTTACTCATTGAAAATGGAATAATCCAAAAGATAGGTTCTGCAACTGCCTTTCCTGATATAAAAACCATTGACGGCAACGGTAAATATCTGTTACCGGGCATTATTGATGCACAGGTTCATTTCCGTGATCCGGGGCTTACGCACAAGGCAGACCTCTACACCGAG
The DNA here is from genome assembly GCA_052092145.1 of Sphingobacterium sp. Lineage (GTDB taxonomy): Bacteria > Bacteroidota > Bacteroidia > Sphingobacteriales > Sphingobacteriaceae > Sphingobacterium. Next base: position 12,361 of record JBQDCW010000047.1, on the reverse strand, counting down.
AGTAAGGCAGCAATTGCTGGTGGCGTAACCTCTTTTATTGATATGCCCAACACGAAACCCAATGTGCTTACGCTGGACATTTGGAAAGAAAAATACCGAATAGCACAAAGTAAATCCCTGGCAAACTTCGGCTTTTTTATGGGCGTGAATGCAGATAATATTGATGATATAATTCAGATGGATATCGCACAGTTTTTAGCGGTGTCAGACGACGGCTTGTATTTTACAAAGAAAGGGAATTTGCTTGCAGATAATCCGCAGGTAATGGACAAGTTGTTTGCCAACTGCAAATGTATCATTGCCGTACACGCCGAAAAGGAAACCATCGTTGCTTCAAACGAAGAAGTGTATAAACAGCAGTATGGAGAACAGATCCCTTTTCATCTGCACCCACTCATACGAAGTGAAAACGCCTGTATAGAAGCCACCAAAGATTTTATCGCATTGGCAGAGAGATACAAAGCACACCTTCATATCCTGCATTTGAGCACATCGGCAGAAGCACGCTTGTTCCGAAATGACATCCCTCTGAAAGACAAGAAAATCACGACCGAAGTCTGCGTACAGCACCTGTGGTTTTCGGAAAAGGATTATGACCGTTTAGGGGCATTGATAAAATGGAATCCAGCTATAAAATCTGAAAATGACAGGAAAGGCTTGATGCAAGCTCTTTTGGATGACCACATTGATCTGATTACCACCGATCACGCACCGCACACACTTGAAGATAAAGATGGCAACTATTTTACCGCAGTGTCAGGTGCTCCAATGGTGCAGCATTCGCTGAACATTATGCTGGAATTTTATATGCAGGGAATTATCCCGATAGAAAAAATTGCCGAGAAAATGTGCCACAACCCTGCTATTCTTTATCAGATCAAAGACAGGGGCTTTATCAGGGAAGGTTATGCCGCAGATATGGTGATAGTGGATATGGACAGCAAGTGGAAAGTTAGCAGAGATAATACTTTGTATAAATGTGGCTGGTCGCCAATGGAGGGAACTGTATTTCAATCAAGGGTAACCCACACATTTGTAAACGGGCATCTTGTGTATGAAAACGGAACTTTTTATGAAGAAATAAAGGGGCAGGCATTAGTTAAGTATCAATAAATCAAACAGACTATGACAAAATTATTTTTAGTCCGACACGGGCAATCGCAATGGAATCTGGAAAACCGCTTTACGGGTTGGCAGGATGTGGACATCACGGAACTTGGGGAACAGGAAGCCAAACAGGCAGGAATAGCTTTAAAAGATGAAACAGTAGATGTGGCGTTTACATCAAAGCTCATCAGGGCACAGCATACCTTAAAAATTATTCTGAATGAAACAGGTAAAACAGATATGCCCGTTATTATCGACGGTGCATTGAACGAACGTTCCTACGGAATGCTTGAAGGGCTTAACAAAGCCGAAACAGCCGAAAAATACGGAGCCGAGCAGATACATATATGGCGGCGTTCTTTTGATATAGCCCCGCCCGGCGGAGAAAGCCTAAAGGACACTTACGACCGTGTAATACCGTATTTTGAAAACTTCGTACAGCCACAGTTGCAGCCGCATAAAAATGTACTCATTGTTGCACACGGAAACAGTTTGAGAGCTTTAATAATGTACCTGGAACATCTTTCACCTGAAGAAATCTTACAAAGGGAAATCGCAACCGGCGAGCCGTTAACCTATGCTTTGGACGATCAGATGAATGCCGTGAAGCTGGGCAAGAGTTTATACATACAACCCAAAACGGTAGTTTAAAAAAGAACAATGTTTGAAAACAGGATACCGTCACATCATTTTAGGAAATGGCAAAAAGATATATTTTGCTTCGGATATTCACCTGGGAGCACCATCTTATGAGGAAAGCCGCCGGAGGGAACTGTTTTTTGTTGACTGGCTGGATACTGTAAAAAATGATGCAGGAGCTGTTTTCCTGTTGGGGGATATATTTGATTTCTGGTTTGAGTACAAAACGGTCATTCCAAAAGGCTTTGTAAGGTTGCTCGGAAAGATGGCAGAAATAACTGACAGTGGCATACCTGTATATTTTTTTGCGGGCAACCACGATATGTGGATGGACGGTTACTTTGAAAAAGAGCTTAACATTCCTGTTTTTCATAAACCGGAAATATTTATTATTAACGGAAAACGTTTTTTCATCGGTCACGGAGATGGTTTGGGTCCCTATGACAAAGGATATAAACGCTTGAAGAAAGTATTTACAAATCCGTTCTGCATCAGATTGTTTCGCTGGTTGCACCCCGATATAGGCGTTCGATTAGCTCAATACCTGTCCGTAAAGAACAAGCTCATTTCAGGCAACGAAGATGTAAAGTTTCTTGGAGAAGAAAAGGAATGGCTGGTTCAGTATGCAAAAAGAAAACTGGAAACGGAACATTACGATTATTTTGTTTTCGGACACAGGCATCTTCCTTTACAGGTAAAGCTCAATACCAGATCTGAATACATCAACCTCGGAGATTGGATACAGCACTTCACATTCGGTTTTTTTGATGGTACTGAAATGAAATTGAAGCAGTTTGACTGCCCGTCAAGAACCTATAAATTTATCAAAGACAAAAAATGACAAAAAACGATTATCCAATCCTTTTAATTGCCGATAAACTTCAGATTGATGAAGTTTCTGCGAAGCATTCCCAAGAGGAACAGTTTGAAGCATTGGTATTTTACTTAAACCATCTGATACAATCGGACTTCAACAGGTTGCTGAGCATCCTGTACCGCATAGATGTTTCTGAAGATAATGTAAAAAGTGCACTGGCACTGGATGCAGGAAAGCAGTCTTCAGGACATACAATAGCCCGTCTGCTAATTGAGCGGGAAACGGAAAAAATAAAACTTAGAGCAAAATACAGCAAGAAATGAACCTTATTGACACGAAAGGAAAAGTAATCGCCGTTGACTTTGACGGTACTATTGTAGAGCATAAATACCCCGTCATCGGTAACGAAATGATGTTTGCATTTGCTACGCTAAAAGCATTCCAGTCAAAAGGACACCGGTTGATATTGTGGACATACAGAAAAGGAAAAGAGCTGGAGGAAGCAGTTGAGTTTTGCAGGCAAAACGGAATGGTATTTTATGCTGTCAATGAAAACTTTCCCGGAGAAACAGTCGAGGGAGATTTCAGCCGAAAGATTAATGCCGACATTTTTATAGACGACAGAAATGTAGGCGGCTTTTTAGGATGGGATGTTATCTGGCAGACATTGCACCCTGAAAGCGGCGACTATGCCCATCAGTTGAAGAATAAAGATGCACATATCAATTACAGAAATGTAAAAAAGAAACGTTGGTTCGGATGGGGCTAAATATCCCTTTAATCTATCTTTTGTAAAGAATTAGTGCTCGCTTTATCTTTTTAAATAATACAGGTTCATTCAGCGTAATTATTTTTTCTGCAATACGCTGGCTGTCCTCTTCATTCATATCCAGTTTTTGAATTAGAAATTTTCGTGTCAATGTTAGTTGCCTCGAAATAACAGAAGCTATTCGGATGCCTTCCTCCGTCATTTCACAGCCATAATATTTGCTGTACGATACCAAGCCCCTTGCAGCCAGTCTTTTCAGCATATCGGTAGCAGAGGGAGCTTTTACTTCGAGCAGTTTTGCCATTTGTGAGGTGGAAATACGCTTGCTATCTGTTGCTAAAACCCGATACATCTTTAACAGATACGTTTTTTCGGCAGTTGTCAATTCGTTTTTTTCTTCCATATAGTATCAGCATATTATAATTGAACAACTCTTGAAACAGAGTCTGGGGAATTGATTTTATGAATAGCAAATATAGAATATTAGCACCTAATTGTTATATCAGTCTAACTTTTTTATTAACTTTGTCTAAATTTTAGTTTAAAGAATTGAGTCTAAAAATCAGATAGATGAAGAAATACGCATATTATTTAAGCATTTTTACTTTGTTGGTTACCATCATTTCCTGTGAGGATTCCAAAAAATCTGCAACAAAAGGAAAACCCTACATTGTGACTACAACAGGAATGATAGCCGATATAGTAGAGAACATAGCCGGCGATTCTGCAACAGTTGAAGCCATTATGCAACCCGGAGTAGATCCTCACCTGTACAAAGCCAGTCAGGGCGACCTAAAAAAAATAATGGATGCAGATTATATCTTTTATAACGGTCTGCATCTGGAAGGTAAAATGGGAGAAATATTAGAAAAGCAAACACACGTAAAACCTGTGATTGCATTGGGAGATTCTATCACAGTATCCAAAGTATTAAAGGTTTCCGAGAGTACCTATGATCCACATATCTGGTTTGATGTGGCACTTTGGAAAGAGGCTGCGGAAGTAACTTTAAGAAGCCTGATGAAACTTAACCCAGAAAACACCGCTTATTATCAGCAAAATGCGGATAGATACCTGAAAGAATTGGACGAACTTGACCAATGGGTAAAAAAAGAAATATCAACCATTCCAAAAAACAGAAGGGTGCTGATTACCGCACACGATGCATTCAGCTATTTCGGAAAGGCTTATGGAATTGAGGTTAGAGGATTACAAGGTATATCCACTATGTCCGAAATAGGTTTGCGGGATGTGACCGATTTAGTCAATTACATCATCAAAAATGATATTCCCGCAGTATTTGTGGAAAGTTCCGTTTCGGACAAATCACTCAAAGCTGTGGTGGAAGGTGTGAATAATAAAGGGAAAAAACTGACCATCGGAGGCAATCTCTTTTCAGATGCAATGGGTGCAAAAGGCACACCCGAAGGCACTTACATCGGAATGGTGAAACACAATGTGAACACAATCGTAACCGCATTAAAAAAGTAAAAAAAATGATTATTCAATCTGAAAATCCTGTACTGGAAGTACACGACCTTACCGTAAGTTATTCCAGCAAACCTGCCCTTTGGGGTGTTGATTTTAGTTTGCCCGAAGGTAGCATTACGGGTATCATTGGTCCGAATGGTTCCGGTAAATCCACTTTGCTCAAATCCATAATGGGTTTAATTCCGTTGTCGAGTGGTTACGTGAAAATATTCGGAAAAGACCTGGACGAAATAAGAAGCCGTATAAGCTATGTTCCCCAACGGGAGTCGGTAGATTGGGATTTTCCGGTGTCGGCACTCGATGTAGTGCTGATGGGACGCTATGCCAAGATCGGAATGCTTCGCAACGTACGCAGTTCGGACAGAAAAATAGCAATGGAATGTCTGGAAAAGGTGGGAATGAGCGATTTTGCCAAAAGGCAGATTTCACAACTTTCGGGTGGACAACAGCAACGGGTATTCATTGCCCGTGCTTTGGCACAGGAAGCCGATTTTTACCTGATGGATGAACCCTTTGCAGGCGTAGATGCGGCTACTGAAGAAGCTATTATTACGTTACTGCGTGAGATGGTCAATGCTAAAAAGAACGTCATTGTAGTACATCACGATTTAGATACCATTACCGAATATTTTGACTGGCTCGTAATGCTCAATATGCGATTGGTGGCTTCTGGTCCTGTAAAACAGGTTTATATCCCCGAATTGCTCAAAAAAACGTATGGAACACGTTTGTCTATATTGGCAGAAGCCGGTGATTTATTGGCTAAAGATAAATTTTCCGAAAAAGGATAATACGCAAGGCAATGGATAATTTAATCAACTTCTTTTCTTTCAATGACCCTAACATCAATTACGTTGTACTCGGGAGCATTCTGCTTTCGGTAAGTGCTGCTATTGTAGGTTCGTTTATTGTATTGAAAAAAAAATCTCTTGTGGGAGATGCCGTTTCGCATTCGGTTTTACCGGGAATCTGTGCCGCTTTTCTATTTGCAGGGACTAAAAATATTTCCGTGATGCTTATCGGTGCATTTGCATCGGGATGGCTATCATTGGTTACTATAGACTACATTACCGCTAAATCAAAAATCAAAAAAGATGCCGCCATCGGGTTGGTGCTTTCCGTGTTTTTCGCCCTGGGTATTGTTATGATGACTTACATACAGCAATCAGGTAATGCTGCACAGAGTGGTCTGGATCGTTTTATATTCGGGAAAGCCGCTACGCTGGTCGGTAGCGATTTGATAACGTTCTCCATTATTGCCGTAGTGTTGATTGTGGCTACACTTGCTTTTTTCAAAGAATTTACCATTATCGCTTTTGATGAACATTATGCCGAAGTATTGGGATTGCCCGTTCGGAAATTAGACCTTTTATTGACCAGCCTTACCGTGTTGGCTGTGGTAACGGGAATTACTGCTGTAGGCGTGGTTTTGATGGCAGCGATGTTGATTACACCAGCCGCAGCCGCACGATACTGGACACATAATATCAGGCGGATGGTTGGATTGGCAGCTATATTCGGAGCTGTATCAGGATTGGCTGGAGCTTATATTTCCTATATCGCTCCGGCGATGCCTACAGGACCGTGGATGGTAGTAGTTTCGTCATTGATTGCCTTTTTTTCTTTCTTTTTTGCTCCCTTGGGAATTGTTCCCAAAACAATGAAGCGAAATAAAAACAGTCGTACAATGATGGATGAAAATATATTGAAACTGTTTTATCAAATCGGTGAAAAAGGAAATGATTTTAGCAAAAAAAGAACTGTAGATGAACTGTTGGATTTCCGAAAAATGCACCCGGCTCAATTGAAATCGGGATTGAACAGACTAAATCGTCAAAATCTGGTGGTAAAGGATAGTTTAAATTGGCAACTGACTGAAAGCGGTCTTGAAAAAGCAAAAAAGATAGTAAGGTTGCATCGCTTATGGGAATTATATCTGACCAATTATATGGACATAGCTCCTGACCACGTACACAATAATGCCGAAGAAATGGAGCATTACATCACACCCGAACTGGAAAAACAATTAGAAAAATATTTGGAGAACCCGGAAACAGATCCGCACGGAACTGTAATTCCGAAATAATAGAAAACTGAAAAAATGATAGCGTTTTGGATTATATTAACGGGGGCATTGGTCGCTATTTCCTGCGGATTGCTGGGTAGTTTTTTGGTGCTTCGCAAAATGAGTATGGTAGGCGATGCTATTAGCCACGCTGTATTGCCGGGTATTGTCATTGCTTTTTTATGGAGTGGCAGTCGAGATACGCTTCCGATGCTTTTGGGTGCGGGAGCCACGGGATTACTGGCTACTTTCATTATTGAATACCTACACCGTAAAGCCCGTTTACAGACGGATGCTTCTATCGGGATTGTGTTTACTTTTATGTTTGCCGTGGGCATTATACTCATCAGCACCTTTGCCGGAAAAATTGATCTGGATCAGGATTGTGTTCTTTATGGAGAACTCGCTTATGTTCCCATTAATCTTTGGATACTTCCAGATGGCACAAGTATTGGTCCCAAACCTGTGTACATACTTTCGGTAGTGTTATTGCTCGTTATACTGTTTATCTATTTCGGGTACAAAGAGTTGAAACTGACTTCATTCGACCCGTCATTTGCATCTGCGATCGGGATTTCTACTGCATTATGGCACTACCTGCTGATGGCGGCTGTGTCTTTTACAACTGTGAGTGCGTTTGAATCCGTTGGTGCGATATTGGTCATTACGTTTCTTATTGGTCCGCCTGCAACGGCTTATTTGCTGACGGAAAACTTAAAGAAAATGCTTTTTATTACTGTCGGTATCGGTATCCTGGTTTCATTTACCGGATATTGGCTGGCGTATTGGCTCAATGCTTCCATTGCCGGATGTATGGCGTTAATGACAGGTGTTGTGTTTGCTGTTGTTTTTGTTTACACGAAGTTTGTGGTAAAATATAAGAAAAGGAAGCTAATTGAAAATGAACTTTCTCAATTACAGGAAAGCAATGTTTAATTAAAATATTTTGAAAATGAATTACAAAATCAGATTTATAGGAATAAGTGCCATTGGAATAATGTTATTGGCGGGATGTAACAATAAAACACAAAAAGAAAACAAGAATCAAACCTCTGAAGAAATAAAAGAAAACAGCATTTTGGTATCTCCCGTGGAACACTCCAAAGCCTTTCCGGGAGCAACACTGAAAATATCGGATATTCAAACAACAGAAACAAGCTCTCCTGATTCAGTTTTATTCAAAGTGAATTATGGTATCGAAAACTTTACGCTTACCGAAGCTACCGAAGACCATAACACACATCATCTGGCAAATTCGCACGACGGACAGCATATCCATTTTATTTTGGACAACTCTCCTTATACAGCTTTGTACAAACCGGCACACGATGTGAAATTGAAAAAAGGTACAGAACATTACCTGCTGTCTTTCCTTTCCCGATCTTACCACGAATCCATAAAAGAATCCGGTGCTTTCGTATTGAAACGTTTTAAAATAACCGAAGACGGTAAGTTTCAGGAATTGGAATTACCCAAAACACCTATGTTGTTTTACAGCCGTCCGAAAGGTGAATATACAGGAAACGACACCAAAGCTGTGCTTTTAGATTTTTATATACTGAACACTGAACTTTCTAAAGATGGAAATAAAGTCAAGGCGGAAATCAACGGCGAATCGTTTATGTTGGACAACTGGCAACCATACAAAATAGAGGGCTTACCACTTGGCGAAAACAGGATAAAGCTGACTTTGGTGGATGCCTCAGGAAATGCTTTAACGGGCGAAAATACTTCGATTGAAAGGACAGTTGTTTTGAAGAAATAAACCGATTGACTTATTGCATTGAATCGTAGCTGAACCGAAATTACAAATGAGGTTCAGCTATTTCTTTTTACGTTTCTTACTCACAAGTAATTTATCGCAAACTTTGCTGCTTAGCATCTCGTTTTCCTTACTACCATAGCTTATAGCCATACTACCATCAAAAGGTTCAATTTGCTTTATTTTGAGTTCAAGCCCTAAAGAAAGTTCACGGCTGGTCAGGAATTTTAATAAATCTTCAGAAGACGGCTGTACTGCCATAAAAGTAACCGTATCACCAACTTTGCAATCGCTTAATTTAACGTAACTATCTGATGCAATATTACCCTCGGCATCGGGGATAGGCGAACCGTGTGGATCTACTTTCGGGAAGCCGAGTAATTCATCCATCTTTTCAAAAAATTCGGGTGCTTGAATATGTTCTATCTGTTCCGCTATATTATGAACTTGTTCCCAGCCGAATCCCATCTTTTCAACCAGATACATTTCCGTTAATCTGTGTTTTCTTATAATGAGTGCTGCCAGTTTTTTTCCTTCATCAGTTAGTTTCAGTGGTTTGTAACTTTCATAAACTACCAATTCCTTTTCTGCCAGCCTTTTCATCATACTGTTTACCGTAGGCATTTTAATATCCAACTGCTTACTGATGTCGTTGACACTCGCTTCTCCTTTTAAGCTGGTCAAATTATATAAAACCTTCAGGTAATTTTCTTCCGTATGTGATATCATAAGGCAAAAGTATCAAATATTAGTGCTACCTAACAACAAAGTTAGAAATTATTTTGTTAGTATCATCTAACTTACTAATTTTGCAAGACTAAATTTTAAATATAGATAGTCAAAACAATATGAGAGATACAAACCTTTTCCATTACCCCAATAGCCCATAAACGTAATCCTACTCTTAACATTTTTAAACTTTTCAATAATCATTTAATAATTAAAATATCAATGAAACATTTACTCAGTATAGTCTTTGCACTATTCTCTGTCTGTGCAATAGCCCAAACAGGTAAAATATCCGGTAAAATATCAGATGTAACAGGTACATCTCTCGACGCAACATCTATCCGTATTCCAAAATTAAAAATTGGAACAACTTCGGATAATCAGGGAAATTATGTTTTGGAAAACGTACCCTTTGGAACTTGGGAAATTGAAGTAAACCATATCAGTTATAGTATTTACAAAGAAACTATAACAGTAAACAGTGAATCTGTTTCTAAAGACTTTACGCTTGATGAAAAATCAAGTGAATTAGGAGAAGTTGTTATTACAGCAACAATGAAAGAAGTATCAAAACTGGAAAGTCCCGTACCGGTAGAAGTTTATACCTCAAAGTTCTTCAAGGCAAATCCTACCCCTTCACTCTTTGACGCATTGCAGAATATAAATGGTGTACGTCCGCAGCTAAACTGTAATGTTTGTAATACGGGAGATATCCATATCAACGGACTGGAAGGGCCTTACACAATGATATTGATAGACGGAATGCCTATTGTCAGTGGTCTTTCTACTGTATATGGACTAAGCGGTATACCACAAGCCTTAATTGATCGTGTTGAAATTGTAAAAGGACCTGCTTCCACCCTGTACGGTAGTGAAGCTGTTGGCGGACTGATTAACGTTATTACAAAAAGACCGGGTAACGCTCCCATAATTTCAGCCGATGTATTTGGTACGAGCTGGGGAGAAGTGAACACTGATATTGCTGCAAAATTTAATGCAGGTAAAAAAGCTCAGTCTTTATTAGGCGTAAATTACTTTAACTATAGTAACCCGATTGACAATAATAACGACAACTTTACGGATGTAACACTGCAAAACAGAATTTCGGTATTTAATAAATGGAGTTTTGACAGAAAAGACAACAGGGTATTTACCTTGGCAGGAAGATACGTTTATGAAGACCGCTGGGGTGGGGAAATGAATTGGGCAAAAAAATATAGAGGTGGTGATGAAGTGTATGGTGAAAGCATTTATACCAGCCGTTGGGAACTTATGGGTAACTATCAGCTTCCTGTCAGCGAAAAGATATTCTTCCAGTTCAGTGCCAACGGACACGACCAAAACAGTGTGTATGGGGATGTACCATATATAGCTGACCAGAAAATAGCTTTCGGTCAATTGACCTGGTTTAAAACTTTAGGAAAACACGATCTTTTGACTGGTCTTGCCTATCGTTATACGTACTATGATGATAACACTCCGGCTACCGCTGATGCTAATGATGAAAACATCAACAAACCTACCCACACCAATCTGCCGGGGCTGTTTATACAGGATGAAATCACATTTAACGAGAACAACAAAGTATTGCTGGGAATGCGTTACGATTATAATTCGCTTCACGGAAGTATTTTTACCCCTCGTGTAAATTATAAATGGAGTTCCGAAAATAAAAATAATGTTTTGCGTTTAGGTTTTGGTAATGGGTATCGGGTTGCGAATGTATTTACTGAAGATCATGCAGCCCTGACCGGTGCAAGAGAAGTGATTTTTATTAACGATCTTAAACCGGAAACATCTTGGAACGGTAATCTGAATTTTGTGAAAAAGATTTATGCAGGAAGTACTTTTATCGGGTTGGATGCAACTGCTTTCTACACTTATTTTACCAACAAAATCATTGCAGATTATGATATCGATCCTAATAAAATCATCTATGATAACTTAGACGGACACGCGGTGTCCCAAGGTATTTCTTTAAATATTGATGTTGTTTTCCCTAATGGTTTAAAAATTTTAGCTGGGGCTACTGCAATGGATGTTTACAGTAAGGAAGAAGGCGAAAAAATAGAACAGCTATTTACTGAGAAATTTACAGGAACCTGGAATGTCGGTTACACATTCAAAAGCATAGGATTAACTGTTGATTATACGGGAAACTTGTATGGACCAATGCGTTTACCCTTATTGAGCGATACCGACCCACGTAGAGAGTATTCTCCGTGGTGGAGCATTCAGAATATCCAATTGACAAAAAAAATTGGGAAAAATATTGAAATATATGGTGGCGTGAAAAACCTATTGAACTGGACTCCTAATAAAGGAAATCCGTTTATCATTGCCAGAGCTAATGACCCATTCGACAAAAATGTACAGTTCGATGGAAACGGACAAGCAATGGTAACTCCTGATAATCCTTACGGATTGACCTTTGACCCGTCCTATGTTTACGGTCCTAATCAGGGAATAAGAGGCTTCCTGGGCTTCCGCTATAACCTGTTTTAATTGAGCGTTTAATAATGAGGAGATTTGGATTAGTTATTATTATGATTTTCTGTTTGGGTGGTATTGCTACTGCCCAAACAGAATCTTTTGCTATTGAAGATGTCGATAGCCTGATGCAAACCCAGAAGAAACCAATACTTGTACTACTTTCTACCGATTGGTGTAAATACTGCCAGATGCAGAAAAACCAATTGGCAAAAAACAAAGACTTTCTGAAACAAGCGGATAACTTCTATTATATAATATTCAATGCCGAACGTAAAGACTCTATCGTATTTAACCAAAAAAACTTTCAATATAAAGCTACAGGATTATCATCAGGTATTCACGAGCTTGCCATTGCTCTGAATGGATCAGAAAATATAGCTTTTCCGACCTGGGTTTTACTGGATGCTAAATATCAGGTTCTATTCAGATACAATGGAGTATTAAAGCCTTTAGAGATAAAGGAATTACTGAAAGCAATTGAAGAGTCCA
>JBQDCW010000046.1:0-16387 GCA_052092145.1 Sphingobacterium sp. | reverse complement strand
AAATCTATCTCACTTTTCCTCACTTAGATTATATTATACAAACATAGGAGAAGCAAAAGAACGTCGCATGATTAGATTTGATCGTCACATTAAAAATCGCGCCATATTATTTTTTAAATTTGACTATATCCTAAATAAAATAGACAATATGGAAAAAGCAGAAAAAATAAAGCAATTATTATCAAATCAATTTGAACAGGATTTATTTGAAGCTTCACTTGCTAGCCTAAATGATCGAACAAACAAACTTCGCTTTAATAATTTTGCATACTCTATAAGGGAGTTATCACGACATTTTTTATATAACCTTGCACCTGAAGAACGTGTGAAAAATTGTGTTTGGTTTAGTCCCGAAACTACTGACGGAAAGCCTACAAGAAACCAAAGGATTAAATACGCAGTTCAAGGTGGAATAGAAGACGCTTTATTAGATAGCTGGGGATTTGATGTTGACGAACTTAAAGACATGATAAAGGAGGTAAAAGAAACAATCAATACTTTAAGCAAGTACACTCATATTAATCCTGAGGTGTTCGATATTAGCGATTCTGAAGTTGAGCGTATGAGCCAAGATGTACTTAACTCCTTCATTGCTTTAGTAGAAACAATTGAGAACTATCGTGAAGATCTTAAACAATTCCTTGATGGACATATTGAAGAGCATATGATATCATCCGTTGTAACTAATTTTTTTGAGAATGTTGATCGGCTCGCACCTCATCATTCATTGGAATATAGTGAGGTGTCAGAATATCATATTTCAGAAATTAATGAATATGAAATTGTAGTGGAAGTCTTTGGAGATTTACATGTGATTCTTGAATATGGATCTAATAGAGAAAGACGTGAAGGTGATGGATTAGACTTGCCAGAAACATTTCCTTTTGAAACGAAGATACGCTATCAAATCGATGATGATTTTCCATCCACTAAGTTTGAGGTTGATGATTACGATGTAGATACTTCAAGCTGGTATGGAGATGATGAAGATGAAATATAGTCTTAAGCGTTGAAAATCAATTTCTTAAAATCCATAGTATCACTACCAACAAGAAGATAACTTGAAAACCCTATATTTAAAATTGCCTTTCCTACTTTCTCATCATCAATATCACTATGGGCAATCAGTTTTATGGTTGGATATTTTGTCCTCAATTCTTGAAGCTGTGTCAGCACATTCTTGTCGTAAAAATCAAGGTCAATAATGCAAACATAGGGAAGTTCATTCAATGAAAACAATTGCGATAGTCCATCTTCAATGCTTTCCGAACGAAATAAGACTTCAGTTCCTGAAGCGACAAGGTCTTGGCAGATACCATTTAAAATAGGGCTTTTGTCGTTGATAAATGCGAGAGTGATTTTTTGTTGTGCTGTACCAGTTTCCATAATATTGTCAGATTTTGAGTTAATGGAGTTTCCTGCACAAAAAGAAAGCGCAGGCAACTACACTTACCGCACATTGAGGTACTGGTATACCCGACAACGAATAAGCGAGCGCCCACGCCTATGGCATGAGCGTTCTTCCTTATCGTCCCGTTGTCTAAAAATTACCAGTTTTCAATGTGGGACTTAAAGTAAAAACACTTTAAGATTTCTATATTTTACATAACAAAGATACTAAAGTCGTTCCGATAGAAACATAGTCAGAACAAAATTAATTACAAGCATTGCCTGTCATTGGTCACATAGTTCTGTTCCAAGACGGTTAGAATATCACTCTCTTTATAAATTATCTTACCCCCAATTTGTATAAATGGCAGGATATTATCATCACGATATTGCTGTAAAGTCCTTTTGCTGATATGTAACAGCCTACACACATCTTCGCCCGACAAGTAGATTTCTCCATTCATTACAGGACGGTAGTTTTTCAATATTTCTTCAATACGGTTTCTCAACTGCATTATCATTTGCTGTTGTTCAATTACTTCTTCAGCTTCATTCGTCAGTAAATCCATTGTCATTTATATTGTACGGCAGTCCGACTTCGAGTAAAGCCTGTACGTCCGAGCGTTTGTAATAATTCTTGCGGTTCAGTTTGGAATAAGGCAATAAGCCTTTGTCCTTATAGGTCTGCAAAGTCCGTTTGGTAATGTTCATCATCAAACACACTTCCTGGTTATCAAGCCATTTCTCTTCTTTGAAAATCGGGGTGTATTTCCGTATGGCATTTTCGGTCAATTCCAAAAGTACTTTCAGTTCCTTTTTCATTCCGTCCAATGCGGATTTTTGTATTGCAATAACTTCCATAATCTGCTCAATTTTTCTGTGGAAGTCTAATTTAGAAGGGCTTTTTATAGCGTTAGTAGTTTTGGTATTAGTTGGCGTTGAGAGGTAGTATTTGTCGCCACGATATAAATCTCAAGATAGTTTATTTTGTAAATTTGAGTGTTAGTAGTAATTAAGATAACATGAAATACAAAATACGCAATATTAAAAAAACAGAATACAAGGAAGTGGTCGATATTTGGGAAGCATCTGTTCGAGCAACACATCACTTTTTGAAAGAAGAGGATATTCAATATTTTAAACCACTTATCTTAAACATTTATCTAGATGCTGTTGAATTGAAGTGTGTAAAAAATGAAGAAGGTCAAATAACTGGTTTTCTTGGAGTAGCTGATCAAAATTTGGAAATGTTATTCATTCATCCAGACTATAGAGGTAAACAAATTGGAAAAATATTATTAAATTATTCAATTGAAAAAATGAATGTAAAGAAAGTGGATGTGAATGAACAAAACGAACAAGCAGTAGGGTTTTATAAAAAATGTGGGTTTGAAACAAAAAGTCGTTCGGAATTGGATTCATCGGGAAAACCGTATCCCATTTTGCATATGGTATTAAAAAATTAACTACTGTTAATACCCATTGTGCAAGATTATGAATTATGTGGTAAATTGACGTTTGCTTTCCACAAGAAATTTAGTAAAATAAAATACTTGTTTACGAAGCATATAACCTGCAAAAAAGAACTAATAATAGTTCCAATGAATGATAACGATACAAAACGACTTTCCAGACTGACTGCAATTCTAACCCAATTACAGACAAAGCGACTAATTACAGCTAATCAATTAGCCGAAAAATTTTCGGTTAGCACCAGAACTATCTATAGAGATATAAAGGCATTGGAACAAGCGGGAGTTCCTATTCTGACAGAGGAAGGAAAAGGCTATACCTTGATGGAAGGTTACAGAATTCCGCCCGTAATGTTTACCGAAAGCGAAGCCAATGCGTTAATAACTGCCGAAAAGCTTATACATAAAAACAAAGATGCTTCATTTGTAAAAGATTATTCGGAAGCCATCAATAAGATCAAATCCGTTTTACGTACCAATACCAAAGACAAAGCAAACTTGCTCTCCGACCGAGTTGTATTCAGACAAAATATAGTCGGTGAACGAACAAGCAATTTTCTATCGACCTTACAATTAGCCTTAACAAATTTCAACCTTGTAAAGATTAAATATTATTCTCCAGAAACAAATCAAACAACGGAAAGACCCATTGAGCCTTTTGCTATTTACAGTACACAAGACAACTGGATACTTATTGCTTTTTGCTTGTTGCGAAATGATTTCAGAGCCTTTCGACTTGATAGAATTCAACACCTTACAACACTTAACGAACAGTTTGAATCCCATAAAATGACCTTGCAGGAATATTTTGAAATCTGTAAGAAAAAATATTCTTCGTGACCCTTGACATAGGGTTGTCGCAACCCCATTTTATTTTTGTGGTTGAACTAAAATATTTAAAAAAATGGAAAAATTAACTATTGAGCCTTTTACAGTAATCGGCATTTCGGTAAGAACCACAAACGAAAACAATCAGGTCGCAAAAGATATTGGGGATTTGTGGGGTAGATTTATGAATGATAAAGTGCTGGAAGCAATTCCGAACAAAATTGACAATACTATATATTCCATTTATACGGATTATGAAAGTGACCATACTAAGCCTTATACGACCATACTGGGCTGCAAAGTGAAAAATTTAGACATCATTCCTAATGGAATGGTAGGTAAATCAATTAAAGGTGGAAACTATGTTAAATTCTCGACCAAAGGAGATTTAATGAAGGACTTGGTCATAAACAAATGGTTTGAAATTTGGGAAATGGATCTAGATAGACTGTTCACGGCAGACTTTGAAGTATTTGGTGAGAAAGCACAAAACCCAGCAGATGCAGAGATAGATATTTTAATTGCAATAAAATAAATAAAATGGTTGAACAGCTTCACAGTTTTTACTTGGATAAAGAAGAACCCAACAAGAGTTGCTTACTTGCGTTAAGGGACATTATTCTTAATCAGGATACAGCTATTGCTGAAACCAGGAAATGGGGAATGCCTTGCTTCTGCTACGTAAGCATCCGGTTATCCCCCTGTATGACTAGAGAGTTTTGCTTTTTACTTTTGCTATTCACATTAAAAGAAATTAGAAATGGTAAAAAGTAATCTTTGGGATCGGATGCATCGGCATTATCTTGCTTGGCAGTCCAGTGGGCTTAGCCAGCGTGCCTATAGCAAGCAAAGCGGTTTGCATCAGGCACAATTCAATTATTGGGTAGTCAAGTTCCGTAGCGGGCAGCGCTCCACGGTCAAGGAACAGTCGGGTTTTGCTCCGGTGGTTATTACCCCTAACAGCAACACCCCGGTTTTTGAAATTCACCATAGTAATGGTCACCGACTCAGTTTTTATGAAGTCCTCGATGCATCGTTCATCAAATCGCTGCTATAATGCTTTCACTTTCCGCTGGATTTCAGTATTACCTTTACCGTGGTGTTACGGATTTTCGCTGTGGTATGGACTCCCTGAGCGGGTTAGTACGCAGGGAACTTGCACAGGATCCCCTGAATGGTGCTATTTATATTTTCTTCAACCGATCGCGCAGCCAGGTAAAACTTCTTCATTTTGAAGGTGATGGTTTCTCACTGTATCACAAACGTTTGGAGCGGGGTACTTTTGAGCTCCCTTCCGGCAACCCAGGCGAAGATCTTCGTATCAGCAGTGACTGCCTGCAATTAATCCTGCAGGGCATCCAGCTACAAAGTGTCCGGCGGCGCAAGCGCTATGCTTTGCATTCCGCATGCTGAATGCAAAGCATAGCAGGTCAGGGTATCGGGCTTCGTATGTTTTATCTACTGTAAAGTTAGTGGATCATTTTTATGGTGTTATCCACATTTGAGGCTCTAAAAGGTTAGTAAAAAGATCCTTTATTATAAGGCTACTACCTGCTTAAAGGTTATTTTTGTGCTGTGGGAATCATCGATTACAAAGCGCTTTATGAAGCCAGCCTGCGAGAAAATGCAGCACTGGAAGAAGAAAAGATTGCCTTGGAAAAAGCGGGCATGGACTTGGAAGAATCGCATGCTTTAGACCGGGCTTCTTGGGCCAAGGAGAAGGCAGTTTTGGAAGAAGAAAGGTCGGTATTGATCGCTGATTTGAATAACCTCCGCCGTCAAATTTTTGGTATCCGTTCGGATAAGCAGGTAAAATTAGGTGTGGCGGGACAATTAGACCTGTTTAACCTAAAAGCGCCAGCGCCATTGATTGAACAGGTCGGCAAGGAACTGCAAGAAGCGATTAAAAAGCAACAGGACAAAGCACATAAAGCGCCAAGGAAGCCCAAACGGATGTCACTTCCTGAGCACATAGAGCGTAAAGAAGTGGTTATTGACCCTAAGGGGGATTTGTCAGACTATAAAGTAATCGGTAGTGATTGCTGCGAGGTGTTGGTGATTGAACCCCTGAAAATGTGGGTTAAGCACATTGTCCGCCGTAAATGGGCACTTAAGAATAGTATGGATATCCACAAAACGGGTATCATCATAGCGCCGGCACCTTCCCGTACGGTAAAAAGTGGCCTGTTTGATGAGTCTGTACTGGCCTTCTTACTGGTAAGTAAATATACATACCATTTACCGCTGCACCGGATCAAGCAGATGTTTACCCGTGAGAAAATCCCAATCTCATCTTCTACACTCTCGGACAATGTAGCTGCAACAATCCGGGCACTGGAACCAATCTATAGAGCTTTAATAAGGGAAACCTTAGCAGCGAAGTACCTTCAGTCTGACGAAACCACCTATAAAGTGCTGCGATCGGGGACAAAAGGGAAATGCCACAACGGATATATGTGGGCCTTTCATTCACCCCCTGACGGATTACTCTTTTTCAAATACTGTGAAAGCAGGGCGCATATTCATCCCAAAAAAATGTTGGAAAACTTTCAAGGGGTTCTTCAATCCGATGCTTATGCTGGATACAGTAAGGCATTGTCCGGTAACCCGGATATTAAGCACTTATTCTGCCTAGCGCATCTACGACGGAAGTTCGATGAAAGTGCGGGCAATGATCTTGCGCGCGCCAAGACTGCCATTGATTATATAGCGTCGATGTATGCCATTGAGAAAGTAATCCGGGAAACCCAGCCCGCAATGGCTGAGGATAAAATTGTCTTCCTGAGAAATAAGGAAGTATTGCCGATCATGGATAAGATGAAGGGTTGGATGGAGCAGGAATACCCCAAAATATTGCCCAAAAGCCCTATTGGGAAAGCATTGGCTTACGGCTTGAAGATCTGGAAGAACATGTACACATACCTGCTCCACGGAGACCTTATGCTGGATAATAATGAAATCGAAAATGCCATGCGGCCAATTGCCCTCTCACGCAAGAACAGCCTCTTTAGTGGTACACATCAAACGGCTCAGGATGCCGCGATGATCTTCTCCCTTTTTGAAACCTGTAAACGGCATAATGTCGACACTCAAAACTGGTTAACCGATGTCCTCTACAAAATTAACGATCCTGATTTTGAAGGATCATATAGCGACTTGATGCCACATAGGTGGAAAAATACCCCGTAAATCCCCGTTTGAGGGTATTCACCGGATGCTTACTCTGCTACAAGAAAAAAATGTTTTGCTATTTGTGGATAGATAAAAAAACTGAAGAACCCTATATTTTGATGGTTGAAGGAAAATATCTTGATCATCCCGAATTGGAAGAAGGTAATCGTTCCCGAATGAAAATTTTTAGAGTTAATCCTAATAAAGACTTACCCATAAGAACGATTGAGGGCATTTTACAAAAAGCGTTGAACTTATATAGAACAGACATAATAAAATTAAAAGATTGACCAACAGAAAAGTAACACTTTATTCAAAATCTGAAAAGCAAAAAAACCGACCCGTCACTGTCGGTTTTGTTTTTTTATAAATGATATTTAATCACTACTGTTGAACTGGAAGCTCACTTGCTTTTCATTACCGTAGCTATTCGAAATCCAATATCAATTAGATACACGTCCTTGTTATCCAGCCACTTCTACACTTTGAAAATCGGGGTGTATTTCCGTACGGCATTTTCGGTCATATCCAAAAGTTCCCTTAGCTCATTCTTCATTCCGTCCAGTGCGGATTTTTGTATTGCGATAACTTCCATAATCTGCTCATTTTTCTGTGGAAGTCGAATTTATCAAGGCTTTCTAAGGGACTGCACAATGTTGTAGTCATTGGCAATGAAAGGAAGTGTTTGGCGTTTGATAGTAAGGTTTGGTACAAAAAAGACCCGAATTTTCGGGGCTATGATTTGTTGTTACTAAATGCTAACTATTTTCTTTTGTCAAGACGGGTATTGCTTTAATATAAATCAGTTCAAAGAAGATTTCAACGATTGTCTGCGTTACAATCACAATGGCAACCAATTGATTTTCGGGAGCAGGTAAAGCAAGTGCCAGAGGCGATACCACTAATGAATTTCTTGTGCTTGTCGAAAATGAAATAGCCCTTGAACCGTAAAAATCAACTTTAAATATTTTGGCTGATAATTTCCCGACAAATGGGGCGATAATGGCAAATGCTACATAAATCGGAATAACTTTTAAAATTGGTTCAGGGTTGTTATACAATACTCCGATTTGAGAAGCAATAACCACAAAAAAAGTCAAAGCCATAAACGGAACAGGCAACCAACCTGAAAAATCTAAAATTGCTTTTCCTACTTTTTTGCTTGACTTTGATACCACTTGTGTTACGATAGAAAGTAAAAACGGAATGACGATTAAATAAAGAAATGCTTTTACAAATGGTGTTATTTCAATGATGTTTATTGCTTCTTTTCCAAGAAAAACCCATAAGTACAAAGGCAGTAACAACATTTGAAAAATAAACAGCAACGGAGTTGAAGCCAAAACAGCTTTAGAATTTCCTTTGCCCAAATGCGAAAAAACAATGACATAATCAATGCAGGGAGTTAGCAGAACTAACAGTATTCCGAGTGTTATTATTGATGTCGTTGGAAAAATGCTTATTAAAATCCAAACCAATAAAGGGATTAGTACAAAATTTCCAAACAATAGAGCTTTGAAAAAAGAAAGGTTTTTCAGGGCGTGCTTCAGTTCTAAAAACGGAATTTGACAAAACATACTGTAAAGCAAAATCCCGATTATGGGTTCAATGGTTTTTTCAAGTATGTTGCTGTTATTCCAATTTAATCCAATAACCACACTGATGATAAGTGTGATAACGTATATACCTATTTGCTTTTCTTCAAGCGTTTCCCTTTTAATCATTTAAAATTCAAGTTCTGAAATTATAAGTTCTTTGCTCCGTTTGCATATTTTACTTTAAGCCAAGCTTTACTTTTTTTTGCAACAAACAGAAATTACAAATGTAAAGAAACCTCAACGCAGTCTATTCGTTATAATTATTTAAGTTGCTTTTCCTTTTTTACTTCTTGTTGCTTCACGTCTTTTTTCTCACTAGAATAAACCCAAAGTGACAAAAGTCCAAAAACAATCAGTGCGTAAGCTACCCATTTGCCAACCTTTTCAATCAATTTAACCCGCAATATGCATTAGGAATAATTAAGCTTAGGGGGAAGGTTTTCAATTTTGTTAAATATTGAGTCCATCCATTGTCTTTTTTTTACAGGTAGTGCTATTTTTAGTACCTTCTTTCCAGCATGGTTAGCCGTCCAAGCTCCTAATGCAAAGCAATAGGATTTCAATGTTCGATGTGTTGCCGTATTGCGTTCATTAAGTGCAAAATGTCGGAATAAACTGATTAAGTTATAAGCTACTATGATCATTCTGAATGAAGCCTCTGTAGCCCAAAAATCCTTTAGACAGAAGTTTTCTAAACCAAAATCCTGTTTAAGTTCTTTAATTCTATTTTCACAATCCGCTCTGCTGTTATACAAATTCCATATTTGATCTAGAGGTAGATCCAAGTTAGTAACATAACAACTGAATCGATATCCAGGAAGGTCTTCGAATAACTTCCCTCCACTATTAGGTCTTTCTTCCATACGTTTTTTAACGATGATGTACCGACGGGGTTTTCCATTAGGATGGGAAAACCGCATTTCAGAAAGCTCAATACCTTTAGCTAGAGAGATCCACTCACGATTACCTAATACCTCAGATTTTACCGTCGAATACATACGAACAGCAATCACATAGTTTTTTTGTTCTTCTTCCAGATAGGATAAAATATCTTCTGTATAAAATCCGCTATCTGCGCGTACCAAACCTACTTTTTTACTGCTAAGACATTGCTCAAAAGTTTCTCGCATAAAACTAACACAAGAAGAACTTGCTGCTGTATTACCGGGGCGCAACCACGCATTAGCGACCATGCGAGTTTGACTAATAAAAGCCATCAAGGGATGATGTGAGTTACGACCTCGTTTATTAGGATTATAACCTTTGGCACTACCTTCTTGTTCTCCATGACGGGTAATAACTGTACTATCGAAGTCAACAGTGATGTTATTGATATCAAACTGATTCATAAACCAGTCTTGAAGAACGGGGAATACTTCGGTGTTTACCCTTTGAGTGAATTTACCAAAATATCGACTATAAGTACTTTGAGAGGGCATCTGTTTCAAACAGAAAATATCCTGCAACACCTTATCATGACGTAACCAATCACAATGAATATAACGAGAAGCACCTGTCCAAATCCCAAGCCAAAACGATAAGATTAAGTCTTCAGGTTTATAACCTCGATTGGAGCCTGGGGATGGAAGCGAGAGCTGGGAAAGTTGTTCCATAATCCCAACTTTATCAACTAGGCGTTTCAATAAACTCATACCTCCAAAAGCAGTAACGGGCTTGTCTGAATATTCAATTGGCAAATTAACCATAATGGTGAAAATTATTACACAAATAAGATACTTAAAGTTAAATACTTATAACAAAATATCAAAAGCTAATGCATAATCTAGGTTTAATGAAAACCGAACTTTCATAAGATGAGAAGCCCTCTGCTCCCATAGGGCTGCGCCTGTAAAACTTTCTTCGGTTAATCCAGTAACGAAGTCCCAAGCCTGCAACCAAAAATATTATCCCTATAACCAATGATGCAACCATAATGAAACTCCTTTATTTCAGCCCCTTGAATTTACGAAAAATATTTTTAGATGTACCTCAAACGAGAAATCCAAAGGATTGTGATATTATCATTTCTGAACAAGTCTTTTGTGTTTCACTGCCCAGTCTTCTAATTGTCGCCACACAGGCACTAAATCTTTGGAAATGTCGGTCAGTTCATAATCCACCCTTGGCGGCACTTCTGCATAAACGGTACGTTTTACCAAACCGTCTTTTTCCAACTCACGTAATTGCAGGGCAAGCATACGCTCTGTAATTTCGGGAATAAGTCTTTTTATCTCGCTGAAACGTAACTTACCATTTTCGAGCTTGCACAAAATCAGCAATTTCCACCGTCCACCGATTTTACATACGGCATACATTAACTCACATTCCATTATAACTTTCTCATTCAACATATTGGTTGAATTTTCCTTTCTTTTTCCCATTACTTACAAACTTGTTAGTACCTCACAATTGGCTGTGTACTATGCAAAAGTAGCGATTGATAACTAATTTTGAGGCTCATTTCAAACGAATTTATTACGATGAAGAAATACGCATACATCGGTTGCCTTGGATTTTTGGCTGTCATTACAACGGAATTTGGCATCATTGGCATTCTGCCACAAGTAGCAGAACACTATCAGATAAGCATTGACAAGGCGGGATATTTATTGAGTGCCTTTGCTTTGGTCATCGCCCTGACAGGCCCTTTTATGACCTTATTGGCATCGGGATTTGACCGCAAAAAAGTAATGCTTACGGCTATCTTTATTTTTCTGATAACTGGAGTAGTATCTTCTTTTTCGCCACCTTTCTGGCTTTTAATGCTGGTCAGGATATTGCCCGCCTTTCTGCAACCTGTTTATATAGCAACGGCTTTGTCGGTTGCCGTTTCACGGGCAGATAAAAAACGGGAAAACGAATTGATGAGCATCGTATTCAGCGGTGTTGCTATTGCAATGGTTACAACTGTTCCTTTTGCAACCTGGTTAGCAAGTTTATGGTCTTGGGAATACTCTTTTGTGGTGCAGACAATCGTGAGTGTTGTGGCTTTGGCAGGGATATACTTGGTGTTGCCGTCAATGCCCGTAACGGAAAAGAAATCTTACGGAAGTCAGTTAAAGATATTGACCAAACCTACTTTTATCATCAGTACGGCAATGAACTTCTTTATGATTACGGCTTGGTTTTCCACATACAGTTATTTTGCGGAGTACCTGAACAAAGCAAAGGGTATGGACAACACAATGGTCAGCTATATGCTGTTTGTATTTGGTGTTATCGGTGTGTTTTCCAATTGGGTTGCAGGGAAAATGCTGAATAAGAACATTGCAAAAACAACCGCTTTTTTCCTTTCGGGAACTATTCTGATACCTATATTATTGCAATTTTCGGGCGGAAACACCTTAGCGACCATTGTCGTGATTGGCATTTGGGGTTTCCTGTATTCTCCCAGCTTCCTGAACGCTTCTACCTATATGATTTCATCAGTGCCAGACAGTTTGGAATTTGCCAACAGCTTAGCGACTTCATTCGGCAACTTGGGCGTAACCTTGGGAACAACCGTAGGCGGTTGGATAATCATTACAAAAGGTGTGGTATATAATCCGTGGATAGGATTTGTTTTTGGTGTTTTGGCTTTTCTGATGATTGGGTGGAGAAGTCTTTTAGAGCGAAGAACGGTATCAGTAAAAAGTAATTAATCAAATAAAAGCCGAATTGAAATATGTCAATCCGGCTTTTTTAAATTCTAAATTAGTTTCTAATCACTACTATTAAAATGAAAGCTCAATTGCTTTTCGTTCCCGAAGCTATCCGAAATCCAAACCTCAAAAGATTGAAATACGGCAGATGTTGAAGTGTAATACAACCTGAATTGTTCAGTTGGTAACGAATACAAATCGTTTGGCAGGTACGCGGGTTCATCATAATACCGAAGCGTTCCCTGTCCGTCAAACTGGAAATAGCGGAGATAGTATTGCGTGTTGCTGTAATTACCGCTTCGCTGTATGGTAATGCGTATTTCTACCGTCTGCCCGTTGGCTACATCTTTGGGAACTGGCATCACGTTTACCTCAAAAGGAAAATCGTTCTGTATTTCGAGTTCATCGTCTATGCTACAAGATACCAAAGAAACCGAAGCTGTGAGGATTGCCAGCAATACATATATCGGCAGTAATCCTATTCTGAATTTATTGAACATTGCTATCATTGTTTTTACGTTTTAAAAATTAAACCTTAATCCCACACCTGCGGACGGTCGGAACTGTTTTAAGTCTGTACCCCAAAGGACTTTTGTACGCCCTTGCAGGACTAATACAAATCGGTCGGACAGGTACGTTTCAAAAGTGAGCCGTCCGCCAGCTCCATAAATGAAGTTGTCCTCGCTCAAAATCTTTGCTCCGTCATACAACATCGCTTCGCCACGATTGATGCTTTCATAACCGACTACGCCTGTTATTCCGAAGTTCAATGTGATGTTCTTACGGGCATCGCCCAAGAGGAAGAAACTGTAACCACCCTCGGCGGCATAAGTTTCCTGCGGTATGCGGAGGTCTTTGTAGTCGTGGTATTGATGCGTATATTCCAACGCCCAAAGCTGATAGTTGCCGTTTTTACCGTTTACGGTCATTCCAATATTGAGGTAATAATCATTACCGATTTTATCGTTGGATGATACACCTGCATTTACTTCCAGTCCTTTCTGTTTTGGGAGCATTCTTTGTGCCTGTGTTACCGTGATGGCCATCAAGATGAGCATCACGGTATAGATATACTTTTTCATATAATTATTTTAAAAGGGTTATTAAAATTTCAGGTGCATATCGTCAATCAAACGAGCCTTGATTAAATCGGAGTTTTCTATCTGAAGCGTTTGATGCCTGCCTCCGTTTTTCTCGAAAATTTCAATCAGCAGTACCTTGTCATCGGCAATGGTAAACTGGTCTAAAAGGAACACGTTTTGTTCGGTTGTTTTACCGCCAATCTCATCCAATGGTTTGTAAGTGCGTAACGGTATCATCGGGCGTTCCTGTACTACGGTACGTTTGGCTACCTTTTTATCCACCACTTTGAAATTCACAAAATCAATCTGAAACGGCACATTGGTACGGTTTCTCAATTCCGTGTGGAAATAGTATTTGCCGTTGTGTATGTAGATGCCTTTCAGGATAAACTGAATGCCGAAGCTCTTAGCCCCGATATGCTTTACAATACGTTTGTCTTTCTTGTAAATCGTTTCCAACAGCAAGCCCGCCAATGACGGAGAATTGTTGCCCAATTCTTCAAAAAGCACATCGTTACCATTGGCTTTGTCCACTGCCTTTTGCATTGTCAGCAGGTCATAGCTCAATGCTTCGGGATAAGAACTGTAATACACATTAAAGCTGTAAAAACGTCCGTCATTCGTGATAACGGAAAAATTGGTTTCCGCTTCAAAATCCCTTACCGATGCTTTTACACGCAACACGTTTTCCGCATCTTCAGCTTTACCAGCAATCAGGTATTCGCTTCCCAAATCCACATAACGGATAGCGGTTGGAAAAATCAGGTGTGAAGTCTTATCGTAGGTAACTTCCATTTTATACGGTTCTATCTTGCCCAACGCAAGCGGAGTTCTGATGCTGTCCTGTGCATAAGATTGTACGGCAAAGCCGAGTATCAGGGCAAAAGCCCAAAAGGTTTTTAAATGATTTTTCATTGTTTTATTTATTTGAGTTCAACATTATTTTTTAGATACAAGAAAGACCTGATGTCCTGCTTTCAGCATAACTTTTGGGGTTCTTACCTTTTTGGCGAAATAGCCCGAAATTCCCTGTACCACTCCTTTGCTTAAATCTGCGGCAACCTGTTGTCCGGCATTCTGTGTGAGCATTATGCTCGTTCCACCTGTCTGGCTCATATTGCCTGCCATTTCGGTAAGGGCATTCATTTCGGGCGAATACGGAACGTATAATCCTTGCTGCCCGTCCAAATCGTAAATGGTAATATCTACCGGGATGATATTGCCCTCCAGTTCTATCGAGGTAATCTTTAATTGTAACCTGCCATTCTGAAATTTGGCATTAGCAGTTACAATTGTTCCTTTTGGAATGGTACGCTGTGGCGTTTGGGCAGGTTCTAACAATCGCAAACGCACACCCGTTTCGCCAATAACCGTTTGGGCATCGTGTACGCAGGCTTTTATGCTGTTTTTAGGTTGTACCACCTGCTCCACAGAACCGGTAGTATAAAAGCCACGGTTCTTTGTTTCGCTCCAATCGGCTAAAAAAGCACTGTCCGTAGGCTCCCGATACAGGGCTGATACGGTGTTCTTTCTTGCAGGCGTAAACGATACAAAAAGCTCTTTTTGATTAGCACCCGCTGCACCAACAGCACCCGGAACAGCACCATTAGCAGGGGCGGCAGTTCCGGTATTAGCATTCTGCGGAAGATATTTTGCAGCCATTTCATAGGACTTCTCCATTAGTTTAAGTTGGTCATCTACGGTGGCAACAGGTGGCACATCTTTTTCAGCCAGCTTTTCTTTCATTTCGTCCAGTTGCCTGCGGAGTTCCATTGTTTCCGAATTATTATCCTGATAGAATGAACCCAATGTACTTTGCATATTTCGGTAGCTGTTCAACCCAGGATTGCCGTTTCTTCCAGCATTTCTGCCACCTCCGCTAAAGCCGTTGCTTTCCTCATCTTCAGGAAACTGCTCATCGGTCGGTTCTTCCTTCTCTTCCGTGTTCCAGTAGTCGGAAAGCGTTGCAAGCGCATTGCGTTTTTCCTGCTCTTTGCGTTCGAGCATTTCCTGCTCATACGCTTTGCCTTTGTCGGCAGGCATTCCCGCTCCGGTAGCCTGTGGTACGGCATCGTTTAGCCCCACATTTTCGATTACCTTTTTATCTTCGGACGGTTTAAATATGAGGTACATACAACCCACGAAGACAATCGCCATTAAGCCGAAGATTAAAGGTTTTTTGAGCTTTTCCTTATTATTCTGTGTACCGTTTTGAAGCACATCAGCGGTTTCTTTCGGGCTTCCCCCGGTTACCCGAACAACCGATTTTTTGTTCTCATTTTCTTTCATAAATCTTATTTTTTAAAGTTGTTGATACTGTGTCCCGTAATCTTGCAGGACTTTCATTCTTTTTAAGAATAGGGTTCTCGATATGCCTGATGTTGATAGCATCATTGGGCTTCCCCGTATCGTACATTACTTTGCCGATAACCCCTGCGGTCAGCAAGAGATAACCCACAAAAAAGTACAGGGTATATTGGTGCTGTTTGCGCACTGGCAATGCCTGCCAACGTTCGTCGAGCTTATCAAAATACCTATCCATATTTGCTCTTAATTTTTTCATAGCCTTACTATTT
Organism: Sphingobacterium sp.; assembly: GCA_052092145.1. Classification (GTDB taxonomy): domain Bacteria; phylum Bacteroidota; class Bacteroidia; order Sphingobacteriales; family Sphingobacteriaceae; genus Sphingobacterium. Next base: position 630 of record JBQDCW010000046.1, on the reverse strand, counting down.
CTATTGTTATAGCTTGAAACGCTTAGGGCTTTTCCCTGCCTTTTGTTTCGGTGCATCGTTGACCAATGCCACCGCTTCCACCGCTTTGGGTGCGGATATTACAGACAGGTTTGCCAGTTCCGATTTTTTGAGCAATTGCCCAAATTGGTCTTTTCTTGCTACCTCCATTCTGTTGAGAGAAAATTTGCCGTTCAGGTATTTTACCCACATACTGCATTGTACACTTGGCTTGTCTTCGCCCGACCATTGCAGGTAGCCTGTCAGCAACAAATCCTGTTTAGGTAAAGTGTCTGCACCTTTTTGGCGGCTTTCGAGGTAATCGCTGATGCTGTCTTTCAGCTTTCCGGCATACGCACCCTGCGTATGGAAATAACCGTTATATCCTTTGTCTGTAAGGATTTTTGCGAACGTGTTTAAATCTGATAATGCTTCCATAAGATTGTTTTTTTAGCGTTCAATAACTTCTATGTCCCTGTTTTCAACCACCGCAAACTTTTCAATGTTGAAGCCTTGCGGATTGTTGTCGGAACGAACAGAGTTTACGAGATAGCAGGAAGTAATCAGGTTACGCCTGGTTACATTGCTCGAACGGATAATGAATTGTTTGGCATAGGTTCGTACCGCATACGG
>JBQDCW010000045.1:0-16960 GCA_052092145.1 Sphingobacterium sp. | reverse complement strand
ATTGTTTGCAACCGAAAAATTGACAAGTATTTGATTTTTAATATAGGACTTTATCGATGACTTTTTTTTCTTGCCTTATGGCAGGTTCTCTTGGGAATGTGTTTACTAAATTGCGTTAGAAACGGGAGAAAAGAGTGCCATCTCCGAAACTATTAGCTATGCAAAGACAACAATATAAAATTGACATTCAAGCGCCTGTAGACCAAGTTAGCGACGTCATGTTAGGAAAGGACACTTATCGTTTGTGGACGAAAGTCTTTCATCCCACATCGGATTTTGAAGGCGGTTGGAATAAAGGGGACAAGATCTATTTTACAGCGATAGACAAAGCGGGAAAAAAGCAAGGTATGATTGCTCGCATTGCGGAACATATACCAGGGGAATTTGTGTCGATTTGCCATTATGGTTATTTGGACGATGATCAGGAGATTACCCAAGGTAAGGAGGTTGAAGAATGGGCAGGTGCTTTGGAAAATTATCATTTTAATGAGCAAAATGGAACAACGACGGTAATCGTCGAGTTGGATACCGCTGCGGATTCGGTGTACCATATGAATTCGTCCTACCCAATGGCCTTGAAACAACTTAAAGAACTATGTGAAGGACAGATATGACGCTTCCATATCGCGTCCTTTTTTAACCACCTAAATCTCACCAAAATGAAAATATTGAAAACGATACTGTTTTGTTTGTTCGGCCTTGTTTTGATAAACGGTGGGTTGAGCAAATTTTTTAACTACATGCCCGTTCCTGAAAATCTTCCTGAAGAGCTCATTAAAGATAGTATGGCAATGGCGGAAGTCAGCTGGCTTATGCCTTTGGTAGCTGCGGCGGAATTAGTAGGAGGCCTGTTGATACTAATACCAAGAACTCGACCTTTGGGTATCCTGATTATATTCCCAGTCTTAGTGGGGGTTTTGCTAACCCATTTAACTGTTGCGCCTCAGGGGCTACCGATGATTATTGTACTGTGGTTGATTGCGCTCTGGATGATCGCCGACTGTTGGGCAAATTTTAGAGGTCTGTTTGCGCATCCCGTTAAATTAGATACCCGCGGCTAATTGACCCTTTTTGCCTTAATTTTGACCATTAGTGGGTCCCAGACCCCCGAGCCACAGGCTTCTGCTCTGTTAGGGGCTGACGGAATTCAGCAGGGATTGCATTGTGATCGTTAAATGTATGCCTGATTCATGATCTTTTGCATTTAATTTACGAATTTAGTGACGGAGGATTAGAATATGATCAGACTGTGCTTATTGTTGTTGGCTATTTGTCAGCTCGCGATTGGACAAGAGTCCAGCCCCGCTTTTGATACCAAATTTTATGATGCTCGAGACCGTTGGGTCCTATTTGACAAGCAAGAGGGTGAAAGCACGTATTCTTTAGGTTTAATTTTTATTGACCCTAAGGCGGGCTATACTTTTCATTTTGAGGCGGCCGTGGAGATGAGAGATGGGCACTTGGAAAAACTTCCTCGATTGGATAGCTCCGCGATTAGAACCCGTTTAGATCGCAATACAATGGATGTGGCATTGCTTAGCCCATCACAAATCGAAGCCCTGGAATTGGAAGATCGACCTGAATGGCTTCAAGCCTATCGCGATAATCAAGAGTTTATTTCACATCGGGTAGGGGTTGGTAGTGCGATGAATGGTGCTGGTGCAAGTCATCTAGCTTTACCCATCTTATTAAACGCGTATCAAGAAGATCCAAGCTATCCAGGTTTAAAGTATGAAATTGGTTTCGCATACAACGCCACTGGCAGTTTTTACAAAGCTGTTATGATCTTGAATCAAGCCATTGAGAGTGATCCGCAAAGCTTTTGGTATTATCGGGAATTGGGATTTGCTCTAAAACACCTCAATAATCTTTCTGAAGCGGAAAAGGCCTATAAAAAAGGAATTGAATTGACCTCGGATGCATTTCAACGAGCCGAAATGGCCATCAATATGACGCAGAGTTACTTCCATATTAAGGATCGAGCGAAATTCGATGAATGGAAAAATATCGTTCTAGCGAACGCAGAGGAAGAACCGATGTTCTTGGAGTACATTCAATATTTTGAGGACAACTGGAATTAATGGCCGATATTCGGCCTGTTGTAAAACAGAGTGCTGGTGTAGTTGTTAGTAAAGAAAGCAACAACATCTTTATGGAAAAGATTCAAACCTTCGAAAGCGCCGCACAAGCGATTGATCTCCTTGATAATGGGGGACATTTTTACAATATTTTTACCAGAGCAGACGATGATATGATCTCCCGCTCGGAGGTCGATAAATTATCCGGCTCGGGTTGGGAGAAGCAAAACGCAGTTTTGTATCTTGATTTAGCGCTTTCGAGCTTAACCCATTCGGAACGTATGGCTGTACAGGGCCGGTTTGACGACTATCTGAGCGAAGCCTTTGATCGATATAAGCCAGAAATATTGGGGGCAGGATCCAGTCTCGAAGGCGTTGAGGTTGGATCGAACGTGCTTGTTGAGGGGATGCCTAGACGGCTGGAAGGACAGGGGCATACCACCGGATATATTGTGGTGCCGGTGATTGATGTATTTACTCACGTCCCTATTGAAGAGACCTACACGGTCTACGAATTAACCGATAGTGAAAGCGGCCATGTTTTTCTCATTGCTCACGACAAAGACTCGGAATCCTTACCAACGGAGCACCTACGCCTGGGAGGTCAAGTGAACCATTTTCAGCTCAGCCGAGACGATGAAAGCGAGTTTGAGCGCTTTATTGAAATCCATTATTTCGTGTCTTCTCACGATTAAATATGATTTCTACTCATTGATTGAATAAGATGATGGCGAAATACTTGAGGCCATCAAAAAAACTCAGCCCCAAAAAAAGGAGCTGAGCGAACTAACCCGCCAAAGTTTTAGGGGATATTGGGACTTTGGAAACCCAATTTTTTAAGTCCCTGTTGAATTTCCGGGGCTTGCATAAACAGATTCCAGATCAAACCCGTTCTGTGATTTTCGATCATAACCACAATTGGCCCCTGATCGATCGCTAGGTAGCGTTGCGGAAACCAGTTTTCAGTTTCGCTATAAGCATCGTAAAAACCGTATTCCCCCCATATTTTACTTTCCAGCTCGTTGAAAAGATAACGACCAAATGCGAGACTTTCCTTGGGCGTATACGGCGTTGATGAAAGTGCAGCTGTCGGACTGATAACGGATGGATCATTATCGGGATGATGTGCATTATATCCGGTAATGGTATAAGATGCGGTCCATCCCCATCCTTTATCTGCGCCATAGCCTTTGTAACCGTTGGGATTTTCTTCAGCGTAAGCGATATTGATACGTGCATGATTTCTGACAACGTCTTCATAATTGACATAATCGTCCTTTAGTCCCATTGGATTGAGGCCCATGAAGGAATAATGTGCCCAGAATAAAGGCCCAACTTGGTCCCCTTTGGCGTTGTGCTCGATTCCGATAGGAATACCTAATTTCTCCTCATCGGAACGGATATCCCCTCCACGGGCCCAGCCTTCATGGTATACGCTGGCATCAATAGGGTGGGTTGGTGAGGCAGCTGCTAGAACGTAGGTCACCAAGCATTCGTCGTAACCTCGTATCGGGTGGTTCATTCCAAAATCGTGGGAGGGACTCCAATGCCATAGCAAAACATTTTCTCCATTGGTGTAATGATTCCAATTCACGCCCTTCCAAAGTTCGTCTGCTTTATTTGCAATTTCTTGTTGCTCGGATGTACCATCTTTAAAATATTCCCTTACCACAAGGAGTGCTTGAGTTAAAAAAGCGGTTTCGACCAGATCTCCACCGTTGTCTTTTTCACTAAAAGCCTTCACCTGCCCGGTATCGCCGAAATACCAATGAGACCAGGCCCCCTTAAAACGAGGGATTTCACCTAGATAATCTACGATCTTATGGAGACGTTGCTGTCCCTCTTCTTTTGAGATAAAACCTCGTTCTATTGCGACTATGATACCCATAATCCCAAATCCACTTCCACCCATCGTAATGACGTTTTCGTCATTTTGTGGATAGTCGCCATCCATATGGATGCGTTCTCGTGCTAGACCCGAGTTGGGCTCAGCACCCTCCCAGAAATAACGGAAAGTCTGTTGCTGAATTCTAGTCATCAACGAATCGTCCGTTAACGCTGTGCTGTCGTTGGAGCGGTTATCGGATTGCTGATTTTCTCGTGGTGTATTTTGACAGCTTTGTAGTCCAGCCGCCAGAATCATTAGTGCGAATGTAATGTTGCGTATCTTCATGTATTTTTAATTGTTTGTGCTTGTAAAGCCAAGTTTATTTAATCCGCTTCTTATTTCTGGGGCGGCCATAACCAAATCCCAGATTAATCCACTCCGGTAGTTTTCAATACCGATAATGATGGGGCCTTGATCGATAGCTAAATAGCTCTCGGAAAACCACCCTTCATCTAGAGAGAAACCATCCTTGAAACCATACTGGCCCCATAGTCGATCCCCTAGTTTATAATAAAAGAATTCTAAGGCTTCTATAGATTCCTCAGGAGTGTAAGGCAGGGAAGCAATGGCCGCTGTTGGGGCAATTACTCCAATATCATTAGATGGAGATTGTGCGCCGTAACCAGAGGGGATATCGCCAGAACTCAAGCCCCAAACCTGCTCGGAGTATCCATAATAAGTCAAGGGGTTATCCATGCAGTAAGCACGATTGATGAGCGTTTGGTTTTTGGCTTGTTCGCCGTAATCTGCGTACTCATCTCGAAGCCCATTAGGGTTTAAACCTAGAAAACTATATTGCGTGGTAAATAACGGGCCTCCATAGTCCGGACCCAGAGGGAGTGTAATGTCGAAGAACGATTTACCGTTTCTAATTTTTCCGTTACCTGCCCAACCTTGATCGTAAGTCGGTTTGTCTATGCTATATTTGCTGGACCCAGCTGCCAAGACATAAACGATCAAGGATTCGTTCCATCCTTGAATTTTTAAGTCGAGATCCCAAGCGTGATTGGGACTCCAGTGCCAGAATAGTACTTCTTGCCCATTTTGGAAATGCGACCACTCGACCTGTTCGATTAGCTTGTTAATCGATAAGTTTAATGAAGGGTCGTCAAAAAAGGCCCGAGCGGCGAGTAATCCTTGTATCAAAAGTCCTGTTTCGACCAGATCTGCTCCGTCGTCCTTTTCACTAAAAGGTTGTGTTTCTCCGGTAGCACCGTTATACCAATGTGAGAACGCGCCGTGATAGCGATCTGCTTTCGCTAGAAAATCGACAATTTTCTTCAGACGTCCCAGGCCTTGTGCGTGACTGATAAAATCGCGATGAACCGCAGTTACAATAGCCATTATACCGAAACCAGTACCACCGGTCGTTACTGTTTCGTTCGAACTGCTGCGTTCTCGGATCATTCCAGAAGAGGGGTGGGCGAAATCCCAGAAATAGGAAAAAGTTTGCCGCTGTATCAAATCGAGTAGATCTTCACGATTCTGAAATCGATCGAATTTATCACTCGAATCAATAGCAGTTGTGAAACTCAAATCGTAGGGTTTATCAACAGTTGTACCGTTTGCGCTTTTTAGCGCACTGCTGATTGAAATTTGATAGCGAGTCAATGGATTGAGCAGCTCATCCGGCTGAATACTAATCTTACGACCTTCACCCGTCATGCTTGCCCGAAAGCCAACCATCGCTTTACTGCTATCCAGCAATCGGATATGGGGCTGGATATCTTGCTGATTGATGGGTTCATCGAAGGTCAAGACTAATCTCGGATCTAAAGTGACGCCTTTAGCATCGTTGATCAAGTTTTGCTCATTGACTTCTAATTTCGAAAGCGAAAACGATCCTTTCCTTCTGGAATCGCCATCTGTGGATTTCGAGCAGGCGTGCAAAAAAAAGCAAATTAAGATTAGATAAATAGGTTTCATGTTTCATTTCTAGAGATCGCGGGAAAGGTGACAACCTTTCCCGTGAAATTGTAGCAGATGGTTAAGTTACCATCCCGTATTTTGTTGCATGTCTGGTGTTTGTATTAACTGATTGTTCGGAATCGGAAACAAATAGTGTTTGGTCAGGAAATTCTTACCAGCTGCAGGCATGGCGACTTCGGCCTGTTTGGTACGTACCAAGTCAAACCAACGATCATGTTCAAAGGCCAGCTCTAAACGACGTTCCTTCCAAATTGATTGCCGTAATGCGGATTGGTCACTATTGCTAATCGTCGGTAATTCCACTCGGGAACGGATCGCATTCAGGGCCGAGAGCGCTTCAGCTGAATTACCAAGTTCATTGGCCGCTTCTGCTTTGATGAGATACAGCTCACCAAGACGAAGATACCGTATGTTCTTGTCTGTGTCGTCTGCGCCACCGTTCGCCGAAGAATACGCCTTCTCGTTATACATCGGATTTTCCGTGTTGAATATTTCACGACCATCGTAGAGTATTTCTCCACGAAAAATGATCGTGGCATCCCTACGGATTTCATCGTTCTCTGTGTTAAAAGCCTCCAGCAGGTTGTCAGAAGGCACGTTAAATCCCCAGCCGATTCCCGCGGTACCACCGCGTGGGCCCTGCACCTGTGAGTATTGTTGTACTCCGTGTGCTATCGATTCACCTCTGGCCTGAAATTCGAAGATAGATTCGGTGCCATTTTCACCGGTAGAACGCCAGATCGTAGCATAGTCCGCTTCTAGACCATATTCGCCAGAGTTAATAACTGCCTGGGCTAAATCATAGGCTGGTTGCCATTCCTGTTGGTATAAGTGAACTTTAGCCAGTAAGGCCTGTGCTGCCCCTTTGGTGGCGCGTCCGAGATCCTTCGCAGCATAAGCGGACTTAACCGGTAGGTTTTCGATCGCAAAATTGAGGTCGGTTTCGATATAATCGTAGACCTGGTCTGTGGGTGCACGATCGATCAGATCGATTTCTTGAATAGGAATGTCGCCCCAACCTCTCACTAGATAGAAATAGTTTAAGGCGCGAAGGAAGCGAGCCTCAGCGATCAATCGTTGACGATAGCTTTCATCCTCCATTTCGTACTCCTGGGCGTAGAGGATGGCTTCCGATGCACGCCCAATAGACTTGTACCAATGCTCCCATAGGGAAGCAAAAGATGCGGCTGTTGAGGTGTAGGTTAATGCATCAAGGATATCCTTATCTGTTCCGGTATCGGTTGGTGAGGAGCCTTTGTTTGCATTGTCGGAAATGATTTCGCTGATGCCTAAGAACGCAAAACCGTAATTCCAATCGGTAAACATCCCATATACCCCATTGACAAGTGTTTCGGGGTGGTAGTTTTCTCCACTATGTTCAGCTTCAACCCTTTCTTGGGAAGGCACGTCCAAAAAATCGTCTGCGCAACCCATCATTAAAAGACCTGTTGCAAATAGAATCGGTATATTTAACTTTCTTAATTTCATGATTGTTCTGCTTTAATTGATTAGAACTGTACGTTTATACCAAATAAGAAATTTCGAGTCGTTGGATAGGCGGAAAGCTCGATACCCGAGGTCAACTGCGGGTTACCATCACTCGGTATCTCAGGCGAGAAACCTGAATATTTGGTGAACATAAAAGGATTCTGTGCGGTCACGTACAGTCTTATGTTTGAATTGGAGGAATACAACCGTTCAAAGGTGTAACCGAGTGTGAGATTGTTGATCCGGAAATAATCACCGGCTTCCAAGTAATAACTTGACGCGTATGAATCGCGGTCGGCGCCTGGATGCGTATTGGTTGAGTTTTCGCCGGTCCAGCGATTATTGAATGTATGCTCGGTGATGTTTTCACCGCCATTGATTCTAACACCTTTCAAGGCATTGTAAACCTTGTTGCCTGCCACTCCGTATCCAGCCATGGAAAAATCGAAGGCTTTATAATTGATTCCGAGTGTAAAGCCGTAGGTTGAACTAGGCATGAACGATCCCATGAATACCTTATCGCGATCATCAATTACGCCATCTTCATTCTGATCTTTATAACGTAAATGTCCTGGACGTGGAGATCCGTAGGCGGCATTCTCAGCGATTTCATCGGTGTTTTGCCAAACGCCATCGGCCTCCCACATCCACCAGCCGTAGATGGGCTGACCGCTCATGATCCGTTTGGTAATTTGCCCGTTAGAAAGGCTTCCACCAATCATTCCGTCATACGCCGGTTTTACGTCAGTCAATTCGTTATGATTGTAAGCGTAATTTACACCGATGTTATAGTTGAAATCTTCTGACACTGAATTTCTCCAGTTTAAAACAACCTCGATACCGTTGTTTCTCACTTTGCCACCATGGTCATAAAAGTTCGTTGAATAAGCGGAGTTCAATACCGGTTGTACGTTCATAATGACATTGGTATTGAGTTTATTATAATAGTCAACCGATCCAGAGAGTTTACGGTCAAACATTTCAAAGTCTAATCCAAACCCAAGTTCCTCGGTACGCTCCCAGAAGACGGGAAGGGCAGGGCTTCCAAATGCTGCACCTAAAACGAGATTTTGCGCAGGTCCGAACACGTAATTATAATTAGAACTACCATCTTCACTCAGAATTTGGGACACATTCAAAGGAATATCCTGGTTACCCAACACACCCCAGTTGGCACGGAGTTTCAGAAAATTCAATGCAGTGATATCACTCATAAAGTCTTCGTTGGTTACCGTCCAACCTAGCCCAAATGACGGGAAGTTATCAAAATAATTACCGGTACTCTTAAATACGCTGGATCCATCACGCCTGAATGTTGCCGTCGCGTAGTACTTGCTGTTGTAATTGTATTGAACACGACCGAAATAGGAGGCAAGTGCAACCGGTGTATAATGGGTTTGGTTAAGGACCTTGTTGTATTCCAATGACGCTAAATCCAAATTCCAGTACTGCTCTTGCGGGAGGACATCATAACCTGTGCCGGAAATCTCATTGGAGATTCCTGTTTTATCTCTCGAGAAACCGAGGACGGCGTTCAAATGATGACCGTTGAAATTCTTATCAAAAGTCAGAAACGTTTCCCATTGCCAACGGAAATCCTCCCTTTTTGAATAGCGAAGGCTATTGTTAGCATACGTGGTTACATTCGGATTATCGTTCTTGAGTTGATCGAATTCTTGTTCACTGCGCAATGGATTTCCATTCAGCCAGGAATCACGAATATCGGTAAATCCACGCGTGTTACTGTAAACCTTTGTCCCACCAATACGCGAATTTATTTTTAAGAAATCGGTGATCTGAAACTCGCCTTCAATACCACCCTGGATCCGGGTAGATCCTGTGCGCTCATTATTCCTTAAAACACCGTATACCGGGTTTCCGATGGAGTTTAGGTTCCCTGTTCCCTCACCCTGCGCAAATTCATACCCCGCCATTCCTGTCGTGGTATTATAAATGGAAGTACCGTAGCGCCCGTTGTCGAACCTAACAGGTGCCAGTGGTGTCTGGCGGTAGGCGTCATTAAACGATCCATAAGGTTTAGGTGTTGCTTGATTAAAGCTGAGGTTCAGGTTTTGCATAAAACGTAACCTGTTGTCCAGAAATTTATAGGTGTTGTTGTTCCGTATTGTATTTCGTACAAAACGTGAACCATCTAATAGGCCGTTCTCCGTAAAATTAGTTGCACTTACGTAATAATCAACCACTTCGGATCCTCCAGAAATGTTTACCGAGTTATTGTAAACAGTACCCGTCTCCAAAAGTTCACCAAACCAATCGGTGTTTTCTCTTTGGTTTTCGGCAAGTAGTGTTCCGTCTCCAATTCCTTGTATATTCTCATTGTAATAAGCAACATATTGGGACGCATCAGCCATATTCACTTTATTGAGCATGCTTTTCAGCCCCACGTAGCTTTCGTAACCAATTTTGACCGATCCTGCGCGACCTTGTTTAGTCGTCACCATAATGACACCATTGGCGGCTCGCACACCATAAATGGATGCGGATGAGGCATCCTTAAGCACATCGATAGACTCAATATCGGAAGGATTAATACTGTTGAGATTATCGGTGGGAAAGCCATCGACGATGTATAGGGGGTTTCTACCCCCTAAGGCGGTTCCGAGTCCGCGAACGACAACTTGTGGCGTTGATCCTGGTGCTTCTGATGCGGTGATATTCAAACCGGCGACTTTTCCTTGTACGGACTGCATGGCGGACATCGCGGGCTGCTTAACGATCTCTTCTGACTTGACGCTTCCGATTGATCCGGTTAGGTCGACTTTCTTCACCGTCCCGTACCCGACGACCACAACCTCTTCTAACGCTTGATTCTGATCGTCTAGAAAAACATTGACCTCTGTTCTATCATCAACCGATAAGGTTTGTGAAACATAGCCGACGAATGAAAACACCAAAGAATCGGTCGGCTCGACCTCTAGGGTATAACGACCCGCCTCGTCCGTCTGAGTACCCGCAGACTTACCGCTAACCGTCACCGAGACGCCAGGTAGTGCGAGCATGCTTTGGCTGTCTTTGACCGAACCGGTGACGGTTCTATTTTGCCCATAGAGCAACGTGACGCTCAACAGAAAAGCAAAAGTGAGTGTAAATAACTTCCTCATATTACATTGGTTTAATTACGTAAATATTGATTCGAATGAATAGTTCACAAAAAGTGCTTATTCACTTAACAAATATGTGATGTATAGGTTCGTAAGCGAAATTTTGCACATCTACATTACTACTACACAGATTAAATAGTTTCTCATTTTTACCACTTATTATTTTTAATAATCTTATTATCAGTGTATTAAGTTGTTTTTTGAGCTTTCTTTTTAATTAGGAAAGTGTAAAAATAACACAATAAGGATTTCCTACACATGATGTAGTAATGTAGTAGTAGAGCGCGGTTTATTGGGCTGTTGATTTGATGTCTGGCGGATGAAATACGTGGTTTTGAGGTGAAATAACGTTTCAGATGCTGATATTTTCTTAGGAGTGAGTGAGCGCTTACGTCGGATACCTCTGGCAGAATCAACACGAAACGGACGGGCATCTGATCATTATTTATTTAAAGCTCTAAGAGAAATTCTGCTAAATTTTTTTCTGTCGGAAGACCAAGCTTTTTACGTAGTCGATATCGTCTTATTTCAACGCCGCGTGTGCTGATATTAAGTAGTGAAGCAATTTCCTTGCTGGACATGTTTAGTCTCAGATATGCACATAACTTGAGATCATTTGGAACAAGAGCAGGATAGTCCGCTTTGAGTTTTTTAAAGAAGTTTTCATGGGCTTCATTGAAACTTTTTTCGAACAGGTCCCAATCCCGATCGTCGCTGTGCGCCTCGTCGATTAGCTTGCCAATCTTTCGCAGTTGTTCCGAGCTCATTGGATTGCCACTCGAATCGTGTAAGTTAGTCAGCTCATGGTGTAGGTTGTTGAGCATCTCGTTTTTATAGACGATGTTCATTGCAGCGCTTGCTAACTCTCGGTTTTTGTTCGCGAGTTCTTGTTGCAGCTGTAGGTTTTTTAGCGAGATTAATTTCTTCTCATTGACGGCCACCTCACGCGTCAGCCTTTCTTCTTGCTCGATTAATAATCGTTCTTGAATTTTTCTTTGATGGTCTAAGAGCCTCCGGTTATAGAATCGCTTTCCAGTATAGAGCAATAGAATGATCAATATGGCATATAGTAGCAAGGCTACCCAAGTCAAGTACCAAGGTGCTCGGACGGTAAAGGATATCGTGGTAATTTCAGATTGAATCCCATTGGGACTTAGTGCCCGCACATGGAAATTATAATCCCCGAACGGTAGATTGGTGAATTCTTTAAATGCTGTTTCTTCCCAGTCAGACCAGCCTTCGGTATAGCCTTCTAAATAATATTGATATTGTAAAGGTGCTGAGGAATACCACGGCGAGGCGAATGAGATTCGAATATTATTTTGCCGATTAGGAATCTCAAGCTTACCATACATGGGGTAGAGTTCTGCTGTTGTATTCCATACTTGGGTAATTCTCGGATTGGGAATAGTTGTTTGAATCGGGAATTCACGAAAGTAGAGTGCAAAGCCGTTATCGAGACCAATCAGCGACAAATTTTTATTGACATTGAGGATGTGTTCATATCCATTCATCATCCGGTCTTTCAGCGAGTTCCAGGACGAAGAATCAATTTGAACTTGGCCTTGATCTTGGAAATGTACCTGTGCGATATGGGAACGACGAATAAGCCAATATTCCCGTTCGTTAATCGCAACAATTTGGTTTGCATTGTAAAAACTACCCAATTGCTCGTTGAGCTCCTGATAAGGCTTGAATGCACTTAGAATGTTGTCAAAAAGATAAAACCCCGAGTCGCTTCCCACTACGATATTTCCCGCAAGATTATAGGTTCCGTGAAGACGGGTGTTTTGTGGCAGACCATTTTTTTCAGGGCGAAATTCTGTGGCGATCCGAAAATTTGAATTCAACCTGAAACTAAAAACGTTTTGCTCGTTACTCAGCCAGAACTCATGTGGACCCCGTTGCACCAGATCTCGAATAGGGACCTTCTGATAGGAGAATTGATCAAGCAAGCGGGCAGGAGGACCTCCTTGCATAAGCGCTACCCCAGTATAATTGGCCTGCAACCAGTACTTGCTACCCCGAATGGCGAGAAACTTCCAGGCACCGGTCACCTCTGAAATCGATCGGAGCCGTTCGCCTTCTAAGACAAATGTTCCGTTGTTATGTCCGACGATTAGTTGCCTGTTAATTTCTTCCAATTGCCAAACTTGTCCATGTGAATCTGGAACAATTTGGAAATCCAACGATCTATAGCGATCGGTGCCATACCACTGACTGACAAAAAGCCCCTGGTTGGTGCCCAAATAAATTTTGTCATTGAAAATGATTGAAGTATAAACTGTGCCAATGTTGCCGCGCAGGTCGGTATAGTAATATAAGGGACTATTGATATCAATTCGATCAATGCCGTTGTCCAGCCCCAACCACAAATTGTTCTGTCGATCGAGCGCCATGCTGAGCACTGTATTGTTTTGTAGGCCGTTATGTTTGCCGATATGTTGTACGATCTGGCCACTACCGTTTACAATGATGACTCCGTTCTGGATGGTGCCGAACGCATACTGATCACCAAACAAACGAACACCATTATTGAGTTGATGTTCTTTCAAAAATTCCTGCGCCTGATTTTCCCATGCTTCTATATGGCCACTTGGGTCCATTTTGAATAGCCCATCAGACGAAGTTCCGATGAGTATTTCGTCATTTTGGTAGGGAAGCATACACAGGATATTGGCTCCTTCTAGTTTATCGGCATCTTTGATGCGTTGGAGTTGACCAGCGGTTAATTGATGTAGGCCTGAAGGAAGCTGTTCAAAATAGAGATCCTGGTGTACTTTAAATCCGAATAAAAAGGGTTCACCTTCGGCTGTAATAGTCTGTATTTGGTTGTCACGGTACAGATAACTCTTGGAAAACGTGTGGAAGTAGATGTCTTCCTCGTCAATTAGGATACGCCATATCTCATCGGTTTTAAGCGATTCTTGATCCTCAACTAAAGGGACTAAACTTGTATAGGACATTTCTCCGAGTTCGCCACGGCTCCAATAACCAAATTCACCGGCACCGCCAACCAATATGCGTCCTTGGTTGTCTACTCTCACGCTACGAAGGCGAGCGTGATTTTTCATCGGGTGCAGATGCCACTCTTGCCCGTCAAACACGAGAAGCCCCTCTGTGTTGGCCGCGTATATGAAACCTTCCGGACCAACGGCAATTCCCCAGTTTTGATTTCCGGCGCGGTAGGTTGCTTTACTATATTGCTCAACAAATGGAGATCCGATACGGGGAATGTTTTGCCCGAGTAGATCTGGTGTCAGCCAAATTAGGAAAGCAAAAATAAAGATCGATCTGAAAACCATAGATTGCACGTTGCACAAATATACTAAAAGCCGTGCGGAACGTGAGCTTATCATAGGTCCGGGAAAGGAAAAAACAAAGCACCTACAATATTTTAACTATATTCGCTTTACATATAACAAGGGAAGCGAAGGATCTTTTGCAGTAGTTTTTGATCGATTATGTTAAAATTTGCACACGCTAAAATTAATATTGGACTGCACGTTACCGCCAGGCGTAGTGATGGGTATCATGAGTTAGAAACGGTATTCTATCCGATTAAGTTGTATGATGCAGTAGAGGTTTTACCAGCCAAAATGCCATCGATTCAAGTAGCGGGAGTAGATCTTGTCGCCGATAAAAACCTATGCATGCAGGCTTATGAAATGTTGCAGGAAGACATGGCTGTACCGGCTGCTGGAATTCATCTACTAAAACATATTCCGATAGGCGCGGGTCTGGGGGGCGGTTCTTCGGACGCGACAGCGACTCTGCATCTTCTGAATCAGATGTTTTCGCTCAACCTGAACAACGAACAATTGTTTACCTATGCCAAGAAACTGGGTGCTGACTGCCCCTTCTTTCTTTCTCATCAGGCAATGTATGCCGCGGGAACCGGGACCGATCTTATGCCTCTGAACTTAAATTTAGATGCGTATCATATCGTTGTAGTGAAACCGAATATTCATATTTCAACAGCTGAAGCTTATGCAGGCGTGGAACCGAAGCCCGCTGATATCGATCTCCGACAGGCCACCGGTTTGCCCATTCAAGAGTGGAAGTTTTTAATTGAGAATGATTTTGAACGTTCTATCTTTGCGCGTCATCCAGAGATCGCTGAATTGAAAACCATGTTTTATGAAACTGGAGCAATTTACGCATCAATGAGTGGTTCAGGATCTGCTGTTTTTGGTGTTTTTGATAGCTTAGAGCAAGACTGGGCGGGCCTTGAAAAATATGGCGAACTATTTCTTCCGCAATGGTAGCGCTATTTAGTTTGCCGATCGGTGGACTTTAAAGGACGATCAACCAATTCTTGTGCTTCTTGGAGGATAGACCGCTGATTACTTTTTGAAACTTGTATTTCTGACAGTAAATGAGGAGCATCCAATAGATCTTTAACCAAAATACAGTCTTCTTTTAGCAAAAAACCTTTTTCCCGATCGGAAAGGTGCGTGAGACAGGTGACGGGATACTCTGCATGATCGTCGACCAAAGCTTTTAGGCTTTTCCCATTAGGATAATCCCAGGAAAGTAGTTTAATTTGGTAATGCTTACTGAAATCGATAGAGTCCGTTGTAAAAGAGGCATTGGTGACCATCATGCCCTCAGTAAATTGACGTGGTTTATCGAAAAAGTTATAGTTAATACCGCTTATGTCTTCTTTGCGTGATTTGAAATACATTGGCGTAGTGACGGATATTTTAGAATCCGGGTCATTCCGGAATTTGCATTCGATCGCGAACATTTGCTCGCCTTTGACCGCCACGACGTCTATTTCATGCTTAACGGCATGTCCATGGACGGTTTGACCGGTAATAGCATTAAATCCATCCTCTTGCATTAAGCGGGCAATCCATTTCTCAAAATAGAAGCCTTCAGGCCCCAGTTCCCGGAGGGCGCGTTTTAAGCTATACCGCGCGGCGTATGAACTTTTTTGCTTCGCTAGCGCCTCAAAAGCGACTTCGTAGAGTTCTTTGGTCGTAATCCCGTCATAGAGATACCCTTTGATCGCTGCATATGCCATATCGACTTCTTTTTCGCTTGCACCGGATCGTGTCAGTGAGTGTCGAAGTGAAGACTCATCGAAAGGTGCCATCTCGCCGGAATATTTCTTAACTCGCATATTCTTTTAGGTATTATTCTATGTGAATCTACAAAAATATTCGACCTTTAAATAAGATTTGTTTTGATTCGAAAACTTTTTCGAAAATGAAGCGTTTTAAACATAGAATAAATTCGACACTATGAGCGGTATTTTAAATTATGCATTTGACAAAGTAAAAAAGAAGATGGACGAATCCTGTGCACACGGGAATGTCGATTCATCCGAAAGGATATTATCAGTGATCGCTGGAGGATTCATCCTGGGGGTCGGCGTGAAAAACTTATTTAGTCGTCCACTGACGGCTTTTTCTGGAATTACTCTTGGAGGAGCGTTGGTTTATCGGGGGATAACAGGTAGTTGCCCGGTAAAAGCCGCTGTAGAAGGTGAAAAGCCGGAAACGACGGTTATAGAGCATCGGTATTTTGTAAAATAGACGAGATGATTTTGTTTTATACTCGGGGTTGTATCATAAATAATTGATACAGCTCTTTTTTTTATATTTTGCTTGACGCGGTGTTGTCTTAATCATCTGATTTTCTTATATTTAAGACATAAAACATCAGATTAATGTCTCGAAAAAAACCTACTTTTAAGCCTTATAATCAGCATCAGCTAATGATGCTTCCTCCAACTTTGGAGGAACTGATTCCCGAGAACCATCCTGCGCGAATCGTCAGTCAAGTCGTCGATTCGATTGATATTGAGCCGCTTTTGAATGCTTACCATAGCCGGGGTGCTTCCAGTTACCATCCTGCAATGTTGCTCAAAGTCGTGATCTACGGCTACTTGAGTAACGACTACTCCAGTCGCAGGATCGCTAGAGCCTGCCGGGAGCATATTCCTTTTATGTGGTTAAGTGGTATGAGCCGGCCGGATCATAATACGATCAATCGTTTTCGGGGTGAACGGCTGAGGAATGTGTTACGCAATATCTTTGAGGAAGTGGTTCTTTTGTTAGCGGGTGAAGGTTTAGTGAGCATTGAAAATGTCTATGTGGATGGCACTAAAATAGAGGCTAACGCGAACCGCTATACCTTTGTCTGGAAAAAAGCGATTCAAAACAACAAAGAGAAAATGCGTAAGCAGCTAGCCGATATCTGGCAATACGCTCAGCAAGTAGCCAAAAGTGAAGATGATTTACCACCCCAACCGCCTACCGATGAAAAAATCAATAGTGAAAATGTCCAAGCGACCGTAGCGAAGTTGAATAAAGTGCTAGCTAAAGACAAAGATGTTTCTTCTAAGCATCGGGCTAAGCTTCGCTACATCAATAAGAATTACCCCCAGAATACCCGTTGGGTGAAATTAAATAATTTGTATTTTAACGTTATTGATGTTTCTGTTA
>JBQDCW010000044.1:0-17669 GCA_052092145.1 Sphingobacterium sp. | reverse complement strand
ATATCAAAAATAATAAACTATTTATTATCCTTGACACAGTCTATTTTACAGTCTCGAGGAGATTGGTCTAAATGACGCCTACCCGTGCTCGTAAATCGTGAACTACGCTCAAGAAGCCGCGGTTTGTACACCTGCTATACAATCCTTCACGCTGTCTACTGATCTACTACCTTCAGAATGAAGCAACACACGGCAGTTTATTTTACACTCCCCGACGCAATTTTTCCAAAAGGTTAAACTGATTGTGCAATTTCACAAAACATTCGGTTCAATTTTCATTGTTCCTCAATTAGCTGTTTTAGCGCGTTTAATTTAAATTCCCTATTCAAACCGATCATTTCCGTGTCGATTTCTCCATCTGGTTTAATTATCGCATACGTAGGATATCCGGCCCCGTTGAACAGAGTAATTAAATCACTCATCTGTTTATTCTCAACAAAAACGTGCTCCCCCGGCTGTTCCAGTTCGGCTATCTTATTCTGCCAAACAGCTTCCGAGGATTGCCCGTCTGTGCATAAGTAGACAAACACCACAGGCAACTTTTCTTTATCGGCTTGCAGCTGCAATTCCTTAATGCGCGGCATATTCGCTAAACAAGGCGCACACCATGTCGCCCATAGATCCATAATGATGTACTTTCCAGGAAATGCAGCCTGGATCGATTTCAACAACTCCTCTCCTGATTTGGCTGCATTCAAATACAGGTTAGCTTGAAAGCTCGTACTTTTCAAGTACCTCCCTATTTTGTTGCTATTGTTACGACTATCCTGGGGTGCCGAAAGCAATTCCTGTATTTTATTGATCTTCGCCGTTAATTCCTTATTCTCTTCCGCTAGGTAAGAAGCTACCCATTTTGTCTTGATGGAATTCCCCAACTCCTTGTTGATCTCCAATTGTTCTGATAAATCTTTACTTGACACCTGTAATTTGATGAGATCTGCATAGGCATTTGGAAACAAGGAATCAATCTTCGCAAATTTGATACTATTGTTCATCCTTTCCTCCTTAGTACTTAATTTCTTATTGTTGACATACCAATATAAGTATTTCAGGTACGAGGCAGATTCATTTGTTATAGCATAGATAGGGATCTGTAATTCTTTAATAGTTGCCAGTTCATTCTTTTGAAAAAGCAGGTAACTGATCCTTTTGGAATTATAATAGGCTTCTGTCTCACTTTCGATTATCTTTTTTGCGATCTGTTTATTTTCTTTTAAAAAGTTTGCATCTACTTTTCTTTGCAGACTAAATAGAGAATCCAATTTTTCCATATACCTTGCGTCCTCATCTTTCAGGCTTTGAAATTCCTTATATAGTTCGGGTAAGTGTTTTTTATTGTACATTATGTAGGCATTCAACGCTTGGTTTATTTCTCCATCCTTTCCAGCGAACTCCATTCCTTCTCCCAACATATAAACCTTATTGTTCTTAAGCTTATCCAGATCAAAGGTTAGGATCAGTTCCTCGTTGGCATATAAACAGGAATACACATATTCGCCAAGCGAGAACCAGATTTGTTGATAAGGCAACTTACTAGGCAGTTGCAACTCAAAAGTCCCATCGCTTGCAATTTCAGTGCTTAAATTGGTTTGCCAGGGTTCTTTGGGACGCACCAAGGCAAACTTCAGCACAATTTGTTCGAGTTCCTCCGCTGTCGCATTGTTTATTTTGCCTCGAATAACTGGATACGGTCGTTTCGCATAGGTTTTATCAATTTTAATATCGGTAATCGCAATCGCAGACTCCTGCGCATGAGCTGACCAGCCAATCAGGCACAAGGCAATTAATACACTGTAGACTCTTTTCATAAAAATTTAGATTTTAGATAGAATATTTTTAACCAGTTCTTTCTTCATCCGGGAAATAGATATCTCGGTCTGATCAGTCAACGTGATTTTATGCAAACCTGGACCTTTAATTCCTTTTATATACTTGATATTAATGAGGTGGGAATGGTGGCAGCGCAAAAAACCGAATCCTTCCAACATCAAATCGAACTCCTTTAATGTTTTGCTGACCATAACTTGCTGCCCATCTTCCAAATAGACCTCGGTATAATTGTTATCTGCCTGGCACCTGACAATCTCCGATACGAGAACAAATCGACTCTCTTTATTGATGTTTAAAGCAATCTTTGGGCCTTCAGCTCTTTGGTTATAGTTTTGAAGTAAATTTTCCAAATTGCTGTTTTTCCTTTTTACCTGTATCTTCTCTTTTGCCTTTTCAATAGCAGCTGCCAATTCCACTTCATTCAAGGGCTTGAGTAAATAGTCCAAGGCAGAAATCTTAACCGCTTGAATCCCATATTGATCGTAGGCCGTGATAAAAATTAACTCAAAATCACGCTGCTGTAATTTATTCAATAATTCAAAACCGTTTAACTGGGGCATCTGAATATCCAAAAACAAAAGATCAATCTTCGAATTATTTAATTGCTCAATAGCTTTCATCGGACTTAAAGAGTAGCCCAGTACTCTTAATTCTGGATGGTTATTCTTTAAACTAAATAGCAAGGCATCCACGTTACTAGGCTCATCATCTACGATATAACAATTGATCATTTTTTTGCCTTTCCGTTATACTTTGGGTTCTGCCAATTAACTTAACCAGTTTATCAATTCTATTCGAACTACTGTTCCGGGTTGTTTATCCAAAAATTTCATCTCTATTCGATTCTGCCAGTACAATTGATTTAATAACTCTATTCGCTTCCTGCTCAATTTAATACCATAACCAGTACCTGACTCTTGCCGATCTGCTTTCCATCCCACTCCATTATCAGAAACTTCCAGAATCAGGTCATCTTCCCTATTTGACACTGTTATTCCAATCTTCCCACTTTCCAATAGTTTGGAAACGCCATGCTTGATCGCATTTTCTACAAGTGGCTGGAGCAGCATAACCGGAATATCCACATTATCTGCATGTAGGTCCAATTGCTGCTTGATCTGATATGCAAAACCAAAACGCAACTGTTCCATAATCAGGTATTCTTCTATTAATTTCAATTCGGCGCTCAGACCGTGCATTTCCTTCTCCGAATCCTCCAACACTTCTCTGGTGAGTGATGAGAAAGTCTGCAAGTAGCTTTTAGCAAAGCTAATATCACCTTTCTGCATGAGGTTCTGTATGGAATTTATGGAATTGAACATAAAATGCGGATTCAATTGACTTCGAATTCTCTGCATCTGAATCGTGAGCAATTCCCTATCTTTTTCTGCCTTTTTTAATTTCCTTCTGACCTGCCATCGGTAGCTCAAAAACCCCAATCCTACGCAAGCCAATAAACCAAGAACAAAAGGAAGAATCTGCTTGAAAGTGTATCCCTTAGCCAGATCTGTCGAGGCTGCTTCCACAATCTTAAAATCTATCTGTGTCATTTCATCCTTCGGAACCTCACCGAATATACCTGTCTGCTGAACAAATAAGCTATACTGCCCTACCTCCTTCAAATAATCATTTTCAACTGTAAATCGATTGCCAGCCTCCCACGATGCTATTCTTATCGTATCTTTTCTGTTTTGAGTATCCTTTATCAGATAAATGGAATAAGGTTTGGTTTCATGCTGGGTAAAACGCAGTTCAAATTCCTCCACTGAGTCTTTCTCAAAAGTCCAATTAATGATTTCGTCGTTTTTCAAGAGATCTGAACCCTGGCTTATTCTTCTCAAGCTATCCAGATCCAACCCATAGTAACCATACGTACTTGAACCGCTAACAATGATCTGCTCAATTGCTGGTTTTGTACTTTTAGTCCAATCCATGATATAGCCATCCCGAAGCCAGATCGAATCCTTATGTGCAACTTCTACCAAAAGTTTCTCTCCCGGAAATTTAAAGGTACCAATCTTTCCATAAGATTCCCTGGCACCATATTTCCTTTCCAATCCAGCTATTGGAGACCATTTAAGGATTTCCATGCTATCGTTCAGGACCATTCTATACTGATAATCAGCTATGTTATCCCTGTTTATTCCCATGGCAACAACAGTAGCTTCACTGGAATCGCGGATTAAATAGCTGTAATAGGTTTTACTGAAATTAGGTACTTCAGCAGCGAAGAAATTCTTAAGGGTGGGTGTCAATTTTATTCCCAATAAAATTTTGCTCTTGGGAGTGATTCTCATAAAGCCTGAATTAAATCTATGTGAAGAATCAAAACTCTCAAAGATACTCGAGATTCTTTTATCGGATATCTGAAAAGTCACGGTGCTATAAATCATCATTCTAAGGTCAGTACGATAACCGTGAAAATGAAAATTATCACCAAAGAAATAATCTTTTCCATCTTGGTCTTGCGCCCAAAGCTTCGTGAATAGTAAGAATAGGATACCAAAAAGAATTTGTCTTTTCATTTTTTCAAAATAACAGTTCCAATATGGAGTTTTATTATCATTCCCTCAATAACAATTGAGTGGTTGGTCGGTTATTTTTAGTGAATTACAATCCAATCCATTACGTTAGCGATAAAAAATAGATCCTTATTAATAAACTAGGCTTACCCTGCTAAAAGTTACCATTTTTTGATCAGGCACTTATTCCCTGACGAAATAATCAAAAATCTACGCCGAAGGGTTGATTGGCTTTCAACTATTTTAGTGTAAATCCTAATTTAGCAAATAGTACAAATTCATGCATCATGATTGCAAGAAAACTATGTAAGATTCAGTTTTTTAAATGAAATCGTAACATTACATTTGGATAGAAACAAATTCAATTATACTGTTCGTATCTATCAGGGGGATAAACATGTGAAACACTTCATCTGCTGGAACCAATTACTTACTTTGATTAGTCAGCTCTGCAATTGTGAAAGTCTTAGGGGGCTGGTGATCGCGCTTGATGCCCACCGGTCCAAATGTTATCCTTTGGACCGGCGGCTAAGAATGTCTCCAAACCATCGTTGGCAAGGGCCAATCAGGACAGGGATCAATGCACGACAGGTTGAATAGGCAAATAGTTGGAATTTGGGCCATAAAAAAAGAGATCCATATAGATCTCCTTTTTTGTACCCAGGAGCAGATTCGAACTGCCATGCCCTTGCAGGCGCCACCCCCTCAAGATGGTGCGTCTACCAATTTCGCCACCTGGGTTTCTGTTGGGGCAAAAATAAGGTTTATTTTTATTCCTGCAATGTTTTTTATACTTTTTTAATCGCGTAATTTTGGTTGATCAGCGCCTGTATCATACCATCTCCAAGCCCAATTCTCGGAGCCATAATATTCTTCAGATGCCCGACCTTCATAATGGTTAGAAAGATCTCCGCCGCCGGGATAATTACATCTGCCCGGTCCTGCTTCAATTCCAATACATTGATTCGGTCTTTTAACGAATAGGAATTGAGGTAGACGTATAAAGCTTTCAATTTAGCGTAAGAAATTGGTTTGTCAGCCTTATCATTGGCTAGTCGCGATAACTTGTTAATATTACCCCCACTACCGATACCGTAGATATTCTTGTATCCCTTGGTAATGTTTTTAACCCAGCGTCTCAGTTCATCCCAGGTCTCGGGATTGTCTTGATTGTCTAAAATACGTATGGTCCCCAGATTAAAGGACCTGGAATCTTGCAGTTCACCATTGGCGAACAACGAAATCTCTGTGCTTCCGCCGCCTACATCTATATAGAGATAAACTTTATTACGATCCATACCCGTGTAGCTATGAATGTTATAAATAATCTGCGCCTCTAACGCACCATCGATGATGTCAATATCAATACCAACCTCTTTACAGGCCTCTACGACGTGGTGACCGTTATCGGCATCACGCATGGCAGATGTAGCACAGGCCATGTAGTCAGAAACCTTATAGACGTCCATCAGATTTTTAAAAGCAGTCATTGTTTTAACCATGCTTTCAAATTTACCCTTAGAAATATGCTGCTGAATGAAAGCATCATCTCCTAAGCGTAACGGAACCCGCAACAAGGTGTTTTTATTAAAAGTAATCTGGTTTTCTCTTTCGACAATATCGGCAATCAACAAACGGACTGCGTTAGAACCGATATCTATAGCGGCGTATCTCACATTAATTAGATTTGGACAGTTCAGCAATATTAAAAATTCAATATTAACTCTATGTAAACAGCTTGTTAAATAGCGGCTTATTTGGCAGTTTCTAGGATTTCCAATTGCCAGATGATCTGATCTTCATCTACAAAATAGTTCTCCCCCTCTCGAATAGATGCATAAACCGCATCAAACACGCCCATATAGTATCCTTGATCTGCGGGAACCAATCGTGAAACCAATTGACCGTCCTCATCCTTTACCGTCAAGACACCCTCCTGGTCTGCCGGCTCGACACCAAATGCAGGGTTGTCGGGTCTCATCCCTTCAAGAAGCTGCGCTTCCTGTACATCGGTTCTGTGTTTGACAAAACTTCCCTCGGTACCATGAAGGACGATGCTGGCTTGCGGATTAGCGACCAAAAGACTGGTGGTGACAAATACAGTTAACCCGCCTTCGAAATTCAGTAAGATAGAACCATAATCATCGACCACAGAGTTTCGTCGATACGCTCCACGTATCTTAGTCATCGCCTTCGGTCTGCCCCAAATGGCAATCACTTGGTCTATTAAATGGGACCCCAAGTCATACAGTACGCCAGATGCTGGCTGGTTTGTTTCTTTAAAAGACTTGGCACCAATCTCAGATTTAAAACGGTCAAATCGAAGATGAAGTTCGATAGGTCGTCCAATTAATTCGGATTCTACAATCGATTTGAGCGACTGAAAGTCTGAATCGAAACGTCTGTTATGAAACGGAAGAATGTGTTTTCCTTGTTCTCGCGCTACTCGAAATAAAAGTGCTGCTTCTGCTGCAGTTGGTGCAAACGGCTTTTCAACAAGTACATGTTTACCTGCCCGAAGTGCTTGAAGGGCGAATTTCACATGGGTATCGTTCGGCGTGTTGACAATGATCAATTCGATTTCAGGATCGGCCATTAACAGCGCTACCGAATCGTAGCTAATCACCTCAGGGTAGTCCCGCTGCGCATTCTTCTGGTTTCGCTCGACAACTGCTCGTAATTCAAAGGAAGTACTCGTCTCTATAAACGGCGCATGGAATACCCTTCCGGACATTCCATACGACAATATACCTGTAACAATCTTATTATCTGGCATTTACACCTCTTTTAATGATGCGCGCCCGCACCCTCTTCACCGCCTACGGCAGTAAACAATTCAGCAACTGTTTCCGTTTTCGACTGTGCGAAGTCTCTGAGTTCCCGATTGGTATTCCGAGACAATCTTCTGAAATGTTCTTTTACCACAGCAACCTGTTCTTGTACGTGTTTCAAATAGACCTCATCGGAGTAGGATTCTGCAGTTCTTGTTGCAGGTTCTTCAACGAGCGCAACGGTGTCAAGAGAATCTTCTACCGGGGTAGATTCCATTTCTTCCTCGACTACCGCTGTGGTTTCAGCAGCTGCATACTCTTGCGTTCCTAAAATGGGGAAAACCACCTGATTTTTGGTCGCCAACGAATCCATTTGCGGTAAAATCTCATTGAAAAATGAGGTTATTTTTTCCGCAGCATCCTTTGCTTGAGTGTTACCCACTTTGGTCACATGCTCTGCATAAGATAATTCGTAAGGTGCGATGGTCCCGACTTGCCTAAAAAAAGCATACGCATCGCCGTCTGCTAGAGAGGTGTGGGTGTATTTCAACTGTCTTTCGCTCGCCGTTTTGAATACACAGGAAGATAATGATGTGCTAGCCAGAAGCGCCGCAACCAATACTGTATTTAATTTCATCGCCTTATGTTTTAAAAACACAAAAATATAAAAATATCCTTAATTCCGGCCATTTCTGCCCAATTCAAATTCAATCTAAGCAAGATTCCTACCGGCATTCACCACACCGTAGATTGTTCTTCCGATTAATTTACGGTACGTTTCGGCTTTTTCTTGGTCCACCTCTCCCTCTTCCAACAAACGAATTGCATAATGTTGAATAATTAACAAGGGAAGAATAATCTTCTCTCGTTCGAGAATCGACGCTTTTTCTACCGGATAATTTTCCATAAGCTCATCCATCCCCGTCAATTTAAGAAGGTATTTCTTCGTCCGATCATACTCTTCCTTCAACGTCAACCAAAATTCGCCAAAACGATCGTCATCTTTCATATAGGAAGTGATATCAAAATTGGATTTGGTCATCGACATCATGCAGTTATCAATAAGGGTATTGAACATGCCAGAGGTTTCATAAAGATTCTTAACATAGGACCACAGATTATTGTCTTCAGCCCATTGTAAAGCGGTACCGACTCCAAAAAATCCTGGAATATTCTGCTTGAGCTGGCTCCATGAAGTCACAAAACTAATTGCCCGAAGATCCTCCAGACGCAATTCTCGTTGAGAGTTTCTTTTCACAGGTCTGCTGGAAATCGTAATCGAAGACAGTGCTTTCAAGGGGCTTAAGGTCTCCAAATATTTTAAAAATAACGGATCATGACGCAAACTCATGAATTTTTTGTGGCTTTCACCAGCTAATCTATCCAATACATCTTTTTGCTTAGCGGTTAACGTGTCTCCGTCACGTTGTTGCAACTCGGACATCATGCCAGCGTGTAGCAATTGCTCAATGTTGTATTTCGCAGAGTCTAGTGATCCGTATTGGCTGCTGATGGTTTGCCCCTGTATCGTTAACTGTATGTGGTTATTCTCAATTTCTTTACCCATAGAGGAATAAAAACGTTGGGTTTTACCGCCACCACGAGCAGGCGGGCCTCCCCGGCCGTCGAAAAAGACGAGTTCAACATCATATTCCCTTGCGATGGCTGTCAGTTCAATCTTCGCTTTGTAGATGGACCAGTTTGCCATCATATAACCACCATCTTTGGTACTGTCGGAAAATCCCAACATGATGGTTTGCTTATTTTCTCTTTTCTTAAGATGTGCTGCGTACTCGGGATTTCCATACAGACTACGCATGACATCGGCTGCACGTTTCAAATCATCGACAGTTTCAAACAATGGAACGAAATCAATCGTTAGGTTCGATTTCTTCCAACCTGACCAAAGAAACAACTGCATGAGGCCTAAGACATCCGAGGCTTGTTGACAATTGGAAATAATAAAACGTTGTACGGCACGCTCGCTGCTCGAGTTTTGTATATCACGTATCAGCCCCACAACCCGTACCGTATCCTCGATTAAGGGGTCAACATCATCTTTTACCTGAAGATCGGCTTCGGTGAATCGGATCTGTCGTTCTTTTTCCTCTTCCGAACCCTGGATATCCTGTAGTTGGATTCCGGTTTGTTCCGGATAATTCGCAACAAGCCAGTCAAAAGTCTGACGAAGTACGCTACTGTCCTGGCGTATGTCTAAGGTTGTGAAATGACAACCAAAAATCTGCACTTTACGGCGCAAATCTTCAACAATTTCCACGAACAAGCCATCGTGCTGTTCTGTAAGCACATTGATAATTTCACTCAGATTATTTAAGATGCGATCCGTCTGATCGACGGGTTTCTCGATTGGATGAAAACTATTTTCGTAGAATAGCTCCTGTAGCTCATCCATATATTTTTCCACACCTCGAAACGTGATTCTCCGCTTAACTTCTCGAAAATCGCGGTAGTAACAACGAAAAAGAATCGTGCGTAGCATGCCAGCAACCTCTTTAGTTCCCTCCCAATTCACATTAGGATTTCCATCTCGATCACCCCCTGGCCAGAATCCAAGTTCAATTAGGTGAGCACCCTGTGGTAAAGAGATCCCAAGCTCATCTTCGATTTTGGCCTGTATCTCGGAGGCTACACTATAGAATACGTTTTCCAAATACCAAGCGAGGCTGACCGCCTCATCGACCGGAGTAGGTCGTTGCTTATTGATAAATGGGGTTTTTCCTAACTGCTGTAAAAGCAAATGAATTTTTGGAATATCGTTTTCCTTCAACTCATCAATTAAATCATTGATAATCGAAAGAACCGGGCCGGGATAAAACTGTGTCGGGTGCGCCGTCAGTACCAAGCGTACAGACATTTCCTTTAAACGTTCGACAATTTTTTCCTTGAGTGGACTATTTGTTTGCGTCAGCTTAACCAGCGATTCAAACTCGGCTGTCTCATCACTTTTTCCAACAGCTTTAAAAGCAGAATCCTCTACGGCGTCAAATAACACAACTTGACGTTCAATATACTGAACAATCCTAAACAGTAGATCAAGTCGCTCATCCTCGTCCTCGTATTGATCGTACTTCTCAAAGAAACCATCGATAATCTTTTCAGGCGTTAAATGCTCGCTAACCCCTTGCTCGCAATGGGTCGTAAAGAAGGGTAAAATAGTACCCGTGTGTCTAACGCGACGAAAGGGCAAAGTAAGGAACAAACTTTTAAAAAGATCGAACCTGGTTAGGACTTCATTTTGAAAAGCTGCTTTTTTTTGGCTTTGTCTCATAGTATTCGTAAGGTGTCGTAAATGCGTGTTTAGTATAGTCGTTCTTACAAATATATCATTTTAATACAGAACTACAGTCTAAATTGTAATACTTACACTATTAACCACATCTAATTAATATTTTGACAAAGGTTTTAACGGACGCATCAAAGGCAAAATCGGTAACAAAATCGGACTTTTTTTTCCATCGCATTCTTCTGCTGGCTGTATCTTTTTAATCAGTACTTCCGTATCTTTGTAAGGCAATAATGAAAAAAACCCGAGAGATCAGTAATTTCCTACACAGCCAGTATTTTGCGAATGGAATCCGCATCACCCTGGGATGTATTATCCCTATTTTAATTTGTGCCGCATTGGGCGAAATTATTTTGGGCACCTACATCTCTTTTGGCGCTTTACTGATTGGCTTATCGGATACGCCCGGGGCACCAGCCCACCGAAGAACGGGAATGATCGCTTGCCTTATCCTCTGTGTGTTCACCCAACTCGTTACCGTCCTGGTGCATCAACACGTCTGGCTGATGGCTATCGTGATTGCTTTACTGTGCTTCGTGTTATCGATGTTTGCCGTGTTTAATGACCGCGCGGCAACTGTCGGTTCCATGGGTATCATCATCATGCTATTGCATGTTGATAATGATTATGGCATGAATGACGGTCTGATGTCGTCCTTTTACTTTGTCATCGGCGCGCTGTGGTATATGGTGATTAGCTTTTCCATAACCCAGGCTCGTCCCTATCGGCTCGCTCAGCAAGAACTATCAGAGACCATACGGCACGTCGGGGATTTTATTCGTCTTAGAGGTCATTTCTATCGAAATCGTGTCGATATCGACAAAACTTACACGCAGTTAATCGACAAACAGATTGAAGTTCACCAACATCAGGAACGGGTACGTGACTTGTTGTTCCAGAGCAAGCGAAACATCAAAGACACCACTAAAGTTGGTCGTTACCTCACGCTGATGTTCAACGATATCGTTGATCTTTATGAGCAATCGCTGGCCACGCACTACGACTATGAGCTGATTCGAAAAGAATTTGGCGAAACGGGTATTCTTTTGGACTTCCGATTATTGCTTGTTAAAATTGCAGCGGAGCTCGATCATCTCGCATTCCAGCTCAATGCTAACCGTCTTCCCAAGCAACTTCATGATTTTTCCAATGATTTCGAAACGACTTTCAGCAAAATTGAGGCTTTAGAACATCCCAACACGTTTACACTTAAGAAAATACTCATCGGTATCCGGCAAATAACAGGTCTGATCCATAAGGTTTATAATTACAGCCCGATTCAACCTGGAGATGTCCAGAAGGAGGAAATTGAGGACGCCCGCAAATTTATACAAACCGAGCACATCGATCTTAGAAAACTAAAAGACAACCTGTCGATGAACTCAACAGTTTTCCGACACGCCTTAAGAGTATCCATTGTAATAACCTCGACTTTTCTCGTGCTGAGTTTAGGGTATTTTGATATCGGTAATATGGGCAGTTACTGGATACTTTTAACGATTATGGTGATTCTTAAGCCTGGTTTTGCCCTGACCAAAGAACGTAACTTTCAACGTTTACTCGGAACGATTATAGGCGGTATTATCGGGGCCATTATTTTGATTACTATACAATCAGACGTCGCACGTTTTGGGGTGATGGTGTTTTTCTTTCTAATTGCCTACAGTTTGTTTCGAGTCAATTATATTATGGCGGTCATGTTCATGACGCCCTATGTGTTGATTATGCTAAGTTTCTCTGGTTTAAACACTTTTGAAATGGCTAAGGAGCGGATCTTCGACACACTACTCGGTGGTTTGATTGCTTTTATCTCTAGTTACGTCATCTTTCCGAGTTGGGAAAGTTTTCAAATTCGGAGTAACATGCGGAAATTACTCGTAGCGGATTATAATTACCTGGCCCACGCTGTTCGAATCCTTTCCGGTGAATCCATCACGGTTACCGATTATAAGTTAGCTCGGAAAGAACTTTATATTGCCTCGGCGAACATGGGTTCGACTTTTCAGCGCGTATTATCGGAACCCAAATGGCGGCAGAAGAGCAGTAAGGAGGTCAACCGTTTTGTTATCCTCAATCATATAGTTTCCTCCTATGGCGCTACACTTTTAATCCGTCTGCATGAAGCAGCGGACGCGAATTACATCAAAGATCACCTGATTATTTTAAAAAGCATATTAAATAACATTGCTCGGGCCGTCGAGGCGATACCGATCGAAGAGGAAGACCAGGAGCCGCTCCTGACGATCAGCGAATTTCCTGAGCTCACCCCGGATACGCTAGATCTTCAGGAAACTCAATTAATTACAGAACAATTGCAATTCTTAAAGAAGATTTCTTCAGATTTGCAGAAAGCGACACAGGACGTTATGGATAAAGAACCTGCGCTTATTCCTCAAAAATTAGAAACTGCAAATGGAAAGTATATTTGACGTGTTGATTGTTGGTGGCGGCCCTATCGGTATCGCTTGTGGCATTTCAGCCAAGCGTGCTGGATTAAAGCACATCATCATCGAAAAGGGATGTTTAACCAATTCCCTGTACAACTATCCAATCAATATGACGTTCTTTTCTACCTCCGATCGCCTGGAAATTGGTGACACTCCGTTTGCCACCACGCGCCCCAAACCAAAACGGGCAGAGGCGCTCGAGTACTACAGACGTATTGACCAAAAATTTGCGCTCAACACCCACCTATTTGAAATGGTACAGCATGTCGAGCGTTTGGAAACCGGAGTATTCCACGTCACCACCAGTAAAAAAAACTATTATGCCCGCCATGTAGTAGTTGCTACCGGATTCTACGACATCCCGATGCATTTGAACGTCCCTGGTGAAGGGCTCGATAAGGTGCGACATTATTATAACGATCCACACTACTACGCCAAGCAAAAGGTGATCGTCGTTGGCGCCAGTAACTCGTCTATTGACGCTGCTTTGGAGATCTACCGGAAAGGGGCAGATGTGACGCTTGTTGTCCGCGGACCCGAGATCAGTCCTCGCGTAAAATACTGGGTACGCCCGGATATTGAAAACCGAATTTCGGGTGGTGAAATCAAAGCATTTTTTCGTTCTAACATTACTCAAATCGGTGAAAGAGCGGTAGAAGTTGCCACGCCGGAGGGTCTAATCACTCTTGAAAATGATTTTGTGCTTGCTTTAACGGGCTATCGACCCAATTTTGATTTTCTTCGGCAAATCGGGATCTCGATTCCAGACCTTCCGCCCTGCATTCCTGCTCACGATCCAGAAACGATGGAAACTAACATTCCAGGTCTTTATTTGGCGGGCGTCGTATGTGGCGGGCTTAACACACATCTTTGGTTTATTGAGAATTCCAGAGTACATGCGGAAACGATCATTACGGATATTCTTCAGAAAGCTTCAGCATCGTAAACCGTCTAAAAATATTTTAGCCAATTTACGTTGCAATTGCAGTATATATTCATATTCCTCCTTGGTTGGGGGCAGGAACATATTTTTCATTTCTTGCAAAATCCCTATTCGCATACCCAACAAAGAGATCAGCAATATCTTGGCCGTTACCTCTAAATCGTCCACCTCGAGTTCTCCTTTGTCCACGCCCGTAGCAAGAACGGATCGAACCTGCCGCACCTCCTTATCAAACATACCAGACAACACACTCTCTAAATCGATGGGGAGATCATTTCGAAGACTGTACGTGAATTCAAATATATTATAGTTCTCTTTAATTGTTTTCAAACGGGTTTCTAGGAAACCATTCATGGCCTCTTGTACGTTCCCCGCCGCATCGATCTGCTGCGTACTATCGTCCAGCATTTGATCAACGGTCATTTCAAAAACTGCGGCGTACAACCTATTCTTGTCAGGAAAATAATAATAAAGTAATGCTTTGGAAAAGGATAAATCCTGCGCAATCTCAGCCATGGTTGTCTTGGCAAGCCCGTAATGGGCAAACCGACGTTTAGCCGCCTCTAAAATCTTCAGTCGCTTTGCGTCTGCATTTTTTGCCATTGATTTTAAATTAGTTTATAAAATGACGTTTAAGTATCTTTACAGCCTTATTTAAAGATAGGTCTATTTTTCGAACTTTTAAAGGATTCGGTCAAAAAATGAAAAACGACATTCAGGAAAGCGTATCCCTCAAAAAACTAAACACCTTTGGCATCGAGGCAAAGGCAAAAAATTATATTCGGATCGCTGAGGAATCCACTTTGCCGATCTTATACCAAGACGGATATTTCAATGCTCCTTTTTTCGTTTTGGGTGGTGGCAGTAATGTTCTATTTACAAAGGACTACCCGGGATTGATTGTCCACATGAGTATCCAAGGTATTCAACACGTCATCGAAGGCAATTACGTCTATGTAACCGCATCTGGCGGAGAGGTTTGGAACGACTTGGTCTGGTATTGTATCGACCACCAATTCCCGGGCTTAGAAAACATGGCGCTCATCCCGGGCACCGTCGGAGCCTCTCCGATTCAAAACATCGGGGCTTACGGTCAAGAGTTAATGCATGTGTTTTATTCTTGTCGCGCATTCGATACGCTGAGCGGAAAATTTCTTACCTTCACCAAGGCGGACTGCGAGTTTTCTTATCGTGACAGTATTTTTAAACGAAAATATAAAGGCCGTTACATCATCACTAGTGTGACGTATCGATTGGCATTAAACGCAGCCATCAATAGTACTTATGGTGCTATAGAATCCGAACTGCAGCGCCGGGGGATCCAGACCCCAAGCATCCGTGATATCGCTGAGGTGGTCGCTGATATTCGTGTGGAGAAACTGCCCGACCCCACGACTATAGGAAATGCTGGAAGTTTCTTTAAAAACCCCATTGTATCTTCTCAACAATTTCTAAAACTCCAGGAGGCACATCCTAATATCGTCCACTATGCTGTTGGAAAAGAAAAAAAACTTGCGGCGGGGTGGTTAATCGAACAATGTGGATGGAAAGGAAAGGTTGTGGGCGAAGTGGCTGTTTGGAGGAATCAAGCCTTGGTCCTCACTAATTTAGGGAAAGCTTCTGGTGAAGATATTTACAAGATATCGTCTACAATTGTGGACGATGTACTGCACAACTTTGATGTTACCTTGGAACGAGAAGTTAACATTTTATAAAAGTTTTCCACATTTTCGTCAGCAGCATACTTTTTTATTATAAAACAATAACCCTGCCCTATTGTGCAAAAAAGGGCCTAAAAGGCTTTCGGTTCCTTTCGTTAAACAAGAAAAATCTGTCCGAAAAACGAATAAATCCACACTTTTATCAATTTCCAGCACAGGAATTGCAACCTATCTTGTAGAGTTCGACTAAACGTATCACGTAACGTTTAATCAAACTTCTTCTAGGATCAACGATCCCGTTCTGGAATATCGCATTGAATCAGTAAACTGCACTATATAAACACTAATTATATGAACAAGCTCGAATTCAACACATTGGTCGTCAAGCATTCCGAATCGCTACGAGGTTACGCAAGAAACTTCACCCGCGATCATGATGACGCAAACGATCTCGTACAAGACACGTTACTTAAAGCGGTCACGTACTTCAAAAACTTTAGAGACGGAACGAATCTTAAGGGATGGTTATATACCATTATGAAAAACACCTTTATCAACAATTACCGACGTGTGGTCAAAACGAACTCTTTCATTACCAAAGAAGAAGAAATTTCCCAGACAAACCTGGTCGTTTCGGCTACCACGAATAATGGCGAAAACAAATTCGTTATGGAAGACATTAACCATGCACTATCCAAATTATCGGATGAGTATTATATCCCGTTCACCATGTACTTTGAAGGATACAAGTATCACGAAATTTCTGATCATTTACGAATTCCGATTGGAACGGTTAAAACCCGAATCCATGTGGCAAGGAAGTCAATGAAGAAAACCCTGGTGGCCTACAAGCGTCAAGAAGCTTAGCAAGAGACGTGAGATCATACCTCCCTACCGTATTCGGTAATCGCATTCAAGGAACGATAGAAAACACCGGTCGTTTATTCCGGTGGCCTCTAAAATTATAATTCGAGGTAAGCACTGTTATTATTCGCTTATCTCGAATTTTGAGAGTTTGACAAACTCATCAAGCCTTTTTTTGATATCCCCTTGAGTCAAGCTTTGCAATCGTTCTGTACCAAATTGCTCCACACAAAAAGAAGCCAAGGCAGAAGCAAAAATCAACGCATTCTTCATGTTCGCAAAATTCACGGATTGCAAGGTAGCCAAGTAACCGATAAAGCCACCAGCAAACGAGTCACCGGCACCAGTTGGGTCGAACACATCGGCTAAGGGCAAGGCAGGTGCTGAAAACACTTGTCCTTCACCAAACAATAACGCGCCGTGTTCGCCTTTTTTAATGATGAGATATTTGGGGCCCATTTCCAGAATTTTTCCAGCGGCTTTCACCAATGCATATTCACCTGATAACTGTCGTGCCTCCTCATCGTTAATGCTCAACACATCAACATGGGTCAACACCTCCTTTAGCTCGTCCAAAGCAACGTCCATCCAAAAATTCATGGTATCCAGAACGACTAGTTTTGGCTTACGGTTTAGACGTTTCAATGTGGCTAATTGAACCGAGGGAGTCAAATTACCCAGCATCAGATATTCACAATCTTGATACGACTGTGGAATTTTAGGGTCGAAGTCAGCCAATACATTCAGTTCGGTGGCTAAGGTGTCACGACTATTCATATCGTTATGGTACTTACCGGACCAAAAGAAGGATTTTCCTCCAGGAATAACCTCCACCCCATCGACATCAATGCCACGAGATTTTAGGATATTGAGATTGTCCTGACCGAAATCCTCACCAATTACAGAAATCAATTTGACGTTTGGATATAGATAGGAAGCTGCTAAACCGGCAAAAGTTGCCGCACCACCTACTATTTTTTCGGCCTTACCAAAGGGGGTTTCGATGGTATCGAAAGCGACCGTTCCAACAATTACTAGGCTCATTTAAATTAAATTAGCATAAAAAAAATGCCGGCTAACGCCGGCTGTTTAAATGTTGCTCCTGAAGCTGGGCTCGAACCAGCGACCCTCTGATTAACAGTCAGATGCTCTAACCAACTGAGCTATTCAGGAATTTACCTTAAAGATATACCGCTCTAAAGTGGTACAAAAGTAACGCTAAACGAGGACTAATACAAATTTTATTCAACTTTTCCTTCGGATCGCTGAAAGAGCGTCTTATAGCTATTTTCAAGGCCAGCATCCGCTCGGCTGAACCACCCCCTCA
>JBQDCW010000043.1:0-18100 GCA_052092145.1 Sphingobacterium sp. | reverse complement strand
ATGTTGGTGGAAAATCGGACTACTTTCAGTGGTTAGGACCTTATGTTCAATTCAACGCATCTAAATTCGGTAGCTTTGTACGCTTATCCGCCGGACCTGAAATAAAGAACGATCAACAACCAAAAGATTCGTTCTACAAATTATCAACAGGATTCTCGTTTTAACCCGCGAGGATAGGCACAGCTTAGCAACGAAAGTCAACTGAGGAGAAATACACCTTGAAAACAGCTGGTTTCCAAGGTGTATTTTTATTTTCCAACATTTAGATTTGCATAAGTATTTTCAAACTAAAAAATTAATTTCAGTTTATTAAAAATAATATTGATGATGGCTAGAAATCTTCAAAGAACACTCCGGTCAAAGCATGTTCGGCACCTTAGAGCGCCTTATTTAACAATGGGAATGGTGAATTGGAATGACTGCAACCGTGCAGATCAACGAATCGGGAACAATACAAATGAAAGCGCGAGCAAAGAATAGTTGCGAATGTAGAGCGTTGAATATATAATTTATTCGTCTTACCGTGTAGCATCTGGCGTCTTTTTAATGTTATATATAATAACTATGATGTTGAGATTAAAGCATGAAGCGTATGAGATTTTTTTGCCTGATCGTATTGTCGATTACAACCATGTATTTGCAAGGTTGTAAAAAAGACACAGAAAATATTGACTCCACAACTATTGAGGGAACATGGAAGTTAGTGGGCCAAAACCTGGGTTTGCCTGATGGGTATATTAAAGTAAAAGATGGAGAGCTATTCACCCTTAATAATGACAGTGCCTTTGTAAAAGGAACAGGTAAATGTAACGAAGGAGAATATTCCATTTTTGAGGGTTACATTAGTTTAGATTATTCCTGTGAAAATAAGGAATCTATGTTAAGCGGTGGCGTTCTTAAATGGGGTTACAGTCTTGAAAATGGAATTCTTCGAATTTCTCCAACATTTTTAAACTGTGACGAAGGTTGTATTTACGAATATAAAAAAGTGTCAAATAATTAAGTTTGTTTTACACTCCCATTCTCTCTTCATTTATTCTGGCATTTAAAAAAATCTAGGATAATACGATAAATTCAACATTAAATATCTGCGTATTATATTGTTTGTTTCATAAATAGTATATGCGCTCGTAGATCTTGCGTTCATTGACGAATTGTTATTTAATATATCAAGAACCGACAGCTTTATCTCAAGATTGCTTTTTCTCAATGCCCGATAAGAAGCTGAAACGTTCCAAAGAAACACACCATCTGAGTTATTGATATTCTCAACATTTCGATATGAAACACTTGTATTTAAAAATGCCCTTTTCCTAACTCCTAGTCCAAGGCTGAGATTCGAATCTGAAGTCGTGTTCTTGAAATTGGTATTTAATTGATTTTTTTTTTGAAAATAATCGAACTGCTGATACACACCAAGTTTGACGAGATCTGAAAAATTGAACATCAAATCCAGCTTGCCGTTATAGCTCATGCCTTCTAGTCTGTCGTAATTCTCGTTAATAACCTGCCCCTTTTTAGAAAGAATTCCCATGTTAGAAAATTTCGCAGTAAAATTAGTTTTGGGAGATAACTTAAAGGCTTTCCGTAAGTTGATCGAAGAGATATAACTCACTTGAATATTCTGATCGTTGACAAAATATAGATCGCGCCGCCCATCACTTTTATACGCTATACTTTGTGTAAACGCGTTTTCTGAAAGCTTCACGTTAAATGCTAGGTCGTAGTTAAGACCAGTTGGCTTTAGGTTAGTGAAGATGTATCGAAGGCTAATGTTGTTATCTTTACTCTTCTTTAAATCTGGATTTCCGTATGTCTGATTGAGTATATTAATATTGTCAACAACCGGGGCGATCAACTCTATCGAAGGGATGTCGTATGATATATTCCATGAAAGGTTAAGGTCTTTTACAAAGTTCTGGTCGATTTTGTTGAGATAATTTAGGCGGATCGAAGGCATTATAAACGTGTTTGTCCGGTTTAGATTCCTGTCGGAATAACCTGATCTTACATCATCTTTGTTAATCTGTAGATCAAAATTTGAATAGACACCAAAGCTCTTTTCGTATCTCATATACAATTCATCAATGATAAACTTTCTTCCCAAACTCAAAGAAGAGGTAGAAGAGAACTGGAAGTCCTCCTCGTTGTAGGTCAAAGATTCGTTGATTTTCAATGAGTCTCTGACAATATTGTCCGAATTGTTATGAATTAGACGGACTCGTTGTGCAATATCGATATCGGCAATACCCCTTAACTTATGTGGGAATATCCGTTCGAACTTAGAGAATGCATCATGGTCTACCCTATTTCTTTTAACCTGAGAATTTCTCAAAAATGCTCTGTTTTCAAACTCGGTATTGGTGCTTTCTATGTCTTTTTCTGTTTGTAAAACGGAAGTAGACGGGTTAATAAGTAGATTATACTTCAAATAGATATTGTCGTACCACTTCATCCTGTCAAACCTAGATCTGCCAAAAATTCGGAGGGCAGTATTCAAATTAAGGATACGTTGGTCGAGCTCTTCTAAAGACTGGCTGTTCTCACGGGTCTGGATACCGTAAATTTGGCTTGTTGTCGATGTATTCCTATTATTATCTACCTTCCGTCTTTCAAACTTCGCCTCAATATCCAAGTCTGTTCTATTATCCTTTTTTAAATTGTAGCTCACGTTACCGAGAAAATTATTAACCTCAGAAGTCAGATTCTCTTCCGTAACCGTTGAGTTGTCCGATTCGTCTGAGGTCAACCAAAGAATATTTGAATTGCGCTCCGATAATGAATTTGATGATTTCTGGAATAGATCGACTTTTAATTCGTTCTTGTCTGCGGTCATGCCCAAGGTGTTATTTCTAAAATCATGTTTGAATAACAGTCCGTACGCAGAATCTTCATGATACCCCCTTTTTCTCAGATCTGAAAAATAATCGAGGCCCAAATTAACGCCTCCAAACGTTGTGTTATTGAGCAATTGGTCAACATTGTTTAACGGCTTGTTTATGTTGCCTTTTGACCCACCTACTGCTAATTGACTTGAGGAATTGAAGAGACTGGTAACCGCTTCCAGTTCTCTTTGTCTGTTCGTACCCAGTCCCGCGCCAATTTTTCCAAAAACACCTCGATCCTTCCCTTTCTTTAAAACGATATTTGCATCCTTTGTCTCTCGCCGTTCACGTTCTGTGTCGAAAATTTGCACTTTTTCAATAATATTCTTGGGTATATTTTGGAGTGCAATGTTTGAATTGGTGGAAAAGAAATCGGTTCCGTTTACGTAAAGTTTATTTATTTTTTTTCCGTTATACGTGATTTCATTATCCCCCCAAATGGTTATGCCGGGTAATTTTGCCAACAGATCGCCTGCAACGGCATTAGAATCTAGGTGGAAAGCATCAGCATTAAATTCGATTGTATCACCATTCAATTTAACAGGGGACAAGACCTCTACCACTTCTAACTCATTTGTTCTTGGCAATAAATACAGGGCTCCAAGGTTGATACTTGAGTCACGGATAAAGATCTCGCATTCTAAAGGATCGTACCCCATGCTACTTACTCGAAACTGAAAGGAAGTCTGGGGGGGTAGGTTTTCAATCACAAATCTACCTGTTCGACTTGATAATGCAATACTATGTATTTTATCATCTCCCTGTTTATAGAGGGCGACAGCGGCGGCTTCTAGCGTTATGTTTCTAGTGGAATCGTGTAGTGAACCAGAAAGCGTGATACCATTATTTCTTTCTACGTCAGTTTGAGCGATCGCGGCAAATTCATAAAAGAAAATAAAGGTGAATAGTAAAATGATGTAAACCTTCATGCTCGAATCATCATTTCATCGAAGAAACCACCAAAATAGGGTTTTTAAACACATCTCTTTTTGTTACAATTTCGTTTACATAAGAAGGAGCTTTGTTTAATTGTTCCATCATGTCAGCCTCACTATAGTGTACGAGCAGATCGTGAGGGTAAATCAACGAGTACAACTGTCCTCCATTACTATCTAAAAAGAAACTCTGGTTTCCAGCAGAAGATATTGGCATATAGCTGTTTAACGCGGTAGGCTTAACTTGGTTTAAATCGTATACCTCTCCTGTATCCAGATTTAACAGCACCGATGACAGCCCGTTCAAAGCAATGTGGCTCATCAAATTTAGAATCATATAATTTTTGAACTCCATGATATGCGTAATGCCGAAAATCGCATTTGGATATGTTGACTTTAATACTTCGTTTATTTTGCCATGGTTATTCTTGACGAAATCATTGGGCAACGAGTATTGTAGTGGGAATATCAATTTGGTTTCGGAAATATGAGCGTTAGAGTCTATTGAATATATTTTGTTTTCATAGGGCTCGCTCCAATACAGCTTTCCATTGTATGAACTTTTGCTTATGCGATTAGGAAACGAAGTGTAATCAGCCTTCAATTTAGGGTCAAAAGAAGATATTGCTATCGTTTCATTGTGATGAAAGAACTGAATGTTGTCAAGTTTTCCCTCGTCAAATAAGTAATTCGCCATCAGGATCGAGTTCCCAAGAAACCCCATTCCTTCCAACGTATACCATTCTTTTTTTTGGCCTAAGAATTTTCCATCGAAATCGAATATCCCCATCGTCACGTTGTCCATCGTTGTGCCATAAATAGCATAGATCTCCCTTTTTTCTTTGTTAATGAAAACCGAGGAAAATAGAATATCGGCTCGGTTACAAGGTGCGCAATTTGGCACTTTATCTATTTTGTGCTTAAACTGTCCGTCAGATCCGAAGAACAAGATGGCCTTTCCTCGTCTATCAAAAACAATAACCTCATTATCAGTGGCCCAGAAATCGTCTACTTCTTGAATCATGGCATTTTTAGTGCTTTCAAGGGGAATATATTTTACACTGCGAAATAGATCCTCTGCATTTGCTCCTCTGCTTTGATGTAAAGGAATCCGTAGAGGTTCTACCCTTTCCTGAGCAAATGAAATTGAAGTATACAATACTGAAAATAAGGTATATATAACAGATTGTGTGATTTTCATAACATTTTTTAGCATTTGGTTAATTTTGGTTTTGTTAGCACAACTTAAATATATATTAACGATAATCAAAAATTATCCAACCAAAAAACATTTTTTATAAATCGGATCTATTTTATTGCCGTGGGCCATTGTTGCCTGAATTCAAAAAACTGCTGATCGACCATCCCAGGAATAACCCTAGCCCACCTGCTTTCGTATTTCTTCATCTGACGGGTGTATGGATTCTATGAAGTTCCTTATTGACCTTCTGTGATCGAAATAGGTCCTCTTCCTTCTTTCGTTAATGAATACCATCTTTAAGCGTCTGAACTTCTTTCTGCTTCTGATCTAGACGGGTTTCGTTAATGGCATAGCCTTGAACCAGGTAATCTTTCAAACCTTGGGTTGCCCGTTGACGGAATGTAGTGCCCTGCCGGGATTTTACTCGATAGCCTATTGAAATGATGACATCCAGGTTGTAATGCTCTACCTGATAAATTTTATCGTCAGCCGCAGTTGTCGCAAAATTTGCGACAACTGAATTTTTATCTAATTCCTCTTCATCGAAAACATTATTTACATGTTTCCCAATAGTTTTAACATCGCGGCCAAACAATTCCGCCAATTGGTTTCGATTAAGCCATACCGTGTCCTGATCGAAGGTTGCTTCAATCTGTGTTTGACCATCCTTGGCTTGATATATTTCAATTTGGTTCTTCATTGGTATAAAATTCTGTTCGCAAACTATATCATATCAGAATATAGCATAAAATAAGAATCTTAGCTATTCATCTATTAGATGAAAAATGTATTTGTCTCCCTATACGACAACCCAGTTAGTGCTGATCTACTGGACTCTGTTTTCAAAGGTGAAAATGGCACTCAATGTTCTTCTTGTTTTCGTGTTAGTTTCAAAACCGTTTTCAATTTTCTTTCCGCTAACAGCGGTTTTTCCCCCTAAACGGCCTGTTTGCTTTCGAACAACGCCGCTCCCCCTTCATTTCCCACGAAATTATCGGCAGGATAATAATTCCAGTAACCGTCTATGGCCCAGTCCACACACTCTACCCCATCATCTACGAGATACTTCAATCCGATCTCCCGTAAATAACCGTTCGTTTTCCCGCGGTACGATACGCGGTAGTCATCTCGCCTGCCGGAGTGATCGTTATGCGGAAATACACCTTTAAATCTTTAACGGTATTTTTTATTTCTAGCGAATACCTGGATCCAATAACAAGCTCCTTACTCAACATCAATTCAC
This sequence comes from Sphingobacterium sp., assembly GCA_052092145.1. Lineage (GTDB taxonomy): Bacteria > Bacteroidota > Bacteroidia > Sphingobacteriales > Sphingobacteriaceae > Sphingobacterium. Next base: position 11,836 of record JBQDCW010000043.1, on the reverse strand, counting down.
TGCCTTACAACCCTTTAACAATTCAAAACTTGTTCACAGCTAGGTTGTAGGGCTATCATAGTCCAGGGTGCCTAAATCTCTTTTTCTTCCTATAACGTTTTCGTAGATAATCCGTAGAATTTAAAGCTAGCCGTATTATTTTCGTTAATATTGTTTTGTTAAGTTATACTAAATTAGATAAACCACTTAAGCGTTTTACGGAATTACAGAGGGGAAGTCCGACTGTTTTGTTTAGTCCTAGCAGGAAAGAATAATATACTTCTGGCCTGCAAAGTCAAAAAGGCAAACATGGTGACTGACCGTTCCCTCGTTGAGATACAGACGTTCGGCTGCCCGGCTTGGATCAGACAGAAAAAGCGATAAATCCGGGTCTTCATCTGACCTTGTGTTAGGCTGAGTACCAATAAATATTGATGGGTAAAATGAAAGCATTTTTCAAAACTATTTTTAAGCCCGAAAATGTAGCACAGATCATCACGTTCGTGATGATGGCCACTCCCCTATCAATATGGGGGCAGCAGCGTTATGAAATAGAAGTTTCGGCGGGTTCCCAATCCCATTCCGATCTACCTGTGAGCGTCCCCCTCAGCGAGTTCCGAGGCTTGCCCTTGGAGCAGATGCGGCTCCTCGAGGTGATAGCCAGTGGGCAACATGAACAACCTTTCCAAGTATTGGATTCCGATGCAGGCGCACAGGTCTATTGGATATTGGACGGGGCGTTTCCTGCGGGAAGTCGTCGGAAATTTGTTTTTGAGCAGCATATGGCAGGAGCGCATGATCGACAAACCATTGATATGTCTGAGGTGGATATCCAATTAAAAGGCTACAGGGGCAACGTACTATTGGGATATCGCCACGCTATACAGCCCGTGCCGGAGGGGGTAAGCACTAGATACAGCAGAGCAGGTTTTGTCCATCCCCTGAATACGCCTGCCGGCGAAACATTGACACGTATTCAGCCCTCGGACCATTACCATCACTATGGCTTGTGGAACCCATGGACACGAATCGAATACCAGGGGAAGACATATGATCTTTGGAACCTGAATGATAGCCTGGGGACCGTCCGCTTTGGTGGGTTTGATGCCACGTACGAAGGGAAGGTCTTAGCTGGCTTTGATGCAGTACATCATCACGTTATTTTCGATGAAGGACGGGAGGATACCGTCATTCACGAAAACTGGAAAATATCCATATTCCCGGAGCATGGTGAGCGATACCTTGTTGATATCGAATCCATTTTAAAGCCCCAGGATGATGAGGGGCATGATGTGATTCTCAAGGAATACCGCTACGGGGGGCTAGGCATGCGGGCACGGGAAGAATGGACGAATCAGAACAGCGACATCCTTACTGCGAGTGGAAAAACATGGGATGAAGCCGACGGATCCTTGGAGCGGTGGACTATCGTCTCCGGCGAGTTAGGTGAGCGAACCGGTGGGATTTTGTTTATGTCGTATCCGGAAAACTACAATTTCCCCGAGCCTATCCGCGTGTGGCCCCGAGACGGGAATGGTGGCAGAGGAGACCAGTTCTTCAATTTTTCGCCGACAAAAGACAAAGATTGGGTATTGACTAGTGGACAGGAATATACCTTGAAGTACCGACTGTTGGTGTTCGATGGGCAAATCAGCCCGGAGGAAGCCGAACAATATTGGCAGTCTTTTGCTAACCCGCCAACAGTAAGTGTAAAACCCCTTTAATCGCTGCGATGGTTCGTTGACCGGGTCATCCAAACCAAGATTTATAAACATATAATTTAAATAGGATGAAAAAACGATCTTTCTCGATTAGCCTAGTTGCAGTATCCCTGTTTTTGTTCGCTTCCTTGAGTAGCTTCGGTCAGGACTTCCAATGGGAGGATATTAGGATACTGGTCTATACCAAAAACGGCCCCGGTTTTGTCCATGACAATATCCCCAATTCCATCGTCGCATTCCAGGAACTGGGCCAACAGCATGGATTTCATGTTGACCTCAGTGAAGACCCTGCTGACTTCACGGACGAAAACCTTAGCCAATACCATGCGTTGGTGTTCTCCAACACCAACAATGAGGTATTCGACACGGACCAGCAACGTGTGGCATTGATGCGGTATATCCAAGCTGGAGGAAGTTTCGTCGGGGTGCATTCTGCCTCAGGAACGGAACGCCAATGGAAGTGGTTTAAACGGCTATTGGGTGCTACGTTTTACTGGCATGATACCTACCAGCCGTTTACCGTAGATATCATCGACCATAATCACCCGTCCGTCGCCCACCTTAAGAGACGGTGGCATCGTCCCGAGGGGGACGAGTTTTATTACCTAAAGGAGATGAACGTCAACCTCCAGATTATTGCGGTCAATGATGCAGCAACCTTAGAGGGGGAGAATCCAAAACGATTGGACACATTTGGCGATGCATTTCCTTCGGTCTGGTGCCATGAATATGACGGAGGCCGTTCGTGGTACACCTCCCTAGGACATAGTAAGGAAGACTACATGGATGAAGAATTTAGGAAACATCTATTAGGCGGTATTCAGTGGGCAATTGGCAGTGGTGAGTCTTTGGATTACAGCAAGGCGTATGCCCAATCCCCAAACGATGAAGTACGCGAGTAATACGATAAAATGATTTTACCCATAAAATTACCAGCTATGAATATAAAACAAAGTAGAAGGACATTTATCAAAAAGGCGGCTATTGGGTCGACATCTATCATTACCGCGGCCGCATTCCCCAGCATTGTACCCGCATCCGTCTTTGGGAAATCCGCCCCAAGTAACCGAATTCACATTGGACAGATTGGTTTCGGCCGGATCGCAATGACCCACGATCTACCCGAGGTTATCAAACACGACTACGCCCGGGTAATAGCCCTCGCGGATGTGGACAAAAAAAGACTACAAATAGGCAAGGAATGGATTGAAAAGGCCTATCAAGATAAAAAAGCAGATCTGCCTGTACCCGACGTACGTACCTATGAGGACTACCATGGCATGCTGACTGCCTCCGATATTGATGCGGTCATCATCAGTACGCCAGATCACTGGCATGCCCAGCCGGCTATGGAAGCGGCAATAGCCGGGAAGCACATTTATCTTCAGAAACCGACTGCGCTGACCATACAGGAGGGGCGCATGATGGCCGATACAGTCAAGGAAAAAGGGGTCATATTCCAATTAGGTAGCCAGCAACGCTCGGTGAACCCGTGGCCTCAGTTCAAGCGCGCTTGCGAGCTTGTGCGCAATGGCCGCATCGGGAAATTACAGCGCGTAGTCATTGGTTTACCGGGGGACCCCGCTGGAGGTAATCCAGAAGAAATGCCCATTCCCGAAACACTGAATTACGACATGTGGTTGGGATCAACACCCATGATACCCTATACCCTTGATCAGGTCCACTCGCAGGACGACATCCACGCCCGACCAGGTTGGCTGCGCAGCGAACAGTTTGGTGCGGGAATGATAACAGGATGGGGCTCCCACCATCTTGATATTGCCCATTGGGGGATGGACACGGAACTAACAGGGCCATTGACGGCAAAAGGAAGTGCGACATTCCCGACTTCAGGACTATGGGATGTACACGGAGAATTCCAGGTGGAGATGCAATATCCGGATGATGTGTTGATGGAAATCAGTGGTACTAACCCCAATGGTGTCCGGTTTGAAGGGACCGAAGGATGGATCTTTGTTTCGCGGGGTAATGTCGGTGTCACGGCATCCGATCCGGCAGCAGCCGGCGATGGTGATAACAAGGCCTTCTATGCGAACGACGCGAAAATACTGCAGTCGGTGATCCAGCCAAGCGAGATAAAATTGTACGAAAGCCCTGAGCAACATACGAACTGGCTGGAGTGCATAAAAAGTGGGAAAGAGCCGATCAGTCATGTCGAAATCGCACACCGTTCTGGCAGTGCTTGCCTCATTGCACACGCCGCTATGAAACTAGGACGCGAGCTACGTTGGGATGCCCAGGCGGAGACGTTTATCAACGATCCTGAGGCCAACGGGCTTTTGGCCCGCCCACAACGACACCCATATGGCACCCAGTATGTATAGTTAATATAAAAGAACACAGAAAATGAGACGAAAAATATCGATTTACTTGCTTTCGGTCGCTACCCTCAGCTTATTAGCCTGTAACCAAGCGGGGCGTGATAACCAAGACGAGCGTATGGACCAGATCAGCTTGGTAACCCTGGATCCAGGGCATTTCCATGCCGCACTTGTCCAGAAATCCATGTATAACGAAGTGGACTCGACTGTCCATGTTTATGCGCCCGAAGGACCTGAATTAGAGGCCCACCAGGCATTGGTCACGCAATACAATACACGGGAAGTCGATCCGACAGACTGGAGTCAAGTGGTTTATACAGGGGATGATTTTTTCGATAAAATGCTGGAGGAACGGCGTGGCAATGTCGCTGTGCTTGCCGGCAATAACGGAGACAAAACCGATTATATCTTGAAGGCCGTAGAGGCGGGCTTTAACGTGTTGGCGGATAAACCGATGGCTATTGACCATCAGGCTTTTTTGGCGTTGGAACAAGCGTTCTCATTGGCCGAGGAAAACGGGGTACTGTTATACGATATCATGACCGAACGGTATGAGATCAATACGATCTTACAACGTGAATTCTCCCAAGTACCTTCTTTTTTTGGAGAGCTGATTACCGGGAGTGTCGAGGAACCCGCGATTACAAAGGAAAGTGTACACCACTTTTTCAAAGAAGTTTCCGGCAAGCCTTTGGTAAGGCCGGGATGGTTTTTTGATGTGCAACAGCAAGGCGAAGGTATCGTTGACGTCACGACACACCTTGTTGACTTAGTCCAATGGGAGTGTTTCCCGGAGCAAATCATCGACTATCGGAAGGACATTGAGCTGATTTCCGCCCGCAGATGGCCCACCAAACTAACACGAGAGCAATTTGAGCGAGGCACCGACCTGTCCGAAGTGCCGGAATACCTGCAAAAGGATTTGGGACAGGATGGCAAGTTAGACATCTTTTCCAATGGTGAGATCGATTATACCATCAAAGGCAAACATGCCAAGGTTTCGGTCATTTGGGATTTCGAAGCCCCAGAAGGTACAGGGGATACACACTATTCCATTATGCGGGGCGACAAAGCGCACCTGATTATCAGGCAGGGAGCCGAGGAAAACTACAAGCCCGTACTGTATGCGGTACCCGCAGATGGGCAGGATGATGATGCGTTCCAGGCAGCATTGCAGGAGGCAATCGATGAATTGGCTAGTCGATACGCGGGGCTTGCATTTTCCGAGAATGCAAATGGTGAATACGAGATACATGTTGACCAGTCCCTGGCCACAACGCACGAGGAACATTTTGCTGAAGTGACACGTAAGTATCTTGGTTTTCTGAAGGCGGGAGAGATTCCCGAATGGGAGGTGCCTAATATGATTGCCAAATACTATACGACCACACAGGCGTTGGAGATGGCTCGTCAATAAGAAAATTCTTGTCTGTACACACAGCAGTATTGCAAAACAGGGAGGAAGATTCTTTATCCCTAAAAAAAGAAACGCTGAAACAAGGGTACAGAAAATGCATGTGAGGAATAGTTTTCCGACGAAAACGTTTTCGCAGATTCTTGGTTAAAAAATGCGAGGCATTGTTATAATTCCGTATTCTTGTATTAACACATAACAAACCAGAACACCCTGCCTAGTAGATCTTTCCGGCATGAATAAGCTGTTTTTGATTTTCAGAGGATAAGGAAATGGTCATGTAAATTATAAACTGTTTATCCGGCCTTAAATGTTTTAACTTGATATCCTTTTGGGATATTCTGCACGTGAAACGTGTCGTTTATTGAACGGCCGTGAAATTGTGTCTTTATGAGCATATATCGTGTGTAAACATATAGCGCAGAGAAAAACGAATACCCATTAAATTATTGAAAATAGTACCAATTATTTAAATCAATAACTAACAAAAAGGACATAATTTATGACTAACAATTACTCATCCTGGCTCCATTTTTCACTGGGCAAGCTGCACGCGCTGTGGATAGCATCGTTCCTTTTCACAATTCCCCTGCTTGTAGTGGGCCAGCAAACCATCACGGTCAGCGGGACGGTGACGGATGTCGAGAACGGCACTCCGCTGACCGATGTGACAATCCGCGCAAAACAAGGAGGGAGTGCGACAAGTACGAGTGGAAACGGCTCATATACCCTTGAAAAGGTAGCTCCAAGCGACACGCTAGTTTTCTCGTCTGTCGGTTATGGAACATTGGAAATCGCCGTTCAGAATCAATTGGAAATAGACGCAGAACTTACAGAGGTTGTTTCAGACCTCGATGAAGTTGTCGTTATCGGCTACGGAACGGCACGAAAACGAGATCTCACGGGAGCCGTGTCACAAGTACGTGCCGAGGTCATAGAAAACGAGGCGCCCAGCCAGATGAGTGACATGCTGCGTGGAAACGTAGCGGGCTTGAGCGTGGGGTATGACCGCAATGCAAAAGGAGGGGGAAGTTTGCTCCTAAGGGGTCGTAATTCACTGAATGCCAACACGAGCCCTTTGATCGTATTGGATGGCGCTATTTATGGTGGGGCGTGGGAGGACATCAATCCCAACGACATCGAAACCATAGATGTGTTGAAAGACGCGAGTGCCGCTGCGGTTTTTGGCGCTAAATCCGCTAGCGGTGTAATTTTGGTGACTACAAAAAAAGGAAGCGAAGGTAAGCCACGGATCAATTTCACGTCCAATGTCGGCATAGCCGCCATGTCGGTGCACCAACCGGTACACGATGCAGAAACGTTTGTTCCTTGGCGGACAGACGTTTTTAAAAGTATTAATCCAAATGCGGAACCCTATCGTTTCGATAACCCAAACACATTACCTAATGACATTAGCATCGAGGACTGGTTGGCATACGACGGGTCGTCGGGCGATCCGATGCGTACTTGGTTGCGACGACTGAACCTGCAGTCCATGGAAGTGGAAAACTACCTATCAGGAAACTCGGTTGATTGGTACGATTTGGCCTTCCAAAACGGCCTAAGACAAGATCATAATGTCAGCGTATCGGGCCGAAACAAGGATGTTTCCTATTACCTCGGCGCCGGCTACCTACACAATGAGGGCATCATTACGGGCGACGGGTTCAAAACCTTACGGACCAGGGCTAATATCGAGGCCAATATTACGGATTTCCTACAGGTCGGCATGAGTACGCAATTTATCTCCCGCGATGAAAGTGCCCTTGCCTGGAATTGGGGTGCGATGACCTCACTGTCCCCTTGGGGTGACAGGTATGATGAGGACGGGAATTTGGTGTGGAGACCTAATCAGGAGACCTCTGGAGGGATTAACATAGGCTATGACGCTTCCCATCGGGACTACCGTCACCGGATGACATCATTGAATTCGACAATATTCGCCAAACTGGATCTCCCCTTTGGAATCACCTTAAGAACCAATTTTACCCCCCAGCTAGAAGTAATACAGCAATACAACCATAATAAATCTTCACACGAGGGCTGGGCCGCCCATGGAGGGAGTGCCTACCGGCGCAACCAACAAACGTATTTCTGGCAAATAGATAATATCCTGAACTGGAACAAGACCTTTGCCGAGGTTCACCGTATTGATGCGACGGTCCTGTTGAATGCTGAAAAATTCCAGCGTTGGGAAGACCGGATGGACGCGGACAATTTTGACCCGAACGATGACCTGGGGTACCATGGCATGCCCTCTGGAATTAACCCTGTTTTAGGCAGTGAGGACCAGTACAGCACGGGCGATGCCTTTATGTCCCGGTTGGTGTATACCTTTGACGACCGATATACCTTGACAGGAACCTTCCGCCGGGACGGTTATTCGGCTTTCGGGCAAAGCAATCCCCGTGCAAATTTCGGTTCCATTGCTGGTGCTTGGACATTTAGCGAAGAATCGTTTTTCAACAGTGATTGGTTCAACTACGGAAAATTGCGGGTATCCTGGGGCAGCAACGGCAACCGTGATATTGGACGTTATGTAGCCCTTGCGGATTTGACAACGGGGAAATACCTATACACACAACCTGATGGTACGGTCATACAGGTCAACCAGTTCTGGGTGAACCGCATGCGTAATCAGGATCTTCGTTGGGAAAGGAACACCTCTTACAACATCGGATTGGATTTTGGCTTGTTCAACAATCGTTTGGATGGAACTATTGAGGCATACCTTTCAAATACCACAGATTTATTGGTGTTAAGAAGGTTACCCAACGTTATGGGATTTGATAACGTAATGAGTAACATGGGAAAGGTTCGCAATCGGGGTATTGAGGTGACGCTTAACTCGAACAACATACAGCGTGATAATTTCTCATGGCGCACATCGGTCACGGCCCAGGTTAACCGGAATTCCATTCAGGCGTTGTATGGAGACCTTGACGCGGAGGGAAACGAATTGGACGATATCCAGAACCGCTGGTTCATCGGGCAGCCTATCGACGCAATTTGGGATTGGAAAGCATTGCACGTCTATCAATTGGGGCAAGAAGAGGAGGCGGAACGTTATGGTCTGCAGCCAGGAGATTACAAGCTCGAAGATGTCAATGACGACGGACTCTTCACGAACGACGACCGGCAGTTTATTGGCTTTAGCGAACCACGACTCCAATGGTCTTTACGCAACGACTTCCAAATCTACCGGGACTTTACGTTTTCCTTTATGATGTATTCGCTCTGGGGGCATTCCTCACCGTTCAATTGGTTGAAAAGTAGGAATGGTTTCCCAGACAGACAGAGTTCGTATCAGTTTCCCTATTGGACACCGGAAAATCCCTCCAACGAATGGGCTCGGATTAATTCTAATGAAGGTAGTGCAACCGGATTTAACACCTATCGGAAGCGTTCCTTTATCCGTTTAGACAATGTGTCGCTGGCCTATAACGTGCCAAGCAAGTTTATCAGTCGTTATAACCTGCAAAACCTACGGGTTTATTTCAATGTACGGAATGCTGCCTTATTTGCGCCACAATGGGATTTCTGGGATCCGGAATGGCACCCTGATCATGGTCCTGGCCCTACCCCACGGTTCTTTACATTTGGATTGGATTTAACGTTATAACCTAAAAAAATGATCATGAGAAAACTTTTTAAAACTCCTATATATATCGGATTAAGTGGCTTGTTGATTTGTGCAACAAGTTGTAGCCGCGATTTCCTGGAACCTCGGCCCCTATCTTTTTACACACCGGAACAGTCTTTCCAATCTGCCAGCGGTTTATGGGCTACCCTAGTTGCCTGCGAGCGAAACTTGCGTATTGAGACACATGGCGATGGTGCGCCCATTGTTACAGAAATGATTTATTCAGACATTGCGGTATCGGGTAGCACGGACAAACCCGGACCGGCCATCGACCTTAATCAGGTTATTACGCCTGATGCAAATTTGGATAACGTCGAATTTGACAATCGAATCGGTTGGTATTGGAAGCAAGGATATCGTGCTATACGCTATGCCAATACCGCAATTACCTATATCGATGTTCCTGAGGATTATGCTTCTGAAGAGGAGCGAAACCATTTATTAGGCTCCGCTTATTTTTACCGGGCTCTCCGGTATTATCGGCTAACACAACAGTTTGGCGATATCCCCTTGATACTGGAGGAACCACAGGAGGCAAAGTTGGATTTTTACAGTACCAAACGGGAAGTGATTCTGCAAAAAATGAAGGAGGATCTCGAGTTCGCAGAGCAATGGGTACCCGATGGAGGTATGAAAGGAAGGGCAACCAAAGGAGCTGTAAGCCACTTGTTGACCAAAGTAAACTTGGCCTTAGGCTTGTTTGATGACGCTATACAGTCTGCCAGCAATGTGATAGACGGTGGAACCTACGGTTTAATGACCGAGCGATTCGGCATTGATGCGGGTGATCCGGCACGAAATGTTATTTGGGACTTACACCGTGCCGAAAACAAGTCGATTGGGTCCAATAAAGAGGGGCTGATGTTAGTGATTGATCGACTCAACATTGACGGTAACTACGGGGGTGGTACACGTTCGATGCGTAACGCCTTGCCTTATTGGGGTAATGCCGGCATTGTAACCCCTGCGGGTAATCGCGGAACCTCAGACCAGGTGAATGCTCCAATCAATCTAGTTGCCGAATACGGGCGGGGAATAGCCCGTGTACGGCCGACTTGGCGCACACATGTCGGTGTCTGGACGGACGACACCGACCTACGCCACGCACCGGGGAATTGGATGGATATGGAGGATCTAGTATACAATGCGCCTGGGCTTGGTGATGACCCCTATTTTGGGAAGCCATTACAATTACGCAGTTCACAAGGCACAGTACTGACCAATGACACCATCAGGACGTGGTTTGGCTGGCCACACTACAAGCTTTATGTGGAGGACACGCAGCGCATCCCACCAGATGGAGGACACGGTGACGTATATGTTTTCCGAGTGGCTGAAACGTACCTGCTTCGTGCAGAGGCATATTTCTGGAAAGAGGATTACGCTAGGGCCGCTGCCGACATCAATGCCGTGCGAGACCGAGCACAAGCCACCCCCATTACACCGAATCAAGTCAATATGGGAACCATATTGGATGAACGCACCCGGGAATTATATTATGAAGAGCCACGAAAAACGGAGCTGACGCGTATCGCCTACATTTTTGCCCTCACCGGAAAAACGGCAGAAACTGGCAAGTCGTATAATCTCGAAAACTTTTCACAAGACAACTATTTCTACGATCGGATAATGGCTGTAAACGATTTTTACAATAAAGGTGTCAGGACTAATTTTGGGGTAGCCTATACGATGAGTCCTTACCATGTGCTTTGGCCGGTTCCGATTGGCGCTATTAACGGTAATACCCAAGGTGTGATCAACCAAAATGAAGGTTATTCAGGGTTTGAAAATAATGTGCCGCCATTGGAAGAGATTGTTGAGAACACGACGGCTACTGCTCCGTAAGGAGCGGTGTGGCCTTTTTCCTTGCTATGTATCCGTCAGCCACCACGGGCATAATGAACATTCTTTTGGTCTCTTGCTTTTGTTAAAGATTCCTTACCCATAAGCTGGATCGCCTGACGATGAGTTCGGTAGGTAGTTCGATGCGCTCAAACGCATCATGGGGTATGCCCCGTTGCTGCTGTCTGATGAGATGTATCAATTTAGCTGCGGCAGTTTTGCCAATCTCGAAAGCAGGTTGCCTAATGGTGGTAAGTGGGGTAGCCAGTATATCGGCGATATTCGTGTTACTAAAAGCGGCAATGGCAATGTCTTGGGGTACCCGTGAGCCCAATTCACGGAATGTAATCAGTGTCTGCATGGACAATTGGTCGGTAACGGTCAGGATAGCCGATGGTGGTTGGTTTGATTGCATCAAATGGGTCACCGAGGCCGTTACATCTGCGGCAATGGTTGCTGCGCTCGAACAGTCGCACGATTGCGTATAAGAGTCGGGAGAGGTGATTCCACGTTCCTTCAGGGCCTGGAGATAGCCCGCCAAACGCTCGGAAGCAATATTAAGTGTGGTGTCCACATTGAGTATAGCAATGCGGACATGACCATTATCGAGTAAATGCTTCGTGGCCCGGTACGCCCCGTAAAAATTATCGGTACCGACCTGCTCCGTATCTATCTGGTCACTCAGCCGGTCAAACAAGACGACGGGTATGCCCGATCGCTGTAGTTCTTTAAAATGATCGAAATCATGCGTTTGCAGAGAGGGTGAAACCAAGATCCCTTCTACCCCCCGCGCTTCTAGTTGTGCCATACAGGCCGTTTCTTTACTCAGAGACTCCTTGCTTTGCATGATAATCAGATCATAGCCGGCCGCCGTGCATGCGTGATCGATACCGTC
>JBQDCW010000042.1:0-20216 GCA_052092145.1 Sphingobacterium sp. | reverse complement strand
ATTAAAAACTAACGTAGCAAAACGACGCGTTTAATTTCTAGTATTCATTCTTTTTAACTAAAAAAATTAGTATAGCCCAAAGCAGCTAATAAAGAGTAGTTTACAAGAGTGGGAAACTCTATCGGTAACGATTTAGTAATGGTGCTTATTGCACTTGTTTTCATTTGATTACCTTGTAAATCAATACTGCAAATATAAAAAATAAAGGGTAAAGTACAGTCGTGCTTTACCCTTTATTCATACGTGCTAATAGAAAATTCTTTAAAAAAATGTCCACACTGGGGGGAAACTGTGATATTGGTTACAATATTATTTCCAAATTTTGACCTATCAACAATAGGTGTAACGCCGAAACAAATAGTGGTTAACTCCAAAAAAAGACTATGCTATGGAAATCGTGTTGAGTAAAATATTATCGCAAATTCATCGTCAGGAAGACCAGCTGTCTTCTCAAATGAGGCGAACGGCAGACGAGGCATACCAAATGACTTTGTTCTTAAATGAAATGCTGAGAAATATAAAAGCAAAAGTATTGCAGGATAACTTTGTAGATGAACAGCAGGAGATTGACTTTTTCAAGAATATCAAGCCACAAGTTTTAGGAAAGCTCATTTACTATAACAAAGTGTTCCGTATCGAAACTACCTGCCCCGTGAGTAATGGTAAAATACATCAAAGCTATTACGAAAACCTATTAAAAAACCTCAAAGCAGAATATAAAGAGAGTATATGCAACGAGGATTTTTACAGGTACTATCGTGCTTCCAGAGTTGACCGTGATCATATTTACTTCCGGCTCGATCAAATTAATTACCACGACGGATTAAAGAGTGGCGTATTTGAAATTGACCTTAGCTTTTCAACCTACTATGATAACAAAGTGGCACATATTATAGCCAACGAACTGCTTTACACTTACCTGCTTACCAAAATAAATCCTGAAGAAAATCCTGATATGATTTTAACAAACGGAGATGCAAACAAAGATATTGCGTGGACAAATTCTCAAAATGCACTTGTCGAACTAATATACGCTCTATATGCTTCCAATTCCATTGCACACGGAAAAATTGGCATCCGAAAATTAGCATTGATTTTTCAGGTATTATTCCGAACCCCCTTAAACGATATACATCACTCTTTCCACCGAATGAAAACAAGAGCAGGTTCCCGAACGGCATTTTTAGACCAACTCAAATTATCACTCGAAGATTATATGGATAAAGACCTTTAGGCTCATTCGTGATTTTATTATTCTAAGCAGTACCCAAAACGTACTGCTTTTTCTTTGCCCATATCTGCCAATTGGCAAATGCCTTTAAAACTTCATTACTAAATATTCAAATCTCTCTAAACCCCTTATTAAATAAAGGTTTTGCCTGATTGTGAAATTTATCAAAAAACTGCAAAACCAATTGGCAAGCATTGGCAGACAAACACTACCACCTTTCACAATTTTGCATAGTGAACTTTAAATGTTGTGCAATGAAAATAATAACCATTGAAGAAGAAGCCTGGCAACAGCTCAACAGCCGTATCAATGCCATTGCTGATTATCTGAAAAAACAGGAAGATAAAAGTTATGATGAATTGTGGCTCAATAACCACGAGGTATGCCAATATCTCCACCTCAGCGAGAAAACACTTTGGCGTATGCGTACTAAAGGCGAAATAGCATATTCAAAAATCTACGGTCAGTATTTCTATACCATTGGAGCTATCAAAGATATGCTCAACGCAAATGCCATACAGAGCAGTGATGAATTTGTACAGGAGCTTATGGCAAAAGGTAAAAGCTATATAGAAAAAGGCAGAAAGCTGAAATCGGGTAAATCATAAAATGTGTGGCTATGAATATTGATAGAATGGAATTTTTGGCGTGGATGGAACGTCTGATGAGTCGCCTTGATATGTTGGGCGACAATATAGACGAGTTGCAAAAGAAACGCAACAGCATAGACGGCGAGGAACTGCTCGACAATCAGGATTTACTTCAAATGCTAAAAATAAGCAACCGCTCCCTGCAACGGTATCGTTCAATAGGCAAACTGCCCTATTATACGATAAGCGGAAAATTGTATTACAAGATGTCCGATGTGCATCAGTTCATAAGAGAAAGCTTTAACCCTCCCACAATTAAGATGAACGCCAATAAGTGACAAACACTGCCTTTGAGTGCCACTTCGGGAAATGCAGTGAATGCTTCCTTTACATTCGGCAGTCAATTTTAAAATTTTCAGACTATGAGTGAAGAAACAACAAGTAAACAGGAAATGCCCGAACAACTATCGGACATATTATTAGTACTGGATAAAGAAAAAATGAAAATCCAGGCAGTAAAGAGTATTGACGAAAACGGAAAATTGGAAACAGTTGACCCCACAAAGAAAAACCAAAACCAATTTATGCGTGTGGACAAGAGTGGCGATTTCTTTTCCAATTTCTTCTCCAATTTTTTCAGTCAACTAAAGAACCCTACCAATTTTTCATTCTTCAAAGTACCCGAACCTATTGCGGTTGAAAAAGCACAGGAAATGCAAAAGCAGGTAAATGAGCCAACTCCCGAAGGCGAAAAAGTGATGAAAGAACACGAAGTAAAAACCGAAGTAAAACAAGATAGTAAACAAGAAAATCAGAATAATATGGAAACAGCACAAACAACGCCGGACAAAAGCGAATACCGCTACAAACCGGAGCAGATTGATTGGGACACAATGAACAATCTCGGGTTAAGTAAGGAATATCTCGAAAAAAGAAACCTTTTGGAACCTTTGTTAAAAGGTTTCAAAACGAATGAACTCATCCCAATTGGCGTTAATCTCGGTGGTTCTATTCTCCGCACCGATGCCCGCCTTTCCTTACAGCAAGCTGAAGACGGAAAGGTTGTAGTGGGAATTCACGGCATCAAAAAAGAGCCTAATCTGCATTTTGAGTTTTTCGGACATAAGTTTACCGATGAAGACAAGAAAAACCTGCTCGAAACAGGTAATATGGGGCGTGTGGTTGATTTAAAAAATACCAAAACAGGCGACCTAATGCCGTCTATTATCAGTATAGACAGGCTGACAAACGATGTAATTGCACTGCGAACGGATTTCATAAAAATTCCCGATGAAATTAAAGGTGTGAAACTCGATGATGCCCAAAAGCAAACTCTATTGGCAGGAAAACCACTTTATTTAGAGGGGATGATTTCAACCAAAGGAACGGAATTTTCGGCAACGGTGCAGTTTAATGCAGACAAACGTTATGTTGAGTTTTTGTTTGATAGAAACAATACTAACAAACAAGCTCAAAGCAACGGACAAAATAATCAACAAAATAATCAGCAGAACCAAACACAGGAAGCTCCAAAAACTTTTCGAGGAAAGGAATTGACCGACGAACAACATAAAGATTTCAAAAATGGTCAAACCATCTACATTGACGGATTGAAAGATAAAAAAGGACAACCCTATCAAGGTTATATCACTTTCAATAACGAAAACGGTAAAACAAATTTTGAATTTCCCAATCAATACAAGGAAAGGATAAAACCTACTGAAACTCACAAAACCCAAACTGCCGTCAATTCAGAAGGTAAAACCAACGAAGCCACAAAAAAAATCAACGAGCCTTTGAAATCGGGACAACAAGCTCCGAAAAACAAGCAACAGCAGGAACAACAAGAAAAACCCAAAGCTCCAGCAAAATCCAAAGGCAAAAAAATTTAATAGTGTATGAAAACAATCATTGCAGAAAAACCAAGCGTAGCAAGGGAAATAGCCGGAATTGTAGGAGCAACCGAGAAAAAAGACGGGTACATTACAGGTAACGGCTATTTTGTTACTTGGGCATTTGGTCATTTAATTGGCTTAGGAATGCCCGAAGATTATGGGATTTCGGGATTTGCCAAAACAGCATTACCGATTTTACCCAATCCTTTTTTATTAACCGTTCGGAAAGTAAAAAAAAACAAAAGTTATACAGCCGATACAGGAGCGTTAAAGCAACTGAAAATTATTGAACAGCTTTTTAATAAAAGTGAGCGCATTATTGTAGCTACAGATGCAGGACGTGAAGGCGAATTGATATTTCGTTACATCTACGAATACCTGAAATGCAACAAGCCCTTTGAACGCCTTTGGATAAGTTCGTTGACCGAAAAAGCCATCAAGCAAGGATTTGAAAACCTAAAACAAGGAAAAGAATTTGACGGATTATACCAAGCAGCACAAGGTAGAAGCCGTGCTGATTGGTTGGTAGGCATCAATGCTACACAAGCATTGAGCATTGCCGCAGGAAATGGTATCTATTCCCTCGGAAGAGTTCAAACGCCTACCTTGGCTTTGATATGCAAACGTTATTTGGAAAACAAGAACTTCAAGGTTAAGAATTATTGGCAGATACAGCTATCGCATAATAAAGAGTTGATAGATTTTAAAAGTATTTCCAAAACAAAATGGGAAGACCAAAAACTTGCCGTTGATACGCTGAAAGCCATTCAACGAAACGGAACTGCAACAATTGTATCAGTTGAAATCAAAAACGTTACAGAACAACCACCTTTGCTATTTGACCTTACTGGTTTGCAAAAAGAAGCAAACAAAAAATTAAATCTTTCTGCCGAAGAAACGCTGAA
Organism: Sphingobacterium sp.; assembly: GCA_052092145.1. Lineage (GTDB taxonomy): Bacteria > Bacteroidota > Bacteroidia > Sphingobacteriales > Sphingobacteriaceae > Sphingobacterium. The sequence continues at coordinate 15,595 of JBQDCW010000042.1, read as the reverse complement.
CATTGCCCAAAGCTTGTACGAAAAGAAGTTTATCACTTACCCGCGTACCGGAAGCAAATACATTCCTGAAGATATGTGGGCAGAAATTCCCAACCTCGTGAGGGCTTTGCAGGACAGGGAAACCAGCAAGCAAGCCGTAGCTAAACTGAAATGGGGACGGTTCAATAAACGTATTGTAAACGATTTGCGTATTACCGACCACCACGGATTATTGATTACTGATAAAATCCCATCAGCTCTGAACGCAAAGGAAAACTCTGTTTATGATATGATTGCCTTTCGATTGCTCGAAGCCCTTTCACAAGCCTGCATCAAGGAGATAACCGATGTAGGTTTACAAGCATTGCATTATGATTTTATGGCAAAGGGTTGTAAGGTAATTGAAGCAGGCTGGCGTTCCATTAAAGGCAGTTTTTCCGATGATGATACCGAGCCTGTACAGGATTTACCCGAACTGAAAAGAGGCGATGAACTCAAAATAAAAGAAGCCTCCGTTTTAGAAAAGAAAACCAAATCACCTGTACTTTATACCGAAGCAGGGCTTTTGTCGGCTATGGAAAGTGCAGGAAAGGAAATTGAAAACGAAGACGAACGCAAGGCTTTACAAAATATCGGTATCGGTACTCCGGCTACAAGAGCCGCAATAATTGAAACCCTGTTTACCCGCAATTATATCCAAAGAGAAAAGAAATCCCTAATCCCTACCGAAAAGGGATTGCAGGTGTACGAATTGGTCAAAGACCGTAAAATTGCGGATGTGGCAATGACCGCCGAATGGGAATTGGCTTTACAAAAAATCGAAAACAACGAAGCAGATGCAGAGACATTTCAAAAAGAAATGGAAACTTACGCCTCATCTATTACCAATGAATTGTTACAAACTTCCATTGCCCAAAACAACCTGCCCAAATTGGCTTGTCCGAAATGCAAAAGCCAGCAACTCCTTATCCGTGATAAAATCGTGAAGTGTCCCGATGAAGTTTGTAGTTGGGTACAGTTCCGCAATGTGTGCGGCATACAAATCAGCATTGCAGATATTGAAAATCTTGTCAATAAAAAGAAAACTTCACTTATCAAAGGAATGAAAAGCAAGGCAGGAAAGAAATTCGATGCGTATATCGTATTGAAAGAGGATTGTACATCCTCTTTTGAGTTTGATAAAAATAAAAGCTACAAAAAGTAATGGAAAACAAGCCTACCATTAGCACAATGGAAATGAGAAATCTGATTTATTCGATACGTGGAAAGCAAGTGATGCTGGATAGCGACCTCGCTTCCTTATATCAGGTGGAAACAAAGAACCTCAACAAAGCCGTAAAAAGAAATATTGAAAGGTTTCCTGCTTCTTTTTGCTTTCAACTGACCGAAGAGGAAGTTGAAAGCTTGAGGTTCCAAATTGGAACCTCAAGTTTAAGCTACGGTGGAAGACGGTATTTGCCCTATGTTTTTACTGAACAAGGGGTCGCAATGGCTTCTGCTATACTCCGTTCAGATATAGCGGTGAAAGTAAGTGTTGAAATTATGGAAGCCTTTGTAGAAATGCGTCGTATGCTTATTAGCAATGCCTCTTTATTTCATCGTTTGGATAAAATTGAAATTAAACAATTAGAGACCGACCAAAAATTTGAAGAAATTTTTAAGGCTTTGGAAAGAAAGCGATAAACTTCACAGTGAAAAAGGCATCTTCTATAACGGACAAATTTTCGATGCTTATACCTTTGTTTCCGATATTATCCGAAGTGCTAAAACCTCAATTATCCTAATGGATAATTATGTGGACGATACGGTGCTTACCTTGTTAGGTAAACGCAATAATAATGTTACTGCAACCATCTACACCAAAAACATCAGCAATCAATTACGGTTAGATTTGCAACGATACAACAGTCAATATCCTCGAATTGAAATTGAAATTTTTTCCGATGCTCACGACCGATTTATGATAATTGACGATACGGAACTTTACCATATCGGAGCATCACTCAAAGATTTGGGAAAAAAATGGTTTGCGTTTTCGAGAATGGATATTGAAATCGGTAGGATGCTTCAAATTTTAAACAAGTGAAAATAAAACCCCTCTGAAATTTCGGAGGGGTTAGTTTATAAGGTCTAATAAGTCAACGCAAGCCCTACACCAAAACCCATATCGCTATCGTAGTGAGTACGAATACCAATGTTTTTATTGATAATATACTTAAGCTCTCCCATATATTCCATATCAGTATTGACCATAAAGCCCGCTCTCAATCTTTTTGAAATCGGAATATCCTCACGCATCAACGACAATCGTACAATTCCATCGTGATAAACTTCTGCCTGAAAATTAACGAGCATTGGCAAGGTGTACATAAACCCTAAGCTAAAGGCTCTTCGTGTGTCTTTTTCATTCTTTTGTCCGAATAAATTGGTTTCGTGTTCGTCCATTCCCATTTTACGGTAACGCCAGTCAAAACCTATAAAGGGCATAAGCCACTGCATTTTTCCGATGTATCTTCCTAAATGTGTTTCTACTTCATAGCCGTGCATATCGTTGTAGCCTAAACGCCATTCTGTACCCAAAGACCATCTTGCATTTTGAAACATTGCTTCGCCATCGTTACCATTGGTTGCAAAATCATTCTGTGCCATAAAGTGCGGCATATTGCTTTCTCGCTGTAATTTATTGTAGGCTTGCTTTTTATTGGGCAAATACGGATTTTGATAATCGTCAACAGCAAATACCCTGTTCATCCCCGACATCATATGGTAAAGTATATGACAATGGAAAAACCAATCTCCCTCTTCATTTGCTAAAAATTCGATGGTATCTGTTTCCATTGGCATTATATCCAAAACATTTTTAAGTGGTGATTTTTCGCCTTTACCGTTGATTACCCTGAAATCAAAACCGTGCAGGTGCATCGGGTGGCGCATCATCGAATTATTGTAAATGGTGATGCGTAAAATTTCTCCTTTTTTTACAGGTATTTTATCGGTTTCAGAAAGTATTTTATTATCCATACTCCATACATATCGGTTCATATTTCCTGTAAGGGTAAACTTCAATTCTTTGACCGGAGCATCTTTAGGGAGTTCCGTATTGTAAGGAGATTGTAACATTGCATAATTCAGCGTTTTTATTTCTCCCAAAGCATTTGCATTGTAACGGTTGGGTTCATTATCCATATTCATATTGTGTTGGCTATGGTCTTCTTTAGGTTTAGCCTCTCCAGTAATTTCGGGATACATTACCACATTCATATCCATTTGGTTCAGGCTCATTTTCATACCCATATCGTCCAAATCTCCATTCATCTTCATCATATCGTTCATCATCTTCATCCCCTCAAAATATTTCAATCTTGGGAGTGGCGATATTAACTGTTTGATACCATTGCCTACAAAATAGCTTGCCGATTGTGTTCTGTCTTCGGTTGTGGCTAAAAACTCGTAGGCAACTCCATCGTCAGGAATTGTTACCACAATATCATAAGTTTCGGAAACCGCAATGATTAATCTATCTACCTCTACTGGCTCTACATCATTACCATCATTGGCTACTACTGTAATTTTACCGCCTGCATATCGTAACCAAAAATAGGATGATGCTCCGCCGTTTGATACTCTTAATCTTACTTTATCTCCTGCTTTTAGTGTTTTGCCATCAACTGTTTTTAAATCGGTAGTATGATTTCCGTTGATTAATATTTTGTCATAATACACATCGCTTACGTCCATTGCCAACATACGTTTCCATTCGTTGGTCAATTTGGTTTTGAAATTTCCCTCTCTGATGGCTTCCGCATAGGACTGTGTAGCGTTCTTTTTTATCGCTGCCCAATCATTGGCGTTGTGCAACATACGGTTAATGTTATCGGGATTTAGGTTTGTCCATTCGCTTAAAATGATGGGTACGGTAGGTAAATCATCAATTCCTTTTCTAAAGGTTTTATCGTCATCACGCTTTTTCATCACAAAACTGCCATACATTCCAATCTGCTCCTGCAAACCTGAATGGGAATGATACCAATGCGTTCCGTGTTGGATAATCGGAAAACGATAGGTGTATGTTGCTCCTGCTTCAATAGGCTTTTGCGTAAGCCAGGGCACACCATCTTCTTTGTTGGGTAAAAACACGCCGTGCCAATGCAGCGATGTACTTTCTTTTAACTGGTTATGCACTACAATCTCCGCTGTATCGCCCTCTGTAAATGTGAGGGTTGGCATCGGTATCTGACCGTTTACCGCAATAGCCCTTTTTTCTTTTCCTGCGTAGTTTACAAGCGTATCTTTTACATACAGCTCATATCTCACTACTTTTTGTGCAAAAACGGATTGCGAACACAGCAGTATAAATACCGCTTGCAGCAACCTCATTTTACTATTTATGGGTATATTCATTTTGATATTTTATTAATGAAACTCATTCCTGTTCTTTTAGCCAGTCGGTTAATGTTTTGATTTGCTCGTCATTCAGTTTTGCATCAGTATGCATCAATGTATATGAGGACAGGGGCATTTGCTTCGTTTCTATTTGTTCTTTGATTGAGTTTAATAATCTTTCTTGTTTCCTGTTTGAGTATGTACCCCATTCATTGAAATTCAAATCTTCTTTTGCGTTTTTGATGTGGTTTTCTACCAATGCTCTTGCGGGCTGTACGTAATCGTACCAAACGTATTTGGTATTGTTGCTATGGCAATCGTAGCAAGAGGTTTGAAACATCGCTTTTATCTGAACAGGCATTTTATAGAATTGGGTAAAATCGGTTGTGTAAACCTGCCCTTTATCTACATTAAGGGCAGGCTGGTAAAATTGAATTGCAATAAAAATAAACAGCACTATTGCCAATATTATCTTTAGTACTTTCTTCATTTTAAAATTCTTTTTTTACAGAACCGCAGGTAAGCATCTGACTGCCGTAATATGGATTTTTTATTGCTTTAGCTTCGCTAATCCAAACAGCACCTTTGCCATCATTGTACATCGGGCAATAGTCCTGATATAATTTTTGGGTTGTTCCGAACAGTGCAATAAGGTCGGAAACGTCTTTGCTTAGCGATGCTAAATGTTCTCTTTGGTGTGCTATCTTTCCGGCATTGTCGCCAATATGCTCTGCGTTTTCCTGTGCATCTTCTGCTATCTCCATATATTGTTTATGTTTATTCGCCGGGATAGCTTTCATATCTACATTTTTTAAGGTAGTATATAATTGCTTTCCTGCGTTAGCAGCAGCTTTGTCGTTATCTGATACAAGTGCATTTTTTAAAGCCAAATAATCCTTAACAATAGGTGCAATAGAGAAGTTTTGCGCTACCTCTTTTACTTCTTGTTGTTCAATTTTTTTTGCTGTGGTATCTATTGATGCCATTGTACTATCCGTATCATTTTGTGTTGATGATGGCAAGTTTTGAGTTCCGGATATTGTTGTACTGTCATTGGCTTGCTGGTCGCTATTTTTGTTAGAAGACTGATTGCAAGAAACTGTAATTGCTGCAACCGTTGCCAGTGCGATGATGGAGAAAAATATATTTTTCATTTTAATGCTATTTAATGTTGTTAAAGAAATTTTTGCGGGTTACTTATTTTCAAATTCTTTCAGCTTTCGCTTCATAAATTCGATTTCCTTTGCCTGTGTTTCGAGTATGTTTTTTTGCAACTCTATCAGTTCGGGGTCGGTTAGCTTTGCTTTTTCAGACATCAGCACTGCTGCTGCGTGGTGCGGTATCATTCCTTTTACAAATTGTTTGTCGCCCACATTTATTTGCTCCCTAATGCCAAACCAAGAGAAAATGCCAATTGCAAGGGAAAATGTAATGATTGCCCAGTTGATTTTTTTGTTTTGATACATTCCTTTCATTATCCATAATTCAATGACCAACATTGCCGAAACCATCAGCAGGGTCATATATAAATTATTGATGTTCGGGATAAGATTATCCAATCTGTCTATCATAGCATACATTAGGAAGTACATTGCTGCGAACATTGCAACAGCCATTATAGCAAACCGTTTGTACATTGCTGAAGAATGTTTGCCGTTATGCCCGTCATTTGCCCCGTGGTGGTGCATATCGAGTTTGTTTTCTATATTTTCCATAACAGAATATTTTATTTATTATTAATTGTTTCCTGTACACTGCCACAGGTTAGCATTTGAGAACCGTAATATGGATTTTTAACGGCTTCTTCCTTGCTTAACCAATTTGCACCTTTCCCGTTATTGTACATTGGGCAATGCTGATAATAAACAGGTGTTTCCTGTTTTGATACCTTAGCCAATTCATACATATTCTTAGAAAGCAAAGCGAAAGTTTCCCTTTGTTTGGCAACATCTTTGGAAGCAGCAATCTGTTCGGCATTTGCCGTCAGGTCTTTCATTACTTTCATCCAAGCTGTATGTTCTTCAGTAGAAAGTTTTGCCATTTCTACCGCTTTGATGGCTTTTACCAATTCGGCAGCTTTTGCAGATGAAGTACCTGCATCAGTTTTTACCAAAGCATCTTTCACGGAAAAATAATTGTCGAACACAGCTTTCAGTTGTGGTGCATTTTGGGCATCGGCAGTATTTGTTGCAGCCATTTCGTTGTGGTTATGGTTGGCGTGTTCGTTTTTCATATCCATACCCGCATCATTGGATTTTGCGGCTGGCTTTAATTCTCTGCTGTACTGGCAACATCCCGGCAATTTTGCATATACATCATCAGGTGCTAAGAATTTTTCGCTGTCGTACCCTGCCAAAGCTATACGTTTCAATATTTCGTCCTGATTGGTCTTATCGCTATCATAAGTGAGCGTAGCCATTTTAGTGTCTTTATTCCATTCTACACTGGCTACCTTATTCACGTTTCCTGCTTTTTCGATAGTGGCTTTACACATACCGCAATTGCCATAAACTTTTACGGTTTCTGTTTTCGCATTCTTGATTTGTGCGAAACTGTTTACTGACGATAGTAATACAACGATTACCATCACTATTTTTGATAATGATTTCATTTTGAAAATTTTTAATTTAGTAAGATAAACAAAGATTGTGCGAAAACTAAATAGCTTTCGACAAGACATATTTGTGGCTATCAAGCCACCGTTTTAGCTTATTTTAGGCGGTTGCCAAATGGAAGAGTAGCCCGAAGAATAGTAGGCTTGTTTGAACCCGAATTTTTGCTTTTTAGTTTCGGCAAAAGGGGTTGTTACTTTTAAATCTATTGGTATTTGTAAACTAACAGAAGATGAAGAAGTACTACATCCACAAGAGCCCTGTTTACAATTGCCGTCGCAGTCGTGACCATCCTTACATTTTTTACAAGACTTGTCCTTGCAACTGTCTTTATGGTGAGATTTTTCAGATTTTTCTTTTGAGCAACTTTTTTGTTCTGTCTTAGCTGTTTTTTTTGCACAAGCATAGCTTATGCTTGGCATTAGGAAAAAGCCCAAACACAATAAGATGACAAAGCTGATATGTTTACTCAAATTTTTCAACACTACAAAATTATGAAATTATTTCTTTTAATTGCTATCTTTTGCATTTCATAAACTTCAAATATAGAATTTCAGATAAAAATGTTTAAATGACATATTTCTATTGTCATTTTTATGCTCCTTGAGTAAATACCTATTTAATTATCTGTTGTAATTGTTATACACTATCTAATCAAACAGGTATTTATAGGTTAAAATTATTTTTTGATTAGTGGTTCTATTGTAAAGCCTGCTTTCTTAACCGTATCTATAATTTCCTGTTCGGTCATTCCTTCCGATTTCACGGTCAATACTTTGTCTTTATTTGTTGTGTCCACTTCCCAATGACAGATGCCATCAGCATTATCCAAATGTGGTTTTACTGATGCTACGCAACCACCACAATTAATATTTGTTTTGAATTGAAGATTTTTATTTTCCATTTTTTTACTGTTTTAGAATGTTATTTATTGATACAAATTTCGGTACGATGCCATTCTGTATTATTGTGGAATTTCTTATTTGATTTGTGAGATTTACTGTTTTACTTTTTCCACTTCAACCGCAAGCTGTTAGTTACTACACTCACGCTACTCAATGCCATTGCTGCACCTGCAATCATCGGGTTTAATAGGAAACCGTTTATCGGATAGAGAATACCTGCCGCAATGGGAATACCTATTAAATTATAGATAAATGCCCAAAACAGATTTTGCTTAATGGTGGCTACGGTTTGTTTTGACAATTTTATTGCCTGCGGTATTTTAGTCAGGTCTGATGAAATGATGGTCATTTTGGCGACGTCCATTGCAATGTCCGAACCTTTGCCCATTGCTATACTCACATCGGCTGTTGCCAAAGCGGTACTGTCATTAATACCGTCCCCAACCATTGCCACTACTTTACCTTTACTTTGTAATTCTTTTACAAAATCTGCTTTGTGCTGTGGCAATACTTCTGCTTTGTAATGCTTAATGCCTGTTTGCTCCGCAATGGCTTTGGCTGTAGCTTCGTTGTCGCCTGTCAGCATATACAGGTCAATGCCCATTTCCTGCATTTGGCGGATGGCTTCTACCGATGTTTCTTTAATCTTGTCTGATATGGCTAATACGGAAAGTGCCTGTTTGCTGTCGGCAAACCAAATAACAGTTTTTGATTGTTTGCCCCATTCATTGGCTTGCTTTTGTAATTGTTCCGCAATAGTAATGTTATTTTCTGCCAACAGTTTTTTATTGCCTACAAAATATGTTTCGTTATTATGGTCGGCTTTTGCTCCTTTACCTGTGATACTGTCAAATTGTGTTAAGGTTATGATTGCTGCTCCGTCCAAGTGTTTTACTACTGCTTCTGCCAATGGGTGTTCGGATTGCTTTTCAATGCTTAATAAAATGTCTTTGGACGCATCATCATTATTCAGCCATTGAACGCCTGTTACCTCTGGTCTACCCTCTGTAATTGTTCCTGTTTTATCTAAAATAATGGCATCAACTTTTTTGGCTAATTCTAAACTTTCGGCATCTTTTATCAAAATACCTTTTTCAGCACCTTTGCCAACGCCAACCATTATAGCCGTAGGTGTAGCCAATCCCAAAGCACAGGGACAAGCAATAACCAATACCGTAACGGCTGCCAATAGCCCCTGAACAATCCCGTTATCGCCTCCTAAAACAAACCATAGGATAAATGCGAGAATGGCAATCCCTATCACAACCGGAACAAAGATACCCGCAATCTTATCCACCAATTTTTGTACAGGTGCTTTGCTTCCTTGTGCGTCCTGCACCATTTTGATGATATGGGCAAGCATTGTTTCTTTTCCCACTTTAACCGCTTTGAACTGGAAACTTCCTTTTTGGTTAATAGTTCCTGCAAATACTTTTTCGTTTTCTTTTTTCAGTACAGGTACAGGCTCGCCACTCAACATACTTTCATCCACGTAAGAACTGCCCGAAGTAACCATACCATCAACGGCAATTTTCTCGCCCGGCTTTACAAGGATAACGTCGCCTGCGTTTACATCCTCAATAGCGGTCTGTTTTTCCGTTCCGTCCGTTTGTATCACAATAACGGTTTTAGGTTGTAAGCCCATTAGTTTTTTTATTGCTGAAGAGGTATTGCCTTTGGCTTTTTCTTCCAGTAATTTTCCTAGCAGAATAAATGCGACAATTACGGCTGCTGCTTCAAAATATACGTGGGCGTGTAATCCTCTTTGATGCCAAAAGTCGGCAAACAACATATTGAATACACTGAACAGGTAGGCGATACCTGTACTCAATGCTACCAATGTATCCATATTGGCTGAACGATGTTTTGTCTGCTTCCAGGCATTGATAAAAAAATCCCTGCCCAACCACAATACAACAGGTGTAGAAAATGCCCACATAATTTGATTGGCATAAGGTATATCCATAAAGAACATTGCTATCACTACAACAGGCAATGACAGGGTAATAGCCCATACGGTTTTGGTCTTTAGCTTTTGGAACTTTTCAGCGTGGATAGTTTCTAATGTTTCCTGCTGCTTATTTTCTTCCTCAATCAACAAATCGTACCCAATTGACTGTACCGCCTTTTGCAATTTTGAAGCATCGGTCATATTAGGCAGGTATTCAACGGTAAGGTTTCCCGTAGCAAAGTTTACGGAGGCATTTATAACGCCCTCCTGATGCTTTACAATGCTTTCGGCACTGCTCGCACAAGAGGCACAGGTCATACCTATTACTGGAAATGTATTTTTTATGGTGGAAACACCATAACCTAAGTCTTTGATAGCTTTAACCGCTTCGCCTATTGCTTCGCTATTATCTACCGTGATAGCTGCCCTGCGGTTATTCAGCTCTACTTTGTGGGTTGCGATACCTTTAACCTGTGCTAATCCTTTTTCAACGATTAATGCACAATGTTCACTTTCTACATCTTCCAAAGGAAGATAAATGGTTTCTTTATTATTCGTTGCCATAATTGCTTGCTTTAATTAACAATACAAAATTGGCTATTATATTAATGGACGCTATTGTGAAATTTTGGGAATGATTTGTAAGATTTACAATTTATCCAACGGCTTTCTTTTACCTTCTTTTATTTGTTTGAAATAGCTCGGTGTCAGTCCTGTTACTTTTTTGAACTGGTTGCTTAAATAGGCTACACTCGAATAGTTCAGACGAAAGGCAATTTCACTCAAAGACAGTTCATCATATACCAACAGCTCTTTTACTTTTTCTACTTTTTGGGCAATAAAGTATTTTTCAATAGTAATACCCTCCACCTCCGAAAAGAGATTGGATAGGTAATTATAATCGTGGTGCAATTGACTACTTAATACATCTGAAAGATTGGATTTGGTGTCATTGTCCTGATGATGCACAAGGTCAATAATTATATTTTTTATCTTTTCAATGATGCGGCTTTTTTTATCGTCAATGAGTTCAAAGCCCAATGGAATTAAAACCTTATCTAAATTATTTTTTTCTTCTGGTGTAATCTCTTTATCCAATGTTACCTCTCCAAGTTTGATTTTTTTTACAGTCAAACCTAATTTATCCAATTCATTTTGCACCACCATAATACAGCGGTTGCAAACCATATTTTTAATAAAGAGTGTATTCATATATACCTTTTTACGACCTTAACAAAGGTACAAATTAATCTTTGGCATTATATCTTTTAACGCCAAATCCTGCCTCTCAACGCCAAATCCTGCCACATCTTCAAAGGCACTTATCTACTGCTATAATTTTAGGCTTCAAGTAAAATTCTAAACAAAATTATAGTATGGATACACAGCAAAAAGACCTATCGTATTTCAGGTTACGATTACAAGAATTATTAAATACCAGCTTCCCCGAAAAAGCAAACGACCAAAAATTTGTTGAGCAACGTTCTTCGTGGGCTGCCAATGCCTACGAGGGGGCTTTTAGTTCGGGAAACGCTATTGAGCAATGCAACGAAATAGCCAATTACATACTTTTTGAGGGCTTGCATTTCTCCAAATTCGATACCGTGTTTCAGGTGGTATGCAATGAGTTTGATACCATAATGGCAGATGAGGAACTGCGACCGTTCTCCCTTAAAATGTTTCCTGTTTGCGAGCCTGTTTTCTCCGGCTATGAACTAACCGATGATTTCGCATACGGTTATGAGTTTGACCTGCTCTATACCGAAATAACCGGAACCATCGCAATATGGATAGAGGAAAATGGGCTTCAGTAAAAAGCAACATCTCCAACAGAACATTGATGCCCTGCGAATTGCTTTTAAACTGGAAAAGGAGAAACGGCAAGCCACCGTAGGCGAAAGACTGCTAATGATGCAATACAGCGGATTTGGCGGTCTTAAATTCGTATTGAACCCCATAGCGAACGAAATAGACATCAACAATTGGAGAAAGACTGAACACGACCTTTTCCCGATTACGCAGGAGCTCCACCAGCTACTCAAAGAAAATTCCGAAGACGAAAAGCAATACCGCAGGTATGTGGATAGTATGAAAAGCTCTGTTCTGACGGCTTTTTATACACCGCCACAGGTCATAGATGCGATTTCTGCAACTTTGCGTGAAAGCGGTCTGAACATTGATAAATTCCTCGAACCCTCCGCTGGTATCGGGTCTTTCATACAATCCTTTTCAGAAAATCAAAAAGCCAGTGTTACTGCTTATGAAAAGGATTTGCTCACAGGCAAGATTTTAAAACAGCTGTATCCCGAAAGCACTATCCGCATAAGCGGTTTTGAGGAAATCTCCGAAAAGGAACAAAACAGCTTTGATGTAATCGCCAGTAATATTCCATTTGGCGATACTTCCGTTTTCGACCTTTCCTATTCCCGAAGCAAGGACAGTGCAAAAGTACAGGCATCCCGAAGCATACACAATTACTTTTTCCTGAAAGGTGCTGATATGCTCCGTGAGGGCGGTTTGCTGGCTTACATTACTTCACAGGGCATTCTGAACAGCCCGAAGAACGAACCGATACGCAGGGCGTTGATGCAGGGTAATAATTTGGTTTCGGTTGTCCGCTTACCCAACAACTTGTTTACGGAATATGCAGGAACGGAAGTCGGCAGCGACCTTATTATCCTGCAAAAGAATACGGCAAAACAAAATCTGACAGAAGTCGAAGAACTGTTTTGCCAAAGCAGGCAAACGGAATACAACACTCCGGGCAATGCACTCTTTCAGGACAGCACAAGAATTGTGCATACCGACCGTAAATTAGATACCGACCCTTACGGACAACCTGCACTTATTTATACGCATAAAGGCGGCGTTGAGGGAATTGCTAAAGATTTAAAACAAATGCTTTCCGAAGATTTTGAAAAGCAACTGAATTTAGATTTGTACAAAGGCGAACGGAACGATGAACCTGTAATACAACCTCCGATAACGCCAACGGTTGCACCTCTGGTTATAGAACCTATATCACATCGGGAAAGCCCCCAGGAATTAAAGCAACTAAGCATCTTCGACCTGTTTGAAAATGCGAACGAGCCTGTAATGATTACTGCTCCCCAAAAAAGTACACAAGCCAAAAAGCAAAGCACTAAAACCAACCGCCGTGCAATAGGTAGCCAAACCGACCTGTTCAGTGCGATGCGGCAACCTTATACGCCCCCTGTTACTAATAGAGCTACCAATGGAAATACATCTACTAATGGTAAAAAACAGGAAGCTATCGGCGACCTGTTTTCACAAATAAACGGGAATGGCCAAGCTGATAAGCCAGCCGTTCCCAATACCATTCCCGAACCTGCTCCTTATAGTGGCGAACTGCAATCGTACCACCGTAACGATTGTCTTGTTGTGGATAATGGTTGGGTCGGTCATCTGCAAGATGTAGATACATCAGACGGTACAGCAGTTTTCCACCCTTTGCAGTTACCGACCTTACAGAAAGCAAGAGCCGAAGCGTACATTGCTGTACGTGATGTTTACCAAGACCTTTACAATAAAGAGGCAAAGTTTCAGACCGAATACAAGGAAGAAAGGGAAACCCTTAACCGCCTTTACGATGCCTTTGTCAAAAGGTACGGAAATCTCAACAGTGCCGATAATATCAAGCTCATCAAAACGGATAGCTCCGGTAAGGAAATCCCTTATTTGGAACGTGTCATTGGTGGCGTGGTACACAAAGCGGATATATTCAGCCGTCCTGTAAGTTTCTCCACCTTAACAATAGCAACGGACAATCCCGAAGAAGCATTAGCGGCTTCGCTGAACAAATACGGAAGCGTGGATTTGGGCTATATGTCCGAAATCAGTGGTATGACCGATGATGCTTTGAAAGAAGATTTACACGGTCGTATTTTCTACAATCCTTTACAAAGGGAATATGAAATATCCGAACGCTGGATTGCTGGCAACGTGGTGGAGAAAGCCGAAGAGGTACGAACCTACCTCGAACGCAATCCCGATGATACCGAAGCCAAAGCAAGCCTTACGGTTTTGGAAGAAGCCCGCCCAAGACGAATTGAGTTTGAGGAACTCGATTTTAATTTGGGCGAACGCTGGATACCCACAGGCATTTACGCCCGTTTTGCTTCACACCTGTTCGATGCAGATGTACTCGTTCATTATTCCGAAAGCTCCGATGACTTTTCCGTAAAGTGCCATCAGGGGAATATGCACATTTGGGAGAAATACGCCGTCAAAGCCGAAAGCCGGACGTTTGACGGGATTGCCCTGCTCAAACACGCCCTTGTCAATACCACGCCTGATATTACCAAAAAAGTGATGGTTGGCGACCAAGAGGTCAAGGTACGGGATATGGAAGCCATACAAATGGCGAACACCAAGATTGATGAAATCCGTACCGCCTTTACCGATTGGCTTCACGCCCAAAACGATGAGTTTAAAAACAGGTTGACTGACCAATATAACGATACGTTTAACTGCTTCGTCCGTCCGAACTATGACGGCAGCCATCAGGACTTTCCGGGATTAGACCGTAAGGCATTGGGCATTGAAGACCTGTATTCAAGCCAAAAGGACACCGTTTGGATGATAAAGCTGAACAACGGTGCTATCTGCGACCACGAAGTAGGTGCAGGAAAAACGTTGGTAATGTGTACGGCTGCACAGGAAATGAAGCGTTTGGGGTTAGCCCATAAGCCTATGATTATTGGGCTGAAAAGTAATGTTCACGAAATTGCTGAAGCCTACCGCACTGCTTACCCACACGCAAAAATCCTGTTTCCGGGCAAAGAAGATTTTACGCCCCAAAAACGCCTGCGGATTTTTGGCGACATTAAAAACAACGATTGGGATTGTGTGATACTGACACACGACCAATTCGGAATGATACCGCAATCGCCCGAAATTCAAAAAGAAATACTCCAAATCGAGTTAGATAGCGTAGAACGAAACCTCGATGCGCTGCAATCGCAAGGCAAAGAAATTACCAGAGGAATGCTTGCAGGAGTAATCAAGCGAAAAGAAAACCTCGAAGTGAAGCTCAAAACCTTGCAACACGATATTGATAACCGCAAAGATGATGTGGTTGATTTTAAGATGATGGGCATTGACCATTTGTTTGTGGACGAAAGCCATCAATTCAAAAATCTGATGTTTAACACAAGGCATTCAAGAGTTGCGGGATTGGGTAATGTTGACGGAAGCCTAAAAGCTATGAACCTACTTTTTGCCATTCGTACCATTCAGGAACGCATCAATGCGGATATGGGAGCAACTTTCCTTTCGGGTACAACTATCAGTAATTCGCTGACGGAACTGTATCTGCTATTTAAGTACCTGCGACCACGGGCAATAGAAAAACAGGGTATTCACTCTTTTGATGCGTGGGCAGCTATTTATGCAAGGAAAACGACCGATTATGAATTTTCGGTTGCTAACAACATTGTAGCAAAAGAGCGTTTCCGCTACTTTATCAAAGTGCCGGAGCTGGCGCAATTCTACTCGGAAATCACAGATTACCGAACCGCAAAGGATATAGGCATTGACCGACCGAATAAGAATGAGATATTGTATAATATTCCGCCCACTCCAGACCAGTCTGCATTTATTCAAAAATTGATGGATTTTGCAAAAACGGGAAATGCCGAGTTGCTCGGAAGACCACCGTTGTCGCAAAGCGAAGAAAAGGCGAAGATGCTCATTGCTACGGATTACGCCCGCAAAATGTCACTCGATATGCGGATGGTAAATGG
>JBQDCW010000041.1:0-23047 GCA_052092145.1 Sphingobacterium sp. | reverse complement strand
AACACTCCTTAAGATTCTAAATTATCATGTCCACTTTTTGCTGACGATTTACAGCAGGCATCTACTAAATGACCTCTGCTATAGATAAAAATTAACTAGAAGCGGTATGGAATCGTTGAAATAGATAGTATGGACGAACCATCCTAACAGATTCAAGTCTGCTGGGATGGTTTGGAGGTGAAATTTAAGACCTCGGATGTTTGTAGCCAGCTTGACACTTAGACGAGTGTATCAAATTGTATTACAAGCACCCTTTTAGTGGATCGAAAACTTGTTTTTCTTATTTATACAAAAATGGAGTAATTTCTTACATATTATACTTAGCTATTGGTTTAATTACTACAGGGTCTCAAAGTAGAAAATCAGATCGGAACATCTCACTTAGATCAACAGACAGGCTGACTAGCTGGCAAAAAGACGTTGCCGATTTAAATGTTAACTCTAAAATAAGTTACGGCCTCCTGTCTCCAAACATAAGGAATGTACGATCACGGATCTTTGTGATAGAATCAATTTGGAATTAATGATATGATTTCCTAGCTTTAATTAAATACTCCGGCTCCCTTGAGTTTTTATGAAAAGAGAGGAACGGATTTTTTGATAATGTAAACAATATTCCTACTCATGCTCGGGAATGAGTAGAGCATGGCAAATCACTAATCAATTACGTAAAATGGAAAGACTAAAATTGAATGCAAAAGGCGTTAAAGACATCTTAACCAGAGAAGAAATGAAAACTATTCTCGGTGGCGTAGACAATTATGCGGGAAGCGGCAGTGGCAGCTGCAAAACCCATTGTTTTAAAAGTGAAGGTGGTGTTATCACCTCGGGCACTTGCAGCTTGAAACAATACGATAATGCACCGCCAGTCTGTGTATGTAGTGTCGCCGGCGGGAACTGCTAGGTAGACTATTTATTAAAGGCTAAAAATGGAATGCGTCATAATTATATTCTTTAAATCGTGATGCGGAAGAATCGGCAACGCAAATTTTATTTTGAGTCTATTAACAAGTAAATCCAGAGTCCTTTAGCTGCTTAGTGGCAAGTTGCCTCTTGAGAGGCAACAAGGGCTTTGTTAATTTATTTTAAGAGGCAGAAACGAGACTAATAGTTAAATAGGAGGCTTCACTACTTAGGTTCACGAGACTACTCATGGAAATGAAAGCACTTGATAAGTCTGTCTTTATCTTTACCCGTGAGACCTCTTGCTACGGATTCCACTAGGATAGGCCAAAACCAAGCGAACTCATATCTTACCCTGTTGAAACTGGATATTTGACGGGACAAAGCGGCTATTATAGAAGGTAAGGTAGCCGAAACTGTAACATTAGCTAAGACTTCATTTGGAAAATAAGCGCACTGTCAAGCGCCTATACGAAACAATACTACTTTCGAACATATATCTGAAGTGAAGTTATTCTATTGATGTCACAAAACAGAACATTAGGAAATTAACAGACAAACTTCGATTTGAAGGGTAGCAAATTCTTCCACTGGTAAGATCTGAATTAAGACGATAAATGCGTTTTCTTAGAGTTAACCCTACTTAAAAAAATGTTATATGACAGTTTCAGCAGAATTTCGACTTAGCATTACAAAAGTCCGAGCGAAATTGAGTATTGTTTCTCTAGCAGTAGTATTTGTATCTTTCGTAAATTACTCGATAGCGCAAAATCGAACTCAGGTTGAAATATTGTTTGCTGAAGATCTTCGACCGGTTGAAGCTACGTTGCAACTTAATAATGGTTTGGAACACTTAATCCTCAATGATTCGATTAGAAACAATGAAGTCACAGTTCAAGAGGAATTCTTTTCACCTTTTGCGCATTTATATGTTGAGTTTGCCGGAGAAGGATTTGAGTTTTTCGTTGGTGAGGCCCCGGCGGTTCTTAAGTTCCGGCGCAGCTCATCACCAGGCCACGAAATCGAATATGAGGCATCTGGTGCTATTGAGGACATTAAGGATACCACAAGTAACATTGTTCTTCGCGAACTACAGAACTATAAGCCCGAATTATCGCGTTCCTTCGAAGAGTTTCTGTCAGCCAACCATGACAAAATCCAGTCCAATGATTCGATCAATCATATTTTTTCAACTTTATTGAAACAATCCAATGATCGGGTGTTGACGGTGATTAAGAAATATCCTAACAAATATTACTCGTTCTCGCAGTTTAAAAATATAGCGCTCATTTCAGCTTCTTCAATGAACAACAACACGGAGTATTTGGACAAGCTGCTCGCAATTTTTGAGGAATATTTTCCTAAGGAATTCACTGAGTCTGAAGAAGGTCATTATGTAAAAACGGTATTGATCCCAGCGAAAAATGCATGGAAAGTCGGCTCTACCACTCCTGACATACAGTTAACAACATTATCGGGTGCAGAATACTCGTTACGACAATTGCGAGGCAGATACGTGCTGATCGATTTTTGGGCAACATGGTGTCCTCCATGTCTCGAGCAATTGCCAGACTTAAAAGACCTTAGGCATCGTTACTCCGATGATAAATTAAAAATAATAGGAGTGAATGCTGATGTTAATATCAAGGACTTAACTGATTTTATTGAGGAAGATGAATTGAGTTGGGATCAGGTGTTTGACAAACATACTCTGATAGCTAAGTCAGCAGGAATTCGGGCCTATCCGACTGTCTACCTGATTGGCCCCGATGGCAGTTTACTATACGCTGCGATCGGAAAGTTTAATAAAGATGTTATTACTAATATCCTCAATGGTGAATAAGCAAAGATGCCAATTTGATGAAGATTAACTGTTGGGTATCCGATAAGATATATGAGCTCCCTCGCACCTATAGAATAATCTATTCAACAGAACCGTTGCAATAACTTCCTACCCCAATGTTTCAACCCATTCGGTAGGTCTGTTTCTCTTTACGAATTATCGATGTAGACTCATATATCTACTGATAAAGTTAAGGGAGGAAGGCAATACACATACTTTTCTCCAAAGGGAATAGTGTAAATCGCCAATTTGTATATTCCGGGGATATGCCCCACTTTTGGTGGTATCCCTATCATAATTGTCGTGTACCGATCGTTAACATTCTAATGAATGCATCAAAACTCGTTTTTTCAGACGGGGATCGCTTCCAAGTGATATCGGTTGACAGCGGACAGGACGTGCCTCGGCTGAAGGTAAGCAGGTGTGCCAGCGTTGAAAAGCTTTTCTAATAAAGGGCTCTTCGAACTCTAAAAGGTCATCAATAGAGTGGTCGAGAAACTTAAGCTTTTGAATATACGGTTTACCGTACCCTTATAAATACCGATCTGCTCGACAATTTTACGATTTGATACGCCTTGATGATGTAGGCGAAGCATTTGTTTTATCGTGCTCATTCTTTTCGTTTTTTCTGCCATATGCCGTTTCTTGATGGAATAGGCAATAAAACAAAAAGCACAGAAAATATCACAACAACACTGGGTGCATATGCTCCAGATTATACACCAATTACAATAGTAGGCTTTCCCGTAGCGTTTTTTCATAATGTATAGCTTACAAAGGAATGACTTCCTTTACCGATCCAAACGATCGTGTAGAAGGAGTTTAAATTTCGTAATCGCTATTCCGGCTCCCATGATGAGAATGATATCGTCCGTAGTAGAAGGAAATGCGTTGTGATTAATAACCGTATCCTGTTACCGTTACATATTGAGGCCTACCCCACTAAGCTAATGACTAAGCCGAGGTTCACTCATTTTAGCTGCCTCAGAAACAGGACGCGTAACCTCGATAGTAATTATCTTAAATCAATCATCTGAGCTATTCCTAATATTCGTTAAATATCAACGGTGGCGTCCATATCGAAATCTTCATTTTTTAAATGGACGATTCCCATAGATTTTTCATAGTTGGTTGATTTCTTTGAGAAGAAATCATGTTGTGTGGTTTCGGTGTTCAGACCGTTGAGAACAATAGGGTTGACTTGTTTGACCTCAAAGGTAGGTTCGAAGCCTAAATTCATTAATGCTTTATTCCCGTTGTATTTAACGTATTCTTTAACTTCGGCGGTTAATCCTACGACGGTATAAAGCTCTTCTGTGTACTTAATTTCATTTTCATATAGGTCATTAAGTAAATCTATTAAGCGTTGTTTTACTTCCGCTTTATTTGGCAATTTAGCAAAAACTTCTTGTGCCATCAGGCCGACAAAAACCCCATGGATGGATTCATCTGCGACAATTTTTTTGATAATATCAGCAGATGCGACCATCTGACCTTGTCCACACAGCCATAGCGGCAAAAAGAAACCAGAGTAGAATAAAAATGACTCCAATAACACCGATGCACCGAGTGCCATAAAAAGTTCTTCGTCAGTGACGACTTCCTTATCGACGCCACGATAATGCTTGTCGATGGTAGCGGCCTTGTATTGTAAGAATTTATTCTCAGCGACCCATCCAAACACATCATTGATTTCGTTGGTTGTTGAGACGGTTGTGAAGATCGTAGAGTAAGATTTGGCATGAATTGCCTCCATCATACACATGTAGGACAGCACGGCTTTGTTTTGCAAGGAGTCGATATGGTCAATAATTTTCGGCATACCAGTATGACTTTGCAGCGTATCCAATAAAGTAAGGCCTCCCAATGCTTTTTTATAACATTCTTTCATATCCCAACTCAGTCCTTTCCAACTGTCGATATCCTTGGAGGGAATGTACTCAGTGTCAATCCAAAACTGACGAATGTTTTGTTCCCAGAACATCAGGGCATAATCGTTATCTGGGGTATTCCAGTTTACAGCGTCAAATTTTCTATTCATCTTTCTTCAATGGCTTTAGTTGAAGAAGCTGAATTGGTCATCCAACTCAGCTTCTTTTTTATTTTTCAATTTATTTAGTTCGAAGCTTAATTAAGCTGAACACGAAATACATTCCTCGATAGACGACTTTCTAGTCCGGGTATAATACAGTGACTTCAACCCAAGCTTATGCGCAAAGACATAATACTTAGCCAGGTCTCTGGTCGAATCTTTTGAGTTGGTATGAAGGATAGTTGATACACCTTGGTCGATGTGACGTTGAATGACCGAGATGAGTTTTAGAACTTTCATCTGATCCATATCGTAAGCCGATTTGAAATAGAAGTAATTGTCATTCGTCAAATAAGGCATCGGATAATACGTCGTACTATCTCCATATTCTCTCACTTCAATGATGTCGACAATCGGCATGACCGAAGCGGTTGCGTTCATGATGTACGATGTCGATTGGTTTGGAGCAATCGCCATACGATACGCATGGTAAATTCCATGTTCAGCGACTTGTGCTTTAAGATTTTCCCAGTCCTCGATTGTCGGAACATATAGGCCTTCGAAAAGCTCTTTCACTTTGTCGGTTTTCGGAAGATAGTCACGTTCAAGGTATTTATCGAAGTAGGTACCATCAGCATAAGCAGATTTTTCAAAACCTATGAATGTTCTTTGGCGTTCTTTAGCAATCTCCATAGAAGCCTCTAGCGAATAATAGTTCATCATCATGAAGAACGTATTGGCGAAATCCAATGCTTCTGTTGATTCATACATGATGAAACTCTTAGCGAGATAACCGTGTAGGTTCATCGCTCCGAGGCCAACCGAATGAAGTTCTCTGTTGGCTTTTGCAATAGAAGGCACCATCTCTATATCGGTCACATCTGATACTACCGTCAGCGCTCTCATTGCACTATTAACAGCTTCTTTGATGCGTTTATTATCCATCACCGTGGCGATGTTAAGTGATCCTAAATTACAAGAGATCCCGTACCGAATCGTGTCTTCTTTACCGTAGATATTAATGTCCGAAACCTCGGAAACCTGCATGATTTCTGTACAGAGGTTGGAAAACTTCACCTTTCCAATGCCATTAAGTGCATGAGCACGATTGGTATTCTCTTTAAAGAAAATATATGGGTAACCTGATTCTTTTTGTGTTTGGGCAATCTTAACCAATAGGTGACGAGCGTTAATCTTTTTCTTTTTGACGTTCGGATTGGTAATCAGTTCGTCGTACATCAGGTCCATATCGATCTCGTCAAGATACTGATCGTATTCTTGCTTGACGGTATGGGGATAGATCAGATAACACGGTTCGTCTTTCTCAGCTAGTTCCATGAACTTGTCTGGAACGATGATACCAATAGAAAGCGACTTGATCCGAACTTTCTCGTCAACATTAATTTTTTTACAGTCTAAGAATTCTTCGATATCCGAATGGAATATATTTAAATATACGGCTCCAGCTCCAGGACGCTGTCCCAATTGGTTGGCGTAGGAGAAGGTGTCTTCCATAATCTTCATGATTGGCAACACGCCTCCAGCTCTTCCTTCTACGCCCTTTATGGCTTCCCCTCGAGCGCGGATTTTTGAGATATTAAACGATACACCACCCCCGATTGATGATAACTTCATCGCCGAGTCAACAGCGTAACCAATACCATTTAGGTTGTCTCCGACCTCATCCAAAAAACAAGACACCAATTCACCAGAGCGCTTCTTCCCAGCATTCAAGAAAGTCGGGGTAGCGGGCTGATATTCTTGATTGATCATGATTTCAGCGTACTGGATAGCTTTTTTTACGCCGTCTTCCCTGGCTAGAAACATAGCGACAGCGAAGATGCGGTCCTCATAACGTTCCAAAAACTTTTCACCAGAGTCGTCGCGTAACGCATAGCTCTGAAAGAACTTGAATGCGGACATGAACGATTCAAAACGGAACTTTTTGTCGACTATGAAGTTGTATACTTCTTCCATCTCTTCAAAGGTAAACCACTGATAGAAGTCTATGTAGTAGTTGTTTTCGATCAGATAATCGATCTTTTCCTTTAAAGTATAGAAGAATACGGTATTCTTGTTGACGTATTCTAAAAAATAGGCGCGAACCGCCTCCTTGTCTTTATGTAGGCTAAACTCGTCATCATGTTTGATCATGATTTCGTTGTTAAGCAATATCCAGTTTTTCGCTACCTCGTTTGCTATCATAGTATTGGTTTTTTATGATGTCAATAAATTGATTAATGTCCTCCATTGTTCCTGAAAGCTCAAATTTCATAGCGATCGGCGTATGGAACGACTCTGATATTTTGTTTGCGGCGACGCCAAAATTTTGGCCCCAGTTTCTGTTACCACTTGAGGTGACTGAGCTGATCAATTGTGCCTTCTCTTGCATGAACCTTTCTGTTTTTTCTGGTATCTTTCCGAAGTTAGTCGTATAGGTGATTAAATGTCCTTGCTCGGTTGCCTCAATATCTTCCTGGATCCGGATTGCAGTCCAACCCGTAATTTGAACGACTTTGTTGATAAAGCGTTCGACGTTGCCGGTTCGTGAATCATAATATAAATAAATCATACAGCCTCCGGTTTATGTTGTCTACAAAGCGATTTGTTCAAGTTCCTCTGGCTTGAATCCAATGACACGTGTTCTAACTTCATCATCCTCTAAAACGATGACAGTAGGCACGGTTCGAACTTTAAATTTAACTGCTAATTCAGGCTCGTCGAAGGGATTTATGGTTTCATAAGAAACACCTTTGTTGTCCAGATAAGCCGACACTTGTGCGCATGGCGCACAGTCATTTTTTTCGAATTTAATGATTCTAGCCATGGTTATATTAAGTTTTAAAGAATAAGCACTATTTTTAAAAAAAGGCTTGGTCTTTTGATGAATAATAAATGTAGAACCGAGAAGACGATTTTCTCGGGTAAAACAAATATCCCATATTTTCCTTCGGCTTAGTAGCGATACTTTTCCACAACTCATGTGGGAAATGAACTAAAACCCATTCGGTGACCTCGGTTAATTGGTAAATGCCTGGTAAGCAGTCATCTGGTGATGTGGATAACTTTGGTTCTCAGTTTCTGACGTAAATTTTACTAGGCTTGTACTTCCTCTTTCTATTGTCAATTTTCGATGCAAAGTTTGCTATATATGGCCAAAATTGTTATTTAAGATGAAGGAAAATTTCCGATACATATTTGGTAGGTTCGTACTAAATATTTAGTTTCACAATCGTATGAATATAAACTGGAAACTGGTTGGTCAATGCGGACCGGTGAAAGGTTATAAAAAACCAAATTCAATTATGAAGTATAAATTTATTTTACCGTTATTCTTGTTGTTTTCCACAGCGAATGCCCAAGAAAATATTACCTTCCAACAGCCTTCGCCAGAAATTTTGGAATTAGCAGACTATACGCGTCCACCGGTCGTGCGAATTAGTCCGGACAAGGAGTGGGTACTCTTGATGAATCGACCGACTTACAAATCATTAAGCGAATTAGGCCAAGAAGAGATCCGTTTAGCTGGGATAAGGACCAACGCAAAAACTAAAATCTCCAGTACGGAAACCTATTATGACGAGTTGCGGTTAAGGTCGACCGATGGAAAAATCGAGTATGAGGTACAAGGTCTACCAGACAATCCTTTAATTTCCAATCTGCAGTTTTCGCCGGATTCCAAGAAACTAGCCTTTACCCACACGGGTGAAAATGGCGTGTCCCTTTGGTTGTTGAACGTGGAGACTAAAGAAGTAAAGCAGCTTTTGGATTACCGTTTAAACGCGGTTTTACATGCGCCTTTTCTTTGGTACCGTGATTCGGAAAAATTGTTAATCAGTTGGAATCAAAATGATCATGAAGTTAATTTGTCCAATGATAGTTTGCCGACAGGCCCGGTTGTGTCAACCAGTGATGGACAAGTATCGCAACTGCGGACGTATCAGGATCTTTTAAAAAACCCCCAAGACGAACAAGCCTTTGAAACGCTGGTGGGTTCAGAATTGGCATGGATTGATTTAAATGGAGACACGGAAAGTTTTCAACCCGAAGCAATGCATTACCACAGCTCGATTTCGCCCAATGGTGAGTACGTAATGATTACAACTTTGAAACGTCCTTTTTCATACATCGTTCCCTTCTACTCTTTTCCGCAGGAAACAAACGTCTATGATTTACAAGGGAACCTGGTGAAGCAGGTTAACGAAACACCATTGATCGAAGTGATGCCAAAAGGCTTTTCTTCAGTCCGTACGGGCAAACGCTCCATTGCCTGGCGCTCAGATCAACCTGCTTCATTATATTATGTGGAGGCGATTGATGGCGGAGACGCCAATAAGCCGGCCGAGTTTCGGGACGAACTTTTTGTTTGGGAGGCGCCATTTAACGGAGCACCTCAATCGATGATGAAATTGGCCGATCGTTATGCAGGCGTCACATGGGGGAATGAGGATTATGCGTTGGTCTACACACAATGGTATGATACCCGCAATATCAAAACTTTCGTTCTTAATCCAAATAACTTGGAAACCCGAATGCTCCACGACCGGAATAGACAAGATGTATATACCGATCCGGGAAGACCACATTTGGAAAAAAATCAGTTCGGAACTTACGATATGTATATCAAAAACAACAAAACCTATTGGGTTGGTAATGGATATACCAAAGACGGTGAATTCCCTTTCATTGAAGAACTGGATATGCAGACCTTAAAAACCCAACGAATCTATACTGCTCCAGAGTCGGAATTGCAGGAACGAATTGCCAGTATCATTGATATTGAGAAAGGAGACGTTCTAGTCTCGTTGCAGTCTGCCACTCAGTTTCCAAACTATTTTAGTAAAAATATTAACTCTGGTACACAACAGGCGGTAACGGATATTGAAAACCCGTTCACTTCGCTGGAAAATGTCCATAAAGAAGTATTAAATTATAAGCGCAAGGACGGGGTGGACCTGTCTGGTACATTGTATCTTCCCGCAGGATACGATAAAGAAAGTGGAGAGAAGCTTCCCTTGTTGATTTGGGCCTATCCTCGAGAATATAAAGATAAAAGTACCGCCGGACAGAGTACCAATAACCCGAAAGAATTCACGTTCCCGAGCTACGGGTCTTTTATCTACTGGGTTACTAAAGGATACGCTGTGCTGGATAACGCTGCTTTTCCAATCGTCGGCGAAGGGACTGAGGAACCCAACGATACGTTTATTCCACAATTGGTGGCCAACGCGGAGGCGGCGATCGATGCGGTAGACCAACTGGGCTATGTGGATCGGCAGCGAATAGCTGTAGGAGGGCACTCTTATGGTGCTTTTATGACGGCTCACTTATTAAGTAACTCGGACCTTTTTGCAGCAGGAATTGCCCGATCGGGAGCTTACAACCGTACGTTGACACCATTTGGGTTTCAATCAGAGCAGCGCAATCTTTGGGACGATCCTGACTTATACACCACGATGTCGCCCTTTTTTAGCGCGGGTAGTATGAAGACGCCAATGCTGTTGGTGCATGGTATTGCTGATAACAACCCCGGAACGTTCACGATGCAGACCGAGCGTTATTTTCAAGCATTGAAGAATTTAGGTGCGCCGGTTCGAATGGTGTTATTGCCTAGAGAATCGCACGGGTACGCTGCGAAAGAAAATATCTTTCATCTTCTTTGGGAGCAGGATCAATTCCTAGAAAAATATGTAAAAAATAAAGGGCTGGATACTGAGGTAGACTAGCCTGAAGATAGTATTTCATCTGATGTAAGATAAAGAGTCGGTTTCATCTCCTGAAGCCGACTCTTTATGTTTACTGCTCGATCCGGATCCGATCAGGACGCGGCTTCTACGTGTAATGATAGCGCGTATTGTCCCCAAGCTAAGTGGATCAGTCCGGAGGGGTCCGTTTCGATCTTGAAGCGTTCTTGGCTTTCCGTCAGCGAATCATTGTTCACGTCAAACCGTAAGGCATCCTCAGACTCATTGTATTCGGTACCCCACTGATCCCAGGTCTTGTTGAAAATAATCGTGGTGGTTTGTTCGCCTGGAATCGAATAAAGACTGTACTTACCGGCGGAAAGGGCATTCCCATTGATAAGAATGTCTTTGTCGAATTCTACAGTTGTTGCTTCATTAGCCCCTGTACGCCAGATTTTTCCAACCTCAGCGACTTCAACACCAATCTCTCGTCCCTTTAAAGATGGACTACTGTAATTGATTTTTATGTTTACTCCATCCTCAGTGGTGGTTTGTGTACTATCCGCTGGACTGGCCTTAGGTTTTTCTGGATTTTCCTGAGCATAAACTGAACCGATCAGCATACACAGAATTAATAACACAGTGTTTGTTTTCATCTTGATTAATTGTTAGTTCACTCTTATTAAACGCAGAAATCTAAAAAAGGTTGGCCGCGGATGAAAGTTAGGAGAACTTGGCACTCAAAGGAAGAAAAGGGTAGGGCGATAAAAGTACGTTTTTTACCTTTTGAGAATCAAGATGAAGATACCTTTAAATTTGTGGTCAATTGTAACAAAGTAGTGGTTTTTACAGAAATCAGACCGTTAAAAAAACGCAACGACCGCTAATACTATCGGCCGTTGCATCTACTTATTTTGGAGGGTTAGTTGCGCTCTAGACTAAATATTCAAATAAAGTCTGGTCTTTATTGAGTTCGATAAAGTCAAATTTGTATGCTTTTAACCTTTCGATAAATGAAATATAATCATTTGGATGATTTAATTCAACACCAATAAGCGCTGGCCCCCTTTCTCGCTCCGTTTTTTTAATATACTCGAAGCGGGTGATATCATCTTTTGGTCCAAGGACTTCGGTGACTAATAAACGCAATGCCCCGGGACGTTGAGGGAACCGAACGATGAAGTAATGCTTAAAACCTTCGTATAATAACGAAAGTTCCTTGATTTCGCTCATTCGGTCAATATCATTGTTTCCTCCCGATACGACGCATACTACTTTTTTTCCTTTAATCTCCTCCCGATGGAAGTCCAGCGCGGCTATAGAAAGTGCACCTGCAGGCTCGGCAACGATGGCATCTTTGTTATAAAGCTCTAATATCGTGGTGCAAATTTTGCCTTCTGGTACAGATTTAACCCCATCGAGTAACTGAGAACTGATGTCAAAATTTAATTTTCCGACTTTCTTGACTGCGGCACCATCAACGAATTTGTTAATGTGCTCCAACGCGACCGGTTTTCCCTGTTCAAGAGCGGCCTGCATCGAGGCGGCACCTGCTGGTTCTACACCATAACATTGTACAGTGGGCGCGGTGTTTTTGATGTGATAACTAATTCCAGAGGCAAGTCCACCACCACCGATAGGGATCATAATGACCTCTACATCTGGAAGTTCATCCAGAATTTCAACGGCAACTGTGCCCTGCCCCTCGATTATTTTTTCGTCATCAAAAGGTGGAATAAAGGTCATCTTGTGTTCCTCAGCATAAGCCAAAGCTGCTTGTTGACAGTCATCAAAAGTATCACCTGTCAGGACGATTTCGATATGGCCATTCCCCC
Source organism: Sphingobacterium sp. (assembly GCA_052092145.1). Classification (GTDB taxonomy): domain Bacteria; phylum Bacteroidota; class Bacteroidia; order Sphingobacteriales; family Sphingobacteriaceae; genus Sphingobacterium. The sequence continues at coordinate 10,750 of JBQDCW010000041.1, read as the reverse complement.
ACATTTCAGTTTGTGTTATTTTCTGTCGAGGGGTGGGACCCGGCATAAAAATCACCCCGTTAATTTCTAATTTCTTACAGGAAAGTGCCACACCTTGGGCGTGGTTGCCCGCACTGGCGCAAACTACGCCTTGCGTTAACTCGTCCTTTTTGAGACTAGAAATCTTGTTGAATGCTCCGCGTATTTTATACGACCGCACGGCTTGTAGATCTTCCCGTTTGAGGTAAATGTCTGCCCCATACTTTTCAGACAGGTGATAATTATACTGCAGCGGAGTATGATTGACAACTTCTCTAATGCGTCTAGCGGCAGCAACGGAATCTAAAGTTAGTTTGGAAAGATCTAAACTCATGTAATTCTTTTTCGCGTGATAAATGTAACGGATGACCCGGCCATCAGGGCCAGGTCGTTAATTTTCTTTTAATAGGACGTGAAGATCCTCGTCTGCGATATTCTTTTTTGAATCCGCCAGGACTAGAAATTTCTGATAACATAAGGAGAGTTGGTCCTTGTCCAAATTGTAGCCCAGCCGTTCAAGATGGTGTTTCAATGCATGACGACCGGAGCGAGCGGTAAGAATAATGTCGGCCTCAATTAAGCCTACATCCTCTGGGCGGATAATTTCGTAATTTTCGCGATGCTTCAGGAATCCATCTTGATGGATACCGGAGCTATGCGCAAAGGCATTACGTCCGACTATGGCCTTATTCGGTTGCACAGGCATATTCATCATCGTGCTCACTTTTCTTGAAATACTGGTGAAAAATTTGCTGTCGATACTCGAGGATATCCCTTCAAAAGATTGTTGGTGGACTTTTAAAATCATTGCAACTTCTTCCAATGACGTGTTTCCTGCACGCTCACCGATTCCGTTGATCGTACATTCGACTTGACGAGCTCCATTTTGTATCGCCGCGATCGAATTAGCGGTTGCCAGTCCGAGGTCATTGTGACAGTGAGCAGAGATGATCGCTTGATCTATCCCCTTAACGTTCTCTTTAAGGTATCTGATTTTAGCACCGTACTGATCCGGTAGACAATATCCATTCGTATCTGGGATATTGACGACCGTTGCGCCAGCAGCGATAACTCCTTCAATCATTTTGGATAAAAACTCCAAGTCAGCTCGTCCAGCATCCTCTGCGTAGAATTCCACATCCTCCACATAACGTTTGGCATATTTCACAGCCTCAACAGCACGTGCTAAGATGTCCTCTCGTGTAGAGTTGAACTTGTATTTGATGTGCATGTCGGAAGCACCTATTCCGGTATGAATTCGAGGTCGCTTAGCATTTTTTAGTGCATCTGCTGCCACTTCGATATCGTTTTTATTAGCGCGTGTTAGCGCGCAGATGATCACATCGTTTACCGCTTTGGATAATTCGACCACCGATTGGAAATCTCCAGGACTAGAGACTGGGAATCCCGCTTCGATCACATCTACGCCTAGGCGTTCTAGATCTTTTGCAATTTCGACCTTCTCGGGCGTAGTTAGCTGACAGCCGGGAACCTGCTCTCCGTCGCGTAACGTGGTGTCGAAAATGTATAAGTGATTAGGATCGTGTAACATATCGATTTAATTTATGTTTATATCTTGATTTATTTGTTATAGAAATTCAATAACTTTTTGTCCGATCTCTTGTGTGCCTAATACGCGGTCTGTTGGCGTGTCGGCGTTTGCAATATCGTGTGTTCTCCACCCGCTCCGTAGTGTCTCGGCGACTGCATCTCGAACGGTTTTGGCTTCCTGTTGTAAGCCAAAGGCAATGTCCAGCATCAATGCGACAGACAGAATCGAAGCGAGCGGATTGGCCTTGTTTTGTCCAGCAATATCATGTGCTGAACCATGAATAGGTTCGAAAAATCCAGTGCCATCACCGATTGACGCCGAGGCTAACATGCCCATGGATCCAGCAATCTGTGAGGCCTCATCGGTCAAAATATCCCCAAAAAGGTTCGCGGTTAATACCACATCGAATTTCTTTGGGTTTTTGACCAATTGCATGGCTGCGTTATCAATAAACATATGTTCGGTTTCTACTTCAGGATATTCCAGGGCAATTTCTTGAACCACTTCTCTCCAAAGACGGGAGGTTTCCAATACATTGGCTTTGTCAACAGAACATAAACGTTTATTTCTAGAAAGGGCTGCTTCGTAGGCCTTGCGTGCAATTCGTTCCACTTCATGACGGTGGTAATTCATCAAATCCGAAGCGAAGGTGTTGTCTTGATTTCGCTTTTTCTCGCCAAAATAAACATCCCCAGTCAGTTCTCGAAAGAACAGAATATCAGTTCCCCGAAGTACTTCTGGTTTAAGGCTAGAGGCGTCTAGTAGCTCGTCAAATAACAGTATGGGACGTAGGTTAGCATATAACCCCAATTCCTTCCTGATTTTTAATAGCCCTTGTTCGGGCCGGACTTTAGCAGAAGGATCGTTATCGTATTTTATGTGGCCGATAGCCCCAAAAAGAATCGCGTCGCTCGATTTCGCCTTGCGTAAGGTTTCCTCGGGAAGCGGGTCCCCAGTCTCCTCAATAGCGGTATGGCCCATGATGGCTTCATCAAAATTAAATTCATGATTGTAATTTTCCGCCACTTTATGAAGCACCTTTTTTCCCCAAGTGGTCACCTCTTGTCCAATTCCGTCTCCGGGAATAATAAGAATGTTTTTTTTCATTTAAATTTCTACGTTTTCTACTTTATTTTCAATCGCCACAACGTGTCCGTTGTCTAAAATGATTCGTTTTTCGATACAGCGCGGTAGCTGACTTTCGTAATGACCGACATATATCAAGGTTTTGCCATGTGTGCAGAGTTCATCGACAACATCATTAAAATATTGAGCCTGCTGGCTATCTAGTCCCTGGCACGGCTCGTCCAGTACCAATAGGGGAGGGTTTTTTACAATACTCCGAGCTAACATCGCCAAACGTTGCTTTCCTAATGGGAGGGTGTGCAGCAGTTGATCTTTGTGTTCCTGGAGATCGAAAAATTTCAGCAACTCCTCGATTTGTTGTTTCTCCTGGAATTTGACATCGATAAACCACCCAATGCTGTCGTAGAAGCCTGATGCGATGGTATGCCAGACGGTTGCATTCTGGTCAAAGTACCAGAGCATTTCCGGGGAGATCATACCGATCTTTTCTTTGATATCCCAAATACTTTCACCACTTCCGCGAGGCCGGCCGAATAATTCGATATCAAGACCGTAGGACTGTGGATGATCACCGTTGATCAAACTCAGTAAGGTCGACTTACCCGAACCGTTAGGCCCCTGCAGTAGCCATTTTTCGCCCGTTTGTACCTGCCAAGAAACTTGGTCCAATACAATCTTTTCACCATAGCGTATCTGTATATCCTGTAGATTGGCGATGGTTTTAAAATCCGTACTTGGGGATTGCGTGAGAAATTCAGGCAGTGTTCGTCGGCTTCTTAAGGCATCGAACTCCAAGTCTTCTAAGTGATCGGCATGAACGATCTTTCCATTTTTTATTTGAACCAGGCAATTGATACATTCAGGAGGATGTGGATCATTACTAATGAGTATCAGCTGAACACCCTCACTTGCTAGCTTGTCTAACCACTGGTTGAGAATGCGACGTGAGCCCTTGTCAAGACCGGTATAAGGTTGGTCAATAATTAAGATGTCAGGCTGTTTCCAAAGCGATTTAAGGAGCTGTAACTTCTTGTGCTCGCCGCTCGAAAGCTCGATAAGTTGAGAGTCAATTAACTGATCGAATCCAAATTCTCTGATCCGAGGTTTGAGGCGTTCAAACGACAAACCTTCTTGATGAGCGAAATTACGAAGATCGGCCCCTACGGTTAGTGTGTCACGTCCTTGATGGCGGTTGTATCGTTGCTGGTAATAGAAATTACGTTCCCCTTCAATAGTGGTGAATTGGTACCAATTAGAGACATATAGCACCGCTGGCTTACCGCTCTTGCCGGGCGCGGAATAGTGTCTAATTTCATCTTGGGTCGAGATCAATCCCGCAATGGCTCTACCCAATGTTGTTTTGCCGGACCCGCTTTTACCAGCGATCAAAATCTGCTGACCGGGCTGCGTGTTCCAGTCCAAATTTTGCAATACCGGTTGGTTCCCAAAGGAAATTGAAAGATTCGTTATATTGAAGTAGGCACTCATTTATCTTTTTTGTTCAAACGCTTCTATTTCTTTCCGGTGACTTAGAATATAATCGATATCGTCGTAACCGTTAAGTAGGCAGGATTTTTTATAAGGATTAATTTCGAAAATGAATCGGTGTTCCGTGCCTGCTATAGCAATGCTCTGTGCGTCTAGATCCACCACTAATTCGGTGCTGGGATCCTCGAATATACATTGGAATATTTGTTCCAAAAACTCTTCTGATACCGTGATCGGTAACACGCCATTATTCAACGCATTGCCTTTAAAGATATCGGCAAAAAAAGAGCTCACCACGACATGGAATCCAAAATCCTGAATAGCCCAAGCCGCATGCTCCCGAGAAGAACCACACCCAAAGTTTTTCCCGGCGACCAATATCTGCCCAAAATAGGTGGGGTCGTTCATCACAAAGTCAGCTTTAGGCTGATCGTTTGCGTCAAAGCGCCAGTCGCGAAAGAGGTTGTTACCAAACCCTTCTCTGGTTGTCGCTTTTAAAAAGCGGGCAGGAATGATTTGATCCGTGTCTATATTTTCGATGGGCAGCGGTACTGCCCTGGATGTTAATTTTTCAAATTTCTTCATATCTTATCCCTATTTAGGACTTTTTATTTTTGCTACTATGGCTATTGAACTATAGCAATTCTCGAACATCAACTAGTTTTCCACTGACCGCCGCTGCGGCAGCCGTTAATGGACTTGCCAGCATTGTACGGGCATTTGGACCCTGTCTTCCTTCAAAATTTCTGTTGGAGGTAGACACACAATACTTTCCTGCGGGAATTTTATCTTCGTTCATACCCAGACATGCCGAACAACCCGGCTCGCGGAGTACGAAACCCGCCTCTTGAAAAATTTTGTCGATACCTTCTTTTTTTGCTTGTGCTTCCACTTGTTTGGAGCCCGGAACAATCCAAACTTCGACATGGTCTGCTTTGCGTTTGCCTTCGACGAAAGCGGCAACTTGACGAAGGTCTTCGATACGTGAGTTGGTGCAGCTTCCAATAAAAACGTAATCTATCGGTTTTCCAAGGACTGTTTCTCCATCGGTCAACCCCATGTACTCCAAAGACTTCTTGAAGGAAGGTCTTTCGCTCTCGGGTTGAGCATTGATAGAAGGTATGTTTTGTGTAACACCGATACCCATACCCGGATTGGTTCCGTAGGTGATCATCGGTTGGATGTCAGCCGCGTCAAACTCTAGTACTTTGTCAAATTTCGCATCGTCATCCGAGTAAAGTGTTTGCCAATGGGCTAGGGCTGTATCCCATTCTTCTCCTTTGGGTGCAAATTCTCGTCCTTGAATATAATCGAATGTGGTCTGATCGGGTGCGATCAGGCCGCCTCGTGCTCCCATTTCGATACTCATGTTACAGATGGTCATCCGACCTTCCATACTTAACGAACGTATCGCCGATCCGGCATACTCTACAAAGTAACCGGTACCTCCGGCCGCGGATATTTTGGAAATGATATAGAGGATAATATCTTTTGCCCCAACCCCTTTTCCAAGTTCTCCGTTGACCTCTATTTTCATCGTCTTGGGTTTCTGCTGTAATAAACATTGCGTAGCAAAAACTTGCTCTACTTGGGAGGTCCCTATCCCAAAGGCAATGGTACCGAATGCACCGTGAGTTGAGGTATGACTATCACCACAAACCATCGTTTTACCTGGAAGGGTGATGCCCAGCTCAGGACCGATCACATGAACGATCCCTTGATAGGGATGTCCTAAACCGTAAAGCTCAACGCCAAATTCTTCACAGTTTTTGGTCAACATATCGACCTGATAGCGAGATAACTCTTCTTTTATCGGTAGATGTTGATTGAGCGTAGGAACGTTATGATCTGCCGTGGCTACCGTTTGTTGCGGTTGAAACACGGGTAGTCCCCGTTTTCGGAGACCATCAAAAGCCTGTGGTGAGGTGACTTCATGTATCAAATGTGTATCGATATACAAAATATCAGGGAATCCTTCCTGACGTTTGACTACGTGAGCATCCCAAATTTTTTCTACTAATGTTTTTCCCATTTTTCTTTTTTGCACTTTGTTGGTTCGTAAATTTAGTAGGGGTAAAATATAAATATTGTATTTTTACCCCTAAAAATGCCATGTAATTTACGAAAAATTAAATTGTTTTGATGGCCTTCATGGCGGTCATCGCTTTGCGCAGTTTTTTGCCAACGATTTCCACTGGATGGTCTCTCAGAACCTCGTTGATTTGCACTAATTTGATGTTATCAACGGATCCATCTTTCCCTTCATTGAAGTTTTTCCCAACGACATCCGTATCGACGTTCTTCATAAAATCAGTCAGCAAAGGCTTACAGGCCTGATCAAATAAATAACAACCGTATTCGGCAGTATCCGAAATAACACGATTCATTTCAAATAGCTTTTTACGAGCAATGGTATTTGCGATTAAAGGGGTCTCATGCAATGACTCATAGTAAGCAGATTCGGGTTTGATTCCTGCCTCGACCATCGTTTCGAATGCAAGTTCTACCCCAGCGCGTACAAAAGCAACCATCAGTAGGTAATTGTCAAAATATTCTTGCTCGCCAATTTGTACATCACCAGCAGGTGTTTTTTCAAACGCAGTTTCTCCAGTTTCTGCTCTCCACTTCAATAGATTGGCGTCTCCGTTTGCCCAATCTTCCATCATGGTTTTGCTAAATTCGCCGGACATGATATCGTCTTGGTGCTTTTGGAATAGGGGACGCATAATATCTTTAAGTTCCTCGGAAACTTCGAAAGCCTTCACTTTAGCCGGATTACTTAAGCGATCCATCATGCCGCTAACACCGCCGTGTTTCAACGCTTCGGTGATGACTTCAACGCCATATTGAACTAATTTGGAGGCGTAGCCTGCATCGATCCCTTTTTCGATCATCTTGTCGAAGGAAAGAATTGAACCTGTTTGCAATAAGCCGCAAAGAATCGTCTGCTCACCCATTAAATCTGATTTAACTTCGGCAACAAAAGATGATTTCAAAACGCCTGCACGATGTCCTCCAGTTCCCACACAATAGGCTTTCGCTTCAGGCCAGCCTTTTCCTTGTGGGTCGTTTTCTGGGTGGACGGCGATCAAGGTTGGGACACCAAACCCTCTAAGGAATTCCGCACGAACTTCGGATCCTGGACATTTAGGTGCAACCATGATGACGGTGATGTCAGGGCGAATTTGCATCCCTTCCTCCACGATATTGAATCCATGTGAGTAGGAGAGGGTCGCTCCTTGTTTCATCAAGGGCATAACCGCATTGATGACCGAGGTATGTTGCTTATCCGGGGTGAGGTTGATCACCAGGTCAGCTGTGGGTATAAGGTTCTCGTAGGTATCTACGGTAAAATTGTTATCTGTGGCATTTTTCCAAGAGTCTCTTTTTTGCTCAATAGCCTCTTTACGTAAAGTATAAGACACATCAAGACCGCTATCCCGAAGATTGAGCCCTTGGTTTAAACCCTGAGCACCACAGCCTACGATGACGATCTTCTTTCCCTTCAGCGCGCCCACTCCATCCGAAAATTCTGAAGAATCCATGAATTCCGCTATACCAAGTTGGTTTAATTGCTCTCTGAGTGGTAATGTGTTAAAATAATTTGCCATTGTTATCCCTTTTATTTTTTTTAAGTTGATTGTTCTATTTGTTCTTGTTTATTATTCTGCGTTGTGCGATCGCATAACCATAATGGAGGTTGTCATGACCCACCGTTGTGGTCAGAACCTCCTCGATATGCTGTAGCGTGGCGTGGAACGTACTGGTATTGAAGGCCTGTATTTGCGCGAAACGACCTTCCTTATACTCTTTTTGTATCGTTTCTATCGTTTCGATTGCCAAACGCTTTAGCGCATCCACTTCCGCTTGGTTTACGAAATAGTCGGGTTTGGTTCCCTTAGCGTAGGCCGATACATATTCTATGGAACTGGGATCCGGAAGAATGCCGGTTCGCACGTAACACAGCGTTTGCGTACTCACGACGATGTGTCCGAAATTCCAAATAATATTATTGTTAAATCCATCAGGAATTTCGTTGAGCTGTTCCAGGCTAAGTTGGTCGACCAATTGGATAAATGCTTTTCGACTATCGATAATGAATTTGAAGACGTTGTCCATATGTTGCTTTCTTTTTCCTTGTGTTATCTTACATGGTGAATACGTCATCCCGTTGATCTAGGAATTCGTTTTCTACCACTTCGGGTTTGGGTTCGCTAATCTCAAATTGCTTTAACTTGGTGTGGAATCCCGCGCTATCTTTAATAATGGCGATCCGGGCTCCACGGACAAATTCGATGAGGTTGTATTTGCCAAGCTCTTCGGTCAATCGATCAATTTCTTCGCGATGACCAGCAGTTTCAAAGACAATATAGTCGTTGCGAATGACCACGACATTGCCACCATATTGGCGAAGTAAACGCTCCACAAGTGCTTTTTCAGCGATTGCTTCAGCCGGTACTTTATACAAAGCTTGTTCTTGCCAGACCAATTCGTCATTGGTATTAAAATAAGCTTTAAGGACTTCGACTTGTTTCTCTATCTGTCGGCATAATTTACGTACCACATCGTCTGATTCGGCGATGAGAATGGTAAAACGGTGGATACCATCGACTTCCGAAGGAGAGGTGTTGAGACTTTCTATATTAATCTTACGCCGAGAGAATATGCCAGAAATTCGACCGATCATCCCGATCGAGTTTTCTGTGTATATGGTAATGGTATATTCTTGCTTTTCCATGTTTATTTCAATCTTATCTCTGATACACTAGATCCTTGTGTCACCATTGGGAACACGTTGTTTTCTTTACCCACCATGACCTCCAGTAAATAAGCACCATCATGATCGAGCATCGTTTTTAACGCGCTATGTAAATCCTCACGCGCACTTATTTTGTTTCCTTCGATCGCATATCCTTTAGCGACAGCCACAAAATCTGGACTGGTTATATTGACAAATGAATAGCGTCTATCGTGAAAGAGTTGTTGCCATTGCCGAACCATGCCTAGGAACTCGTTATTGAGGATCAATATTTTTACTTTCGCACCAAATTGCATAATGGTTCCAAGCTCTTGTATCGTCATTTGGATCCCACCATCGCCAATGATGGCGATGACCTCACGGTCGGGCGCCCCATACCACGCGCCAATTGCCGCAGGAAGCCCAAAACCCATGGTTCCCAAGCCACCAGAAGTGACGTTTGATTTAGACTGATTGAACTTGGCATAACGGCAAGTGACCATTTGATGTTGGCCCACGTCGGTGACAATGACCGCGTCTCCCCCTGTTAATTCATTGAGTACCTTTACCACTTCACCCATCGTCATGATCTCGGACGTTGGATTAAGCTCGTCCTGAATGACTGCCTTAATTTCTTCTTTCTCCAGTTCACGGAACTCTTCGATCCAGGATTGATGTTCGCCTTTTTCGATGAGTTTCTGCAGCATAGGAAGCGTTTCTTTGCAATCACCCCATACCGGAACTGTCGATTTTACATTCTTGTCAATTTCAGCGGGGTCGATGTCCAAATGAACCAGCTTGGCTTGTTTGGCATACTTGTCCAATCGGCCCGTCACCCGGTCATCAAAGCGCATCCCTATGGCGATTAATACATCGCATTCATTGGTCATCACGTTGGGGGCATAATTACCGTGCATACCGAGCATTCCCATATGTAACGGGTGATCGGTTTCCAGCGCGCTCAAACCCATAACGGTGGCTGCAGAAGGGAATTGTCCTTTTTCGATAAAGGATTTAAACTCCTGTTCCGCTTTCCCTAAAATGACCCCTTGTCCGAAAATCACGAAGGGTTTTTTCGCCGCATTGATGATCGCGGCGGCATCCGCTATATATTCCTGACGGATGATGGGCGCGGGTCGGTAGCTTCGTATATGTTCGCAAATCTCATATCCATCGTAGTCAAAAAGTTGCATTTGCGCATTTTTGGTGATATCAATCAACACCGGTCCAGGACGTCCTGTTCGGGCAATGTAAAATGCTTTAGCCAGTACACTGGGTATTTCGCTCGCATCGGTGACTTGATAGTTCCATTTGGTTACCGGTGTGGTGATATTGATTACATCGATTTCTTGGAAAGCGTCAGTTCCTAATAAGGAGGCAAAGACCTGTCCGGTGATGCAAACAATCGGGTTACTGTCGATCATGGCGTCCGCCAAACCCGTGACTAGGTTTGTGGCACCTGGACCACTGGTTGCAAAAGCAACTCCTACACGTCCAGACGTCCTGGCATAGCCTTGGGCAGCGTGGACGCCGCCTTGCTCGTGCCGTACTAAAATATGCTTCAATCGATCGTTGTAATCATACAATGCATCGTAAATCGGCATGATTGCTCCACCGGGATACCCGAATACGGTATCCACTTTTTCGTGGATTAAGGCCTCTAGAACGGCCTGGGATCCGCTGACCTGAACCGCCTCTGCTGTCGAGGCAAGATCCTTTTTTTCCGTTGTTTCAAGTGTGCTCATTTTCTTTCTACTCTTGGGTTACCTTTCCTACATTACCCGTTTGCTAACTTGGGCTTCTGAAGAGAATGGCTTATTTTTATTTTCCAAACAAATTTTTATCGATCAGTGAACGCTTTACAGATC
>JBQDCW010000040.1:2940-25790 GCA_052092145.1 Sphingobacterium sp. | reverse complement strand
GTTTTCTACTCATAAAAATGCCCCAAGAAGTGTCTAACTTTTTGGGGCATGTCTAGATAGGAGCTTTTTTTATGAATAGTCTATTTTTTTACGGCAATGCTCAAACAGATCCCATTATTAAACTCTTTGAAGCTCTCGCTGACGAATGGCTTCGTAGACGACCACTGCAGCCGATACAGATACGTTGAGTGAACCAATTGTGCCGTACATTGGAATTTTAGCTAAATGATCCGCGACGCGAATTAGTTCATCTGACACGCCAGTATCTTCCGCCCCCACAACCACACAAATTGGTCCTGTATAATCTATTGTATAAATCGATTCTTCGGTTTTTTCAGTACTGACTACCAGTTGTACTCCTGATTCCATTAAAAAACGACCAACCGCTTGAAGTGAATCGTGTCGGCATATTGGAATCTTATATAACGCACCTGCTGAGGTCTTGATTGCGTCTGGGTTAATCTCTGCCGCCCCTTTTTTAGGCACGATGATCCCATGAGCTCCAGCGCACTCTGCGGTGCGTACAATTGCGCCCATATTACGGACATCCGTTACCCCATCGAGCATTAAAAACAGTGGGGTTTCCCCTTTCTCGTAAATAGCCGGCAGAAGCTCCTCAATGTTGTGGTAGGTTATTGGTGAAATAACTGCGATAACACCCTGATGGTTCTTTCGTGTAATCCGATTGAGTTTTTCGCTCGGCACGAGCTGAAATGGAATCCCTAGTTCGTTAACTTGGGTTTTTAATTCCGCAAACAAAGGCCCTGACAAACCACGTTGTACAAATAAAGACTCGATTTCTTTACCGCTGTCAATGGCCTCCATAACTGCTCGGATTCCGAAGACCATCTGATTAGATTCGCGTTTATCCTGTCGGTCCCTACGATGAAAATGTTGCATGTAATTTTTTAAGAATGATTTGACCGGATTTGCTACCTCCGAAATTTCAACAAAGGTAAAAAGAAAATTGATTTAGGTTAGCCCTAGATCGAATGTTTTTCTTAGCTCTTCCAATACTGGGTTTTTAGCGACCATAGCTTGATATTTCTCTTGAGAAGTGTACGGCTTACGAGTCTTGGTTTCTTCGACCATTACCCCGTCCAAATCTAAGCTAAAGTTTCTGAGCGCAGCGCGCAGGAAATTTAAAATATCAATTTTCCCTAAACGCAGTTGTTCCATTTGAACAGCATTTTCAACTTCCACCAAAATCTTCGATCCTTCAAGATGCGGTGACCCGGAGTGCATAATCGTATAAAGTGTAATCTTATTCTCTCCCTTGAGTTTATCGGCAAACTCATTCCATTTCTGCAAAAACACATTCTCCGTAACCTCCTGAAACTCACTGCCTTCCAAAAGCTCTTTCTCGTCCGCCTCTTTTTGGGTCTTCTCTTCGAATATGGTCTGAAGATTCGGGACCGCCGACATTGGCTTAATTGCACCCCAACCTTTTCCACTCGCTCGTGGCTTTTCCTCAACGAGGGGGGCTACCTTCGTGGTGATTTCTTTGTTTTCCTGGTTCGTCAGTAATGACCGTGAGGGGGCACTAGTTTTAGAAGAATTATCTGGCTTGGCTGAGATTGAATTTGGGGAAGTATTATCGGAGATCGTCTCAATTTGGCGTTGTTCTACTGTGTTTTCAGGAAGTTTTTTTTTTATTTCACTTGTTTTTGTTGCTGTCGTTGTCGCCGACGGCACGCCTTCTTCTGATAATCGTATCGCATTGGATATATGACACATCTTAAGAAGAGATAGTTCAACCTGCAATCTTTGGTTCTTACTGCTCCTATAATTGATTTCACACTGATTGGCCAGGTTAAGGGTAGTCAGCAAAAGACCACTACTCAAATCACGAGATTGATCAAGATAGCGCTGTTTGACATGATCACCAACCTCAAGTAATTTTAAGGTGGCCGAGTCCTTGGTAATCAAAAGGTTTCGCAGGTGGGCAGAAAGTCCAGCAATAAAATGTCCACCGTCGAAGCCATTATTCAACACTTGATCAAAGACTAGAAGAGCATTGGACGGGTCTTGAGACGCTACCGCTGACACCAAACGAAAATAGTAGTCATAATCTAGAATATGAAGGTTGTCAATAACAGCTTGGTAAGTGAGGTTTCGATCAGAAAAGCTCACGATCTGATCAAACATGGATAGGGCGTCGCGCAAACCTCCATCCGCTTTTTGCGCTATCATATGCAGCGCATCACTTTCGAAACCAATCTCTTCCACTTGAGCAATTGATGACAAGTGCTTTGCCATATCTTCCACTTTAATTCGATTAAAATCAAAGATCTGACAACGCGAAAGAATCGTTGGCAATATTTTATGCTTTTCGGTCGTCGCTAAAATAAATATAGCATACGAAGGAGGTTCTTCTAATGTCTTCAAGAACGCATTGAATGCCTGCTGCGACAGCATATGAACCTCATCGATAATATAGATTTTATACCGCCCAGCTTGCGGTGGTATTCGCACCTGCTCAATTAGTGAACGGATATCATCAACGGAGTTGTTTGACGCAGCATCTAGTTCATGAATGCTGAACGAGTTCCCGTTTTGAAATGATTGACAGCTTTCGCATTGACCACAAGCTTCACTTTCTGATGTAATGGATTGACAGTTTATTGTTTTAGCCAAAATACGGGCACAGGTAGTTTTACCAACCCCACGAGGTCCGCAGAACAAGAATGCTTGCGCCAATTGATTGTTGCGAATGGCATTTTTTAATGTTCCGGTAATGTGCTGCTGGCCCACGACCGATTCAAATGTCACCGGTCTGTACTTCCGCGCAGAAACAATAAAATTATCCATGTACGAAGATAAACATTTCCAGGGTTTGCTACAAGAGTGATTCAGAATGCTGCTGCTTTCAATCGTTCAGTTTACAGGGGGAAGAAATAATAGAAAAACAAAAAAGCCGATATCACATCGGCTTTTTCTAATTGTTTTACCTAATAACCTTTAAATTGTACCAAACAATTTATTGAAACAAATTACTTACCTCAAAAGTAAGTCTGGTCTTTAAAGTTATCATTAACCAAAAATTAAATTAAAAAATAGTGAGCTATCGTGCCTTGGCACTGGCCAACATACGAAGAACCTCGTCTATCGTTGACCGTCCAGCTTCCACCATCTTTGCTGGTCCTGGGAAATCAGGATCTAACGTTACTGTTTTGGATTTCTCTTGGTAATTATACGTTAGCCGATATCGCGCAAGCTTTGTATCTGAGTCTCGCTGACTGATATCAATAGTCATATCATCTGGCAAGTTCCAAAAACCAAGCTCCTGTGCTTTACGATGCAGGTACAACAGATCGTCGTCTCGGAGTTTCAGGCTATCCTCAATTAGTTGTCCATCGGCACTTAGATAATTGTATTCCAACGTTTTAGAATCAAAATGATTCAACATTGAATCCGGAAAACCATAAGTGATTTCAATCGATTCGAAATCTGAATATCGGTAGGGGGCATTTTTTACCATTGCCGAATAATAATATATGCAATAGATCAAAAAAGGGACTATAATACAGATTCCTAAGAAAATTCGCTTCGTTCTGTCTGACATGATAATTTTAAATGTGCACAAAAATAGGCATTTATACACATTTTCAACACTTAAGACCAGAAATATCGTCAATTATCCAAAAACACGTGTGCTGATCGGCTTTCAAATAAACTGTTTAGCCTTTGGGGGTTCCGCAACGCTTTAAATATTTCGAATACCACGCATCATTTAAACTAGAAATAATAACACCCTTCCTGGTGGATACGTGAACAAATTTGTCGTTATGAAGATAGATCCCAACGTGATCGATATTGCGGCCTCCAAACGAAAAAAACACCAGATCACCTTCTTTTAATTGCTTTCTATATTTCCTTTTTATTTGACCGGCCATATCCCGAGAGGTGCGCGGGAGGTCTTTATCGTATATGCGGTTATACAGCAAAGTAACGAATCCTGAACAATCCACCCCACGTTTGTTCATACCGCCATATCGATGTGGGGCACCCATCCACTCGTCGATCATTAAATAGAGATCTTGATTATTTAAATCCTTGGTACGAACACCTAAAAGCTCTGCAAAATTGTCTAGTTTAGTTCCAGTATAAGAATGGTCCTTGGAATCACTTGCATCGGACATTGGAATATTCTTACGGGAATAACCATGACCGTACAACGCTTCATTCGAAGCTTTTTTTCTAGCCCCGCAAGAGCTCAAGAGCAGCGCTGCCGCAATTACCGTAACCCATCCAAATTGAATTCTCATTGATTCTCTCTACTTTGCCTCAAATCTATCGACCAATCCACCGGATTGACAAATGTTTTTTTTCCACAAATGTGACTTACTTTTTTCACAATACCAGACAATATGCGATTTTCCAATGCTTACCGAGCCACGAAATTCTTTGTCGAAATCACCTGCAAGTGCAAAAGATTAAATCGCTAAAATAGTTCTTTTTGCCGTACTTTGCAGCCTATGTACAAAACAAAGGGCACGGTCGCTGTCTTAATTGGTGCTGCCAGTTTCGGAATTCTATCCACGTTCGTAAAAAAAGCCTATCAACAGGGATACTCGCTTGGCGAGGTCACTGGCGCTCAAGCCATTATTGGGCTACTTCTACTCTGGACAGCATGGGGAGTGGTCTCCTCTTTTAAAGCGGCCGACCCTCGACCGACAAAATTTCCCACTCCTAAATACAAGATTATTTTGTCCGGAATCAGCACTGGCGCAGTCAGTATACTATATTATAAAAGTATCGAAATCCTTCCGGCTTCACTTGCAATTATTTTATTGATGCAATATATCTGGATTGGACAAATTATCGAACTTTTGTTTTTCAAGGTCAAACCACAACTCAGCCAAGTCCTTACGATTGTTTTGGTCCTTGCTGGGACCGTCTTGGCGACCGGAGCGTTAGAACATCCCATTTCTTATTTTCCGCTTACTGGGATTGTATATGGTGTGCTGGCTGCAACTGCTTATTCCGTTTTCATCATTGTAAATGGGCGAGTCGGCAATGAATACCCCGCTCTTCAAAAAAGCGCATTGATGATAACTGGAGCATTCCTGTTAATATTCGTCACATTGCGGCCTTGGAGTTTATTGGAGATCGGCATCTTTATGGATATCCTTCCTTATGGCATGCCGTTGGCCATATTTGGAACCGTACTTCCCCCACTACTCTTTGCATATGGCATGCCGCGGACTGGGTATTCTTTAGGAGCTGTGTTGAGTACCGTTGAACTCCCCGTTGCCGTCTTTATGTCATACTTAATACTACAGGAGTCAGTAAGTGGGATCAAATGGATTGGCGTTGTACTTATTTTGGCAACCATAGTTTGGAAAAATAAAGCCAGTAAAAGGCTATAAACATCTGGCCCGAGAATAGCGAGATTGTTAGACTCGAATACTGATAGTGCGCTTTTGCAATCAGGTTTATGACCAAAAAACACGTCGTTCAGAACCAGTTGACCATAAAACATCGAATCTAAACCAATAGCTTTTCACGTCATAGACCTCCTTTATCCTATTAAATCCATTTTGGCTAATTCACGTTCAAAAAAAAATCTCATCTTTGTGGTTATTAATGGAAAGCTAATATGGAAAACTATCTTTATCTCATCCTGATCACCATAGCTGTTTTGGCTATAATTGACTTGATGGTTGGTGTAAGTAACGATGCCGTCAACTTCCTCAATTCAGCGATTGGCTCGAAGGCTATTCCTTTTAAAGGAATTATGATTATTGCTAGTTTAGGGATCCTTTTTGGCTCCGTTTTCTCCAACGGCATGATGGAAATTGCCCGTAGTGGAATTTATGTTCCCGCTAAATTCTCTTTTGCCGATGTTATGAGCATCTTTTTGGCGGTAATGATCACTGACATCATCTTGCTGGACGTTTTTAGTTATTTCGGGCTTCCCACTTCAACCACTGTCTCCATAGTTTTCGAGCTTCTCGGTGCGGCATTTTGTCTTGCGATCTTCAATATCGTGACTTCGGGAGAAGGTTGGGACATGGTTTTCACCTACATAAATACGGAAAAAGCGTCTCAAATCGTCAGTAGTATCCTGCTTTCAGTCTTGATCTCTTTTAGTGTGGGGGGGGCAGTCCAGTACGTATCACGGGTATTATTTACATTCCAATACAAGAAAAAGCTTAAAACTATCGGAACTCTTTTTGGCGGTATCGCAATGACCTGCATTTCCTATTTCATTCTGATTAAGGGACTCAAGGGCGTTTCGTTTATAGGTGACAACGTGAAGATGTGGGTGGACACCCATGAATTGACCTTACTGGCCGTTTCCTTTGTTTTCTTCTCGCTGGTGAGCTTTGTAATTACACGTTTGGGTTACAATATATTAACGATAATTATCGGCATCGGTACTTTTGCTTTGGCGCTTTCGTTTGCCGGAAACGACCTTGTTAACTTTATTGGGGTGCCCGTAGCTGCCTTTCAGTCTGTTGAAATATTCCAACAGTCGCCCGGAGCTGACTGGGATACTTTTATGATGGGACCGTTGGCTTCCACGGAGATCATCTCTCCCTCGTGGATTCTTTTACTTGCCGGAGTGATTATGGTAATCACTCTTTGGACTTCAAAGAAGGCTCGAACGGTTATCGAAACAGAAATGAGCCTAACAAACCAATCTGTTGGCAACGAGCAATTTAAATCCAATCGATTATCGCGTACGATTGTTCGTTCGGTCATCAAACTGGGGTCCGCACTCAGTTATTTGATGCCACGAACATTACAGGCACGCATTGACAAAAAATTCGAGAACCCCTTAATCACTGATAAAACGTCTTTGAAGGCCGATGGAGAACCTATGTTTGATATGATACGGGCATCGGTTAACTTAATGGTTGCCAGCAGCTTAATTGCATTAGGCACCTCGATGAAATTGCCCTTATCCACTACATATGTAACGTTTATGGTCGCAATGGGAACAGCTTTTGCAGACCGGGCTTGGGGACGTGAAAGTGCCGTATACCGAGTGTCGGGTGTTTTTCACGTAATTGGGGGGTGGTTTGTTACCGCCGGCTGCGCCTTTGCTGGCGCATTCATTTTTGCGTACCTATTGAAGATCGGTGGAGTCGTAACCTTCGTTGGATCATTAATCCTTTTAGCGCTGCTTTTATATAGAAACGCTAAAAGTCATGACCGAAAAATCAAAGCCAAGGCCCTTGAGCGGCTCAATTTGGAACGAGGCGATATTATCAGTTTGCAGCAGGTAATTGAAACCAGCTCAATGGAAATCAGTGAGACATTTGCTAAAGCCAATATCTTCTATAAAGAAGCAATTGACTCGTTGATTAAAGAAGATTTAGACGCATTGATTCTCAACAAAAAACTTGTCAAAAGGTTAAATAACGATCTAAATTCCACAAACAATTCGGTACACGACTTTATACGTAATCTAGATGACACCTCGGTTAAAGGTAGTCGATATTATATTATCTCGTTAGGTTATCTTCAAGACATGATTGAAAACTTGGCTGTTATCAATGCCAATGCTTTGTCTCATGTGGACAACAACCACAAACCGCTTCGGAGGAGTCAAGCCAAAGATCTAAAATATTTAGTGGAGCAAATTGAGGAATGGTTTTCAAATATCCATATGACCTACAGACGGATGGACTTCTCTAAAATTGACGAAATCATCAAAGAGCGTGAGACCATTCAGGCCAACATCAACGCATTGTTAGATAAACAAATTGATAGGATAAGAACTTCAGAGAGTAGTTCGAAAAACAGTCGACTCTATTTCTCAGTGCTACTCGAAACCAATGAATTGATAAGTTCTACATTCAAGCTGTTGCGGCTACATACTGAATTCGATTTGTTCCGTCGAAGAAATAGCTGATGTAATAAGCAAGGGGTTGAAAAACCTTTCAATTAATTACACTTTATTTTCCGGTTATTTCATTTCAGATGACCGTGATATACGGACAGCAATGAAATTGGTTTAGTGTATAAGAGAATCTGCCATTTCTTGAATATCAACCTCACCTTTCTCCGAAATAGAAATCATCTTTACAGGGATTACCTCGTTGACCAGTAAAGGATCATAAGGTGTCCGAACTTTAACATAGTTTTTTGTAAAACCATGCATGTAACCGTCTTTCACATCACTTTCAAAAAGCACCGCATCAATGGTTCCTAACTGCGACTCATAAAATGCTCTTCTTTTTTTCTCGGATAAAATGTGTAGCATTTTACTTCGGTCGCTACGTTGAGCCCCAGGAACAACGCCTTCCATCTGTGTGGCAATAGTGTTCTCCCTTTCGGAATAGGTGAAAACATGTAGATAAGACACGTCTAATTCATTTATAAAATTATAGGTGTCGATGAAGTCTTCTCTGGTTTCACCAGGAAAGCCAACAATTACGTCAACGCCAATACAGCAATTGGGCATTAGTGTCTTAATCTTAGTCACTCGTTCAGCATAAAGCTCTCGTTTATAACGCCTCCGCATTTTTGCTAAAACCGTATTACTTCCCGATTGAAGGGGCATGTGAAAGTGTGGTACGAAACGTTTGGATCGTGCAACCACCTCGATGATTTCGTTCGTAAGCAAATTAGGCTCTATACTCGAAATCCTGATTCGGTCAATACCCCGTACTTCATCCAGCGCTTTCACTAAGTCCACAAAACGAGCCTGCCGCCTGCCATCAAGAATACCAAAATCGCCAATATTAACACCAGTTAGCACAATTTCCCGAACACCTGAATCTGCAATTTGTTCCGCTTGAGCTACAATATCCTCTATTTTGCCTGATCGGCTTTCGCCTCTAGCCAGCGGGATTGTACAAAAGGTACACGAATAATCACATCCATCTTGCACCTTCAGAAAAGTGCGTGTACGATCACCAATAGAAAATGCCGACACAAATTGCTGCGTTTCTTCAATCGGCGCGTTGTGGATAATGGCTTTATCAGTCTTGGTCAGGTCGTCTATATGCTCAATAATATTGAATTTCTCGGCCGCCCCGAGAACCATATCTACTCCAGGAATTTCTGAAATCTCTTTAGGCTTCAATTGGGCATAACAGCCAACAATCGTGATATAGGCGTTCGGCGAATGTTTAAGCGCCTCTTTGACAACCTTCCGACATTTACGATCGGCATGGTCTGTAACCGAACACGTATTGATCACATAAACATCTGCAGCGCTATTGAAAGACGTGATCTCATAACCGGCATCCTTAAATAAACGACCAATCGAGGAGGTTTCTGAAAAATTCAGCTTACACCCCAGTGTATAGAAAGCAACTTTTTTTCCCATGATATTTCGCAAAAATACGTAAAATCGCTCAGAATGTTAGTTGTTGAAAAATTGTGATTTTCTAATGATCTAAAAAAGGTATCTTCGTAGCTAAGCAAATTCAGAAGTAGCACCATGAGACAGTACTTAGATTTACTCCAACATGTCTACACCCATGGGGTGGAAAAAACAGACCGAACAGGCACTGGAACCAAGAGTGTTTTCGGTTATCAAATGCGATTCAACCTTCAAGAGGGATTTCCATTAGTCACCACAAAAAAGGTGCATTTGCGATCTATCATTCACGAATTGATTTGGTTTCTTAAAGGAGAAACCAACATTCAGTATTTAAAAGAAAATAGGGTAAGCATTTGGGATGAATGGGCGGATCAGGACGGAAACCTTGGCCCGGTGTACGGATCTCAATGGCGCTCATGGCCTACTCCAGAAGGAAAAAGTATAGATCAGATCAGCCAAGTTATCGAGCAACTAAAATCGACCCCTGACTCCAGGCGTATTATCGTTTCGGCTTGGAATGTTGGTGAAATACAAGAAATGGCACTTCCACCTTGTCATGCGTTTTTTCAATTTTACGTGGCTCCTGCGCAACCTGAAAAGGGGCTTCACAAACCACAGCTATCGTGTCAACTCTATCAACGAAGCGCCGATATATTTCTTGGGGTACCATTCAATATTGCCTCTTATGCGCTGTTGACCCTCATGGTGGCCCAGGTTTGCGACATGCAACCGGCGGAGTTTGTACATACACTAGGTGATGCTCACATTTATAGTAATCATTTTGAGCAGACGGAACTTCAACTCTCTAGAGCGCCAAAACCATTACCTACAATGCACATCAATCCAAATGTTAGCGATATCTTCTCCTTCACATTTGACGATTTCGAGCTTTTAAACTACGAGTACCATCCACACATCAAAGCACCCGTTGCCGTATAAATTGACTAGTTAAATGAATAACCCCAAGGTAACAATTATTGTTGCAGCCGCCGAAAACGATGCGATTGGCCGGAAAAATCAAATGCCTTGGCATTTGCCCAATGATTTTAAATATTTTAAAGAGAGAACAATGGATCATTCGATCGTCATGGGACGCAAAACGTTTGATTCTATTGGAAAAGCGCTTCCTGGTCGGCGGAACATCGTGATAAGCCGAAAGGACGACTATCTGGAAGATGAAGTAGATGTAGCCAACAGCTTGCAAGAGGTAATGACTTATTGTCGAGACGAGCGAGAGATTTTCATAATCGGCGGGTCGCAAATTTATCAACAAGCCCTTCCACTGGCGGACCAAGTCTTATTGACACGCGTGCACACAAAAATACCGGATGCTGACGCATTTTTCCCAAGTCTATCAGAACAAGATTGGACTTTGACTTCGAGCGACCCCCATGAAAAAGATGAAAAACACGTCTATAATTATACGTTCGAAATATATTCTAGAAAGTAAAGGGAGTCTGCGAAATCGATTCCCTTTTTAAATGCCCACCATCAATGCTTATCGAAAAAATAGAGTTTATCCTCTCCTTCAAAGAACCTCAGGCTCACTATGTGGAGATCGACATGCTACTTTCCGGTGTCCAAGCCGACAAAATTGACTTAAAGATGCCAGTGTGGACTCCTGGCTCGTATCTCATCAGAGAATTCGCTAGACATGTCGAACAATTGTCAGCAATTGATACTGATAACAACTCGTTTGTTGTCAACAAGATTCAAAAAAACACCTGGAGAATCGAACAACCTAGCGCTGAACTCAAGATTAGCTATCGTGTTTATGGATTCGAAAAATCCGTCCGAACTAATTTTATTGACGATAGTCATGCATTTATTAGTTCAGCGGCAACCTTTCTTTATGTAGACGGATGTATGCATCTACCCGCCACCGTAACCATACAAATGCCAGAATCTTGGCGTAAAGTATCAACCGGTCTCACCACCCATCCAGAGCTTCCTTACCGTTACCAGGCTGTTGACTTCGACACACTTTATGATTCTCCTTTGGAGATTGGAAACCAAGACACTTGGCAATTTGAAGCTGCAGGGGTACTGCACGAATTTGCAATGGTTGGTCAAGCAACTTATGATCGCGAACGTCTAAGTGATGATATTAGCAAGATTATCCTAGCGGAAACAGCAATATGGGGAAGCAATCCCAATGAACGGTATGTGTTCATTACCCATAACTATCAGAGTGCACGCGGAGGCCTTGAACATTTAAACTCAACCGTATTAGCTGCGTCCAGAGATACCTATTCATCAACATTAGAGTATAACAATTATCTTAGTTTGGTGGCACATGAATATTTTCATCTGTGGCATGTCAAACGATTACGCCCCCGTACATTGGGCCCATTCGACTATGAAAAGGAGAATTACACTCGGTTACTTTGGATATTTGAGGGATTCACCGCTTACTATGATAACCTAATCACCAGAAGATGTGGATTCCGTAGCGAAACCGACTATCTCGCTGAGCTATCCTCTGATTTTAACGCGGTACTCAACAGGCCAGGTCATGAAATACAGTCAGCAGGTCTGGCGAGTTTCGACGCA
This sequence comes from Sphingobacterium sp., assembly GCA_052092145.1. Taxonomy (GTDB): domain Bacteria; phylum Bacteroidota; class Bacteroidia; order Sphingobacteriales; family Sphingobacteriaceae; genus Sphingobacterium. Next base: position 13,951 of record JBQDCW010000040.1, on the reverse strand, counting down.
TGGATTAAACATTATCGCCCTGATGAGAACTCGCCAAACACCAGCATATCATACTATAGCAAAGGTGCTATGTTGGCCACAATGCTGGATATCTATATCATTGCTAATACTAACGGAGAGCAGCGTTTAGACACCGTGCTTCGCGCAGCATATAACAAATTCTATATCGTCGAGGATCAAGGAGTCAACGAGGCAGAATTTTTACAGTTAGCCGAAGACGTGACTGGTCTTTCATTGGGCAAAATATTCGACGCAGCTCATCGGACAGAAGAACTTGACTACCATGCCTATTTCAAACTGGTTGGCTATCTTTTGGTTGATCAGAATTCAGGAATAAATAGCCCGAGTATTGGGGCTACCTACTCATTACAAGAAGGACGAACTTTAGTAAAATCAGTCGAACGAAATTCGGCTGCGTGGGAGCACGGCTTGAATGTGGACGATGAAATCATCGCAGTAAACGGCACCCGAGTCGGTATCAGTGGTCGTGAAATAGAACTGCGTGTACAGCAAAGCAAAATTGGCGATTGGATAAGCCTGTTAATCGCTCGAGATGGCCTTATACGAGAACTATCCCTATGTCTTAAAGCAAGCGAGAAAGTGTCCTATAAAATCGAGCGGAACCCAGCCTCTACCGCTGAGCAGCAAGGTTTAGGAACAATTTGGCTTTCGCTAGATAAGTAACTTTTAATTTCCGCAATTGACGTAAAAAGGGGGCATATCTAATGTATGCCCCCTTTTTACGTCGCGGTTTTTTAAAAATGGTCCCTAAAAAGTGTAACGGATTGAAAATCCAACACCGTCCCAAATTCTGAAACCACTTTCTTGTAGGAAATCAAAATAAGGCTTGATATCTAAACTTACCGCGATTGGCGCTGTTGGCACCTTATATTCTATTCCCGCTATTCCGTCAATACTTAAAGCCATTTCCGAGTATTTATCAAACCGATTGCCCTCCGAGGTAGTAAAAGCTTTCCTACTATAGGAGCCTACACTTCCCCCAAAACCCCAAAACCACGAAAAATCTTCGTACAATGGCAAATGATACTCGTAAAGCCCCACAAGACGGAATCGGCTATACTCCGAGTTACTCTGTATACTCATTATTCCTTCTAGGGCTCGATCCGGACTCATCGTATATCGATAAGCAACACCGGTGGCCGAGCCAAATCTCGCACCAATAGCGTGTTGACTCGGTAGCTGCGCATTTGAGGATTGAATTGAGGCGATCAAGGCCAAGATAGTAATGGAAGTAAAAAGTAAGATTTTTTTCATGAAACGTTTTTATAATGTGTTCAAAAGTACTGTTTATTTCTAAACGGTAAAAATACATTTTCGGTATAAAGCGCAAATTATTTACTCTGCTCACATAGCTTTCTTATACTGAAAACTTTCAGTCTTGGAAACAAAACCTAATCCAACGCCGATGGATTCTTTTCCAAAAAGATAAGATCTATTTAATTCTACAATATCATTGAACAGAAATCAGATAGTCGCCTAATCCGTCTTTAAAACAGCCAATTCTCGGTCTTTAAACTTGATCTCGAGCATATCGACTGACGTCTTAATTCCAAAAAGATGGTGCGTATAAAAAAATTCAAGAGACTTTGTAAGAAAATTAGTATCTTCTACTCGAGGTATATTTCGCATTCAAGGGTCGCCAATTACCTATCGAAAAAATTAGGATGCTACGCTAAACAGGTAGTTCAGAAATTTGGCGATGAACCGGCGTTTTATAGAACCATAAAAAACGGGGAACTATGAGCAACTATCAAAAATTATTCGATATCCTATCGAACTACCAAGAACATTACAGTAAAGAGCAAATGGTTGCCGGCAAATCGAGTTCAGGCTGGCACAGTTACTCCACTCAGGAGTTTACCGAGATTGTCAATGCAATTAGCCAAGGATTGTTAGCCAAAGGCGCGGGTAAGGGTGATCGAATCGCTATTATGTCAGGGAACCGACCTGAATGGAACTTTATTGACTTTGCTTGTAATCAATTAGGTATTGCGACTGTACCACTTTATCCGACACTTTCGAACGCTGACCTCGTATTTATCTTGAATGATGCTGAGGTCAAAATGATGTTTGTAAGTAATCAAGAGTTAGCAAAAAAAGCCGAGCTAGCGCTCGATGAAAACGATCTCAAGCTAGACCTTTTTACTTTTGATAAGTTACCAAACCGGGATCACTATCAGGAACTCATTGAACTTGGGAAAGCAGAGAACACAGATCTAGAAACCTACCGAGAGGCCGTTGGATGGGATGATTTATTAACGCTAATTTATACCTCGGGCACAACGGGAAAGCCCAAAGGTGTATTTCTATCGCACGGGAATATAATCAGCAACGTTGAAGCCAGCAATCACCTTGTTACGTCCGAATATAAAAAAGCATTAAGCTTCTTACCGCTTTGCCATATTTTTGAGCGAATGGTCGTTTACCTCTATTTTTCCAAGGGTGTTCAGATTTATTATTCTGAAGATTTGGACAATATTGTCTCGGATATTAACGATGTGAAACCCGACTTGTTCACTACAGTACCACGCGTTCTGGAAAAAGTATACGATAAGGTCGTGGAAAAAGGCAATAGTCTAACTGGCATCAAACGATCAATATTCTTTTGGGCGCTGGACCTCGGTCATAAATTCAAAGAGCCTTCCAAAAATTCGGCGTTTTACAACTTTAAATTGAGTATCGCGAGGAAATTGGTCTTTTCTAAATGGAAGGATGCCTTAGGGGGCAATGTTAAATTGATTATTTCTGGAGGTGCAGCACTACAAGAGCGTTTGGCACGCGTCTTTTGGGCCGCGGGAATTAAAGTTCTCGAGGGCTACGGATTAACTGAAACCTCTCCTGTAATTGCGGTCAACTCCTGGAAATCTGAGGATGTTAAATTTGGAACTGTAGGGCGCGTTTTAAAAAATCTCGAGGTTAAAATCGCTGATGATGGTGAAATTTTAGTTAAGGGGCCTAGCGTAAGCAGTGGTTATTACAAAAAGCCCGAAACGACTAAGGAAGCGTTCACGGAGGATGGATTTCTACACACTGGCGATATTGGCGAACTGACTCCCGATGGATTCCTCCGTATCACCGATCGTAAAAAAGAAATGTTCAAAACCGCGGGGGGTAAATATGTGGCGCCGCAAGTGCTGGAAAATAAGCTCATGGAATCAACACTGATTGGGCAGGTTATGGTAATAGGAGAAAATCAACGTTTCCCTGCTGCATTAATAGTTCCAGCATTTGAGGAGCTTGAAAAATGGATAAAGCACAAAGGTTTATCTGCAGAATCACGTGACCAAATTATACAATTACCCGAAGTAAAGAAAAAATACGAACAGATTATCTCGAAATCTATGGCTAATTTCGGCCATTGGGAACAAATTAAAAAATTCGAGATCCTTTCGGAGGAATGGACGATCGATAGAGGTGAATTGACCCCCAAGCTCAGTCTCAAAAGGAAAGTCATATTGCAGAAACATGACGAGCTTATCAAATCTATATACTCGGAATAAACGCGTGTTATGTTCAAAACGATAACAAAAAAGACGAAGGAACTCTGGCAGTTGCTTATAGCAGCGGGCACTGCTTTTGCTGAAGACAGATGTATGAAGATGAGTGCATCGCTCGCCTATTACACCGTTTTTTCTATTGGTCCTCTTCTATTAATACTGACCTGGGCACTTGGTTTTTTCTACGGCCATGCGATGGATGGTAGCGAAGAAGCCAGGAGCCAAATCATTGAAGAGCTTAACGAGCTTTTTGGCAGAGAGATCGCTTCGCTTTTGGAATCCACCGTTCATAATTTATCCCTCGACAGTCGATCTAATATTGGTATTATCGTAGGGGCAGGGACGCTGATGTTTACCTCAACAACGATCTTTGTGGATATCCAAAATTCAATTAACACGATTTGGAAAGTAAAACCTAAACCTAAAAAGGGCTGGTTGAAAATAATTATTAATCGATTGATTTCCTTTTCTATGATACTGGGCCTAGTCTTCCTCCTGATGGCCTCATTGATTATCAGTAGCGTTATTGGAATCATGACTGATTACTTTAGTCAATTCATAGAAGGTTTGAACTTGCGTACGATTGACTGGCTCAATACATCAATTACATATTTAATAATATCGGCATTATTCGGTACAATCTATGCTTTTCTTCCAGATGCCAGAGTACGATTCAAGGATATCATGGGGGGCGCATTCTTTACAGCGCTCCTCTTTATGTTGGGCAAATTCCTTATTTCACTTTATCTCAGCAAGAACATGACTGCCTCGTCTTATGGGGCTGCCGGATCAATTATTATTTTGCTTGCTTGGGTCTATTATTCAGCCGCGATTTTGTATTTCGGGGCAGAGTTTACGAAAGCCTACGCCATGAAGTATGGAACGGGTATTCAGCCGACCTCTTTCGCGGTATTAGTCAAACAGACAGAACTTGAGATCGATCCGATTACAAAATCTGAAGACCCCATCAAAAAACACAATCAGACCGTTTATTAGAAAATCATGTCCTTCCCGTTTACAGGTGTTTCTTCAATATACTTCGTTCACTCAACGCTTCGATAGTAATTTGAGGATTTTTGATCATAGCCGTTATTTTTTACAGACTATTTATAGTGACAATTAGATCATCTACTTTGCCAATCTGAACACCTCTTATGGGCGATTCTCTATTCAATTCGCTAATCTCGTAGCTTCTACCCTGCCGCTCCTGGCCGCAGCTTAACTACGGAATAGGCTTATCGACCTTCCTTTTTGGTTGCCAATAAGCCTAGCCGAGTTGGTTCGATCAATTGACTTCATAGTAATAAACTTCTCGACCAACATTCCCGCTTAAATCACTCCCTTCAACAACTACTTTATATTTCCCATTTCCATCAGCATTGAAGAACTCGAGTTCAACCTCACCATTTTGATCAATACGAACATCTGGATTCCAATAGATAGTCGTTCTATAGTCATTCGTGTTTTTAGATTCCGGAGTTTCGTATTTTGGTTCATAAAACCTACGCTCTTGGACATAGCCCAGTGGGTGGAAATCGATGACGTTTGATTTAGGTAACATCGACTCAATCTCAGCTAAAGTCATTCTGGGTTGTTTCTTTTCTTTTTTAGTTATGATTGAGACAACCCCATCATTCTGATAGATATTCCTGACCGTGCCTAAGTCGTCACGAAGGAATATTTCTATCGCCTCTATCTCCGAAACCTGTATCGAGTTGATCGAAGGTTCATCAATAGGCATACCGTTGAGGAAAAATTGAACTGGAACTCTACTTCCTTGGTTATAATTCCTGGTGACATAGTATCTTTGGGTATTGACGTCATAGGTGACGCCAGTAAGCAACGTATTCAAACACATACTCAGCACATTACATCCAGAAAACCGTTCTCCTTCGATACGGTGTTCAGGCATTGAGAGCCCATTGAGAGCCGAAAAATCTCGACTAGTCTGCTTTTTCACAGCCGATGCGGTCACGACTACCTCTTCGATAAGGTTTGACGTCCGAAATTCTCGCCGACTGTTATCTAAATAGGCTGCAAGGTTCTCATCAAGGTTCTGAACCGACGCGGCCTTATTTGGATTGTTTCGATCGATATCCGGAAAATAAGTCGGGTCAAGAGTGATCACCAATTCCCTATAATTATCATTTCCTCGTGCGTTCAGGGTAGCCTGAAGCGAGTCTTGAAAAACTAAATTTTCGAAAACATATCGCCCTTGGTTATCAGTATAAGCATCTTTTTTAATTGCAGCGCCCGGAATGGAAAGCAATAACCCAGCATTGGGTTGAACCCGTCCGGTATTTTGGCGAAGTATCCCTGAAATTGTAATACCTTGTTCTGGCATAAACTTGACCTCGGGGAGCCTACCTGCAATCAAATCTTGATAATCAAATCTGCGGAAACCTTGCGTCAACATCAGGGCATCCAATGCCTCTTGCCGATTTTCATTTTCTGGATTAAAATAGAAATTAGGTTTTTCGATGTATCCTCTAAGGTCTGATGCCACCAACATTTGGCTAACGATTCCTTTGTCATCATCGTCATTGTTCGGGACTTTCATTTCATCAGTTACCGCTATCGAGAAACTAGCTGGGAGGCTATCTAAATGCGTATCGAAATCAAGTTTCATCTTCACTAATTCCTTTTTAACATAGCTCTGCTTATCTGTGGACACATCAATATCGATCATCTCTTGAGATTCATTGAATACCAAGCGCTCGGATATCGGTTGTCCATCCGGTGTCATCAGTGTGATCTGGATAATTCCATTTGGGAGATCTTTCAGAGGAATACGCACCGAAACAGCTGGACTTTTTATCGACGCTTGTGCTGCGTATATCAAGTGTCCATTTAACTGGCCGAATACGTAATACGGCTGATTTTGGATTTGATTAAAATATTCGTCATTAGTCACCAATCCCATATGGATATATTCTTGATCTTGAGAGGCAGCAACTACATTAATACCGTGATCCACAACTTCGGGCAGATCAAAGCTCTGTTCTTCGCCATCCTCAAACTCAACCTGAGCGGTATACGTTTCGCCGGAAGCAGGAATCATCGAAAAATAACCCATTCCAAGGCCAAAATCTTCAAACGTAGCGACTTCATTCTTCTTACTATCGATGACTGTTCCTTTAACTGGGACACCGTTACCGCTCGAGGAAACTGACTTGAATGCGATTTTTTTTGCCACGCCCGAAATAAGATCACCACCCTCCGGGAAAAATTGTATATCTTTTTCTTGGTACGCACGGGTTAGCGCATACTCCCCAACCAGGGTCTCTGTGTCGTCGAGTTTAACAACAAGTCGACCATTCTTAAATTTTTCACTGTCTCTATTGTTCAAGGTAATCGTCACGTTGCCCATTTCATCCGTCTGGGCACGTCCTTTATCAAACACATCCCACCCATCGTTTGCTTCCCAGTTCAATCTTCTTCCACCAAGTAAATTCCCATCAAGCCCCTTGAATTGAATGGTAGCACGTGTCCGCTTTCCATCCTGTTTGAAGGTCACATTCCCAGCGAGTTTTTTGTTAATTGCATCGCCAACAGGTACTACCTTATTGAAAAAATAATCTGCTTCGGAATTCATCATCCACTTGGTATAAGCACGAAATCGATAGTTATCCTGCGACCAATACTGTGGATCAAGCACTAATTGTCCTTTGCCACTACCTTGCTCCAGAGGTATCCGTAGCGTCTGTATTAACGAATCTCGTCCATTAAGGACATCAACATAGGCTACCTTGCTCGCTTCGTAGTTAAAAAGGTTAACATTTAAATATGTTTTAAACCACAACGTATCACCTACGGCATAGTACGGTTTATCGAAATGAAGGTGTAGTTTTTCTACCGGATAAACCGAAAAATAGTTCTGAACATTCTCAACAGCAGTATTAATCGGTACGGTTGGTTTGTCTTGTGCTACTGCGATCGACGGCAGAAAGATAACAGCTAAAAAAAATACGAATACGCGACTCACTATCTTCATCTACATTTGATTTTGAAAAAGCTAAATATATTGATTTTTTGTAGAAGAACTGAACCTCAACAGTATTTTTGACAAAAGTGCCCCCTAAAGTAAAGGAGCTAGAAGTCTGCATAGCGAGTCTACCCCTCGTTTCCATGCCTTCCGTTTTTTCCAATCTTTCAAAGTGATCAAAACACTGTCCTTTCTGTCGATTCCAAATTGATTTTCCATTTGTTGACAAAAATCCTTGTTGGAGATCACTGCCGAGATTTCATAGTTGATATAAAAACTCCGAAAATCCAGATTTACAGTTCCTACATACGCAATTTTCCCATCAATTACTGAGGTCTTTGCGTGTAGAAAACCTTTCTGATAAAGATACACTTTGACTCCTCGCTCCAACAAAGGCTTTAAAAAGGAAAATGAGGCGTGCTGTACGACCCAAGAATCGCCGCGAGACGGAATCATCAACTCGACTTCAACTCCCGCCGCAGCGGCTGATTTAAGCGCAGTTGCTAGTTCCTCAGTAGGGATAAAATAAGGTGTACATAATTTGATACTCTGGTTCGCCTCGCCAATACTAATCAATAAGGCTTCCATATTGAAAGGGCCCAGCGAACCGGGGTCGCTAGAAGCTAAGGCCACCGCTGAGGCTTCCCTTGAAGTCGGCACATTTGTTCGGAGATAACCCTCATCCAATTCAAATGATGCCCCTTCAGTTTGATTCCAAGAATTCCAAAAGCTAATCTGAAACATCGCACCAATACTTCCCACAATTTTCACCGAGGTATCTCGCCAAAATAAATTATTGGCGTTAGGATTGATGTAGCGATCGGAAATATTAATCCCCCCAATAAAACAAATGTGACCATCTATAACAGCAATCTTTCGGTGGTTCCGGTAATTGCTATTCGCAAGGGAGGTAAACGTTACCGGTAAATATGGCTGGAATTCGATTTTACTTTCTCGATCTCTTCTCATTCTCCGCACCAGACCAGGTGAACCAAAACTATCAACGATAATCCGTACTTTTACACCATTTTTAGCTTTATTCTCCAACAGAGCTAAGACTTGAGTCCCGATATCATCGAGATCAAAAATATAATACTCTAAGTGGATAGAGTGTTCGGCTTGCTCAAGAGCTTCTAAAAATGCAGGGAATTTCTGCTCCCCATTGATAAGCAGGAAAACATCATTATTCAGCGTCGGTGTAGAAAGTCGCTCATTCTTTAAATAAGTATATACTCGGGAGAAATCACCTATCCGTTCTTGAATATTCTTAAGAGAAGATTGCATTCTCGGTTCCAAGCGCTCAAATTCTCGCGTTAGTTTAAGGGTCTGTCTCTGGTTTATTTTCTTGAGTTTTTGTACTTTAGAGAACTTTTGACCAAACAAATAATAGAGAATTAACCCCACAAACGGTAAGAACACAATAATTAATACCCATGAAATTGTTTTAGTCGGATTGCGATTTTCAATTAATATCGTCACGATAACACCGACATAAACGATTAGCATAGGGACCCATCCCCATTGATTCAAGAAGTCTAAAACATTCTGGATGTGTTCTTGCATTGGTTTTCAGCTACCGATCCCCAGGATCCACTAAAGTGCAAAGATAATAATCTCTACCCCCAAGATAAGAAAGAAAACGCATTTCAACGAAAACTGAATTTAGGACCGATTTTTTAGTCGAAAGCAAAAACGATATTTCTCATAACAAGCAAGCGGGTGATCTTTTGGACACCCGCTCTAACTATTTTTTGGTGCTCTAGCACCAATTACTACACTAATCGATCGTACCTAAAAACAGATACACGTTTTCAAACGATAATAGAGACTCAACTGTTTTCTAATATCGTTTTCATCGAAATAATTTTATAGACGTAGGACGCGGTCTCGCTATTCAATTTAAGATCATAGTAATTATCCTTCTTTTGACGTCTTAGAGAAGATCTCAACCTTCCTCCTCCTACATTATAGGCAGCTGCAGCCAGCGTCCAATCGTCGAACTCCTTATACAGTGAGCTAAGATAGCGAGCAGCAGCATGAGTCGATTTGATCAAATCCAATCGTTCATCGATCTGTGCATTTACTTTCAATCCATATAAGCGTGCAGTAGCAGGCATAAATTGCCAATAACCACCAGCCCCTTTATGAGACGTTGTTTTGGGGTTCAAACTGCTCTCCACGACCACGATATACTTGAAATCTTCAGGCACTCCATAACTTTTCAAAATTTTCTCAATCTTAGGGAGAATCTGATCCGCTCGTTTATGGATGTGGTGATTCGACCTTTTTAGATAGGCAAATCGACGAAGATATTTATCAAGCTTTTCTTTTACGGCGACTTCACCCAAAGGTATTGTCTCTTCTGCGAATGAGATTTGGCTGTAAAAGTCATCTACTTTATTTTTTTTTGACTCCGCTAATGCTACTGAAACATTAACTTTCATCGCGTGTCCCAATGCTCTCTTGAATGGGTCAGGGGATTCCGGTTGGGTCTTTGAGTACAAGTTCGACAATACCATCACTGTCAACAAAGCACTACAACATAATACTCTTTTTTTTATCATTTATTCCCTTATTTCTATTCCATTTTTGGGCGCATTTTAGCCCCCAGGAACAGCTTGGTGAAAAATCAGGGCCAAAACTACGTAGTTTTTCACCCCTTCACCAAGGTTTTGACCGAAAAATGGAGTTAATTAAAGTTAAAACGCCGTATAACGCGCTTCAAACGCAGTTTTAGACAAACAGTCAATTGTAACATTTTCGCCACAAAACGAGCGATTTTATGACGGACGTAAACCCCATTTGTCTCTAACTGGTAACTGTGACCGACAAATATTAGCTTTAGACGCAGACTTCAAAATAATCGTGACGGAACTTTCCGACTACGATGGAACTGCAAATAGGACCTCTTTAAAGAGGCATAAGTGGGGTGAAACCCAAAGCCGTTTTTTCTTTAGCAACAGGATAGCTTCCGGCATGTCCGATAATAGAAAACCAGACCCTGCGTGGTTTAAACGGAACGCACAGATTATAAGGGAATTGTCATTTATACCATCGAGTAGATTTATTTCCCATGCATACCAAATCACACCCAAAAAATCACTACCTTTGTGGCTCATTTTTCAAAACTATGCCATTCAATAATCAACGGAACAGTCGTGAAGACAACTCCAAAAAATTCAGGGGTAATAAAGAGGGAACGAGGAAACAAAGAAACGACGATCGGTCGGATTCATTCGATCAGAGACGGAAAAGTTCTACCCCAGGGAGCAACAAAAGCTCAAATTACAAGGACTATGGCGATTCTTCGAAATCCCGAATGGGAAATAAAGGGGAATCAAAATTTAATCGGGAACCAAACAGAGGCAAACCATCAGGTTACAACCGCGAAACAGGATATAGTCGCGAAGGTGGCTTCGATCGTGACCGAGGATATAATCGAGATAGAGGAAGCGATCGCAAAAGCGAGCCTTTCAAAAAAGAAGGAGACTTCAAATCTTACGGCAAC
>JBQDCW010000040.1:0-2840 GCA_052092145.1 Sphingobacterium sp. | reverse complement strand
CGATCGCAAAAGCGAGCCTTTCAAAAAAGAAGGAGACTTCAAATCTTACGGCAACGACCGAGGAAGATCGAAAAAATTTGCCAATGAACGTCCATCCGGAAAACGTCAGTTTGATTCCGACCGACCTCAGCGACCTAAATCAACTCATGTGGCTGCAGACGATGGTTTGATCCGACTGAACCGATACATCTCCAATTCAGGGATTTGTTCACGAAGAAAAGCAGACGAGCTCATAGCTGCTGGCGTAATCTCCGTAAATGGGGAAGCCGTGACAGAACTTGGTATAAAAGTTGATCCAACAAAAGATGAAGTGCGCTACAACAATGAGCGCTTGAAACGTGAAAAAATGGTTTACGTACTGTTGAACAAACCGAAAGATTACATCACAACAACGGATGATCCTCAGGAACGCAAAACAGTAATGCATTTAGTCTCAAAAGCAACAAAAGAAAGGATTTATCCTGTTGGACGACTTGATCGGAATACAACGGGGCTACTGTTGCTTACAAATGACGGTAATTTAGCCGATAAGCTTTCACACCCAAGGAATAATATGAGCAAACTTTACCAAATCGAATTAAACAAAAGCTTGACTCAGGGCGACCTAAACAAAATACAGTTCGGGTTAGAATTAGAAGACGGTTTTGTTAAACCTGATGAAATTAGTTATGTCGTCGGTGCATCAAAGCGAGAAATAGGTATACAAATACACAGTGGTAAAAATAGAATTGTCAGAAGAATCTTTGAATCTTTAGGTTATGATGTTATCAAGCTTGATCGCGTCGTCTATGCAAGTTTAACAAAGAAAGATCTTCCTCGTGGTAGGTGGCGCTTCCTGGAGGAAAAAGAAATAATTCAGTTGAAACATTTAATTTAAATAAAGGCGCTATGGCGCCTTTTTAAATTACTCCGACTTTTCGTATTTTACCCAAAATTAAATTTCGATATGACAGACCCAAAATGCTTATCATCCGTGTCCGAGTTCCATCAAACTTTTCAACACCCAATTTTAGAAAAGCCAACCATTCCTTCTGAGAATAGATGCGAATTACGTGTATCATTAATTGCGGAGGAATTAAGGGAGTTACAGGAAGCCATTGAAAATAAAGACATGGTGGAAATAGCAGATGCCCTTTGCGATATACAATATGTACTATCAGGTGCGATCTTAGAATTCGGCTTAAAGGATAAGTTTGCACCACTCTTTAACGAAGTGCAACGGTCTAATATGAGTAAGGCCTGTAAAACAGAAGACGAAGCAATAGAAACACAAGAACATTATCGTCAAAAAGGAGTGGATTCCTATTACAAAAAAATTGACGGTAAATTCCTGGTATTTAGGAAAGGCGACGACAAAACTCTAAAATCAATTTACTATTCCCCTGCGGACCTTAAGTCAATACTGGAAGATTAATAAAATCAATTATGGGGAGATTCCTTGCTCCCCATAATTGATTGATATTGAACATATTTATGCTGTGTTATACTGTTGCATAATAAGAAGCCCCTTGTCTAACGCCTCTTTCCTCCAGTCCTTTGTCAATTGTCGTTTGTATCTTCGACTTAGGCAAGCCCCAGTTGGGGGCAATCAATAATTCGCGATCCGCGATACCAAAGATCCGTTGTACAATTATATCAGGACGCAATAACGGAAGAAATTTCGCTAAAAAATCTGTATACTCTTCAATTGAGAACAAATGGAATGGCTCTCGTTTAAATCGAGCTCCCATAATCGATCCTTCAACAATATGTAGATGGTGTAATTTGACAAACTTAATATGTGAGTGTCTATTTATTTCATTCGCATAACCTAACATCATCTCCTCGGTTTCCCAAGGAAACCCAAATATCGTATGCACGCAAATATCAAATGCGCTGCCCTTGAGCATATTCATTGTCTTAAGGAATTCGTCATGTGTGCATCCCCGGTTAATCTGCTCTAGCGTATCATTATATATGGACTCCATCCCCATCTCTAGATCGACATCGAATCGCTCGGCATAACTTTCAAGCAGGGCAACCTTCTCAAAATCCAAGCAGTCTGGTCTTGTTCCCACTGATAATCCTAAAGTATCTTCAGGGTAAATACTAAGAGCCTCATCGTACATCATTTTCAGTAAATGCGTAGGCGCATAAGTGTTCGTATTGGGTTGAAAATAAATTATAAATTTCTCCGCTCCGTAGTTTTTTTTAGCTCGTGCCACCCCTTGCTCAACTTGTTCACGGATAGACGGTACTTTCCTTGCTGTATCTGGCGTAAAAGAGTCCACATTACAGTAGGTACATCCACCATAGCCTTTAGTACCATCTCGATTGGGGCAGGTAAAATCCCCATCAACGATAACTTTAAAAACCTTCCGCCCTTTATATTTCTCTTTCAAATACGCGCCGTAATGATTGTACGGCTTAACACCTTTATCTAATAATGTACTCATACTTAGGCAAAGATAGGAATTAGAAATCTAAGATCTGATAAATCGGCGCTGTAAGATATCCCTAAAAGTTACCGTTTCACTATGATTTTCAAAGATTGTCTATGGAGACACTTTACTACCCCCTTTTTAAAATTCAAGGCTATTTTTTCTAAGGCAGGTCACACCATTACCAATCTTCATCATATCGCCACGACACGCCCTCATGGCTACAGCGTACTCAGCTCATTACCAACTACTTCAACATCTTGATGAGAAAAAAGATTACCTCGCCATAAATAAGTATTTCCCGCCTTCAATGGTCTTGTATATCTAGATAAAATCGCCATGATCATTCCAGATCTAAAAATATTTATCCCGCCTCAGTCCAATAGGCACAAAACACAGTACCATAAAACAGTCGAGCTG
>JBQDCW010000039.1:0-25976 GCA_052092145.1 Sphingobacterium sp. | reverse complement strand
TTTTACGAGGATTTATAAAAAAAGAGCTGGAAAGTGTTCACCATAATTTGCATGATATTCTGAAAAGCAGATCGATTTAGTGTCGACCTATATTTTCGTAAACGAGTTCAACGACTCCTGATCGAAACACATGGGTATCTATCAGTTTGAGGTGGGTAGGTTTAGGAAGGTTTTCGAAAAGGGGTTTCCCATTTCCCAAGACAACGGGATGAAGCGAAATTCTGTAAACATCAATGAGATCAAGATCGATGAACGTTTTAATCAAGTTTGCGCCACCATAAAGCCAAATGTCTTTGCCTTTCTGATTTTTTAGTTTGCCTACTTGATCGAGCAGATCTCCGGATAGAAAAGTGGCTTTACTGTCCCGACGGTCCGAATGGGAGAAAACGAATTTAGCTTTAGCGTGAACAGCAGCCCACAATGCTTTCTCGGTTGCGCTGGCATTTTCTTTAGCTTGGTAGTCCCCCCATATATCATAGCTTACGCGTCCGTAAAAGATCGTGTCTACACAATCCAAAAATGGAATAAAATCCATGTCCTCGTCCATGATGCACCAATCAACTTCGCCGTTAGGCCCTTCGATGTAGCCATCTAGTGTCATCGCTAAATTCAGAATTATTTTTTTCATGCGGTTTAATTTGAGCGCGTAAAAAAGGATTAAGATGAATGCTCTTTTTGTTCCTTCTGATACTGCATTTCTAATAATTGTTCCGATTTAGGGTTCAATCGGTGCAAATTATTGGGCAAAAAAAATGTAGCAAGTTAACTTGCTACATCTTAATGTTTTACCCCTAGGGGATGGAAAATTAACCAGTTACGCGTACATTAATTGCGTTGAGTCCTTTTCTCCCTTCCTCCACATCATAAGTTACGGTGTCGTTTTCACGGATGTTGCTCATCAAGCCTGTTGTGTGTACGAAGATATCGGCACCACCGTTAGCAGGTGTGATAAAGCCAAAACCTTTTGTTTCGTTAAAGAATTTTACTGTTCCTTCTTGCATTGTATTACTATTTTATTGATAAATTATTTTCTACTAATTGTTACTTACGCTATTTCGAATTCCCGCGTCGATGAATCTTGCTCACTCACCTCACTCAGGCGATTCGAACTCTAGCTACAAGGCTTTGCTCATTTCCATCAATGAACTTTTTGTTAAAAATAATATGGGGCTAAATTCTATTTGAAGTTAATTGCCACTCCACAGCTTTGGGCTGCATATATCAAAGATAACATAAATGGCAACTGTAATAAACCGACTGAGAATTGTAAAGTTTGAATTGAACAATGTCAGCAAGTGTATAGGCAGGGCCTTGTATAATACAAAGATAACTGTAATTTATTGTAAATGAAAGATTTTTCTTTGTAAATATTTCATTGTGCGTTTTACAAAGTCCATTGGGACAGAACCATTTACCTAGACATGGAGTGGATAACCTGTACATGGGATCGAAAAGCCGTCCAAAAAGTATTGAACTCGGTGTACTTAATGTTGTATTCCTCGCACGTCTGTTGTACTATACGGTTTAGTGCCGGATAATGTACATGGCAGACCTTCGGAAAAAGATGGTGTTCAACTTGAAAGTTCAGGCCACCTAACAACCAGGTTAACACTTTACTTCTAGTCGCAAAGTTCGCGGTGGACTGGATTTGATGAACCATCCATTCCTCTTCTACTCTTGATTCGTCGACTGTTTTAAACTCAGTTCCATCAACTACATGGGCGAGTTGGAACACCGTGGCCAGACACATTCCGCAGATCGCTCCCGCAATCAAAAGTCCGACTAATGTAGGCAGCCAGCCCACGCTAATGATCGGTATGACGACGAATAAACCGAAATGCAAAACTTTGCTGGTCCAGAAAATCACTTTTTCTTTCAAAGGAAAGTGAAATCGGTCCGATGTTGATCCCATGCGTTGTCTAAAATACTTTTCGTAGTCTTGAAAGAATATCCAAGCAAGGTACGATACCCCGTACAAAATAGGAAAGTAGAAACGTTGAAAACGATGGTGTTTCTTTAATTTTTGATCATGATGGATTCGCATGAACTTGATCTCGATGTCGTGATCCTCGCCATCGATGTTCGTATAGGTATGGTGGGCGATATTATGCTTCAATTTCCAAAAATAAATGTTGCCCCCCAAAAGGTTAAGCGTGTAAGAAAGCGCGGTATTCAAACGTTTGTTGCTAGAGAAGGAGTTATGTCCTGCGTCGTGCATAATGTTGAAACCAATGGCCGCTAAGTTTACCCCGAAAATCATACAGAGCACAAGCGCAACGGCCCAGTGTAAGGGTACAAAGACCAATAGTCCGTATAATACAGCGAAGGTGGTGAGTATAATCAATGCTTTTAAATACATCTTTCTATTTCCAGTCTTTTCCTGAAGCGTACTTTTGAAATAGTCGTTCGCTTTTTGCTTAAGAGTTTTGGAGAACAATGTATTGACATTGCTAAATTTGACAGACTTGCTCATTTTGATTCGAGGGGAGATATTTTGTTTTCTTAAATGCTGATCTAATTTAACCAGATAATGTAAACTTACACTAATTTTTTTTTAATTTGTTATCCTCAACGTTAAATGATTGTAAAAATTAAAGCGCCAGCTGTTGATTGTGGGGGCAGGGACATCGAGACCAGAAATTTATGCATTACCACCATCTCCACCTGGATATGATTATCTTCAAGTAGGAGGGGACCAGGAATACGAAGGTAAGAATTAGCATACAATTTACCGGATCCCGCACCGATGTCTAAAGTACATGTGGAGCCCCTCTACGATTGGGAGAGCGCTAGGATGAAAAAGGTCAATTGTAACAATTGTCGTCCTCTTGGTCGAGCTTTTTCGCCCATTCGCCTCAGAAGATCGGGTTTCACTTCAGTATTGTAATCTTCGATTACTCCGGGGCTTACACGTATTGGGTTCGTGTTCAAACTCAGTACATGTAAGCGTTCTAAAATGATTAAGCATTAGGACGTCGGTTTAAATCATATCATGTTCGTTTAATAAGTTCTGGAAATGTTCGACAAAGAGTCCGACATGGTAGGCGTCAATTAGTCCATGGTGGACGTGTATAGAGACGGGCATTATTCTCGAGCCGGAACTCTCCGTCATTTTCCCAAAGGATATTTTAGGACAGCTGTCTTGCACGCTGTAACACCTTGCGTGGGAGAGGGAACTAAAATTGATCCACGGAATTGCTGAGAAATGGATCACATTTTCTCCAGAGGACGATGGCAACAAATTTGTTGTGTGACGTACGTGTTCAATTTCTTCTTTTGCTTTTGTGTAAAATTCGGCTTCATTAGTTGCATAGTCTAAGTAGGCGAAACCAAATGTTCTGTTTGGCCTGTCTATAGTAGGTGAGGCATTGACTTGGTCAAAAAGATACACCTGTCCTTCGATTATTCTATACCGGAAATTCTCAATTTCATTCGCTGCTTTTAGCGCCCGGTAGAGGTAGTACAGAAAAAATGAGCGTCCTTCGGATTTCGATTTTTGAAACGCGAGGGTGCAGTCCATATGAACTGTCACCCCGAAAAAAGGTTCCTGGAAACCAGAAAAGAAGTTATAGTGTTCTTTTCGCTCCCATTGATCTATTGTGATTAGCTTCTTCATGGTTAAATTAAATGATATAAAAGGTGCTCGATTTGGTTGAGCTCTAGAAAACGTTCGTGCGCAAGATTCTCGTCGTGTTGCTCATGTACCCAAGTCATATCGTAAGGAATGTGTGCAGCATATCCACCGATCTCCAGAACGGGGAGGATATCCGACTTGACGGAATTTCCCAGCATCAGAAAGTTATCCGGTTCGCATTTTATTCGGGTCAGTAATTTTCGGTAATTGCACACCCTTTTCTCGCTCATTACTTCAACGTGATGAAAGTAATCTCCGATTCCCGATTGATCGAGTTTTCGTTCCTGATCCATCAGATCACCTTTTGTAGCCACAATCAGTTTGAATTTGTCTTTCAAGCCGTCTAACGTGGCGTGTACCCCTGGAAGAATTTTTACGGGTTTTTGCAAAAGATCATGACCTATTTTAATCACCGCATTTACAAGACTCGAAGTTAAAGCGGTATTTGAAATACTACTCAGGGTTTCGATCATCGAAAGCGTGAAACCCTTGATCCCATAGCCGTATAAATCGAGATTTTTTATTTCTGTTTCAAGTAATTTCGCGGATACTTCCGGGCGCGGCAGATAAACGTCCAATAAATTACAAAAGTCTACTTCAGCCTGTTGAAAGTATTGTTCGTTTGCCCAAAGGGTATCGTCTGCGTCAAATGCTATTGTTGTTACATTATTTTTCATCAAATATTTCTTTGCGTACATTTGAATTTGTAATGATGTAAAGTTCCGAACGGAGAAGAATGCATGCAAGGACATATGTCCCAAAGACGAATGTTAAGAACAAATCAATCCTTTTTAGCGTATACTGAAGGTCTTTACAATCAACAGGACCGTAAAGAAAACATTATCATCAAGAGATATGAGAGGGGAGACCGATTGCTTTGCCAACATGAGGCTGCTGTAAAAGTGATGCTGATTAAGGAGGGAATAACCAAGTGCTTCTTTTCTGAAGCGAATGACAAGGAATACATTCTTGAATTTCTCGGCAAAGGAGAGATCATTGGGGATATTGAAGTCATCCGAAGTCGTCCCTGTCTTTGTAATGTCGAGGCCCTTACCGATTTGTCAGTGTATGCATTTTCAATACCCTACTTTCAAACGCTTCTTCAAAATGACATCATTCTTAACGAGCTCCTGTTGAACGTTTTTGCCGATCGAATCATTAATACCTCGAGTAGAGCCTCGTTTCAACAGCTCTACACGGTCGAACATAGTCTAACCAAATTAATGGAAATGAGTGCCAAACAAGAGATGGCAATTTCCAAGGAAGATATGGCGGCGTATCTTGGTATTTCAGTAAGAAGTTTAAACAGGACGATCAAATCGCTGAAAAATAGAGGCCAGCGCTAACATCGTATCTATCCGTTTTAGCCACGCGCATTGTGTCTGCTAACATACGCTTCGAGGTATCGCATAATATCTGCATACTACTCTCGGTCGAGCCTGAGGTCAAGGTCATTGATTGCGATGAATTCTGCCACTACAGAAAGGAAGTTTTTTCCTCACATTATTTTAAATGTAGCTGCGTACGGACTGACTGACGGGGAGAAATAACGGGTTGGAAATTGGGAATTCATTTTTTTACAAAAAACCCACTGCTTTTATTGATCTGTTTTACCTGAATCATCTTCGATCCAGGAGGTCTGGTTTTAACAACAAAACCCTCCGACCATGATCGAAGGGCTATAACTAAATCTATCGTTCATCCCGAATTAACGATAGTCTAAAATAATAACTTGATTGCTGGCGACGTCTATTTTTTTTCTATTATTAAGCGTTTGTAGATCGATTTCGACAACTGGTATCAACGGCCGCTCGCAAAGCCCGTTTTGCAACGCAACGTCGTGATGATACCGGAACATGGAGGTGCTTTTTCGAATAGTAGGGTACCACTGATATTCCTATCCGTAAAAAAAGAAATGATTTACTTCACTGGTCTAGGGGGCGACGTTATCGCGATTTTTTTAGTATTCGATTCGCACATTCCGAGGTGATTACCAATCCTCCAGCCATCATAATGATGTCTTTTAACACCAGTCGGCCGGCACCGGATAAATACGGAAACCCGTATTGCGGAGTCGGGAAGTCACCGCCTAGATTCGGGACATAGACCTCTGGTGTGGTGATTAGGAATGAAAGCGTGACGATAGACATTCCCACTGTTAATATACCGCCCCAGAAGCCGATTTTTGGATACCATATCCCCAATAAGACAACCACGCCGATAGCGATGATAACGCTTCCCAGCGCATAGGAAAACAGGTAGGTCCCGTTTTGTTGGTGCCAGTTAATGTTTCTTTCAACCGTCTTGCCTTCTGGATTTTTGTAAAGGGTGTATTCAGCAACTTGATTGCCTTCTGTGTTTGTGACCATGTTGCCCGCACCTTTGTAAAAGAAACTCATGAAGGGACTGTTGATCGCGAATGGAACGATTCCATCGGCTTCATATTGAAAAGCTTTTAAGCCACCTATCCATGCCATCACAATAAAAATAGCGATTCTCAGGAAGTGGATAAAATAGCGATGGGATCCACCAAATTTTCTTAAGATTTTTTCCATGATTCTCTTATTTTGAGTATCCTACAAAAGTACAAGGCTGGGGTCCCCGAGAAAATGGACAAAAGGGTTTTTTACATAGACTATTTCGCAGCGATTGAGATCCCCACCTTGGTTCGAAAGGTTTTGGGCGAGACGCCAACTTCTTTTTTGAAATAACGACTGAAGTAAAACTCATCTTCAAATCCCAGTTCGTAAGCAATCTCTTTTATGCTCTTGTGGGTTAAGTGAAGGAGTTTCTTTGCTTCCAACGTTAAACGCTCTTGAATGAGCTTTGAAGGAGATTTACCATACTGTTTTTTTACTTTTTTGCTGAATACATTTACCGACAGACCATATTTTTCAGCGTAAAAAGAAACTGATTTGGATTCGGTAAAAGACGTTTCAAGAAGATTATTGAAATTTAAGACATCTTGCTTTTTGGTTTCTATGACCCGGGTTTGGTGCCTAAGGAATTGTTTTTCTTTACTACTCAACGCTAAAACAAGTTGGAGGTAGGATCTAATAACGGAAATGTCGTAGCTTTCCTTTGCGGTTTCCATTTTTTTTATCCGATCAACGAGTTGAAGGATTTCATCAAAAAATTGATCAGTCACTGAAATAAAGGGATTCTCGTAGATATTATTAAATAAAATGCCGTTACATGCAACTTCCTCTCGGTGATATTCGATGCAATAGAAGTCTCCATGAAACTGCAGGATCTGAACTCTTCTTAGATTGCTAGAATGCCACTGCAGTAATTGGTACGGCGATAAGAATAGGATATTCTTTCCGGAACACCGATATTCGCCAAAATCTAACGAAAATGACACCTCGCCATCCAGTAGGATTATAAAATAGAAAGGATCATTAATGTTCGGAATTGTTGACGGGCTTTGATAATATGTTGTCTTTATAATCGGTGTCATTTAGGAACAAAGGTAACAATTTCACCTGGTGAAAGAATAGCATAATTGGCGATCCCCCGCGATACTTCACCAAGAATAGAAACGCTGATATCTCATCACAGAAATCCGTTGCCGTGCGAATCTGATCGTCACCCGATTCCGGCCAACCTGGTCTATAACACTATGGTTTTACAATAATGCTGGGCTTAAGATAGATTGGAAAATTGATCGAGTTAGCAATAAAGCAGAGGTCATGCGCCTTATGGTGTAGTTGTTTTGCGTCCGCCACCATCTCGGTATCCGTTACCGTCACTGCTGGATTTAAGGTAACTTCCTGAAAGCGACCACCTCCACCGGAACCTACTACCATTATGCCAGTAGCGTTGTCTTGGTAGTCCTTAACGATTATTCCAGCTTGTGAACACAGGTGTAAGTACCAAAGCATATGGCAGGCAGATAACGACGAGATCAATAAGTCTTCTGGGTTATGTTTTGTTGGATCGCCAAGGAATGCAGGGTCGGAAGAACCTAAGATATCAGGTTTGTTCTCAAGCTGTATTACAAGTTCTCTACTATAGGACTGATAATCCCTTGTTCCTTCTCCTTGGTTTCCCGTCCATTTGACTTTTGCTTGGTATTGGTATTGATTCCTCATGGATTACTTTTTAGATTACGAAATATCGTTTTGAGCTCGCAGCAAATTGCCTCCGACTAGTTGGAGAAGACCAAGTTATCAATTTTTTACTTTTTTGCTCATCAATTTTGTTGCCTGTTTTGTCCTTCCGCCATAACGGGACGCCGGATTGTAAGGCGTGCTGAAGCCAATGGCCTTGAACGCGATTTCGAAGACCAGATTCCATCCGCGCCCCGGGTAACTAGAGCAGCCAGCGCAAGTTGGAGGACAATGTACAGAGACTCGCAGAGGCAACATTTTCGTGTTTGATGTCAGCATTTAAAAAGTATATCCTGGATTCTGTTCTAGCGCTTTATTCCTTTCCCAGGCTTCTCGCGGAATTGGCAGAAGGATGGGTTGCGTTTGAAGCCAAGGTTTACTGTCGACTTGTAATTCCGTGTAGTTCGGTCTGTTCTCTTTGATAAAATCGAGGAAGCGACCTCTGCGATTGAGATCGGAAAAAGCACCAGCCGATTCCCAAATGAATTCCATACGGCGCTCATAGAAAATGGCATCCAATACCGCTGTTTTGTTTAATGAAAGTGGTTTAGGGTCCAGTCCGGCTCTGTCCCGAATTAAATTCACTTTTTCCATGGCCTCAGCGCTTCGTCCTTCTTCATTTAGTGCTTCTGCATAATTCAGGATAACCTCGGCGTAGCGAAGGACCGGCGCGTTGACACCGGACATTCCAATCGTTGCTTTTTGCCAGTATTTGGTCATAATAAAGCCTGATTTAGACCAGCCATCAGGTACATTATCGGGCATGACAAATGTCGGCATATCCTGATGCGGTTCACCCGGTCCGATGATGGACCGCCAATAACGCTTGTCTTTAATTTCACCCATTGCATCTTTTTCAAAAGCATTAACCCAATGGGTTTGTGGTACGAAATTGCTCCAAGCGCCCGAGCCGGTAAATTCTGAAGGCGCTCCCCGTGGAGCGGTACGGTATACAATGTTACTGCCTTCTCCATCGTTTCCACCACGGAATTGTGTACCAAAGAGAATTTCAGTATTGTGTTCATTTTCCTCCGAGAATACTTGACGGAAATCCTCTTGTAATCCGTAAATACCGAGACTTTCAATTTCTTCAGACACGCTGACCGCTTCGCTCCATTTCTCTTGCCATAGATAGGCCTTCGCCAAAAAGCCCAATGCGCTTCCCTTGGTTGCTCGTCCCAAATCGTTTCCCTCCCAAGCATCGGGTAGGGCATCTGCAGCTTCTCGAAGGTCCGATTCAACCTGTTGCCACACTTCTTCTGCAGTGGCGCGAGGAATTTCCATTTCCGAGGTAGCATCTAAGCTCTCTAGCACCAAAGGGACACCGCCAAAATAATTCACTAGACGGTAATAATAAATACCCCGAAGAAACTTTGCTTGAGCAAGAATGACGGCTTTCAAATCGGCCTCCAAATCGTCCATCTGTGATACGCCGTCGATGGTGAAATTCGCTCGACTAACGCCTTGATAAGCTTGCTGGTACACGTCTCTGATTTTCGTGTTGCTTGCCGGAAGATTTAAGGTATGGATTTCAATCCGTGCAGCCGAACCGTCCATTTCATACAGGTCACCGCTCATCGCCCATTCGATATCCGCTGCATCGATAGACACACCAAAAGTTTCATTGGGTTGAAGCTGCCCGTAAACCCCGATTAGGGCGGATTGTGCATCAGTTTCTGTTAAGAAAAAGTTTTGATCGGTCAACCGATCACGCGGAGTAAGGGTAAGAAAATCATTTCCACATGCGGACAATAATATCACGCTGCTTAATAATAGAATATATTTATTTAAATGTTTCATTATCGTGTGTTTTAGGTCAGTATTACAAGGTAAGGTTGATGCCAAAGGTGAAGGTTCGTGGCTGCGGATAGATGCCATCGTCGATGCCGGCACGAATAGGGTTCGTACTGCCTACTTCCGGATCAAATCCGGAATAAGAGGTGAACGTAAAGAGGTTCTGCGCATTAAGATAGACCCTTAAACCTTTAATCACCGTATTACCTTTTAATAAGGTGGGCGGGATGGTGTAGCCCAATAGTATATTGCGAATTCGCATATAGTCGCCGTCTTCAATATAGAATGAGGATGCATTGGCGTAATTTCCATTATCGTCCACATATTGCAGTTTAGGAATATCATTTCCCCCCGTTTCGGGTGTCCATCGGTCTAGAATGGCACTGGAAGCATTCACTACTCCTGACCCGCCGAAATATTTCATGGGGTATATCGAAAACTTGTTGGAATGGAAGATTTGATTCCCTGCCACACCCTGAAACAGAACATTCAGATCAAAGCCTTTGTAATTGAAGTCGGCATTCAGGCCGTAGGTCAATTCCGGCCACGGTGTACCGAGCTTGATCCGGTCCACATCCGACAGGACGTTGTCGCCATTGACGTCGCGGAAAATAAAATCGCCCGCAGATGCATTCGGCTGCAGGGCTTTATTCACATCCTCATCGTTTTGGTAGATCCCGTCAACAACGTAACCGCGGTAATAGCCAATCGGTTGACCAACCTCTGTATAGGAGGCGCTCATACTGGTAAATTGTAACGTAGGGCCATTGATCGGACGGCCAACGCCTAAGCTTAAAACCTCATTTTTCAAAGTAGCTAGATTGGCATTGAACCGCATATTGAATTCACCGATGCTTTTTTGGTAGCCAAGGGAAAATTCAAATCCACGATTCTGTACCGATCCACCGTTGACTGATGGCGCTGAAGGAAACCCAGCCTCATAGGAAATGGGCAGGTTGACGAGCATATCTTTGGTGTTCTTAATGAAATAATCGGCGGTAAAAGATATTGCGTTGTCAAACAGGTAGGCATCGATACCGAAATTTGTTTGTTCAGTCGTTTCCCATTTTAGATTCGGATTACCTGGTCTTTGCAGGGTTGCACCAATCACTAAGTCCTGTCCCGGTCCTAGGACGTAATTGTCGCTTCCAGATCCACTTCCTATGGTACTCATATACCCAAATGCACCGATCGCATCGTTCCCCAATTGTCCCCAGCTGGCGCGTAGTTTAAGGGAGTTTAAAAAACTGACGTCCTGCATGAAATCCTCTTCAGTAATGGTCCATCCGGCAGATAGGGAAGGAAAATTCCCCCATTTATTACTGGGACCAAAGTTTGAGGAGCCGTCTCGTCTAATACTCGCTGAGACTAAATACTTATCCATGTAGGCGTAGTTTACACGCGCCAAATAAGAAGCTAAGGTATAATCACCTTTGGTACCACCCGCCTGGCGCAGATCGAAGTTACTGCCGTCGATGATTTGTAGCTGTTCATTGGAAAATTCTCGTCCCGTCGCACTAATCCAATCGGTCATACTTTTCTGTGCCGTTTGACCGACTAAAAAGGACATGTTGTGTTCGCCAAAGGTCTTGTCGTAGGAAAGTGTGTTTTCTATAAGCCAGGTAAAGTCGTTCGCCGCTCTTTCGTTTAAATATGCTTGCAGGTTCCGATAATGACCCCGATCTACTGTTGGTTCCCATGAGGTGTTGCGGGTATGGGCATTATCGATCCCAATACTGGAACGAAAAATCAAGCCGCTGATGATTTCGTAGGTCCCGAAAGCATTACCAAAAACGCGACTATTTTTCATCCGATTGTCCATCGTCCGGGCGCGCAGTAGGGGGTTGTCACCTTGGGTGGTGTAATAGGCAGATGAACCGTCAATAATTTCCTCTGGACCCATCGTCGGATAAAACTGTTGCGCGAGATTAAAGATCCCTCGATTCATGACTTGGTTTTGTTGACCTTTACCCAAGGAATGTGTATAGGCTAAGGTACCTCCGAATTTTAAACGATCACTGGCTTGAAGATCCGCGGTAAATCGACCCGTATAACGTTCATAATCGGTTTCAACCATTGTTCCTTGTTGATTCAAGTAGCCCAAGGAAACAGCTGTTTTGAGTTTTTCCGTACCGCCGCTTGCTGAAATATTATAGTTTTGTACCGGTGCGGTACGGAATACCTGATCGATCCAATTGGTGCCGGTTCCAAATGAGGCGGGATCTGCCCATTCAGGATTGGGCTCCATGCCCGAATTGTTATAAAGCTCATTGGCCAGTGTTGCGAATTCAGTTGCATTCAGGAATGAGGGTTTCTTCCATAATTGTTGGAAACCTAAAGAAGATTTAACGCTGATTCGCGCTTCCCCTTCTTTTCCTCTCTTGGTGGTGACCAGAATAACACCGTTGGCGGCCCGCGCTCCGTAAATAGCCGCAGAGGCGGCATCTTTCAGCACTTCGATGGATTCGATGTCATTCGGATTGATCACCGAGAGCCCATCGATATTATCTGAACTTCTAGAGATGCTTAAACTTCCACTACTGATCGGAAATCCGTCAACGACATACAGCGGCTGGTTACCACCAGTGGTACCTACACCCCGTATGCGGACGGAGGATGATCCCCCGGGTGCACCACTTGTTTGTTGGATTTGAACACCGGGTACTTTCCCCTGCAAGGCCGAGGTAAAGCTCGGTGTTTGGACCTTTTCCAATTCTTCGGATCGTACCGATGCGATGGCTCCTGTAACGTCTTTTCTTCGTTGCGTACCGTAACCCACGACAACAACTTCTTCTAGGTCCGAAAGACTCTCCTCAAGGACAATATTAAAATCTCGGGTTGAACCAATCGGTAGCTGTTGCGATTGATAACCAACAAAAGAGACGAGCAATTCCGCGTCATTGTCCAATAGGGCTGCATTGACTTGCAATGAGAAGCTTCCTTTTTCATCAGTCAGTGTTCCTTGATCGCTGTCTCCAAGGAAAATACTGACGCCCTGCAGTGGGACGCCATCCGCGTCGGTCACCGTTCCCTGCAGAACCTCTTGCTGTGCCTGTTCTCGCCAGAATGTTTCGGACGTCCTCGAGAATCGATCGGCCTGGACTTGTCCGGTGCAGAGATAAAAAAATACCAAATAGAGTGTAACAGGTGTTTTTGGTTTCGGTAACATCTTTTTAAGGCATGGTCGCCTTAATTTTGTGTTCGCCTCTTGAGTCTTGTTCATAGCGTCAGATTGTTATAATCCTTTGTCGTATGTGTACGTACACGTAGTTTGAGATCAACTGATCCTTCTCCATGTGGCTTAAAATCACCCTTTAAATGAAGCAATATCATTTACTTCGCGTCTTTTTAGCATTTAGATGTATGTGTACGTTACCGAAAAAGGTCGGTTATCATGTTTATTTGTGTACAATTTAAATAAGAACTGTGGAATTTAGGTTTACTTGTCCATCATCTTATAACCACTAATATAAAAAAAAATATTAGTTCAGATACGAAGTCGAATAAAAAATAAATCCTTGTTGTAAAACGTAAGGACCTAGAAAGTAGTCGATTAAAATAGGAGGGGTAGCCCTCATTTCGCGTCGTTATAGCCCCTTCAAATGGTGTGGAAATTGGGTTTAAGCGGCAGGACTAGGCAGACTTCCGTGGATGGACTATTCTGTGAATAGTCCCGTTTACAAAAAAAGCGGTACCTCGTGCGTTTTTTTGGATAGAGTCCGGGCCAAATTAAATGTATTTAGTTCGCGGACACTTTTTACGCTAGCCGCTGGACGGCGATCTGCTAGAGGCCAATTGCCTTCCTGAGCGGCATGGGTATTGGCGACGGTGGGACTATTTTTCGCAGGTCTGTTTTAATAAGTTAAGCCATTTCTGCATCCCATTTTCGAGACCCTGGTTGATCATTCTTTTAAATAACCAAACCGTAAAGCCTTCCATACTTTCTTCAACAAACACGATCGTTTTACCGTCCGTTTCGGTCAACGTCCAGTTATGGATGGCATAAGCTCCCCATGATGTTCCCGTCCAACCGAAGGTACTAAAGGGGTCTACGGTATGCAGGGTGGAATGGATATTTGATCCCGCGTTTTTCCAATCAAAACGTATCTGTGGAATCAACTCACCATGCAATTTTGATTTCTTAATGTCCGTCTGCCAAGTGGACCATCGATCAATGTCGGTCAATATTCGCCAGACATGCTCGATAGGGGCGTGTATGGTAATTGTTTTACGACAGATTGCCGGGGCATTGTGATTTATACTTTTCATCGTTTTCCTTTGTTAACCAGGCAAAGATCTGGAAAAAACGACCGCTTGCTCTTGATAAAAATCAAGAAGATTTTCCGACCCCTTTTTTTCTTAACCGACTCAGTGTTTCGGGCGTCATTCCCAACATGGAAGCGAGATAGTGTAAGGGAACCTGATTAAACAGCTCTTTGTTGAACGTGAAGAACTGAGCGTATCTTGCTTCCGCTGACATGGAAATATGTTGTACAATCCGATCTTCCAACACGGCAAAGCATTTCGCTAAGAAACGTTTTTCCAGCGATGACCATTGAACAACACGTTGTTCAATGGTTTGATAGTCGTCAAGGTCGATCACGTAAAGTTCGCAATCCGTCAGCGCTTGTATATTCCAGCGTGCAGGTGACCTAAAATAAAAGCTGTGTATATCAACGACAAAATTACCTTTGGTGGAGATCCATTTGGTAACCTGTTTATCATCAATCTCGACGAACTCTCTGATGATCCCCGATTGCATAAAGCCCAGTCGATCAGCATATCGACCAGCCTTCAGGTAGAATTCCCCTTTTTTTAGGGTGATGGGCTTGAACAATGCACTGATTTTTTTCAAGTCGGTTTTGCCGACCCCAAAATTCGTTTGTATATATATTTCAAGTGCTGTCATCGTCCCTAGTGGCCTCGCTGTTATTTTGTATATCCATACGGTCTCTAGAAGTAATTGGCTCGGTGGGAAAGTCAGTCTCTAGGCTTTTGTAGGCAATATAATCCGAGCGCAATGGGTCAAGTCCGTGTTTTCTAAATTCTAAAGCCAGCTGACCTCGGTGATATGTGGAATGATTGATGACGTGGAATAAAATATTTCGCACATTGTCGCTAAACTTTTTGCCGCCCATAGTTGAGTAGCTAATCATTTCACTTAGCGCGTGGGTGTCAATAATTTGTAATGTCTTTTGGAGGTTTATCGCATCAATTGTATCTAAATCCTGGATCGCACGCAATTCCCAGACGCCGATGCCTATTTTCGCATTCATTATTCTATAATTCCAAATTTGGTGCGCATTTAGCATGTGGTTAAACAACTGATTCGCCCGCTCGGATATGTGCTCGGGGTGATCCCTGAAAACGATGAAAAGTTCTTGATTAAAATGATGATTATAGTCAAATAGTTCTTTAAAAAACTGTTTCATAGTTCGTGGTTTTGTCTTGGTCTAATGATTGATTTTCAGGCTGTTTTTCCCTTGAAAGCCGCATAGATCGCCATTGCGTGTCCATGGCCCAGTTCGAATTCTTCCTTTAGCCAATTGGTGATCTCAGTCGCTTTGACATCTGAACTGATTTTTCCATCTTTAAAAAATCCTTTTTTTTTCGCTAATTTTTTGAAATCGTCGGGGGTGTTTCCGGTCTTCTTTTTGATGTTGTCGAGATAGGCTTGAAATGACATGGTGTTCATTCTTTAATTTGTGGTAAGGAAATTTGTTTTTGGTCGTTAACAGACGAACTCACAACTATTATGCCGTCCACTTTGGGGTTAATGCTCGCCATACCGATTTGATTGAGCATCAATGATACCGACCCAAGCTAGACGATAAAATAAGTATCCCCGCCAATTTAATTCAAATTTTAATAAATTGCACAAGTTTTTTTGTAAAACATGTGACCAGATATTCCTAAAAATAGTTGAATCATGACGAACAGCGCTGAAGAAAATAACCTCTTACCCACCGTCAGCATTCAGGGATTTCGGCACGGGCAGCTTGCCGGTCGCGAGGAGATCCTATTTAATGAGCTTTTTGGTGAAAGGACAATAGAAATTCCCCATACACATGATTTTTTCACCATCAACCTTTTTGATCAGGCGAGCGGCATCCATACTATTGATTCTGTAGACTATCCGGTTGGTAATCACCAGGTGCATGTGTTATTTCCAGGGCAAATGCATAAATGGGATATCAAAACCGGGACCATCGGATACCAGTTGATGGTTGAACGGACATTTTTTGAACAGTTTGCTCCGTATTTCCGGTTTTCTTTTACCAATTATCAAAATCATCCGATCATTCAGTTATCAGAAGATGCTTTCCGACTTTTGCAATATGAATTTGTGGCGATAAAAAATGAATTGACAACTGATGATTCGCTCATGCATTTGATTAGCGCCCGTGCAGCAGTCGTTGCAGCCATAGTCAGCAGAGAAGCGGAGCATGCGTTTACGGAGTTTAAGGTTTATCAATCCAATGAGCGGTTGGCCGAGTTCAATAGCCTGATCGATGTCTTTTTTAAACAAGAGAAGCTGGTGTCCTTTTATGCGGATAAGCTTCATATATCCGCTAATTACCTGAATATACTTTGTCAGAAACATTTAAGAATATCGGCAACTCAGCTTATACAACAACGGGTGATCATCGAGGCAAAAAGAATGCTTCAAAGTGCGAGCTTATCCATCAAAGAAATAGCGTTTGACCTGGGTTTTGTAGATCATGCGTATTTTTCCAATTTTTTTAAAAAGCAAACCGGGATGTCGCCTAGCGTGTTTCGGGAAAAGATGAATTCTTCAAGTAGTGGTAGAAATGTTTAAAGCGTTTCACTTTATGGTTTATGTAATTTTGCCAATGATGTCTGGTTTTCCCGGTGAAGACAGCATCGTATATAAATAACAATGATCATGGAAAAATCAGGTATATCGCGTAAAGATTTTCTTAAAAACTCAGCATTAAACGTAATGGGGGTCACGCTTGTTCCCGGAATACTGTATGGGGAATCGACACCATACACGAGGAGTGGTGAGCACCAGGAGCTGAAGTCTGCAACTCATTACGTGTTGAAAAATGTTCGTCTGGAAACTGGTTTTCTGTATGAGGAGAACGAAATTATCGCTACACAAACGGGGCTTTTTTTAGTCGAAATTGCGGATGGAAAAATAACAGCAGTAAAGCCCAACGAGCCGGAAGCAAAAGGGATAGATGCAAAGGGTATGCTGATGCTGCCCTCATTCAAGGATATGCACATCCATTTGGACAAAACTTTTTACGGCGATAAATGGCAGGCGGTGAAAAGAAGAACGGGTGGTGTAAAGGGAATGATTGCACTTGAACAGCAAATGTTGCCCGAAATGTTAAAAAACTCAACCTATAAGGCAGAAAAAATGATTGAGTTGCTGCAATCGAACGGAACAGGCTTTGCCCGGAGCCATGTGAATATTGAACCGACCTCCAAATTGGACTCGCTTAAAAATCTACAGATCGCTGTAGAGAACAAAAAGGATGTTTTTGGAGTCGAACTGGTCGCCTTTCCACAACATGGTGTGTTTTATACCGAGTCGATGTCTTATTTGAAGGAAGCAGCGGCGATGGATATTGATTTTATAGGCGGTTTAGATCCTTTCACTATTGACGGAGCGATTGAAAAAACAATAGATTTTACGGTCCAGTTGGCATTGGACAATAACAAAGGTCTGGATATACATTTACATGAATCTGGTGTCTCTGGCGTGGAAACGATGGAATATCTCATCGATAAGGTAAACGAAAATCCCGCCTTGAAAGGAAAGACCTATCTCAGCCATTGTTTTGCATTAGGACGGTTAGATGAGCCTAGGCAAGAAGAAATGGCGGAGAAATTAGCAAACGCACAAATAGGCATTGTTTCCACCATTCCTTTTGGTGATTTGATTATGCCAATTCCCACACTGTTGAAACAGGGGGTGCAGGTGCTGACTGGAAACGACAGTATTGTCGATCATTGGAATACTTTCGGTACAGGAAGTGTTTTGCAGAAATCAAATCTTGCGGCACAATTGTACGGCTATTCCACAGAATTCGGCTTGTCCAGAATGTTGAAACTGGCTACCGCAGGTTTGCTGCCATTGGATGATCAAGGTACCCAGCAATGGCCAAAGCCTGGTGACGCTGCAGATCTGGTGTTCCTGGATGCCAGCTGCTCGGCAGAAGCTGTTTCCCGGATATCACCGGTCAAATCACTGATACATAAAGGTAATGTTGTATTTTAAGCGCGATAGTATGAAAGCTATAATTTCTTTACTGGCACTTTCTCTGGCGGTTACTTCGTGTCATGCAGCAGTAACAACGCCGCAGAAAACCGAAGCGGTGAAAGACCAAGGTTTGTTAAAATTAGTGCAGCAGAACGATCTTGAAGGGCTTGAAAAGGCTTTGGGAAATGGAGCTGATGTCAACGCCGTTGACAGAAATAAGCGTTCCTTGCTATTGATCGCGACCACAAACCAACAGGCTGAAATGGCCAAGGTACTGGTGCAGTATGGCGCGGACGTCAACCAGCAGTCTGCTAATCAGGATAGCCCTTTTTTGTATGCCGGGGCAAGCGGACAAACCGAATTGGTCGCGTTGTATTTAAACCACGGTGCCCGGTTTGACGTGTTCAATCGCTACCACGGCTCCGCATTAATCCCTGCTTGTGAACGAGGACACGTAGAAACGGTCAGGCTGCTGGCAAATACCAAGGGTTACCCGATCAACCATATCAACCGATTGGGCTGGACGGCGCTAATGGAAGCCGTTGTCTTGGGGGATGGTAGTACAAGATACCAAGAGATTACTCAAATTCTCAAAGATGCAGGAGCGAAGATGGCTATTCCCGATCACAACGGGGTCACACCTTTACAGCATGCCCAAGCCAAAGGGTTTAAAGAAATCGTAAACATCTTGAAACCCTAGCTGTACAGACCGTCAAAATGGATTTTTTGAAACGCACCCCGGGCAATAAGCATCGTAAAAAGCGTCCGCCGGAAGACAGAATTGTCTTTTTCTTTAAAAAAATATTCTTAGCTTAGTGCTGTTAACCAATACGAGCTAATAACATAGCCTGATTGTCTATTGCCCGGTAGGGATTTTTTTAGAACAATTAACGGGTACGTAACCGTAGCGGAAATAGATGAAATATGCGAAGCGAATTTTATCGGAAGATTCCAGCGTTTGATCGGGAATAAAAAAAGGGGAGAAGTACCGGAATAGCTAACCGTCAATATCAATTATGGATCGACGAAAATTTATAGGCCATTGCGCGCTGTTGTGGGCATATAGCGCAACTAGTGAAACCAAGGGAGGTGAAGTCAAGATGACAGACAGGAAGTTAGCGATATCGAAAGTTAGATCAGATTTCGAAAAAGAGGAATTGCGTTTTCCTTTTGGGTTTAAGGGGGCATTTCTGACCGAGCTTTGGCAGACGATCGCTGTGGTGGAGAGCGTTAACGGTGCGTATGGACTTGGACTAGGCACCCAAAGTGTACTATACGGAGATGCCGAAGCCTTTGCCTCGACTAGCGAGACCAATGGTAATCAATGGATGTATCGTTTGACCGGCAGGGCATTGGACTGGCTGGTTGGCCGGTCTTTTGACTCGCCGATAGATGCGATCGACGAACTTGTACCTTGGTTGCACCAGGAAGGCAAGCAGTTAACCTCTCGGGAAGATCTTCATGTTAATTTTGTTTATAACGCTTTGGTTAGCGTGGACAATGCACTGTGGATGTTATATGCCCAAGAAAACAAGGTGACTAGTTTTAAAGATATGATCCCCACGCCTTATCGTGCTGCTTTTAATGCCCAAAACGAAAAGATTGCGGTCATGTTTCAGGTTTCCTACAATATGCCCCTATCGGATATTCAGGAGGCGGTTCATCAGGGCTATTTCGTCTTTAAGATAAAAACCGGAAGTCCTGGCGATCAAAAAACGATGTTGAAGCAAGATAAAGCTCGTCTTAAAGCTATTCACGAGGTGATTCGAACCTCCGTGCCGAGTAATCAACAACAAAAAATCCATTATACCATGGACGCCAATGGTCGATATCACGCTAAGGAAACCGTGGTCGATTACCTGCAATACGCTAAAGAAATTGGCGCTTTTGACCATATTCTTTTATACGAGGAACCTTTTGTTGAACAAAACCAGGAGGATGTTTCTGATCTAGGTGTTACCGTAGCGGCGGACGAGAGCATCCATAGCGAAGCGGATGCCCTTCGGAAGATCGCATTAGGTTATCGTGCTTTTGTATTAAAAGGGATCGCAAAGACATTGAGTTTAACCGTGAAAATCGCCAAAATTGCGCAAGAGCATGAGATCCCGTGTCTTTGTTCTGACCTGACTGTGAATCCGATTCTGATCGATTGGAACAAAATGATTGCCGCGACATTGCCACCGTTTCCAGAACTCGGGATGGGAATGATGGAAACCAATGGTGACATGAATTACACGAATTGGGAAGCAATGAAACGGAAACATCCGTTTGCAGGGGCCCCGTGGACCACAATACAGCACGGTATGTTTCATCTAGACCCCTCGTTTTTTCAACATTTGGGCGGTATAACCACCGCGTCTGAATTTTATAAACGCAAAATGGAACTGGGTTAAAAACGAAATTCAAAGTCAGTATGGCGAATACCAAAACTATTTTATTATCGCTTGGTTTGGCGCTTTCTTTATTATTACCAGCTTATACCGGTTTAAATAAGGAGGGAAGTAATGCCGGAAAAACAATCCAGCTTTCCGTGTTACCCGGTTTGCGCTTCGATGTACCCCGTTTTCATGTTGAACCTGGGCAACCGGTTCATATCGAATTTGCCAATACGGATGACATGGATCATAACCTGTTGATCTTGCAGCCAGGCGCCAGAGAAAACGTTGTAGCCCAGGCGATGAAACTCGGGGCTGAAGGGATTAAGAAACAATACATCCCGGACACCGAATCGATTCTTTGGTATACTGATATTCTGCATGCTGGTGAGCAGGAGACACTTTCTTTTACCGCTCCGGTAACCGAAGGGATCTATCCTTATGTCTGTACCTTACCCGGACATGGACAGATCATGTATGGGGCGATGTATGTGAATAGCACCGGCGAAATGCCGCCCCTGGAAAAGGACACAGCGATTTCACAGCTTGACCGGCAAGCGGAACATACCCATCAGCAAACCAAAGATCATCCCTATGATTTGAAAGCACCGTATCACTATCGATTATATGTGGAGGGGGCGAGCCCAGCGGCGATCGCCGTACACCTGCCCGGAGATCTATCGTATTGCTGGGATGCGAGTCTATGTGATCTTCGATTGATGTGGAAGGACGGATTCCTCGATAATACAGAGTTGTGGAAAGGACATAAAGACGCTAAAGCGGAAATCCTGGGTACGATCTTCTATCGGCAATCGACGCTTCCTTCCTTAGTGATTAGTACGGCAAATGAGCCCCTGGGGCAGCCCCAATTTAAAGGGTATAAGGTGGTTGGGGACGGTTACTTAGAATTCCATTATCAGTTCGGTGAGATAGCGGTATTCGAGACGCTCCGGGAAACGCAGACGAAAAAAGGAATTCTTCGAGAATTCCGAATAACGGGATTGGACGAGGAATTAACCTTGCGCTTTACACCTGGGAAAGGCGTGCAATGCGTTCACCGGGGAGAGGTTCTCAGGAATGGTGAACTTACATTAGATGCCCAATCGGCTCGGCATTTCAACGTGGAGTATAATTTTGAAAAACAATGAAAAGCATCTCTTTTTATACCCTAATCTTGATGGTTTTGATAGCTTCTTGCCGAAATCAGTCGAGTGAAGAAAAGGTTTCCTACCGCATTGACTCGATTCCAACACCCGCGGGGTTAACTGCGGAAGTATCCGCGCTTGAGTTTTTAGAAGACGGCCGATTGGTCGCGGCCTTCATGCGTGGCGAGATCTTATTTTACCAGCCTGAAACCGAGGAATGGGAAGTATTCGCCACCGGCTTACATGAACCCTTAGGCATGAAGGTGATCAGTGCGCGTGAAATTCTGGTGATGCAATTACCCGAATTGACCCTATTGAAAGATACGGACGGCGATGGAAGGGCGGATGTCTATGAAACGATCTATGACGATTTCGGGATGACCGGAAACTATCATGAATTTGCTTACGGACCCGTCCAAGATAAACAGGGGAATCTATATGTCGCTTTGAATGCCTCCTCCTCAGGTGGCGGTATTTCAAAGGAGACCAGGGGAGATAAATTGATGATCGGAAAGAGTGAAACATCGAAAGCGATGTTTTCCGTCGTGCCCTACCGTGGATGGGTGATGAAAATTGATACGAATTATCGAATTACGCCTGTGGCATCGGGGCTTCGATCACCCAATGGAATGGTGTTTGACGCCAATGATGAGCTGTATGTGACCGAGAATCAGGGAGATTGGGTGGGTTCTAGCGCTTTGTACCATGTGCAGCAAGATAAGTTTTACGGGCATCCATCCAGTTTGGTCTGGACCGATGGTTGGGATCAAGGTAATCCATTTGATCTGACGGTGGATGAACTTGACAGCATGCGGGAGAAGCCTGCAGTCATCTTTCCGCACGATATTCTAGCCAATTCACCATCGCAACCGATATTAATTAAGGATCACAAACAGCTAGAGACCTTTGATGGACAGCTGATTGTTGGGGAAATGAGCAGTGAGCGACTGGTGCGAATCATGTTGGAAAAAGTGAACGGCGTGATGCAAGGAGCAGCAACGGTGTTCATCCAGGGCGAAGGTCTACGAAAAGGGAATAATCGTCTAGCCTTTGCGCCGAACGGTGATTTATGGGTCGGACAAGCGGATCACGGTTGGTTAGGGGATCGGGGGATACAGCGCATCTCGTTCACCAATAAAATGCCGTTTGAGGTGCGAAATATGAAATTGCAAAAGGAGGGTTTTGAAATCGAATTTACCAAGCCCATTCAAAAAAACAGCATCTTGGCCGATAGTGTTGTTCGAGCCCGTCGCTATCGCTATCATTATCATGAAAAATACGGCTCACCTCAGGTAGATGCCGAAGCGGTGCCGATCATACAAAAAAGCGTATCCAATGATGGAAAAAAGCTTCAGGTGCATCTCGAAAAATTGGATCAAAACTTTGTATACGAAATTAGTCTAGATCCGATCATTTCCGAGGAACAACAGGATACCTTGAAAAATAAATCAATGATGTATACCATCAAAGAACTGTTGTAAACAAGCTATTTGCCGGTCGGGTTGACCGATATGTTTCGATTGCCCCCGAATCAATTAATTTGTCTCAAACGCCCTCTGGTGTGCGAAAGGGTCTCATTAAACTCCTTGTCTCCTGTATTTTTAATGAATCGCTTTCTGTTAAAAGCAACGATCATCCATAATTGCTTTTTATATTCAACAAAAAACGGGAAAACGCATGCGCTTGATTAGAAATAGATACCCCCCTGCAGTACACCGGGTGTGGTGCCCGCAGAGGGGACAGCTCACAGTTATTCATCATCAAACGCTATCGTAAATTGATTACGCTTGTCGGATTTCCATGCATGTTCTTGCGTAGTGGGCGAGGCGCCAAACAAAGGGGAGAATGTACGCACATTGACGGTTTTATCGTCCGGAAAAAACTCGAGTATCCGTAACCAACCGTCGCCACCATTTCCACTGCGACCGCCACCGCCCATAGCCTGTGCATCGAACAAGATCTGATGGACCGGCTTTCCGTGATCGTTGGTGCCTTTCAAATACCCTTCTCCAGAATAATGTCCGCTCAATACCATTTCAATATTGTCCGCCGGTTTGACCAATTTCTCCCAAATTTGTTGACCGTTGTTTGACCCGGGAAGCGCAATTCCTCTTGATTTTAAGATCTTGCCGTCCACTTGATACGGTTCCCAGAGTAGCCAGGTGCTTTGTTTAGCCCCCAACTCATCTTTGGGGTTTAGATAGCTATGGGTCAATAATACAATTCGATGATCCTGGTATTGCTCCATTTCTGCGACAGTTTTAGCCCAGGCCACAACCGTATCGCGCGGCGCAAACTCGACGGTCATAAACAGATAGTCGCGCCCGTTTAAACCTTTTATTTCATAGGCTGAATTGGCTAGCGTTTGTTCCCCCTGTTCATCCCGTGCGTTTTGGACAAGATATTTGCCGTTCAGGAAATTTTTATCAATGGTAAAGAACTCATTATAGCGAGAGGTTCTATTTCCTTCTCGATCAATGCTGTAATCATGATTTCCAGTAGCTGCGATATAAGGAACCTTTCCATTTAATCGATCGAATGCGTCAGATGCCGCCTCCCACTGACGCTGCGTGGATTGATCACCATCATAATCCTTGGCGAGCTTCTCATTATTCTGCACCAAATCGCCGACGCAGACGACCATACGAATATTTAAGGTATCGATGTTTTCTTCGATCCAAGCCGTCATCAATTCGAAAATGGGTTGATTTCGACCCCATTTAACATAGTTCTGTATATCGGGAATCATAATCATCGACCATGAATCCTTATTTTCAAGAGCAGGTTTTTGGTATTCGGTCTGGCCGAATGCGGTCGAATTGTTGGTAATTGCGGCAAAAAATAAAATGGCTAAACTGTAAATCGTTTTTTTCATGATGGTAGAGTGTCAATGTCAGGGTCCTATTTATGACCTATAAAGCAGGGCAGCTGACTTTTATTCTCCGGAACCTAGTACCCCGGATTTTGTGTCAAGTTCTCGTTAATTAAAATCTCTTTGTTTGGGATAGGCCAGCGGTATTGTTTGGAATTGAAATTTCTGTCTCCTAATTTAGCACTGTATCCCTTGGTGTAAAGTTCATCTAGATTTGGATATCCGTTTTCATCGATTTCAGGGGTGATCGGCCAGAACCACAGGTCGGTCTCGATCAGCTTGCTTCTCATTTCTGTAATGGGAAGTAAACCGTAATAGGGGCGAGCTAGCGCGTTCTCAAATTCACCCCAACGTTGAAGGTCCCAAAATCGCCTATGTTCCCAGGGAAATTCTATTCTACGTTCGATTCTTAAACTTTTCCTAAGTTCCTGTTGATTGCCGCCTACGATAGCCGGGTAGCGATCAATTTCCCCAACGTTTACCTGATAAGCACGTGCGCGTACTTCGTTAATGGCATCGTAGAGGCTCTGATCAATCTCATTCAATTCGATTTTTGCCTCGGCGTACATGAGCAGCACGTCAGCATAACGCATGATGATAATCGGATTATCGGCCTGATAGGTGAGCCAGTTTTGGTCCGCATATTTTCTTAACTGTAATCCATTGTATGCCGCGTGTTGGGTGTAGCCTTTGGTGTCTTTGTTTTCAACCATTTGGCCGGTGTTGACATTCAATATACGTTCAGCTCGAGGATCGGGATCGTAAACAAATCCTAAAAAATCGGAACCAAATTCAACGATCGTCGCTGTCAGACGTGGATCACGATTTTCAAACGGTCGTTGGGGGTCGAACAGTGGCGATTCATCGATTAGCAGGCCGTCGGTACAGGGGTAAATGGCGAGCAGTTCCCAGGATGGTTGCGCTACGGCGTTGCCGCCTGGAGTACGCGGCATAAAATTTTTAGAGCTCCAGACGATATTGAGATCGCGGGAGCGGGGAAGAGAGAAGATCGTTTCTGACTCCATTTTTTTTGACTGAAAATATTTTTCGTAATCAGGGTGAAGAGCATACTGACCCGATGCGATGAGCTCTTCGGTTTCCTGTTTTACAAGTGGCCAATCCGACATCCACAGTGCCATTCTCGCTTTCATTGCCCTGGCCGCCCCTTTGTTGACACGAGCAACATCGGAGGTGTTGTTCTCTTCCGGTAAATGCGCGATAGCGTAATCGAAGTCGGCATACACTTCTTTTAAAATTTCTTCGGCATCATGCCGTCCCAAAGTGAAGGCCTCTTCGATGGTAATCGTTTCCTTATAGAAGGGAACGTCCCCATACAGCGTAATTAACCGTCCGTAAAAATTAGCACGAAAAAAGGTCGCTTCCGCCCGCAGACGATTTACCGTTTCCTCAGGCAAAGTTTCCCCGATATGATCTAAACTTTCGATGATCCGATTCGCGCGACTGATTCCTTTATAAGTGTTCAGCCAGGTGGTTTCACTATCGGCCCACTCACTGGTAATTGCACCCGCTGAGTATTCGTAAACCACTAGGCGTTGGGCCCAGTCATCGGTCCATCGATCGGTCTGAAAATTAACCTCTAAGTTCCAGACATAGGTACGATATAGATCGTTTAGGGACATCTCAATTTCCGTTTGATCGGCGTACCAATTCTCGTTCGAGCCTTCCGAAGGAGGAACTAAATCGAGTTTGGCGCAAGAGAATAGCGAGAGAGAAAGTATCAGGCAGAGGGTTTGTTTTATGCGAAAGGTCTTCATCATTTTTACTTAAAATTTGATATTTAATCCGATGCT
>JBQDCW010000038.1:0-27526 GCA_052092145.1 Sphingobacterium sp. | reverse complement strand
AAATCTGATTGGAATTTTTTAGTTTTGAATGTAGCTAGCTAAGGGAAGATTACAGTACAGTGTGAATTCCTGATCGGAGATTTCAAATGGTTCTGATCGTATTTCCTTTTGGAATTCCGTATTGAATAAGTTTTTGCAATTTACTTCATGATTATTTTGATTTCTAACGATTATTTCTGGTGCACTGTCTTCTATGAAATATAGCAAAAAATGAGTGACTAATTCTCTGGCAATTTGCACCAAATTATTCGGCACATATTTTTGATATTCGTCTCGGTATTCACTTAAGACTAATTTC
Organism: Sphingobacterium sp.; assembly: GCA_052092145.1. Taxonomy (GTDB): domain Bacteria; phylum Bacteroidota; class Bacteroidia; order Sphingobacteriales; family Sphingobacteriaceae; genus Sphingobacterium. Next base: position 27,228 of record JBQDCW010000038.1, on the reverse strand, counting down.
GTCATTCGCTCCTGGTTATTGGAGATAATGTTTTCTTCAAAATTATGTATGCCCTCTTTAGTGTTTTTGTATTCGAAACTCCTTTGTATCAGACTATCGTAAGCAATAAAATTGCTTGATACGATTATTTTTTTAAAAGCCTTTAAGCATACAAACCGTCCGACTCCCTTTCCTCCGATTTCAATTTTATGGTCTGTATCTGCCTCAATGAAATAAGTCATGTTGGCATCATTAAAACCAACTCCATTATCCATTATCTCAATTGAGTGGATAGGATATTCATCGACTTCAGGCAAGTCCTTTAAAATATCAGGACTTCCGTTTCTAAGTAAATTTATAATTATTCGACCTTTTATATTTTGAGTTTTTGACAATTCATTTATCGAATGAATGGAATTGCTAATGGCTTCATAAAGTGGCAATAAAGGTTTGGTTCTTGGCAAGGATGTATTACGAACTTTGTTAGCAATATTGCTTTTAGGATGTAAATCCAACTTGGTTGTATTAATAGCTTCGTTCATAATATATTACCATTTTTTAATGCTCGCATGAATTTTAGAGTTGCTGATGCAGCAAACATCTTACTAAGATAACTCAAAAAACACCTACAATATAACGTAATGTGCAACTATTTCTTTCTTCGATTCCAAGAAAACAAACATTTAAAGCTATATGTCTTTCTAAAATTTTATATCTTGTAATTCAATTTCATCAAACTCATTATTACAATGAACGGAAACTTTCAAGAAAACTCGGATAATATTAATCCGGAAATCAATTCTGTTAAAGTTATTGATACCACCTTTTATTCAGATGGTTTTCCGAATGAAAAATGGGATAAATTAATTCAAAGGTCTAATTATTTGTCTCAAATTGATGCTGGATTTGTTGACACGTGCAGAATTGTTTTTATTGAGGGAGAAGAGGATTCCGGTAAAACGACATTGGCAGGCCAATTTGTTAAAAAAAATATTAGCAATACTATCTCTATATTTTTCAACCAATTAAATGCTTTAGACTATAACGTCGATTTTTACTGCACAAATGCTGTTTTGCAAATAAGCCATTTATTGAATGAAACAGTCCCCGAAAGTGATGTGTCATTAATTAGTACAGAACAATATCGTCAAAAGCTATTTCAATATCGAAAGGCTTTACGTAAAGGAACGCAAAGATTAAATATAGTCATTGACGGGTTAGAACAAAAAGCTAAACAAGATCCACAGTTTATAAGAGAACTTTTCCCTATTTTACACTTAGGAGAAGACTCCTTTAGATTTATCATTTCAGGATCATACAAGGATTTTGCGGCTGCGTTTAGCCCGCTAAATACTCAAGAAGTTAAATCTGTTATACTGACCGGCTTTTCGGATGTCGAAGTAGAGAAATTTCTTGAATTAGATGTGGAATCTTCATATTATATGCAGGATCTGTTTAAAGTTACAAAAGGTTATCCCGGCAGACTGAAAACTCTAAAACGCCTAATTGAAAAGGAGGGGTATACACTAGACCAAATATCAAGTTCTACCAGCTACAACACTTGGTTGGAGATCGATTGCGAATCTATCAATATCGACAAACCGGAAAACAACGCTATTGTTTCTCTCTTAGCATTGACTGAGAATTCCTACACAATAGATGATATATCAGTAATTTGCTCAATAGAGAAGAATTTGGTTGAACAGATTGTTTGGAATAATCCTGTTTTTGATTATAAATCAAACATTGTCAAAATTGTCTCTCATGCTCATAAAAGATATTTGGCAACCATTCTAAAGAGTAATAAACACAAGATTAACGATTTGCTTATTGATTTTTACTCACGAAATGAAAGCTTGAGTTCTTTGCTTCATCTTCCTAAACTTTATTCAACAAAAAGAGAATGGGAAAAGGTCATTCAGCTTTTAGATGAACAGCATTTAAATAAAGTACTTGAACAGACGGGATCGTTGAAATTTGTCAACGAAACATTAGCATTAGGGTTGAAGGCTTCTGAAAATCTAAGTAAATATCCCGACTCGTTACGGTTTTCAATACAAGGCAGCCTAGTGAATGAGTTAGACAATTATTTATTTTGGGAATCCGAAGTTGAGGCTAGAATATCCATTCAAGATTTTTCTGGTGCAATTTCTTTGGCTGAAAGTGCTATACTATTAGTGGATAGATTGCTTCTATTAGCATTAATAGCAAGACGACAAAAAGAATTTAATGATCAAGTTGACGAAGTTCTTATTCAACTAATCAAAGACCTGTATACAACAATTGATTTGTCTACAGCCGGAGATAAAATTTATGACATTGTTGCCCACTTGATTCATGCGTTACCTAATCTTGCTATTGAGATGATTGAGAAATCATCAGATGGGGTAAATGATAATAATATCAATGACTGGGTTGTAGCAAAACTGTCAATTGCCGCTATAGATTCAGATAGAAAGGAGGGAGAAAGGAGTGATATTACTAAACGATTACAGGCTGTTCAATCGTTAAACAATCCTTCCGTAAAAAAAATAAATAGGGCGATTTCATTTCTTGTTGGGAATTATTCCGCTGTAAAAGTACTTGACGAAGTAAAGAAAATAACAGACTCTATTGAGAAACTGCGTCTATTAAGGCTCTGGCTTAGAAACAACAAAAATCATTCAGAACAGATCGAGAAAGTAATTGACGCAGCTTTGAACGAGCTGACTGTTTCAAGTTCTGAAACTTCAATAACAATTGAAGTGTTAGATGAACTTTCAAGTCAGTTACCATATGTGAAAAACAAAGAAGCCAAAAGGGATTTATTTTGGCGTTTCAAAAATATTGCTAAAAATGTGCTTGATCTGGGATTAGTAAAAAGCAAGTATATATATCAGCTCAATATGTTTCATGCGGAGTACGACTTGTATCGTTCTAACTCGGAGGCTACAATCAACCGTATTATTAGTGAAATTGATCTATTGGACGACGAATTAATAAGGATTGAGTCTTTGTCAGAGGTATTTGCTAAATTATCCTTTTTGAGGTCTCCTAAATTTGCAAAAAAGGTAAGTTTCATTTATGCTCGTTTGATTGAATTGACTAATTCACTATACAAAACCACTGCCCTTCAGTTTGAGATTAGTGAGTATTTCCTCTTTACGATAGGAAAGCAAAACCCACGGCTGGCATTAAAAATCGTTAACCAAATGAATAATGTTGAACGACGAGAAAAGTCAAGGCTGCATGTACTAAACGCTTATCTTGCTAATGATGTTAGTTATATTAAAATTGATGTTATAAAAGAACTAGATAAGGAATTGGAGGAACCTTCGTCTAAATATGAGTTAACTCTTGACACATTGGAGAGGTTCGCCGAAACTAAAACATTGGAACCTGGAACAGTTTTACAATTATTACAATTTCAAGAATCTGTTCAAGAACATCCCCTCAGTAGCGAAAGGCTCAAAGGGCTACTCCTAATGTTTAAAATCCTTCAAAAGAATGAACATTGGAAAGAGAAGTTAGGTGAGAAATGGGGCAATATGGTATTCCAATGCTGGAAATCGCTGGAATCCGATTGGGAGCGAATCGATGAGGGGTTTTCATTATGTTATGAGTTGGCTAAATTTGACTCCGTTTTGTCTAAGAAGTTATTTGACGAGAGCGAACAAATTAAGAATATTAGTTGGCTCGATTCAAAAGCCGTTGCGTACACCTATTTAAATAGTATTAAATTAATCATACGCTCATTTAATTGTTTATTAATCACAAATTTACATACGCAGGATGATTTCCAAATTATTGATGACTTGATAGCAAGAGTTCCTTCTGAACTGGAGAAACTCCGTCTGTGGACGGAATTAGGCTTTTATGCATTTCTTGCAGGGAATGACGAAATATTTAAACGGGTCACAAATGAGCATATTATTCATCTAATACACAGCATTTCCGCTAAAAAGCTGAATTTGACAACTGCATCAATTTCACTGACTTTGGTGCATTTATCAAATCCGATCTTAGCATCGAAATACATAGAGCAGCTAAGTAATGAAGAGAAGGAGCAGGTATATTATGATATATGTCGTTTTTATGCGACTAGGCGTAACCCATATGAACCTTATGAACAAGAAATTAGTCGTTATTCCTCGACGTTTAGCGATTTAACTGCAGCAGTAAGTGTCTTAAACAATGTCAAGGTCGATAATAATATTTATTTTTTAATCGATCACATTTGTTCTGCGATTAAAAGAAGTGACAAGCAAATTAGCAAGGCTCAGGTTGCCGAGTTGGTAAATGATCTGCAGGCCATAATCGATCGTAATCTGCCAGACAAGAAGAACATTCTACATGATGGTTTTAAAATTTTGGCAAAGCTAAAGGTTGCGAAAATATCTAAACATTTAAGTATCCCTCCAGCTTTTTGGGAGGATTTAATTAAGGAGATAAATTTGATTCCCAATTTGAGTGATATAGTGTTTGTTAAAGCAATCTTTCTAGAAGATTTTCCGTTCGAAAAGATCCAAAATGGTATTCAGATAAAAAGAGGAGTTTTTGATTCAACTATTGATGATTTAGAAAGACTTCCTGTACATTACGAATTTGTCGAACGTGTGATAGACATAACTGATAAAATGTATTCTTATGACCCTAAATCATGGAAAAAGTGCGTCGACAAAGCGTTCAACATTTCAGCTAGTTTGAAGGATGGTTCGGAGATTTACAAGTCTCAACGAAGTATTATTGATTCGATGTATCGATTAGATCCAGCTTATGCCAAAGAATTAATTAAGCAATTAGATGGAGAAAACCAACAAAAGAAGATTAATAAGTTACTAGTTAATCATTATCAGACTTTGGAAATCGCTAATAAAATAAAAAATAACAAAACTTTAGAACAAAAGGAAAAGGAAAATGCCGAAAGAATTGTCCAAAGTGTTTATATGACTTTAAAGGGGCTTAATTCGGATAGAATACTTCCCAAAAAAGTTGGTGAGATTATTAGTTACTTGCAAATCGGGAATCAACTGCCTCTCCACGAGAGCTTTCCAATATATGTGTACTATATAAACAATATTGCGAAGATGTATCGGTCTGCAAAAGACGATGGTATAGTTAAACTTCATAAAGAGAATTTCCGAGTAATGGTTTCGGCGACTAACCTTATCCAATTATTGTCACACAAGAAAAAAAGCTCGGAAAAATCTTATAGAAAATTCTTTATAGATGAAGATTTTTTGACAAACAAACCGATTAAGCCTCGTTCCAGAGAAGCTGCATTTAATTTTATTAAGGACTGGCTAAACGAACAAACTGAAGATTTTATAATAGTTGCTGATCCATACTTCCAAAAGGAAGATTTAGAAATCCTCAAATTAATTAAACAAGCAAACGTAAACGTTGAAGTGGATATATTGGGCTCGACAGACTACAATCTGGAGAGCTCCGAAAACCAATATAAGCAGTACTGGAAAAGGATATCTGACGAAGACGCTCCTTTTGTTAATCTTACCTTTTGTAGAACAGCGAACAATAGTGAGCCATTCCATGATCGCTGGATAATCACAAAGAACTCAGGGTTAAGACTCGGTACTAGTATAAACTCATTAGGAATGAATAAAGAAGGGGAAATATCTGTTATGATGCCTAATGAGGCGTTAAAAATTCGCGAACAAACTCTTAACGAATTTATTACTAGAAGGAAGAGAGAAATTAATAACGAACGGTTATCGTACAATGGGTTTACGATAAATTAATTTAAAAAGCCTGTTTCTGGTAACGAAACAGGCTAGCAATGTTAATATAATAGAGATTTTACTTTATTTTATGTGTTTAGCTGCGTTGAGAATGGCCTCACAATCCTCGATGAGGTTAGACTTTCCGCAACTTCCCTCTACCGAGAGGCTCCAACGAGAGCCAGGAAGATTAAAAAACCGCCATTGAATACGTTTAAAGGCGGTTTTCGTTTTGTAGGGTTCGCTGAAATTCACCCAAATTCGACAAAAAGGTACCTCTCTTTCCTCGGGCTACTTTATTGGTCACTATGGTACCACTAATAAATTTATCGTCTGTGTAATTTTTTTGCTCGACAGGATACAGGAGTTTGGTTGGCTCGAAGTATCCGCCATCCCTTCGCGCATAATAACCGGCTGGGCCTGCCTGATCAATTTCCTCACAATAACCTATAGACACACAACCATGCAAGGAACATATCTGCGGAAGGTCTTTGGTAATTTGCTAATCCGGCAGAATGCCTGATAGAGAAACGGATCCCAGCTGAAGGTCGCAATGATATCTTTTGACCGAAGCGAAAGCATCAGGAAATCGTAAATGGTAGGTTCCTCAGGCAACACCATACCGTTAAAGTAATTCTGGATACGCTTTTCTATTTCCCTAAGGACAGGTGGGTTCGGTTCAGCGGCATACTGTTTGCCGTACAACGACTCAAAATTTTCAGCCTTTGACGCTGGGGGGCAAATTTTCAACGATGTCTTCTAAACCTACGATGGTAACGAAATTGTCCATTGAAGGCAATGGTTTCCCGCTTGGCTCAGGGTTTCTTACATAGTGGATGCAATACTGGCACCTGCACCAAGGATTACCACACGACGCAATCCATTATATACTTGGTTGATTCCTCCCTCCCTTGATAATCCAGGCATAGATATTAATTGATAGTTACTGCCACTAAGACATGCTTATTTCGACTATATCTAACTTGTTTTACCGATATGGATAAGTCGGGGAATCAGAATGCCTTTCGAAATTTTAGAATAGCTTTTATTCAGTACTAATTTCTGCAACTCGATAACAAGAGAATCATAGATTAATGTTGAGAGGAATTACGGGTTTACACTAAGAGGTGAATACTTTTCCAAATTTCTTTCGTGTCACACAAGGTTTTTCTTTTCTTTCGCCAACCAATCGCATTTTATTCTCATCTGTATAAAATGTAAATTTGTATCATGTCAGAATCTCAAAACACAGAGTATAAAAGTAGTTGGAGAGACGAATATCTCAAATGGATTTGCGGTTTTGCGAATGCTAACGGTGGTACTATCTTTATCGGTAAAGATGATAGCGGAAAAATCTTGGGTATCACTGATGCGAAACAGTTGCTGGAAGACATCCCCAACAAAGTAAGGGATGTCTTGGGGATTGTGGCGGAGGTGAATTTACACCAAACCAAGGAACGTGATTATCTGGAAATCGTCGTGGAGCCCTACCCTAATGCCGTAAATTATAAAGGACAATATCATTACCGAAGTGGAAGCACCAAACAGGAATTGAAAGGTGCCGCCCTGGATAAATTTTTATTGCAGAAAAAAGGCAAGCGTTGGGATGGTGTCCCGGTACCCAAGGTGTCTGCCGGTGATTTGAAGTCGGAAACCTTGGAGTTTTTTAAGAAAAGAGGCATCCGGAGCAAACGCCTTAGCGAAGAAGCTTTATCCGAAGACAATACGCATCTGCTTGAAAACCTCAAATTGATTGAGGGTGACTATTTGAAACGGGCCGCCATTTTGCTGTTCCATCCCGATCCGGAGAAGTTTGTAACAGGCGCTTACATCAAAATCGGGTATTTTGAGAATGAATCCGATTTGATTTTTCAGGATGAGATTCACGGAAATTTGTTTGAACAGGTGGAAAAAACGGTTGACTTGCTTTTTACCAAGTACATCAAAGCGCTGATCAGTTACGAAGGCATACATCGAGTGGAAACATACGAATATCCGAAAGAAGCGGCACGCGAGGCCTTGCTCAATGCGATTGCTCATAAAGATTATTCGGGCTTGACGCCTATTCAGATCCGTGTTTACAAGGGTAAGATGATGATCTGGAACGAGGGGCATCTGCCGGAAAACTGGACGGTAAGCAACCTGCTGAAAAGCCACTCGTCCAGACCTTATAATCCGGATATTGCCAACGCATTTTTCCGTAGCGGCTATGTAGAGTCGTGGGGACGTGGCATCAGCAAAATGACGGAATTGTGTGTTGCTGAAGGGCTCCCCAAGCCGGCTTACCTTGTGGAGGGTTCAGATTTTTGGGTAACGTTTAAAAAGGATATTTATAACACCGAGTACTTAGAAGCACTTGGATTGAACAATAGACAAGTCAAGGCTGTTTTGTTTGCAAAAGAAAAAGGAAAAATTACAAATAGTGACTACCAAGCCTTAAATGACATATCGAAAAGAACAGCAACGACTGAATTAACAGAATTGGCAGAAAAGTTTAAGGTTCTTATTAAAACAGGTACTTCGGGCTCAAGTATTTCCTACAAGACAGTCGGGCAGTAGTGGGGCAAAAAGAGCGATAGTGGGGCAAAAGTCGGGCAATTTATGATGGCACCAACTCCCAATCCAACCCCACCAACCGTTCCAAATCTTCCAAGAAATGGTTCGAGATTTGTTCGGTTTGGGCTACAAGAAAAGTTCGGTGGTACCGAAGTAGGGAAAGTCCTCTTTTATAAAGAGGACTTTTTTGTTTCTAGGAATCTTTTTAGAACGCAGTATCTGATATCAAGCCAAGATAGACGACGTTGGTGAATATCTTACAACCTGTTTATAATAATTAATTATCTTTTAATTTTAAAGACTTTTCGTGTTTCCTATCCGCTATCCGCCATATTTATTCTACCTTCTCAACAGTTCAATGGTTTTATTAGATACAACATTGGGAGATGCAGAATTTGCCCTGGTAACCAATATTCTATCTACAACAACAGGCTGCTGCCTTTGAATAGTTGGCGCCAGGTTCAAATAACGTTGATTTGAGAAAAAAAGGGGTTGCTTTTGTCACATTGATTGCTTTTTCTTCTGAATTAGCAAACCAGTGATGTTCTTTCCTTTGCCTAAGCTCAGAATCTGCTGACCAACGTATATATCATTCATTGATAATAAACGACTTCATTTATTGCCAATGAATAACTTTGTCCACTGTTAGTGTGCAACTTCATCCATTATAAATGGGCGAAGTTGTGTTATTCGTTCTATATCCCTATCTTTGATACCATTAAGACTCAAGTAAAATGATAAGGCAAGAACAATTAAGTGTAGTTATCGACGCGCAGCAACGCGTATTTCTCAACAAACAAGATTTGATAATCCGGGAAGCATTGCAAAACGTCCCTATAGTGGATAATTATGTAACTATAATTACAGGAATCAGAAGATGCGGGAAGAGTACTTTATTGTTGCAACTCCTAAAGTCAAGGTACACCGAAATCATTTATTTAAATTTTGAAGACATTCGATTAGTTGCCTTTAATATAGAGGACTTCATACGCTTGCAACAAGAAATAGATAAACGGGGCATCCGTGTATTATTCTTTGATGAAATTCAAATCGTAGATAAATGGGAAATATTCGTTAACCAGCTCTTAAGAGAAGGATACACTGTGTTCGTGACAGGTTCCAATGCTTCATTACTAAGCAAAGAGCTAGGAACCCACCTTACTGGACGACATCTTTCCATGGAATTATTTCCTTTTTCATATCGCGAATTCATTACTTGTAAAGAAACCGAGGCAGAACAAGAATCATTAAAAGATTATCTAGTTACTGGCGGAATGCCCGAATACGTGAAAAGCGGACAAGCTCTTATTCTCAGCAGGCTAATGGACGACATCTTGATACGTGATATCTCTGTTCGACATTCCGTACGTGATATCGATTCATTGAAGCAGCTAGCTATCTATTTAATTTCAAATGTTGGCGTATTAGTTTCAGCCAATAAATTAATAGGCCTGTTCGGGATCAAATCCAGCACCACCATCTTAGAATATTTCAACTATTTCACGGACGCTTATCTAGTAGAATTCGTACCTCGCTTCGCTTATTCAATAAAAGCGCAAGCCCGGAACCCCAAGAAAATCTATGCAATGGATACCGGATTGATCAACGCCATTTCGACATCCCTTACTGAAGACCTTGGTCGCAAACTAGAGAATATGGTTTATCTCCATTTAAGGCGAAACTATAGTACAATTTATTATTTTGCTGAAAAAGGAGAATGTGATTTTGTAGTCTTTGAAAAAGGCAAAATCGTCCAAGCGATACAGGTATGCTATACCATAGACGATTTCAATTTTGAACGCGAATACAATGGGCTAGTAAGCGCATTACATTATTTCAAAATCAATCATGGTTTCATCGTTACCTTGAACCAAGAAGATGTATTCGAAAAAGACGACCTAACAATTGAAATGATTCCTGGATATAAGTATTTCATGAAGACCGATTAGATTCTATATCTCAACAAGAAAGGATCATTGTCTTGATTTTAGAGATGATCAGGATGCTTCTGAAGGTGTTATAATTGAATTAACCCGCAAGGCGTTCCAAATGCTTTATAAAAAGGTTCGACTTCGTTCCCCTAAGGCTCCGTAACAGGAAAGAGGATAAAAATCGTCGATTTTCCTGTTTTTATTTTGGTCATGGCTGTTCTGGCCATAATCTTTATTTAATCTTCTCCTTTTAAGGTTTTCGGGGGGACAGATTCCCGGTCTCTGTTTTTTACAGGGCTGGGAATTTTTTTTATGGAAAGCCGTAAAATTTATTTTATCGAGACTGCCCATCATTATGCCCAGCTATTGGATCCCCAGGTGGGCAGCGATATGAAAAATTCTCAAGAAAAGCTCGAGTTAAATAAGGGTCATTACCCTATAAATCTTGAGGGAAGAAGCAAAAAAAGGGAATCATTTTAAGGAGAAGCTTTCGACAATGGTACTAGTGGTTAAGTACGCGAAATACAAAGACATTAGCGCTGTGAAGGTTTGACTAGAAAGGAATATCGAAAACCGAACCATCTAAATTTATAGTCTCGAATTTACTCCTAACAATTTCAGTGGAATCGAACATGCCGTCCTAAATTCGACTTATTCACTGGTTTCATGCTGAACATCCTACCAATAGAATTTTGAACGTTTCAGCAACAAAAAACAATCGCATATTGTCCAATTTTACACTATACTTTTAAATCAAAATGAAATGAGCAAAACAATTCTAGTTACAGGAGCTGCAAGCGGTTTTGGGAAAATCGCTGCATTTGATTTGGCAAGGAAAGGACACAAAGTAATTGCTACGGCACAGATTTATCCACAGGTAAGTGATTTGATCCGGGAAGCAGAAGAATCGGCGATAGAACTTACCGTTGACAAACTGGATGTGACCAACACCCGGGATATTGAATACATTGTAGGTAAATACGACATTGATATTCTAATCAGCAATGCCGGTCTTATGGAAGGCGGCCCCATCGCTGAACAACCCTTGGATTTAATTCGTTCCATGTTTGAGGTGAACGTATTCGGTGGACTGCAGCTATCGCAAGGTTTTATAAAGAAATGGATAGCGCAGGAAAAAGCAGCAAAAATCGTATTCACGACCTCAATGGGCGGTCTTTGGACGGTTCCTTATGTGGCGGCGTATTGTGCTTCCAAGCACGCGATGGAATCCATTGCCGAAGGGCTAAAAACCGAACTGGCTGACTTCAATATTAAAATCGCTACTTGTAATCCAGGGGTATTCGGTACAGGATTTAACGATCGTGGCGTGGATTCAATTTTCCGATGGTACAATTCAGAGAAAAACTTTACACCGGCAACGGCTTTTGACGGAGCGGCAGCGTCACTAAAAGATCAGTTAGACCCTCAATCTATGGCAGATACGATTGTAGGGGTTGCCTTGGACGATCATTCCTATTTTAGAAATGTACATCCAAAAGAAACTGAAGATTTTGTAAAGCAATTACAAGCTGAAGCCTGGACGGCAAAAAGTTAACGAATTATACATACTGAAGCACAGGCTCGAAATCTGTGCTTTCTTTTTCACAAAAATTAAATCGAGATGACTATAACATATCATGAAGCATTAAACGTATTGAATGCTTCCATAGAAAAAGCGAAAACGTTAAACATTCCCGTGAGCATTGCGGTAGTAGACCCTGGGGGACACTTGGTCGCTTTTGCGAGACTAGACGGCGTATATGGTCTGATAGACTTCGCTGTCAAAAAAGCAAAAACGGCTGTAATGTTTGGTGTGGATAGTGATATAATGGGGTCCATAATTTCCGGAGCAGAAATCCACGGTTACGGAATGATTCATGCTAACGGAGGACTTTTGACTATTGCCGGGGGCGTCGTGATAAAAGACGAAGACGGGAATATCATCGGTGCCGTCGGCTCTTCGGGAGGAACACCTGAGGAGGATAAGGAAATTGCAGCAGCAGGTGCAAGTGTGCTCTCCTAATTTTTTTAGATCTTTGTAAAATGGAAGGCAAGAGTGAAATTATATTTGACAAATTAGTGTATTCCTGTGCGTTCGAAAAATACAGGGGACACCAAGAGTTTATACCGGAGCATTTTTTGGGATTTCAGTTGTCGGGTGAAACCCACGCTTTCTATGCCGATGGCAATACCGTTATCAAGGAAAATACGATCGTGTTGGTCAAGAAAAATCAGTTGATACGAACGATTAAATACCCTTCCAAATCAGGAAAATATCAGTTTATTTCTATCACATTGGACAGCACAACCCTGCGTCAATATGCACTTGAGCACAAAATTGTAGTCGATAATCGCGACCGGGGGAATCAAAAGCTATTTTTTGAGCCCGATGAGTTTTTGAACGCTTATTTCCTTTCACTGGGTCCTTATATCAACAAGAAGAAAGAAGCTACACCAAAATTGGCAAACCTTAAAATCAGGGAAGCTATTGAGTTGTTGCTACAAAGCAATCCTGATTTTAAGCAGCTTTTATTTGATTTTTCGGAACCTTATAAAATGGATCTGGAAGAATTTATGAATCAAAATTATATGTTCAATGTTTCTGTCGAGTCATTTGCAAAACTGACAGGCAGGAGTATTTCCGGCTTCAAACGTGACTTTGCAAAAGCATTCAATACCACACCTAAACAATGGTTAAAAGAGAAACGACTGGACGAAGCGATGTACCGTATCAAACGTAAAAGAGAGAAACCTGCTGATTTTTATCTCGATCTGGGTTTTGAAAACCTATCCCATTTTTATTATACGTTCAAACAAAAATTTGGGCTGACCACTTCTGAAATATAAACAGCTATGAACTTTTTACAGGGCTTACAAACTTGGGCAAAAGGCGATATGCAGCAAGGACGATGGATGATCGGGTTAGCGATTGTCATTCTGCTTCCATTTATCGTTTTCCTTTTCAAGAACAATCAATCTTTACAAAAAGGAACAGCCATTCCGATTTGTTTACTACTTGTCGTCAGTATCGGATATGGAGGTTATGTATGGTATTCCAGAGCTCAACACATTTCGCACGCTGAAAAGCAATTCCAGCGAAGCCCCAAGCAAACTTTTGATGTCGAACTTCAAAAAATAAAAGCCGATGATAAAAGTTTCACCACACTAAAATATGCTTGGGGCGTTGGCATCATTTTTTTTGTTGCGCTTTATTTCTTCATCTCAAAAGATTATTACAAAGGTTTGTCCCTTGGTTTTGCACTTCTTTTCTTCGGATTCTTACTTATCGATTCGTTTTTTCACCAGCGACTGAAAGTATATCTTGAAACTTTACAAAAAATCCTTGATTAAGAACCCCTATAACAATACCGGCAAGGGACGACACAGCACTACCATCTAATTTTCACCCACAGTAGAGCCAAACTCCCGGCCAACAATAGAACGGCCGTATATTGATAAATGATAGATAGACCGATCTGCGCATCCATTAGTGCCCCACCTATGTACACCATAACACCTCCGACAATCGTGCTCAAGCAATTCAAAAAGCCATAGGCCGTTGCCACATATCGTCCTTCTACAATCTGTCTTAAGAGCGGCATAAGATTGGCATCATTAAATCCTCTGCCCAAACCAAAGACAACCATTCCTGCGATAGCAAGCCCAAAGGTCGATGTATAGGCTAGCAAAAACAAACACGGCGCTCCCAACAAAAAACCAAGCACAATCGCGTGTAATCTTCCATTTGCTGATCGACGCATCCAAAAGTCTGCAAGAATTCCACCCACCACCACCCCAATAAAGGAACCGATTTGGATATAACCCGTAGCCGATAGACCCGCGGCGCCCAAATCAAGAGTATATTGCTGCTTCAGAAATGTGGGCATCCAACCATTCACCAGCCAGTTGGCCATGCCGAGTATCGCGAAGTAGAAGAGCACGATATAAAAAGAGCGTAATTGGAATATTGCGCGAAAAGTCTCGCCGATGGCGATCTTTTTCTGCGAACGATCCACCGGTGTACCGTCCGTCTCTGTCTTCGCGGGTTGGTATTCAACCAAGACAAACCAAAGGAAAATCGCGTAAACAATACCGATAAAACCAAATAAATGGAATCCAAATCGCCACCCCCATAAATCGGCCATATAGCCGCCTACACCACCCAATGCCATCCCCGCATATAGGCCGCTCATATGTAGCCCAGTGGCCAAGGACCGACTTTTTCCTCGATGATAATCGGTAATCATAGCAAGGCCTGCAGGAATATAACAGGCTTCACTCACCCCCATTAAAAAACGCGAAACAAGCATCTCTTCAAACGACCGGCAATAGCCTGTCCAGATCGTCATTAATGACCATACGAATACCGAGAAGACGATAAGGGTCTTGCGTGCGTATTTATCTGCTAAATAGCCTCCTAATGGACTGAAAACACCATACGCGACGAGGAAAATGGTCGTCAGCAAGCCAAACTGAGCGTCCGTTAAATTAAACTCGCCAACAATCGGATCACGCATCGAGGTGATCAATATCCTATCAAAGTAATTTAAAAACGCAACGACCCACAACGCCGCAACGACAAACCAGATATAAAAGGTAGATTGGTTTTTCATGGATTCTTCGTTTTATCACCGCCCATGCTTCCTTGAATAACCTTCCTTGTCCGGATACCCGGCTTTACCTCTCCCATTGGAAGCACGACATTATTTTCAACTATTATAGCGGTGGTAGTTACTGGGGGTAAAGTATTTGGTAGCACCATGCTTTGCTGGTTATACCATTTTCTCTGGTTCAGATCAAACACCAGGATTTTATTAGAGAAGCCCGGATGAGCGTTACCCAATTGTACATCGGCTAACTCTCCGTTGTCACCCCCAAATAAGAAAAATTGTTTTGTGGTCTCCTGATAAAAGCAGGGGCTTGGAGCTGCTGCAACGGCGTGCGGAAGATCTTCCAATTTTTGCCATCCTCTATCGGGCCGATAACAATACGCATCTTTGAGATAATGTCTCTTTCCTTCTCTTAAGGCAACACCTGAAAACACATATAGCGAGGTTCCATCGGTACCCAGGACCGCAAGCATTCTACCCTCTGCGGGTAGAGGCGGACAGATTTTCCAACCGTATTCAGGTCGGTCTACATCCAAGCTGAAGCATACATTCTCCGTTTGGGGCGTATCGGGCGTGGCCAGTCCACCGACGATGTACCACGTTCTTCCGACCAAGATACCCGACATATTTGCAAGTGTCATCGGTAAGGATGGCAACAACCCTATTTGCAACGAGTCGCTGTCCATGGTAATTCGATATACCTTGTCGTGATGGCCTAATTCGTTGCTTCCCCCTGCCAGGAGCAGGCTGTTGTTTATACTGGCAGATGCGCCGTATCCTAATCGAGCGGGCAACTCCCCATATTCTCGCCACTGGCTACCGTCATTTTTTAAAAAGAAGATCTTATCGGTCCACTGCTTTACACCCCCGTCCCAAGGCAGGTTACCGTTGGGAAAATTAGCGCCCCCCACCAGCAGAATTCCTGCATCGATCTTTCCGGCAAAAGCGCCGGCAAAACCAGATGCATCAGGAACAGCAGGCATTGTAGACCAATTCCATTCGCTTTTAGTATGCTGGGCATGTCCTAAATTATAGAATAACATTGTTGTGGCAACTAATCGTAGTAAGAAAAAAAATACATAACGCATAAACCCTTTTTATAACTCCTTCACCAATTGCAAAAAGCGGGAAGACGCCAAATCATCGTACAGGTTGCTTTCGGCTTCCGCGTTTAAAGATTGTAAGGGTAATCTAGGATGACCTAAATCCAGCCCTATCTTTTTCATAATCGAACGTTGGGTCGGAATTGGGCCATATTTACCCAATAACTGCACCATCTTTACGGCCTCAAAGTGCAGCGTCTCAGCCTCTTTTAGTTTCTGCTGAGCGAACAGGTTAATCACCTCATTATACAGGCGAGCGCCATAGTTATACGTACTACCTATAGCACCCTGTGCGCCTACCGCCAAAGCGGGAAGTAACAATTCGTCGTAACCGAAAAGCATATCGTATTTCCCTTCCTTGTAATGCAGGCATGCTTGATATTCATGTATCGTGGACGCCGTATACTTAATCCCGGTGAAGGTCGGAATATGTTTTTCCGCTAGCGCTAGAAACTCCAACATATCTATTTGAATGCCGGTAATATGAGGGATATGGTAATAATAGAAAGGCGTATTCGGCGCGGCTGAAGCAATTTCCGCCATGCTCTCTACGAGATTCAGGGTTGTGCTAGGTTTGAAGTAAAAAGCGGAAACAGCAGAAATATAGTCTGCTCCTATTTTTTCCGCGTGCGCTGCCAAACGCTTGGCTTCCAAAACTGAGCTGTGCCCTACATGTACAAACACCAGTAACCGGCCATCGGCGGCTTTGATATACGCTTCCGCGATTTGCATTCTTTCTTCCGTCGAAAGGCTTGGCCCCTCGCCATTGGTGCCGCAAATAAATATCCCGCTTACCTGTTGGTCCACCATGTGTTCGGTGATCTCGGGTATCAATTCAAAATTGACAGAACCATCTGACTTATAGGCCGCAAATGTTGCGACGATCAATCCTTTAACTTTCTTCATGCTATCTATACTATTTGTTTTAACTTTTTAAATGAGCAGCTGATTCTGCTTAATTGTTGTTGCTTTGTTGGATGAGATCGGCTATTGCAACCTTTTGAAAAACCATATCCGCCTGGCTACTCTCGTACAATATCCCGATGTAATCGTTATCCACCGAGGTCAGGCAGGAATATCCTCTACCGCTCCATTCGTCCAATAATAGGGGAGAATAACCATCCCAATGCATGCCGTCATCATCACTAATCTTAATGGATAGGTGGTGACGCTTCGTTTTGGAATTTGGGTTTGAAAAAAGTAAAAAGGAGTGGTCATTATACGCGTGTCGTAACATACTGGCCATACAGACCGGTTCGGGCAAAGCATGATGAGAAGTCGGATGAACCGCCCAGGTCAGCCCCAGATCGTTCGTCACCGCTACCGCTCTACCGTTTGTTGCGGTGGTGTCACCACGGTTATCGTCCGCACGCATATTGAGCATAATCGATCCGTCCGACAATTCGACTACGGTACACTCTGTTGTGCTCTCCTTTACCGCAGGATTAGTCGATACCCATGTTTCGCCGCCGTCCTTGCTGTAGGTGATATTGGAGAACGGGAAACCATTCTCATCCCTTCCCTGAGTGGGAAATACCAACGTGCCGTCTTGCAAGGTAATCCCTTGTCCCGGCGCTGGCGCCCAAAGCCACCAATCTTTTTGTTTTCCTTGAGCCGTAATATTGATGGGCTCACTCCAGGTCTTCCCATCGTCTGTGCTCTTCACGATCAAAAACTGAGAGGTCTGCCGGACATCATAGCCAGGTTGTGAGGCCTTATTCCGCCATTGATGATCCCATTGATCACTCTCTTCTGTTAGGTTTTCAATCCAATTTCCCTGTTCATCGAGCAGGCCGTGCATCCATAGACCGGCGATATAAATTGTCCCACTTTGCCGGTCGACCAAAATTCCCGCATCCGAGACACCATTGAATTTCTCAGGAAGTCCACCCCAGGCGCCTTTATCGAGAACAATTTGTATCGGCTCCCAGCTTTCCCCACCGTCTTCACTCCGATGAATACCAATATCCATATGTCCTTGTAAGTCTCTACCGCTGTCATAACGCGCATCAAAAACCGCGATCAGTGTGCCGTTATTCGTGGTCGCTAAACCGGGTATTCGCGAGGTGTGCACGCTGTCTTGCTTGTGTTTACGCACGGCCATCCCGACTCGTTGCTGTATCGCCACATGGGGTTGATCCGCTTGGATGTCTTCATTGTCAATACGCGCATCCTGAAGCTGAGCGACTATTCGACTGGATAGATCGGTATCCTCTTGCAATTCGTAGGATAGCCAAAAAAAGTTATCGCCTTTTTTTAACGTCTGTTTACCCTCTAAAACAATATCCTGGCCCACGTCCGCCGTCATCGCGAACAGCTGGGGTTCTATATCTTCCATCTTGCCGGGTAGCGAGTCCGTTCCATAGGCGTAAATCCGCGCGACCTTAATATTATTTACATCCGTTGTTCCGTTCGTGCTAAATCGCAATTGAGATAACGTCATCCCTTCTTGCTGTGAGACAACCTTTATTCTGATAATCGGGTTGTTCTCCTTATTTATTAATACCGGGACCTGATACTGTTGTTGCTCCAATCGGATTTCCTCTGATTGAACAGCGAAAGAAAGAAAAAGCAGAAAAATGAATAGGGTGGTAATTTTATGAGAATAATATAACATGAATTGTATTTT
This sequence comes from Sphingobacterium sp., assembly GCA_052092145.1. Classification (GTDB taxonomy): domain Bacteria; phylum Bacteroidota; class Bacteroidia; order Sphingobacteriales; family Sphingobacteriaceae; genus Sphingobacterium. The sequence continues at coordinate 8,703 of JBQDCW010000038.1, read as the reverse complement.
TAGTTAAGATTCTTTAAATCGATAAGTTTAATCGCAATCCCTTCATACGGTCGGCCGACTCCTCCTTCGTACAGCAACGCCACTTTTCCATTATCCGTAACCACTACATCGGAATAGGCAGATGGCCCCTGGTGGATCAACAATTCCGAGGTCCAGTCTGCACCATCATCGGTGCTTTTCTTAACAGTCATGTTTGTTCTTTCACCACTTGCAGCGTTGGCAAAGAAGAGCGTATGTTCATCCTTGATCACGTCTGAAAAAAGACTGCCTTGGCAAGATGGGTCTATTAAACGGTGATCTGTTTGTACATCGCCCCAGGTTTCTCCTCCATCCTCACTGATGCAGAATTTTCGGGCAGCTCCACTGCCTGCACGCATATTGAGCATTAATTTTCCATCCGAAAGCTCCGCGACCGTGCATTCGCCTACGCCACCGCTAAGAGTAGGCGCGCCAGACCGCCATGTTTTCCCGTTGTCATCGGAATAAACCACATGCGAATAGTCGTTATGCTGCTCATTCTCTCTGACCGTAAAGTAATTAGGCGCTACCAATCGTCCGGCGTGCGGACCCTTTTTTATCTGAATACCATGAACGGGCCCCGTCGCGTACCAATCCCAGTTTTCATTTTTTACGCTTTCGGTGATTTCTTGTGGGTCTTCCCAAGTTTCTCCTTCATCATCAGACCATGTATAGAACGCTCGTCGGACATCTTGCCCCGTTCCATCGACCAAATCTCCCCATCGATCCTCACCGTGATTCCAAGACAATAACAAATGTATCCTACCGGTTTCTTCATCAACAATAGGAACTGGGTTTCCACAAGTATTCAATCCATCGTCCCATATCATAACCATATCTCCCCAAGTTTCCCCATTATCTTCCGAAATCTTGACGACCATATCGATGTCTCCCGAATCGCCGTTACTTTTTAATTTTCTAGCTTCCGCAAAAGCCAATAGTTTCCCGCTTTTCGATTTAACAATAGCTGGAATCCGAAACACTTGGTATCCCCGTGTTTCTTCTTGGTATACATAGTCGAAACCTGCTGTAGAGTCCTCATCGGGTTGCTCATCTGGCTTATCAATACCCGGCTGGGTTACTTCTGATTTACAAGCGTTCAAGAAACCAGTGCCGAGGATGAACAGCATACAGACTAAACCGCTCATACTCATCCATGTCATCCTATTTCTATACATATTTTTCATTTTTTAATAACCAGTCGTTTGTTCTAAAAGGGGGTTTCTATCAATTTCAGTTTGCGGTATCGGAGAAAATAGCGGAACCGATTTCCCGACTAAATTAGATACTTCCTGGTAGACGTCGATCGTTCCCGCATGGTGAAACCGCATTAAGTCCGGCCAACGCTTCAATTCCAGGTAAAACTCTCGGAAACGTTCCTGAAGTACAGCCTCCTCCACCGCATGTTTGCTGCTCGCCCCCTGATACACTCCGATTTGTGCTCGTTCACGGATTTTGTTGAGTTCTTCGATGGCCTCTTCCGTCCTTCCCAGGGCCGCGAATGCTTCGGCTTTAAACAAAATCATTTCCGCTAGACGATAAAGAATCAAATCATCATCATAATAGCGATTCCCTGCATTCACACTGCCCCGCATTTTATTATCGAACACGCCAATAATACTTCCCTCAGCAGTTATTGCTGTCACAAAAGAATTGTCTGTTCGTATATCTGACGGATTTTCCGCAAAAGCTTCCTGTAGTTTAGGCGAAGGCGCATATTGGCTACGCGCCCCGCTTCGGGCGTAGGCGATCTCTTCTCGATTTATCGCATCCTGTACAAAGATATCACGTGGTTTCAACCCATCGCTGTAATGATTACCCTGCTCATCACGATGGAAATGCAGCGCGAATATCACCTCTTTACCTTTTTTGTTATCATTGGCATATATTTTCGCAAAATCATCCTCCAATGCTACCCCTTGACTTGCTTTATCCGCCAGCTCGACCACTTCCTCCAACTCCTCTTGCGTACCGTCGAGAACTTTCACCTTCCAGAGTAAAACATCTGCTTTAAGCGCAAAAGCGGCCGATTTGGATACCCGGTTTTTGTCGCCGTCGCTACGATCAGAAAACAAAGCTATGGCTTGATCCACATCAGACAAAACCTGCTGCATCACCTCCTGTTGATTCGCGCGCGGTAGCATCTCCTTAACATCATTTTCAGTAGGTACGATCTCTAAGGGCACATCGCCCCATATGCGCAGTAAGTTAAAATAGGTGTGAGAACGAATAAAATAGGCTTCAGCTAACAGGTCATTTTTTTCGGTTTCATCATTAAACGGAACCTCCTCGGCGTACGTAAGAAGTAAATTGCAATGCTGAATAACGGTGTAAAAGCTTCCCCAGTTCGGTGCATTTTGAGGTGTAAAATTCTGATTCCAAGCGTTTGAAGGGCCTCCCTCCATCCCCGGGATAAAAGAATCTCCTCTATCTTCGAAATAGGAGGATGTATTATTAAGGTTTCTGTAGTTTGCATAAATTCCAAAGAGATAGCTTTCCAAATCTCCTTGCGTCTCCCAATAGTCTTCATTGGTTATATCCGAAACATTTTCAAGGTCTAACAGCTTTTCACAGCTACTGAATAACAGCATGCTGGCAATGACCAAATATAATTTTATCAAAGATTTCATTTTGTTCTATTTTTAAGATTAAAACATCGCCTTAAGTCCAAAGTTGATATGTCGAGGTCGCGGATAGGTCCCATAATCTACACCGTCATAAATCTCCGGCATCATGCCTTCATAGGCCGTGATGTAGCCCAAATTGTATATGCCGGCGAAAACCTCTATTCCTTGTAACTTTGCGCGTTGCAACCAAGCGCCTTGGAAACGATAGCTGGCTGAAATTTCTCTAAAGGCAATATAATCGCCCTTTCCATAATAAAGGCTGTTGTTTGTCCCCTTTCCTCCAACGGCATTATCCCATCGCATATGGTTGCGAAAATTATAATCAAAATCGCTTTGAACGGTATATTTAGGATAACTTGCGTTGTGACCTTCATGATCCCAACTCTCTGTCAAGGCATCTTGGAATGCATTGTTGTTGTTTCTCGTACTTCCCATGACATTGCCCATAAAACTATTATCGATGACATGTCCGACCGCCCAATCAACGACAAATCGCGCAGAGAAATTTTTATATCGGAAACTGTTCACCATCCCGCCCATTTTGTCAGGGCGTATATAGCCCATAAACACCATGTCGTTGTTATCGATTACGCCGTCACCATCCAGGTCGGCAAAAATTGCATCTCCCGCTGTCTTCACGCGTCCCGACGCATTGGGGTCTTCCGGCGCATTGGCTGCCTCTTCATCCGTTTGATAAACACCTTGATAACTGTAAGCCCATCTTCCGCCATATCGTTCCCCTTCTGCAATTCCTCCCACTTTCACATAATCTCCTAAAGCGGGATCATAAACATAGTTCCCGTCTACTCTGTTTCTATCTTCTTCGTTTTCCGGGAGGGTAAGCGCAGTCGAACGGTTGTAGGAAAATGTCATATCAATATTCCACTGGAAGTTTTCCTTCTGGATGGGTGTCGTCTGTAATTCTACCTCAAACCCACGACTACGAATTGAGCCAAAATTACTTCTTATCGAAGCGTACCCTGTTTGCGACCAAAGGGGCTTATCAAAAAGTCTCCTATCGGTGACCTTATTGTAGTAATCCATCAGCACCATTACCCGGTTATTAAAGAGGCCAAAATCAACGCCAACATCAAAGGATGCCGTTTCTTCCCATACCAGGTTACGGTTCATCAGCGCTGTGTTTAAAATCCCCTCATTTCCCATATAGGCATAACCTGTGGAATAACGACCTTGGGAATCGAAAACGCTTAGCGCGTTATTTCCAGTTTTCCCCCAGCTTCCCCTAATTTTGAATTGCGACAATGTAGATTCGAGCGGTTTAAAAAAATCTTCCCGATGTACATTCCATCCTCCCGATACACCCGGAAAGAAGCCCCATCGATTATCTTTAGCGAAGCGTGACGACCCGTCTGCCCGTAAACTTGCTGATAACATATACTTTCCATCAAAACCATAATTTACCCGTGTGAAATAACTCAGTAATGCGTCGGATGTCTTGGTCGTGGAAACGCGTTGTGTAATGTCTGAGCTTGCATTCAGTGTTGGGATATGATCGGTTAGCGCCTCACGGCCGCTCCCGTTCATGCGATAGGCGTAATCATTATTATAACTTCCACCGAGAATAGCATTGAGGTCATGCACATTGTTAAACTGTTTGTTATACGTCAATAGCCCATCCACCTGTATATGGCGATCAAAATTATGATTGGCCGATGCGGGTCTATTCGTGACCGTCACATTATACGCCTCGAAATAGTTTTCTATGCCTTCTGAAGTAAAGTAATATACGGACGGCTGAAAACTCAGGCCGGGTAAAATATCCCAGTTTGCCTCGACTTGGAGATTGGTTCGGTGAACATTGACATCATTGTATTTTGTTTTATAATACATTTCGTGCAGCCGATTCCGGAAAGATGATATTCCTTCACCAGGGGCAGGGAGTCCGTTTTCATAATACTGACGATAAGTAGGTGGCATTAAAACACTACGGCTCAACACCCACTCATAATTATTCGGTGCGTTTGTTTTCCGCAGTTGATACGTAAACTTGGTGTTAATACTCCATTTGTCGCTCAGTTTAAAATCACCATTAAATAGCGCGCTATAATTCGCATAATCAGTTCCACGCACGATTCCGTCTTGGTTCATATACCCTAAACCAAAATAATATCGAGCTTTCTCGGTTCCGCCACTGATATCAAAATCTAATTCTTGTTTTCCTCCTGTTTGGAAAGTCGCTTTTTGGTAATCGTTATCTTGGAACAATAATTTCCTGCCTGTGGCCGGGTCATCCATAGTCTCCCATCCCTGTTGGCTGATTAGCCCATCGACATATTCCTGTCCATAATCATTGATATAGTCGTCTAAAAAAGCCAGCGTGTTATTCGCGTCTCTTGGATTGCCTGTCGACATTCCATACCGTCCACCATCCAAGAAAAACTCAGGATTCGATGTGTTAAACGCCGCGATATTCTTTCTGGTCAAATGAACATAATCGCGCGCGTTCAGTAAAGGCAGTCGTTTCATCTGCTGTTCAATGCCGTGGGTATACCTTAAGTTTATCTGCGGCTTCCCCATTTTTCCTTTTTTCGTGGTAACGATTACAATACCATTGGCCGCACGTGCGCCATAAATTGCCGTGGAAGCAGCATCTTTCAATACCTGTACAGACGCTATGTCATCCGGGTTGAGATCATTGATGCTTCGCGTTCCCTGGGACACCAAACCATCCACGATAAATAACGGCGCATCCGATTCGGGCGAGGTTGAGCTACCGCCCCGAATAAATATTTGAGGGCTCGCCCCCGGCTGCCCGTCTTGCACCTGCAAAGACAGTCCCGCCACCTTACCCTGGAGCTGCAGTAACGGATTCTGTCCCGGAGCGCGATCGAATTCCTCGGCATCAACCTTACTGACCGATGTGGTTACGGTGGACCGGCTTTGTTCTCCGTAGCCGATGACGACGACCTCATCAATATCGGTCTGCTCTTTCACCATGAAAACCTCTAGTTCTCCTTCCGGAGGTACGGTTAATGTTTGCGCACGATAACCAATTGCAGAAAACACCAGTTTTCCACCAACGGCCTGTTCTTCCAACAAGAACATCCCGTCTTCAGACGTACTGGACGAAACACCCCCACCCTCGACGGTCACGCCTTCTAAAGGCACGCCTTCATCATCTTTAACGTGCCCCGATATTTCTCGAACCTGCCCAAAAACAGCTCCAGTACAAACGGCAACAAAAACCAAAGAAAATAATTGCTTAAGAAAAAATCCCTTCATTATCATAACTTTAGCGATTTAAAATTGGGTTATTATCTACTTATGTAGAACATATCTACAAATATAAATTATAATAATTTACACTTACAAATTTTCGCTTACTTTTTTAAGTATTTCTTTTCTGAAGGGGAGATATGGGGAATAATAGGTTAGGAAGAGCGAACAGAAATGGGAGGGTGGGCCCTCCCAGGGTTAACTCAATTGATCAAAATGGGGGCTGAGGTGGATTCGCATGGCCTCTTTAAATGCTTGCGGGCTGCCATTTTTTAAGATGTCGACTAAATCGCTATGTCTCACGTCGCTTATGGGTGGTACACCGTGAAGTTTCTCTTCCTCAGCAACGACATACTCAAAGATCGGCAATAGTAGTTTCTGAAACCGCATGATGGTGGCGTTGCCCGTCATCTCATAAAGTTTGCCGTGAAATGCTATTTCATGCTTCACCTTAAAGGAAGCCTTATCCTGATTCGTACTCTTTTTGAGAATTTTTTCCAGTTCAACAATATCCTCTGTTGTTTTCCGCAGAAATAACAAATCTGCCAGTCCAGTCTCCAGCACCATTCTCAGCTCAAACAGATCCTGTAGTGTCCGTTGCTTTAGGATCATTGGATCCAGTACACGCTCAAAGCCACCAAAGATGTCAGGTTCGGATAAAACCATACCTCGCTTTTTCCTCGACTCGATCATACCCAACATTTTCAGCCTGCTCAGTGCTTCCCGAACAACATTTCGGCTTACGTCTAGTGCTTCCGCAAGTTCTAGTTCTTTTGGTATCGCATCCCCTGGTTTGAAGGCATTTTTTTTAAAATAATCAAGCAATCGCCGCTCAACAATGTCAGCCATCGTGACACTTTCTATCTTTTCCATTTGGTACGATTCTACTGCCATATCTATTGAAATTTGTTCAAATGTACTACATAAAAACAGCAGAAATTAATATTTATTAAAAAAATGTAAATGCTAACCGTGCACGTGATCGCCTTTGTAGATTCTTTTATCCGAGGCCGATATCGATCCTGTGGCGTTTCAAAGGCTCATTTCCTCGCGCGTTGGGTGTTCTACGAAACCCCGCTGTTCCGAATAGATAAGGCTGTCTCTTGGCGAGCTGACCTGAGCCACAGGAGCCTCTTGTGGCACGGAAACTTGTCAGGAATGCCAAAATCACCGGAGCAGATTGCAGATCTAGATGCACTGATTTTATACGATATACATGATACTTCTGCTTATAGTTGGTTTAGTTTATGATATACATGAAACTTTTGTTATATTTACGAGGTATATACGATATGCGTGAAACTTTTGTAGTATGAAGATAATAGAACGTCCCATTTATACCAACCGTGTTATCCCTTTCATTGATAAACAGGTGATTAAGGTGCTTACTGGCCAAAGACGGGTTGGGAAGAGTTATGTAATGATGCAATTGATGGATCATATTAGAAATACGGTAGCTGATGCAAATATCATATATATCAATATGGAGATGGATGACTTCAATCAGATCACGAGTAATATTGAATTAAATGAGTATTTGAAGGATAAATGGATTGCTGGCAAACCTAATTATTTGTTTATTGATGAGGTGCAAGAAGTCGTTTCTTTCCAACGTACATTACGTAGCTTACTGGCAAAAAATACGTGTGATATCTATTGTACGGGCAGTAATGCCACGATGTTATCGGGGGAGTTAGCGACCCACCTTTCAGGTCGATACGTCGCTTTCCATATTCATAGCTTAAGCTATCGAGAGTTTCTTCAATTCCATGGCCTTGGTAACGCATCCGAAAGCTTATTGAAATATTTGAAATATGGAGGAATGCCATTTTTGGCAAACTTGGGCCTGGAAGATGATACTCCTTTCGAGTACTTGCGCAACGTCTATTCAACTATCCTTTTAAAGGATGTTGTGGCTCGCGAGAATATACGAAATGTCTCTTTTTTGGAGAATTTAGTTGGTTATTTGGCTGACAACGTGGGTGCGCTTTTTTCGGCCCGTAATATTAGCAGGTATTTGAAATCTCAAAGAGTAGATATCTCACCCCAATTGACCATTAATTATCTCAGAGCATTAGCCAATGCCTATTTCGTTCATAAAGTGGTTCGCTCCGAGATAGGCGGCTTGAAAATCTTTGAAATAGGGGAGAAATATTATTTTGAAGATATAGGTTTGCGGAACGCCATTACTGGTTTTAATCAGCGGAATGATCTTCACAAACTATTGGAGAATGTGGTATATCTGCATCTCCTTCATCAGGGTTACACCGTGTTTGTTGGAAAATTAGGCAACAGGGAAATTGATTTCACGGGTGATCGAGGTGGGGTGAAAATCTATGTACAGGTTTGCTTGACGCTTTTTTACGAAGAAACGATAGAACGTGAGTTTGGAAATCTGAGAGCGATTGAAGACAATTATCCCAAATATGTAGTTACTTTCAATGATCTAATGGTGGGTGAAAATTATGGGGGAATATTGCAGAAAAACCTCAGCGATTTTTTGATGATGGACATATAATTTATACCGGATGCAATCCTGATAAAACGGGCTTCATTGTCGAACATGGGATTGAAAAAAGAATTTTGACCTCCTGGTACTAGCGCCAAATTTTATCTCCAGTGGTGAAGGCTAATAGATTATCCACCAAGAAATGTCTGCTCTCTAAATAATCGAGGCCGTGCGAGCAGACGATTAGAATGGGAATTGAGTGTCCAACTATCGAACGGTTAATCTTGCTATACGCTATTAAAAAAACAACCTTAATCTTGGACTGACCCCAAAAAGTTGGACGAAGTTATGCAATCTTTTTAACATAATGAG
>JBQDCW010000037.1:0-28786 GCA_052092145.1 Sphingobacterium sp. | reverse complement strand
AAACTCTCCTTAAGGTTTGAACCTAATATGTCTAATTTAGTTTGAAGACGTACATCCTTCCTTTATGCCAGATGAGGATAATATCATTCCTGTGTTAGAAGATGAATGGTTTAATGATGATATCGTAGGCAGGTTCAAAGTCTTCCTAAAAGCAGCTTTTGGTGGGGAGCATTTTGATGAAAATTTCAGATACATTGAAAACACGATTGGCAAAGACATCCGCAAATACTTTGTAAAAGACTTTTACAACGACCATATCAAACGCTACAAAAAGCGACCTATTTACTGGATGTTTAGCAGTCCCAAAGGGCATTTCAAAGCATTAATCTATATGCACCGCTACACACCCGATTTGTGCAGCAAAATGCTCAATAATTATTTGCATGCTTTTATGGGCAAACTGGAAGCTGCGAAGCAGACCCAAACTATGTTGAGTCTAAGAGAAGATATTTCTACTCGGGAGAAGACAGCAGCCATTAAGCAAATAGACAAACTGGAACTGATGCTGAAAGATTGTAGAACCTATGAGAAAACTTTGTTCACCGTTGCAACTCAGAAAATAAGCATTGATTTGGATGATGGCGTGAAAGTGAATTACCAGAAGTTTAAAGAAGTATTGGTGCCTATTAAGGGATTAGAGAAGAAAGAAGAGTAATAGTCTTCCAAAAAATAAAGAGCAATGGTTACAGCAGAAGATATAAAATTACTGGTTGCCAGTGGCGAAGGATATAATGCCGAATTCAAACTGTCTGTTCCTTCAAAAGTGAAGGAATTGGCCGGTGAAGTCTGTGCGTTTGCGAATGCAGCCGGGGGCATGCTTTTAATTGGCGTCAATGATGATAATGAAATCAAGGGTGTAACGATAGATAATGCAAAGCGTTCCGCCATTCAGAATAGCCTCAACGAAATCTCACCTGCCTTACATTGTTCATTGGATTTTGTTGCCGTTGATGGTAAAACAATTGGTGTTATAGAGGTGCCATCTGGGCCGGATAAACCGTATGTTTTGTCTGGAGCCATTTATGTTCGGATTGGCCCCAATACACAAAAATTGACAACCGCAGAACAGATGCGGGGCTTCTTTCAACAGGCGCAAAAAATATACTTCGATGAAGTACCGTGTAAAGATTTCGATCCAAATATCGATGTAAACGAAGACTTTCTAGGCTTTTTCCGATCTGAATCTCATTTAAGTACTTCAGTGCCCAATGAACAGATTTTCACGAATCTGAAACTGTATAATGGTCCTCAATACTTCAAAAATGGGGCGGTATTGTTTTTCGGAGAATATCCCGAAAATTTTATAGAAACAGCTCAGATTCGTTGTGTGGCATTTGAGGGTAAGGATAAACGTTATATTACCGATGATAAATTATTTGGTGGGCCATTATTTGCGCAGTACACCCAGGCGATGAATTGGTTGAAAGGGAAGCTCAATGTGCGCTATGATATTGAAGGACAGGGTTCGCAAGCACGGAAGGAGATTTGGGAAATTCCGGAAACCATATTTAAAGAAGCCATTATCAACTCGTTATCGCATCGAGACTATTATGATAAAGGTGGGGTGATAACGCTCGAAGTTTTTGAAGACCGGATAGAAATAAGCAATCCAGGGGGCTTGGTTAGCGCTATCCCCGAAGCGGAATTTGGTAAAAGGAGCCATTCCAGAAACCCGCTTATTTTTGGGCTTTTTGCTCGCATGAATTTGGTTGAGCAGATTGGCTCTGGTGTGGTGCGTATGGTAGAGTTAATGAATGAAGCTGGCTTACCATCGCCAGTTTTTCAAAAATCAGGCATTTTTACGATTACACTTTCGCGTCCTGCGAAAACTACCCAGAAAACTACCCAGAAAACTACCCAGAAAACTACCCGGAAAACTGAAAACAGGATATTAGAAATCATAAAGGACAACCCGCAAACCAGCCGCAAGGAAATGGCATTAATTTTAGGCGATATCACGGAAAACGGTGTTAAATATCAATTAAGTAAATTGAAGAAACAAGGTAGAATCGAACATGTAGGCCCAGATAATGGCGGCTACTGGAAAATAATAAATAAAGACAACTAGTACAAAATGCAAGAACTATTCACCATAAATAACAAAGTTCAGGCGGCGTTGGAGAAGCTTTTTCTACAGCATAGACTGGTGTTTTGGTATGATGATAAACAGGAAATGACTTCCTTATTCAACGGCCTACAAATTCCTAGTGTTGAAAAATTGGTTATTGAAAATAATGAATTTACTATCAAGCATACCGTACTCGTAGAACAGCCCGAACAACGTTTCCTTATTTATCAGGCTAATCCGAAACCAATAGCTAATGAAAATTGGTTGTTAGACTTAGTCTTATCAAATTATGAATTTCATACGGAAACCTCCTCCCTATACTTGCAGGATTTAGAATTACCACAAGAATTTAAATCGTTGATACAACAACATGAAGGCTTCTTTGGTAGCGAGAAGCGGATCTCGGCATTTAAATCGATATTGGAGTCCGACGATAGAGAAAGCAAAATACGTTTGAAAATGTTGGCTGTTGTTTGTAACAGTGAAGCTGATTGGGATAAGGTGTTGTATAGCTTGTTTGATGAAATATCAAAGAACAAACAGGAAAAGTACAAGAATATTGAGAAGTTCGAATTAACCAGTTTTCTTTGGGAGACGATAGAACATAAGTATAACTATCAATCCGGTTCTCCTTCCATTAAGGATTTTCTGCTTCGCCTTATTCATGATAATTTTCAACGCAGTATTCCGTTAGGGAAACCGGTTCTTAATAAGGAGGCCTACCTCTTTGTAAACCGTTGGAAGGAAAATACAAAATCCAGACATGTTTTTGCGACATGGAGCGCCCAGATTGAAGCGGATCTGAATATTGAAGTGAATATCCAACAGTTAAGTTATCAGGACTTATTGGAAGCTGATACCTATTCGGTGATAGATAAAAAAATCATCTTGGAATTGAGGCACCTCATTGAGCACAATATGGTGCCAAATCATGAATTACAAGAATTGATTGAAAAGCGTAGGGTTAAATTTTTCTTCCTTGAGTTTGAACATATTTACGAAGCCCTTAGTTATGCGGCTGTATTACTGGACGAGATCAGAAAGTCCGATTTACGAATGAGCAGCCCGGAAGATGGCTTTGAAAAATATCAGAAGCAGTGGTTCAAAATTGATCGGCAGTATCGCAAGTATATTTATGTTTGCGAGCTTGCAGAACATCAAAATATTCTTAAAAGCCTTACCGAGCAAATAGAAAACGCCTATGGGAATTCCTATCTGCTAACCTTGGGAGATAACTGGCAAGCTGTCATCGACGATATGAAAACTTGGCAAATAAGCCGGATTATCAGTCAACGGCGGTTCTATAATCAATGGGTTGTACCCTATATTAATAAAGAAAACAGAATATTTGTTATTATATCAGATGCTTTGCGCTTTGAGTCTGCATCCGAACTCCGTGAAATCATACTGAAGGAGGATCGTTACACGGCAACGCTTCAGCCAGTACTTGGCTCCTTACCTTCTTACACCCAATTGGGTATGGCCTCGTTACTTCCGCATACTGCACTTACTTTTAATGAAAAAAAGGATACTGTGTATGCGGATGGAACATCAACACACGGCACAAACAATAGAACGAAAATATTGCAGAATGCCTATGCTGGAAGTATTGCTATTACAGCGGAGGAGTTTTTGAAGATGAAATCAAATACCGAAGGTCGGGCGTTTATTAAACCGTATAATGTGGTCTATATCTACAGCAACCATATTGATAAGATAGGCGATGATAAAACTTCTGAAGGGAAAGTATTTGAAGCAACCGAGCAAGAATTCAAATACTTGCTTCGGATCGTAAAACACATAAGTAACATGAATGGTAACAACATGATCATAACTGCTGATCATGGATATTTATACCAGCATAACCGTCTTGTAGAGACAGATTTTACAGACTTTTCACCTTCTGGCGACATCTATAAATCGAGCCGACGTTTCGTGTTGGGAACTAATTTACAAGCATCTCAATCCGTAAAGAAATGGTCTGGACAGGAGATAGGTTTTGCGGATGATACAGAAGTACTTATCCCGAAATCAATTAACCGTATGCGCGTGCAAGGTGCAGGAAGTCGTTTTGTGCACGGGGGATCAAGTTTACAGGAAATCGTTATACCTGTCCTCGAAATCAATAAGGCCAGAAAGGGCGATCTGGAGCGGGTAGAGGTTGATATCATTAGCGGAACGTCTAATATTACCAGTAATACCTATGCAATCAGTTTTTATCAGAAACAGTCTGTTTCCGAAAAAATACAGTCACGACAGATAAAATGTGGCTTTTTTACCGAATCAGGGCAATTGATATCTGATGTGATTACCTTGCTTTTTAATAGTACCGATAATGATACGAGGGCACGGGAAAAAAGGCAAAGTTTTTTATTTACCTCTGAAGCTTCGAAATTTAATGGGCAAGATGTTTACCTAAGGTTAGAAGAGCAGATTGAAGGCACCAACCAATTTAAAACGTACAAAAGTATTACTTATCGAATGCTGATTGCCTTCAGCAGTGAGTTTGATGATTTTTAAAATTAGGACAATGGACACATTAGATATAAAATTGAACCAATCCTTTCCAGGGAAAGTGGTGAGAAAGGATTTAACCAAGCAGATTAAGGAAGGCGCCAATGTGCCAGTATATGTATTGGAATACCTATTGGGAATGTATTGTGCCACCGATGATGAAGGAATGATCCAGGAAGGTATCCAAAAAGTAAAGCAGATACTGGCTGACAACTACGTACGCCCCGACGAATCTGAAAAAGTCAAGGCTAAAATAAAAGAAAAAGGACGTTTTAAGATCATCGATAAAGTAACTGCAAAATTAAATGAAAAAGCAGATCGATATGAAGGTCTTATTTCCAATATCAATATTCGGAATATCATCATTGATGATAGTTATATTCGAAAATATGAAAAGCTTTTATCGGGCGGCATTTGGTCCTTATTAACGCTGGAATACTGGTACGATGAAAACTCTAAGGATTCACCGTTTAAAGTGGTGGATTTAAAACCCATCCAGATGCCGGAAACGGACATCACGGATTTCATACAGCATAGACAGGATTTTACACTGGAAGAATGGATCGATATTATCTGCCGTAGTGTAGGTATGGAGCCTGTGAATCTAGATGACGCAACTAAATGGCATTTAATTGCCAGGATGATTCCTTTTGTTGAAAAGAATTTTAATATCTGTGAGTTGGGGCCAAGAGGAACCGGTAAATCGTACGTTTATGATGAGATATCTCCATACTCTATTCTGATATCCGGCGGACAAACGACCGTAGCCAATTTGTTTTACAACATGAGTTCGAGGTTAGTGGGACTGGTCGGTATGTGGGACGTTGTGGCATTTGATGAAGTAGCGGGTATTAATATGAAGGATAAAGATGGTATTCAAATCATGAAAGGATTTATGGCCAACGGATCTTTCAGTCGAGGAAAAGAAAGTATTAATGCAGATGCTTCAATGGTTTTTGTAGGTAATATAAATGGCTCGGTTGAAAACCTTGTGAAAACAAGTCATTTATTTTCACCCTTCCCAAAAGATATGATAGACACTGCTTTCTTTGATCGCTTTCATCATTATTTGCCTGGTTGGGAAATTCCTAAAATGAGACCAGAGTTTTTTACAAATGCTTATGGGTTTATATCTGATTATTACGCTGAGTGTTTGAGAGAATTGCGGAAGCACAATTTCTCAGATACTATCGGCCAGTATTTTAGATTGGGTAAAGATTTAAATCAACGGGATACGATAGCTGTTAAACGAACAGTCAGTGGATTAGTTAAATTATTATTTCCTGATGGGAAATACACAAAAGACGAAATCCGTAAATGTCTTGAATATGCATTGGTAGGAAGAAGAAGAGTTAAGGAGCAGTTGAAGAAAATTGGAGGCATGGAATTCTACGATGTTCATTTCAGCTACATTGACTTAGAAGATAATGAGGAACATATTGTAGGTATTCCAGAAAGTGGGGGTAAATCTTTGATTCCAGAGGGCGATTTGCCTGCCGGAACAGTGTATGGTATTGGGAAGAATGCTGATTCCGGTCATAAAGGTTTGTTTCGTCTGGACATACAAAAGATGCCAGGCAATGGGAAGATCAGTGACACCGGTTTTGGAGGAGGTACGGCGATAAAAGAAGAACTTAAAGAAGCAGTAAACTATGTTCGTTCGAACCTTAATCGTATAACCCAAACTGCCAAATACAGTGATTTTGAATTTCATTTAAAAGCAACTGACCTCAATGGAATCGGAAATACGAAGGGATTGGAGCTTGCTATTTTTCTATCTATCGTATCATCGATTTCAGAACGTCCGCTCTTACCACAGTTAGCGATATTGGGGTCTATGAGTATAGGTGGTGCTATTATCGGATCCGATAATCTGGGAGAATATCTTCAGGTTTCGGCAGATAGCGGAGCAAAGAAAGTGTTAATCCCAGCAGTCGATATGGCGCAACTTGGAAAGGTGCCAGCTGATCTAATTTCGAAATTTAGTCTCGTGGTGTATGCTGATCCTGTAGATGCAGCATTTAAGTCCATGGGGTTAGAATAGCGATTGACAATAATCGCTATTCACCTTCTTGATTCTAAATAGGTTTTATATCATTGATTTTATTGGGGATACCGTTTTGTCGATAAGGGGAATGCTCTACGATTTGGATGAGCTCAATTTCTTTTTTCCATTTGATCTCCAATAGGAACGAAATATTAAGCAGAATAGACTTTCTAAGTTCTTCATCAGTCTTGCCATTTCGAATTTCATCCCAATACTCTGGATTAAACTCATTTATCCCGATCACAGAAGTATATATATCAAATAGATCGCTGATTTTCTTTAGGTCAAATCTGTCGATAAAGTCCGATTCTGGGGATTTTACAGTAATCGAAGGTAAATCCTGTCTTTTAAGAATAAACAAGGTGTTCCGAAAACTGCGGACTCCATTTACATCTAAGATTTCAACCCCATTATATGAAGTTCCAGTTAATCCCGCTACGTTATTTTGCAAATAAATACTAAGATTTAAACCGAAATTGATGATTATATGATTTTTGTTAAGCTTCAGAGCCTCCAAGCCTTTAAAGATATTCTCCTTCTCAAGCAAATAGCTTGACGATCTCTTGAATCTAAAGGTACTTCCTACGCCTTCTTTAATCAGATTTGATATATGCTTTGCAAAAAAATTATCATAATCCAGAAGAGTAGATTCGGGATTCTGTCCAAATCCATCTCTTCCGATAAGTGCTCTCTTTCCATGTACATACCACTTATCTGAGTCACCCTGAATTTCCGTATCATTATTTAGTTTCCGTATGTCATTAAACGTTTTCTCGATAATGGTCTTCGTGGATTCCTCAAATTGTTTGATTTTTGAATTGTCAAGAGGTAGTGTGGCTGCATTTTGTTCATATTTCTTTTCGAGTTCAATTTTAAGTTGGTCAATAAAGTCCATCGGAGTTTGAAATCCTTGCTCTTCACACCATTCTGGTGTAATAAAATTAAAGTGTAGGATTTTCATTAGCTCTAGATTATCTAAGTTCTCTTGGACTAAGATTTTGAAATTTTCTAATCCATCTGCCCACTGTCTTATTTCCCCTTGTGATTCGGGTAAATTTGGAAGTGCTAATGGCTTCATTGTGATTAGATGTGGCTGTAAGGTATACTGTCTCAAGAAAAGGAGTGCGACATAGGTTGTAATCCATTTTTTGATTACACCATCTGAATGCATACCACTCAATTTTAGAAAAGAATACTTGTGGGATATCCAATGAAATGTCACCTCATATGGATCGCGAAACTTATTATAATCAGTAAATATTTCCGACATTGATTCCGGTAACAACTCATAACTAGGAGGATGACTTTGTGTGTAAGTAAACATCGTTTTCAGGCAATCATAGCGTTTTTCGTATAGTAGGAGTCCTCCTAAAGCGATGTGAAACTCATAAAATTTATTGCGCTCTTCATTTCGTTTCTCGACTTGCTCTTGATTAATTATAGTGACTGTACCCGTGGACACATCATAATCCGGATATATGCTTGACAAGTTTGATGAAAAGTATTGGAAAGCAGTTTGCCAATGATCAATTACCATATCATCGTTTTTGTACTGAATTGCAAGTAGTAAATTTCGCCACAACCAGTTGTACGTCTTGTCAGAAATTTGAAAATCTTGCATTTCCCCTAAAAGCCATATTCCACCACCGGTTCTTACCTCTAAGGCTCTATTTCTTTTTTCCTTTAATATCGCAAGCTCTTCAATGGATTTATATATGGCTTGATAATACAAATCTGGATATTCCACGGGTTGGTTGCTGTTCTTCTCTCTTTCTTGTCTAAATGCTGAATAAAAAAAATCAGAAATGGTCAGACTATGATCTCGCTCTTGTCTTTTTATTGACAAAAGCAAGATATCTGTCAATCCCTGAAAAAATCGAAAGTCATTTTCTTGGTGTTTCTCATGTTTCTTTATCAAGTAAGGTATTATCTCCGATGGCGTATAATAAATCAATATTTTGTTCACAAATTTGAAAAACACAAACACTAATAAAATACTCCCAATAGCCACCAGAATTGAAGCCGAGTTGTCAATTAGGAACTTTAGTCCTTCAATTTGGAAGAATGCAGGTATTTTTAATGACCAAATAACGATTAAGATCAACGTGAAAATCAAGGATATTTTAAAGTATTTCCATTCCCATTCTAACTTAAATAAACTTACAATATGATCTGACGAGTATTTCTCATCTAGCCTTGAAATTACTTGTAAAAGTACCGGGTATGCAATTCCTAAAATTGTTATTGTAGCCGTTATATAGTATCCAATTTCGGTCATTTACGGTTATTGTGTTATAATTTAATAGAAAAGCTCAAGTTACGAAATAATGCAAATTATATGTATTGCAATTAGAGCTTTCAAGAATCTTCATTAATCTAATGAAAAAATAATCCCAACCTTGGGATAACTTGTCAATAACCCCTCCCACTTAGCCCCAACTTTGCTTTCATAATCGGGAATCAACCCGGAAGTTTTAATCGAAAAGCAAAAGATTATGTTGGAGCAAATATCATGGTCACAGTACCTCACAGGAATATTCTTCCTATTATTAATTTACTACATCATTATAGGCCTGCGATTCTATCGCAAAGAACTATCCGATCTTTTTTCGGGTCGTAGCCTTGATCCCAACCGTGCTAAAGAAAAAGAACTCCACGATCAGACTTTCCTCGAACTAGAAATGCTGACCGATGAGATACGATATCGCATATTCGATAAGGCAGGTAAAGAGGCCGACAAGGTGCAGTTGCTCCAGCAGCTTAAAGCGCCAGTGGCAAGCTTCAGCGGCTTAAGCACACCTACCTTTCGATATGCGCTAAACAATTTTATTATCCATTACGGAAAAGAAAAATGTGGGGTAACCTTCAGTGAGGAGGAATTGGAAGCGATGTGGGAAGCGTTGCCCCACTAATTTTAACCGCAGTGTGTCGACGATGAAGACAGGTTTTGGTGATGGAAGATAGACACCTGCGGTTTTTAAATGCAAATAAAGAGCAGCCCGTGAAGAAGATGAAGTTGCGTGGGTGAATGGGTTGCTCTTTTTATATAGAACAAAAATGTAAAACCAAATAAGTGAAACGATGAAAAAGAAGATGAAGAAAATTTGGAAACAAGCCGTACAGGGTGGAACCCTGTTCGGACTAATGATTAGCGGCTATTATGCCAACGCCCAAGATGGTAATGCCGGCATTCAAGCCGCCAATACCCAAGTCCGGGGATACTTTGATAGTGGAACGCAGTTGATGTATGGGGTCGGTGCTTTATTGGCATTAATTGGTGCCGTTAAAGTATATCAAAAATGGAACTCTGGTGATCCAGATACCAGTAAGGTAGCAGCAGCCTGGTTTGGAAGCTGTGTGTTTTTGGTGGTTGTGACTATCATCATCCGTGAATTCTTCGGCCTGTAAACCTGATTTAAGAAACATGCATACGAAATTAAAAGAAAAACTGTGGGCGTATATCGTTCAGAACAACCCAGATCTGATGCACCGATTGCAGGACGAATATCACGTAGTGAAATACTTGGAGGAAAAAGTCAGTGCAGTGATGCCCAAAGCCTTGAAACTACTGGAAAAGAACATACCAGGCTATGCCATCATCGAGATTTGCCTGAATGAAATGACGGCGGAATTAAAGCCATCTAGATACAAGTTTATCCTAGGAATTTTAAAAGTGCATTTTCCCGAAATCTTTCAAACTTATGAGGAACAGGGACAGCTAGCCTATGAAGGTGTGAAGCTGGTGGAGTACTGTCAGTCCACCTTTGAGGCGGTAAGATTCCAAATGGATGATGAACAGGATATCCAAATGCGATCGGTCATTAAAACGAAGATTGCGACCTACCTAGACAGCAACAAATCAAATCACGAATCATAATGGCAAACAGTATTTATACCATCAACAAAGGCATTAATAAGCCCATTGAATTTAAAGGGCTGAAGGCACAATACATCTGGTATTTGGGTGGAATAATTGTGATTCTGATGATAGTCTATGCCGTGCTCTACCTGATCGGCATCGATCAGTTCGTTTGCCTGCTACTGATCGGACTATCAGGAGCTGTGCTGTTTACGCAGATTTTTAAGCTCAGTAAGAAATACGGTCAGCACGGTTTGATGAAAGCTATGGCCAAACGGATGGTGCCTGTGGTAATTAAGTGCAATAATCGAAAAGTATTTATGAAACGTAAAATGAATTAAAATGGATTCTAAACAGCATCTAAGTCAACGAATAACGGAATGGACAGGTGAACTATCGTGGCTTACACCATCTGATAAGAAAGCGATAAGAGAGCGGTTGTCTGGTAATCTTAATAAGATCGATATTTTAGGGCATACCTTTTACATTGACATCCCTATGGACAAATTGCGTCCGAAGGATGATCTTCTCAGCAATGGAATATCATTTACCGATATTGATCATTACCTCTCCGAAGATGGTAGACAATACCAGATCCCCTATAACCCAAAAACACTGGAATTTGAAGAGGTGGATTATAGCAGAGTACGAAGTTTCCCAAATCACTTACGAGTGATTGAGTTCCCTAATAAAGAAACGCTTGACCCGATTGGATACTGTCGATCTACCGGCTTTACCTTGCAAGATTTGAAAAAGTTTGATCATTCGCTAGTCTTTAAAGCCGCTATTCAGGCTAAGGAGGTGCATTGGGAGTACTCTTATATCGGATGGAATATCCGAGAAAACGAACGAGTAAAAGTTGCAAGACAGACAAAAAAAGAACACACAACAAGGAAAAGCAAAGGCAGAAAGAAAGGGCTATAACAACTAAAAAAAGCAAATTAATGGAGACGTGGTTAGAAAATATTTTCCCAATAATGGATGTGGAGCATGATTGTATACTGTCCAAACAAGGTGATATCACGGTAGCCTATCGGGTTCAGTTACCAGAAATTTTTACTCTTAGTGACAGTGAATATGAAGTTTTCCATCAGGCATGGGTCAAAGCAATTAAGGTATTACCCAAACATTCGGTGCTACACAAACAAGACTGGTTTATTAACAGTAAATACCATGCTGATTTTTCAAAAAGGGATACATCCTTTTTATCGAGGTCAAGTGAACGCTTCTTTAATGAACGTCCATTCTTGGATCATCATTGCTATCTCTTTCTGACCAAAAAAGCAGAAGGTAAAAAGCCGGGCAGTAGTCTATTTTCAAATCTCCTACGTCCATCACTGATACCTTCTCAGACGCTGGATAGCGTAAAATTGCAAGACTTTTTAGATGCCTGTGGACAGTTCCGACAGATTATGGAGGACTGTGGATTTGTATCCATTATTCGCTTAAAAGAAAAGGAGCTGCTGAGTAATCAACAACCAGGTATTCTGGAACGCTATTGTATGCTGAATGGAAATTCCGATAGCAAAGTGCTTCGGGATATGGAGTTGAAAAAGGAGTTCCGCATTGGCACCAACTGGTGCCAGCTCTATACCTTAGGGAATGCAGAAGACCTTCCTGCCTTATGTGGCAGCCGGATCAATTATGATAAATACAGCTCAGACAAAACAAAATTTAGTGTTGGCTTTGCTTCTACACTAGGTCAATTGCTTCCGTGTAACCACATGTATAGTCAATACATCTTTATTGACGACGCGCAGCAGACAATCAAAAAACTAGAAAGCAAGCGACTTCGTCTGCAATCACTTTCGGCTTATTCTAGGGAAAATGCCATTGGACGGGATGCCACGAATGATTTTTTAAACGAAGCCATATCCGAACAACGATTACCCGTAAAGGCACACTTTAATCTCTTGGTTTGGGCAGATGAAAAAGGGGAACTGAAGGATATGAAGAACCGGATATCCTCTGCGTTGGCACAAATGGATGCCACCGTTAAAGAGGAAACCTTTGGTGCGGCTCAGATTTACTGGGCGGGTATTCCGGGCAATGCAGGCGACTTTCCGATGAACGATACCTTTGATACGTTTGTATCCCAGGCCACCTGTTTTTTCAATCTGGAAACAGGGTATCGAACTTCACTAAGTCCCGTAGGTCTCCGTTTGGGAGATCGTCTGACAGGAAAACCTGTACATGTCGATATCTCAGACGAACCCATTCAGATGGGTATCTGCACCAATCGAAATAAATTCATCCTTGGGCCTTCTGGAAGTGGCAAATCTTTTTTCACCAATCATATGGTACGCAGTTATTATGAACAAGGAACTCATATTGTACTGGTGGACGTAGGTCATTCCTATAAAGGATTATGCGATATGGTCGATGGCTATTATTTTACCTATTCCGAAGAAAACCCCATTCGCTTCAATCCCTTTTATATCGGTGTAGACGATCATCTGGATACGGAAAAAAAAGAAAGCATTAAGACCTTGCTATTGGCATTATGGAAAAAGGATGATGAAGAATTCAAACGCAGTGAATATGTGGCCTTATCCAATGCGATTGGTGGCTATTACCAATTCCTGCACGCACAACCCGATATCTTTCCTTGCTTCAACACCTTTTATGAATTTTTGAAGGAAGACTATGTGCCGATTCTGGAGAACGATCATGTGAAGGAAAAGGATTTTGACATCAACAACTTTCTCTACGTCTTGCGTCCTTATTACCAAGGTGGGGAATTTGATTACCTACTCAACGCTACCGAAAATCTAGATTTATTGCAGGAACGTTTTATTGTTTTTGAACTGGACAATATCAAAGATCATCCTATTCTCTTCCCAGTAGTGACGATCATTATCATGGAAGTGTTCATCAATAAGATGCGTAAGATGAAAGGTGTTCGGAAAATAATCCTCATTGAAGAAGCTTGGAAAGCGCTGATGAAAGAAGGTTTTGCTGAATACATCAAGTACCTGTTCAAGACCGTACGTAAATTCTTTGGGGAGGCTATTGTGGTGACCCAGGAAGTAGAAGATATCATTTCCTCGCCGGTGGTTAAGCAGGCGATCATCAACAATTCAGATTGCAAAATCCTATTGGATCAAAGTAAATACCAGAACAAGTTCGACCAAATACAGGAGCTTCTTGGGTTGACTGAAAAGGAGAAAGCTTTGGTGCTTTCGGTGAACAAATCAAACGATCCCAACCGAAAATACAAGGAGGTCTTTATCTCCCTCGGGGGCATGCTCAGTAAAGTCTATCGTACCGAGGTATCCTTAGAGGAATACTTGGCTTATACCACTGAGCAGACTGAGAAGGTAAAAGTTATGGCTTATGCTGAAAAATTTGGTGGCAACATTCAGAAAGGGATTGCTGCCTTAGCAAATGAATTGCGAAATAATAAAACTTAATGAACAAAACGATGAAAAGAAAACTAAAAACACTTCTAATGGCACTTTTATGTGGCGTACTGTTATCTGTACCATTTCACCGGGCAAAAGCAACACCTATCGCCATTCTCCAAATCATTAAGACAGCTGTCAAGAAAGCGATTGTAGCAGTGGATTTAAAAATCCAACGCTTGCAAAATAAGACCATCTGGCTCCAGAATGCACAAAAGACATTAGAGAATACTCTTTCCAAACTGAAACTGGACGAGATCAGCGACTGGACCGAAAAACAAAAGGAACAATACAAGGAATATTTTGATGAGCTGCGGAAAGTAAAAATGCTAATTAGTTATTACCAACGCCTCCGGGAGATCACGCAAAAGCAGAAAGCAAGTATACAGGAGTTCAAGCGAGTCTGGCAGCTTCTTCAGCAAGATGATCATTTTACTCAGGATGAAATCCAATATATGAGTAAAGTATATACCGGTATCATCGAAGAAACGGCCAAAAACGTAGGTCAATTGGAACTAGTCATTAATTCCTTCAAAACCCAAATGAGCGATGCACAACGATTGGAAATCATCGATGACGTGTCGGAAAAAGTGGATATCAATTATACCAATCTGCGCAGCTTCAACCGGGAGAATTCTCTGTTGAGTATCCAGCGTGCTAAAGGCGGTCGGGAAGTGGAATTTTTGAAAAAGGTATATGGTGTCGAATAAAAACAAAGCATGAAAAAGTTCCTCCTAATGATACTACTTGGATTCGGCTGCTATCAAAGTAGCATGGCGCAAAACTGGAACGAGTGGTTTCGGCAGAAAAAGACTCAGAAAAAATATCTCACCCAACAGATCGCCGGGTTACAGATATATATCGGCTATGCCCGAAAGGGATATCGGATTGTGGATAACGGGCTCGGCTTTATCGGAGACGTGAAAAATGGTACTCTTAATCTACACCAGGGCTTTTTTGGGAGCCTTAAAAGCATCAATCCGACTGTAGCCAACTATGCGCAGATAGGCGATATACTTTTATTGCAACTTGCCATCCTAAATAATTACCGCCATGTAAGCCAGCAGATTCATAATAACCAAGTGTTTACGACAGAACAAACTGATTATGTAAAGACGGTCTTCGGTCGATTGCTGGAGGATTGTGGTGATTTATTGGAAGAATTGGCAAGTTTAACCACAGGAAACAAACTGGAAATGGATGATGGGGATCGCTTGCAGCGAATCGATCAGCTTTATTTGGAAATGATGGACAAGTATCGCTTCTCAGCTTATTTTGGAAACGATGTCCAGCAGCTGAACAATGCGAAATCTTCCAGCAAGAGAGATGTGGATTATCTCAAAAGGATGTATGATTTAAAAACGGAAGAAAAATGAAAAGGAACGTATTCATTCTACTGCTGATGCTCACCGCAACCCTACAAAGCAAACCCGCACAGGCTCAGACCAGTGAGATTGCTCAGTTGCTTTTGAATGTAGAAAAGCTAGCGCAATTTAAGCAAATTCTATCGGACATGAAAAAAGGGTATGATATTCTGAATGGAGGATACAATACCGTTAAGAATATTTCTCAGGGAAATTTTAGCTTACACAAAGCCTTTCTGGATGGTCTAATGGAAGTGAACCCCGAGATCAAAAAGTACTATAAAGTAGCAGGGATCATCGACTATCAAATTCGCTTGGTCAAGGAATACCAGGCCGCTTTTAGACGCTTTCGAGTAAGCGGTTTATTCCAAGAGAACGAATTATCCTATATGAGTTCAGTTTATGGTAACCTATTTCAAAAGTCGCTCCGAAACCTAGACGAATTAGCAATGATCATTACCGCAGATAAGCTTCGAATGAGTGATGATGAACGACTGGAGGCGATTGATCGAATTTTCGAGGATATGGGTGATAAACTTAGTTTTCTTAGGCACTTCAACAACAATACATCTCGATTGGCTTTGCAACGATCAAAAGAAGATCAAGATATCCAACACATCAAAGAAATGAATAACATAAACCCTTAAAAAATTTGATATGACAAAGTATATGAAAGTCGCAGTATTCGCGATGGTGCTGGTGGGAATGCCTTTACTCAGTCAGGCTCAGGTTGCCGAGGGTATTAATGGACTCCATGGTGTATTGGATCGGCTTTACGATGAGATGATGCCCCTTTGCAGTAACCTGATTGGCGTGGGTCGAGGATTAGCAGGCTTTGCGGCACTATTTTATATCGCGGCGAGGGTATGGAAGCATTTGGCCAGTGCAGAACCTATTGATTTCTATCCCTTGTTCAGGCCTTTCGTACTGGGATTCTGCATCCTAATGTTTCCCTCGGTATTAGGTTTAATTAACGGGATAATGAAACCCACGGTGACGGCAACGGCAAATATGGTCGAGGGTTCCAATCAAGCCTTGGCGGTTTTACTGAAACAACGTGAAGAGGCACTCAAAAAAACCAACCATTGGAATATGTATGTAGGAGAAGCCGGAGGTGGGGATAAAGATAAATGGTATAAATATACCTACGACGAAGATTCGAGTGATGAAGGATTGATGGAAGGAATTGGTAACGATATACGTTTCGCCATGGAAAAAGCGGGATACAATTTCCGGTATTCGGTTAAAGAATGGATGTCGGAAGTATTGAGGGTGCTTTTTGAAGCTGCAGCATTATGCATCAATACTCTTCGTACTTTTCAATTGGTAGTGCTGTCCATCCTCGGACCTTTGGTTTTTGGTATCGCTGTATTTGACGGTTTTCAACATACACTCACCGTATGGCTGGCTCGATATATCAATGTCTTTTTGTGGCTACCGGTCGCCAACATTTTCGGAAGTATTATCGGGAAGATACAGGAGCAAATGGTCAAGCTGGATGTTAGTCAGATTGAAGAAGCCAGCAATACCTTTTTCACCTCAACAGATATCGGCTACCTTATCTTTTTAATCATCGGAATAGTGGGTTATTTCACAGTTCCCAGTGTGGCCAATTACATCGTTCATGCCGCAGGCGGTGGTGCTTTGCCTCAAAAAACAACAAGCATGTTCAGTTCTGCGGCGCGAAGCACTGCTTCGATGGCAAGTGGTGGTGCGATGGCTGCAATGTCCGCCGGAAAGTCTAGTGGTATGGCTGGTGATTCTTACGGCAACTCCCATGGGAATATGTCTCAGGACATGGCCTCCCGAGGTAATAATGAACCGTATTTCAAGGATAAACTAAAAGGAAATTCATAAATGAAATCAAATGTTTAAAAAAACAAAAAATATCGATACCGCCTTTCAACAAATTCGCCTATTTACAATGCTGGTGATGCTGATATGTAGTGGAATATGTGGTTTTGTGATTTACAAAAGCTATGATCTAATCAGCCAAACGCAAGGGAAAATCTATGTAATGGCAAACGGTAAAATCATGGACGCTGTTGCTTCCAACCGTAAAGACAATATATCCGTGGAGGCTAGCGATCATATAAAAACCTTTCATCATCACTTCTTCACCCTTTCCCCCGACGATGGATTTATACAGCAGCAAATACGAAAAGCCTTGTACCTGGCCGATCAGAGCGCTAAACAACAATATGATAATCTGCGGGAGAGCAATTATTATTCTAATCTGATTGCAGGCAATGCCAGCCAATTGGTCAAAGTGGATAGCATTCAGTTGAACCTGGAACAAGCGCCCTTTTACTTCAAGCTTTATGGCAAACAGGAAATCACTCGTCCGTCCAGTTCGGTGACTCGGAACCTAATTACCGAAGGCTTTTTGCGGGAAGTTCCCCGCAGTGAAAATAATTCACACGGGTTTCTGATCGAAAAATGGAAAATATTGAACAATCGCGATATCAGTATCAAAAACCGATAGTATGACGGCAAAGAAAAGCAAATCAGCCCCATTGGAACGTTGGCTGAAGCAATACGAGCAGCGGAAACAACAGCTGGCCGGGTGGTTGGGTGGTCAGTTTAATAGTCTGAGCAGGAAAGCACAAATTATGATTTTAGTTGCTTGCTTTCTCTTGGTAGCTAGCGTATGTACATCCATGATTTTTGGCGGATTTCAGAAGAAAACTATGTCTGAAACAGAGCGAATAGTACCCCTTAAACTTTCCGACAAGCGGAAATTAAAAGGTAGCAAAGAAGACAAGAAAAGAGATTCATTGCAACAATCCAAACCGATTTATCAATATAAAAAGAATAAACATGGAAAAGATGGAAACAACACCCAAGATTAAAAAGCTACGGAAATTCCTGTTAGTAGCGCCTTTGTTGGTATTACCCTTTATCACCATAGCCTTCTGGGGTATGGGCGGCGGAAAAGGTCATGTCGCAACTTTAAAGGACCCAACATCCGGACTGAACGATCAACTACCCGGAGCACAATTAGAAGAAAAAGAATTGGACAAAATGGGCTTCTATGAAAAGGCCAGAAAGGATTCTTTGGATCACCTAGAGCAACAGAAAAATGATCCATATTATTTAACCCAAGAAAATGAGAGGGACTTGCAGGGATACAATCCTGACTTTAACCCCTATGCGAATAGTCAAATGGCTTATGGTGGTGAATACAGTAATAATGAATATGAGGATCCCAACACCCAGCAGATTTATGAGAAAATCAATGCGCTGAATGCCGCCTTAGATGAATCAAATACAGCGGCTCAGCAAGAGAGAAAATCTGACGAGTATTCAAGTGATGGTGTTGATCTACCTATTGGTGATATCGAACGATTGGAGCAGATGATGCTCCGCATGCAGGAAACACCGGAAGAAGATCCAGAAATGGATCAGATCAATTCTGTACTAGGAAGTATTTTAGATATTCAGCATCCGGAACGAGTTCAAGAACGTATTCGGCAACAATCGCAGGAAAATCAGGGTCAAGTTTATGCTGTGACCTCTTACCGAAAATCCGTACCTATTAGTCTTTTGGAAAATCGGTCTGTTGCGGAGTATACCGAAGAGACAAACACCCAAGTTCATGCAAAGCCCATGAATGCTTTTTATTCGTTGGAGAACCCGCTAAAAAATGCAAAGGAGCAAAATGCCATTCCAGCAGTCGTGCATGAATCACAGACGGTGGTCAACGGCGCAAGGGTAAAACTACGATTAACTCAGCCCATCTTCGTCAACGGACAACAGATACCCAAAGATGTTTTTGTATTTGGCACCGCTTCGCTACGGGGCGAACGATTGGAAATCGCAATTGAACATGTCCGTAAAGGAAACTCCCTTTATCCCGTCCAACTGGAAGTTTTTGATATGGACGGTATGCCCGGTATCCATATTCCGGGTGCCATTAACAGAGATGTAGCCAAACAAGGCGGGGAACAAGCCCTTCAAGGTTCCGGCTTAGGAAGCTTTAGCAATTCTATTGGTGCTCAAGCTGCTTCTGCGGGCATTGAAATCGGTAGTAACCTGCTGCGAAGAAAAATAAAGCTTGTGAAGGTGGAGTTGAAAGCTGGGTATCAAGTGCTACTAAAAGATGAAAAACGTAGAGATTAATTCATGAAAAATCAAACAACGATGAGAACAAAGAAAAAAACTATCATTCTAATATGTGCCGCAATATTGTTTCTGGCACAAGAAGTGACTGCCCAGAAAATTACCGAGATAACTACCAGGGTGGAGTCCATTATCCAACCTCAATTGATTGAGATTGGGTACAACCAAACCACCAACCTGATTTTTCCCTATGCCATCAAAAGCGTAGATCGCGGAAGCAGTGAGGTACTAGTCAAAAAAGTGGAAGGTGTCGACAACATCCTGCTTGTTAAGGCAGGTATTGAAAATTTTGAACCAACTAACTTGAGTGTGGTGACGGCCGAAGGAGGCTTGTATTCCTTTATGCTTCAGTTTAGCGACAAACCTTCTCAACTGAACTTCCGAGTCTCCGGCATCCGAGCTCCCAGCAAACCGACAGCTAGTTTTACTAATTTGAACGATTGGGAATCCCAAATAGAATCAGAATCCGATTGGGTGTCTACCAGAAAGAAAGCCCTTAACGGTATCAGAGACGAAAAGCATGATATGGCTTTACAATTGATCGGACTTTACACAAATGGTGACCATTTTTACTTGCAATTTGAACTAGAAAATAATTCGAATATCCCCTATACCATCGGTCAATTCCGTCTTTATATCCGAGATAAACGAACTAGCAAGCGGACAGCCAGTCAAGAAATCGGAATAGAACCCCGTTACACCTTTGGCAAGGTACAAAGCGTCAATGCTCAATCCGAGCAAACGCTCGTAATAGCGGTCGATAAATTCACTATTCCCGATAAAAAGCAATTGATTATCCAAGTGATGGAAAAGAATGGTGGACGAAACCTGCTGCTGAAAATAAAAAACAAGCATTTGCTGAATGTCAAAGCGGTTCAATAATCCAAAAAATTAAATCACGAACATAAAAAGTAACAATCATGAACGAGAAAAATTTAGAGTACCTGGAAAACCAATTGTTTTACACAGGCTTTGGGGAAATCCCAAAAGAAGAACTGAAAAATATTTTGTCCAAGGAAGCACCCTCTGTGCAGCTTGTCCACCGTAAAGCATACGGCAATGATGAGGCGGTCGCCTCCTTAAACTTCGACCGATCGGATAAAGGATATTATTTCTTCAATTCATTTGATTTGGCATTAAAGGGAAAGAACGATGAAGATTTGGTCAAGCAAAATTACCGAATCAACTACGGTAATACCTTCACCTTAAAAGAAGCCTTCAACCTGCTTCAAGGCCGCTCTGTTAATAAGGATTTTATCAAAAAAGATCTAGATGAAAACGGACAGAAAGAAAGTTACAATGCCTGGGCGTATTTAGATTTTAAAGACACCGATAAGAACGGTAATTACTTATTGAAAAGGGTTTTTAATTACGATCTGGAAAAGAAACTTTCCGAACATCCTATCAAAGAAATGATTAGTCCACAGGGAAAAACCGAGCTGCTGGATTCCTTGAAAAAGGGTAACCGGCAATTTGCCACACTTACCACTAGTGGTCAGGATCAAAAGGTATTTGTGGAGACGGCTCCAAAATTCCGTTCCCTCAACTTTTACGATGAGCACATGAAACCTATTCGCCTTTCTTTAAAAAAGAGTGAATCGAATACCGTGGAGAGCACCAAAAGCGAAGATCAGACAGTGAATAAAGCCATGAAGACTAAACAATCATCCGCAGATGAAGAAGCTCCGGAGCCTGCAAAAAAACAGAAACGAACAAAAAAAGCCCGGAGTGTAAACTAATAACATTCCGGAACTAAAACGAGGAAGATGGATATCAATGATGTATTAAAAAGCTTTTTGGATCGAGCCGTGAAAGACCCACGTGTGGGGCCAACACATATTGCCTTGTATGTGACAATCGTCCAGATTTGGGTGGAACAAGGAAGAAAAGATCGACTGCATATCTTTAGTTGTCAGGGAATGGAGCGAGCAAAGATTGCCAGTCGATGTACCTACAGCCGAGTAATTAATGACTTGAAAGATTTTGGTTTCCTACATTATGAACCCTCATTGTACAAGCAGAAAGGCAGCATGATCTCCATCCCCACAAAAGAATTGAACAAGGGAAAAGATGAAGAATATGGAAAAGAAAGAAGAAGTTAACCCACACCAACTGATCACTGTTGCTGATTTGGAAAATTTCAAGATTACGCTGCTTGAAAGCATAACCAAATCTATAGAACGGCGAAATGGGAATACAAACAAGAAATGGCTCAAATCCCATGAAGTAAGGAAGCTTTTACAGATATCTCCCGGGAAACTACAAACCCTACGGAGTTCTGGGATACTGCCTTATACACGAATTGGAGGTATAATTTACTATGATGAAGCGGACATCAGCAATCTATTAGAAGACAATAAAGTGAACGGATGAAAAGCAAAACAGAAAGAGGTATCAGAGGGTATGGCAAAGACATACCCCCTTTATTATTGCATGTAGAAATCTACTTTAATCAGTTGAATTACACCCCGAAAGTCGCCAAGGATTTTTATGAGTATTATGCTGAAAGAGGATGGTGTAACCGTTTCGGGCAACCTATTAAAGATTGGAAAATGCATGCCTGGGAATGGGTGTGGAAAATGTAGAAAATTGAAGTTATCAATTCGCAAACTAGTTATAAATCTTTGGGATGTAAAAATAGAGAGGGTTACAAAAGGAATCTGAAGGTTTACATTTATTGAAAAATGTTAGCTATTTCTAGTGGACAATTGAGCTTAAACATATATTTTATCAGTCTGTTAACTGTCTTATTATTACTTTTGGTAAACACCAATTTATCTACTTAAATATAACGTAACATGAAAATAACTATTTTTCTAACCTTAATATTGGCTTTCAATCAAATATCCTGGGCTCAAAACCGACCGAACTTCGAAATTAATAATACGTCTATTGGAGAAAATATTGAATACGCTTACATTACAATACAAGGCAAATCCCTCTCTAAGAAATTATTAGTCGATGTTGATTTGGGTGATTCACCTGAACAGATTAACCAGGGGAAGAAAATGTCGGAGATTTTAACTAATAAAAAGTCCTATGCCGCAATATTAAATCATATGAGTAATGAAGGATTTGAGTTAGCAACTACACTTGCATTAAGCGCGATGTATGGAGGAGTTGGAGGTACTGAGGGTGTTGTCTTTATTATGAAAAAAATAAAATAAAGATTAAACGCACGACTTTGGCAATAATACCTTCTTGCTGAAACTTTTTAGCTTCCGTCATAGAGTGTATGTCCTCATAATCGTAATAGATGGATCCTCCACTCTTGGTAAAAGGCAAAGTCCCCGTATCGTGTAGCGTTTTAAGAAGACCGTGTGAAATAGATAATCATTATGGACAACTCTTTAGCCGATGTCAACCTTGACTAACTAGTTTTATTGTAGTATATTTGTTACAGATACAAACAAAACAAATATGACTTCCTCAACAATTATCCTGCAAGCTGGAACGGGTGGTATTCCCAGTTTAATTCCCTTACTTATTTCCTTAGCCTTCCTTGTTGCTATATTCTTTGTTTTCAGAGGGATCTTTTTATGGTATTGGAAAATAAACCAAATTGTCAACCAACAAAAGGAACAAATAGAATGGATGAATTATATAGCCAGTAAATTGGATCAAATTGCCAAAAACACCAGTAAAGAGAAAGACCAATAGAGCATTTAGATAATCGCCCGGATGCCAGTCCGAAAATTGGGAGGGTTTCAACATAACCATAACAACCATTTTACTTTCTTTAGTCATTATGAAAAAGTCAGACGCAAGATTGATTGAGGCTTTTTCAATTTGGTCTAATGTCGGTTTTTCAGAAATAAAAACTGATGATTGCGTATTTTCAATATTGTTTTTAAGGGTGTAATAATTTGAAATTAAAACAAAGTTGTCGATTGATTTCTCTCCAGTAGATACTGAATTGAAAACTGGATTTCCATTTTTATCTGTTTGTGCGAAAGTTTGTCCTATTGTTAGGATTGTCAAAATAATGATTGTTATTTTTTTCATTGTCATCCCTTTAAAAGATGGAGACATTGTCTCCCTTGATATTGGTGTTTATAAAAATGGGTTTCATGGAGATCATGCTTATACGTTTGTTATTGGAGAAGTTTCGAGAGAACATTTGCAACTTGTTAAAGTGACCAAAGAATCTTTATATAAGGGGATTGAACAGGCAATTTATGGCAATCAAATTGGTGATATCGGATATGCCATTCAGGACCATACCGAAAAACAGGGTTATGGGGTTGTCCGGGAATTGGTGGGGCATGGTCTAGGTAAAGAGATGCATGAGGAACCGGATGTGCCTAATTACGGGAGACAGGGAACAGGGATTAAGCTGAAAGAAAATATCGTGCTCGCTATTGAACCTATGATTAACCTTGGAACCAAAGATATATATACCGGTTCAGATGGATGGACGGTTCGTACTCTTGATGGACAGCCTTCCGTTCATTTTGAGCACGATGTTTGTGTAAAGAAGGGAAAAGCATTAATCTTATCCGATTATTCCATTATTGAAGAAGCGGAAAACAATAATAGCAACTTGGGTAAATAGATGAACAAACTGCTTCGTAGATTCAATATTCGTTCTGAGCAAGAAGATTATGAGGTAATCCATCAGGTTATGGAAAGCGGAATTGTGTTCAAAGGTACAAACCTTTGGATATTGATATTCGCAATTTTTATTGCCTGCGTAGGTTTAAATGTGAATTCAACCGCAGTGATTATTGGCGCCATGTTAATTTCACCGCTGATGGGGCCTATTATCGGGATGGGATATAGTTTGGCTACCTACGATTTCACACTCCTGAAAAAAGCAGCATCCAATTTTGGGTTCGCAGTCGCCTCCGGGCTAATTACCTCTACCCTTTATTTTTTGGTTACTCCAATAAACGAGGCACACTCAGAACTTTTGGCGAGAACTCAACCCAATATATACGATGTCCTAATAGCACTTTTTGGGGGTCTAGCTGGGATTATTGCCATGTCGAGTAAGGTAAAAGGGAATATTATACCTGGTGTTGCCATCGCTACGGCCTTAATGCCACCGTTGTGTACTGCAGGATATGGATTGGCCACCGCTAACTGGAGTTACTTTTTAGGGGCTTTTTACTTGTTTACGATCAATACGGTTTTTATCGGTGCGGCCACGCTTATAACGGTTCGGCTCCTGAAATTTCCGGTGATAAGCTATACCGACGAAAAGCAAAAGATAAAGGCAAATAGGTGGGTGACCTTTATTGCGTTAATGACCATGATCCCTAGCATTTACTTTGGGTATATTATGGTTCAACAGGAAAATTATAACCAAAACGCAGCGTCATTTATCAATAACGAGACCTTTATTGAAGGAGATTATCTGCTCCAATCAAATGTTAATGCTGTCGCTAAGAAAATATCATTGACCTATGGCGGTAAGGCTATTACAGAAATGGAAAAGGAAAATTTGAAGAGTAAATTACCCTTTTATGGCTTAAAAGGAACTGATCTGTTTATACAGCAAGGATTTAAAATTAATGATACGGAACTTAAGGCCTCGACCCAAGATAAGACGCTTTCTGAACTGAACCGTCTAAGATTGGATTTGGCCAACAACCAAGTAAAATTAGATAGTATTGCCAAAAATCGAGAATTCGGAAAAGTTCTTTTAAAGGAAATCAAGGCTTTTTTTCCGCAAGTAATTGCCTGCTCTGTCGGAGAGCAGCTGTTCTTTAAGGACTCGGTAGCAACTCCTTATTATTTGGTTGTTTTGAAGACGGATCTAAAACCTTTGTTGAGTGCAGATCAAGTGAAATTGAAGACATGGCTTAACATGCGTCTGCAAGCAGATTCTATCGAGGTTTTTATTGCAGACTAAAATTATTCTGCACATCTGTTGCATTTAGATCATAATGCTTTTTTATTGTCAACCATTACATAAAATAATAAACCGCCATAAAATTTGATGTGTAACTCATTAATTATAACTTTGAGATACTT
The DNA here is from genome assembly GCA_052092145.1 of Sphingobacterium sp. GTDB lineage: Bacteria > Bacteroidota > Bacteroidia > Sphingobacteriales > Sphingobacteriaceae > Sphingobacterium. Next base: position 3,429 of record JBQDCW010000037.1, on the reverse strand, counting down.
GATGTTTATTATTATCAAATACGAAGCAATTTAGAATGGGAGATTTACAAATGGATAACGTGGATAATATACAAGACAATCTGGATAAGTTTAAGAATAGTATTATTGAGTATGCTCCTATGTATATCTCAGCTTTTATTTCAGCCCTTTTGATCCTTGTTCTAGGATTGTGGATGATTAAGCTTGTTAATCGTTTAGTGGCACGCGTATTCGAAAGAAAGAAATTTGATATTTCTATTCGCACGTTTGTGGGAAACCTTATTAACTGGATTCTTAAAATTATATTATTCATTGTTGTTGTTAGTCAGTTAGGCGTCCAGACCTCTACTTTTATTGCAATAATAGGAGCAGCAGGTTTAGCAATTGGTCTATCCTTACAGGGATCTCTCTCTAATTTCGCAGGAGGAGTATTAATATTGACTTTTAAGCCTTTTACGATTGGTGATTATATATCCTCATCAAGTGGTGTCTCAGGAACAGTTACTTTAATCGATATATTCAATACAAAATTAACAACACCTCAGAATCAATTAGTTGTGGTACCCAACGGAGAGTTGTCAAATAGCAGTATTACAAACTATTCTGTACTAGGGGTGCGTAGAACATGGTTTGACATTGGAATCTCTTATGATGCGGATCTTAAGAAGACAAAAGAAATACTATTAGAAGTTGTGGATAATAACTCTTTTGCCTTTAAGGAGCCAGCGCCTCAAATTGTAGTAACAAACTTAGGAGATAATTCAGTTAATCTATCTGTTCGGGTTACAACCTCCAATGAAGACTTTTGGACTATGAATGAACAGTTGATCGTTGATTGCAAGATGGCTTTGGATGCTGCTGGAATAGGTATCCCTTATCCACAACGTGACCTACACATTATCGAGAAGCTAAGTAAATGATTGGTATTTTAATTAAAATAAAACTTTCTCGCTTGGGTATAGATAGCTTTTTAGTGGTTTTTTGTTGAAGATTGCTAACAAAAGTGTCAATGTTCCAATTCTACCAACGAACATGCAACATACCAAAATAATTTTTCCCGCATTGCTTAAAGTTGAGGTTATCCCTAAACTTAACCCTACCGTGCTAAAGGCGGAAAATATTTCAAAGACTAATGACATGAACTTTTGTTCACCATCTGTTATTGATAATGCAAATATTGATATTGAAATTGTAACCAGCGAGAGGGTAATGATTGCAAATGCTCTTCTTATGGAACCGTGGGAGATTTCACGGCCAAAAACTTCAATTCTTTCTTTTCCCCTTGCTATGCTCACGAAATTTAAAGTAGCAACAGCAAATGTGGTGGTTTTGATCCCCCCTCCAGTAGAGCCAGGTGAAGCGCCTATCCACATTAAAATAATGATAATAAAGATGGTCGGGAAAGTCAATTCTGTCATATCAACGTTGTTGAAACCAGCGGTACGAGGACTTGCTCCAATGAAAAAAGCTGCTGTTAACTTACCCAAAAAACCTTTGTGGATTGCTAGCGTGTGATTATACTCCAACAAGAGAGTAATGGCAGAACCAAAAGCTAATAGTACAAATGTGGTCCATGCGATTAATCGAGAATTAAAACTAATTACCCAGGCACGATAGACAAAAGGTATCTTATATACAAGTCGATTATAGATGTTGATAATCCATCTCTTAATAAATCCGTATACATTGGATATAATGCCAAAACCTAATCCTCCCAGAACGAATAAGGAAGCAATGATTAGTTGAATTGGATAATTAAAACGTAAATTTTCGTTATACAGCCCTTCTTTGTAATTTGAAAATCCAGCATTGCAGAAAGCTGATACTGAATGGAAAACGGAAAAGAACATATGTTCATTTCTATTGGCAAATAAATCTCCAGAAGTGTTTAAATAGATAAGTAAAGACCCCAAAGCCTCAAAAGATAATGTGATGACAACAATTTTAATCAATGTGTTGATGACCTTACCTATTTTGTTTTCGCCCAGGATATCCAAATACATGATCTGATTTTTATAGGAAAATCCCCCCGAAAAAAAATAACCAAAAAAGCCTGTAAAGGTCAACATTCCCAATCCTCCAAGCTGTACTAAACAAAGCAATACAATTTGTCCGAAATGAGAAAACTGGGTCGAAATATCAAGTACCGACAGACCGGTTATGCATACAGCACTTGTTGCCATAAACAGCGAATCAACAATTGATAACGATGAGCCTTTAGTTGCTGCTGGTAACAAGAGTAACATAGCTCCCAATACAATAATTAATAAGAAACTTAGCGCAAATAAAAGAGTGGGATTAAAATAGAAACGATCAAAAAACAATACATTTTTAGAGACTTCCACGAGGAAAACGCTGAAGAAACCAAGGTAAATCCACGAATTGCTGTAACTGAAAAAGCTAAATGTCAACGTCCTGTCAATGATGATTGAAAGAAAGTACAGACAGAGGAGAAGTTCACTGTATTTAAATAATTTATTTTCTTTTATAATCCCCGCAATAGTTCTTGCCGTCAAAATAAAAGCAAAAATATAGAACAGAATAACGATTGCTTTATCGTAAATAGTATTGTTATAAAAATGTTCTGTGAACCCTAAATGGAATAATATGCCCAATGAGATTATTAAGCTAGAATAAAGAAGAAGCCAATCAACGCTTTTGCGAGTTAACAGAGAAATTGCTTTTTGGCTATGAGCCATATATTGAATATTACGATTAGCAGTTGTACAAACTTACTTTTTTAATATGATTTTTTAGCTTTTAGACAAAAGGTAAATTGGTGTTTTTAAAACAATGAAAGACCCGTTTGTTTTATAATGTCTTTCCATATCAATCAATATTGAAGACTTCTTTTAATTTAAACTTGTCCATTTGTTACAAAACAACACTGTATTCCGGATATTTGGGAGGGTTCGATTTTGTTATAAAGTGGCGAGAACTCAAATATAACGAAAGCTGGCGTATTTTTTATATACGTTGTTATGTGCATACTGGATTCAATAGTATTGCTTTTTTTGAAAATTGTCCATGCGTTAGTAATAAACATCCATTCCATAGTCTTTTGTTTCGTCTCAAATTTGCACTGTAACAAATAAACAAGAAACGACGAAAACTAAAGTTCCATTAAAATTAGCATTCCTAGTTTTTCTACTAGGATTTACAATTCAAACATTTTCAAAATCTAAAAACACAAACATTATGAACAGTACAAAAAAAGAAACTATCGGATTATTAGTAATTATGAAAGCAAAAACAGGAAAAGAACAAGACGTCAAAAACTTCTTACTTGGTGGATTAGCATTAGTAAATCAAGAACCTCAAACAGTATCTTGGTTTGCCTTTCAAATAGATAATAATACTTTTGGTATTTATGATACTTTTGAAGTAGAAGAAGGAAGACAAGCACATTTAACAGGCGAAGTTGCGAAGGCATTATTAGCAAATGCAGGT
>JBQDCW010000036.1:0-29656 GCA_052092145.1 Sphingobacterium sp. | reverse complement strand
CTACGACCAGATATATTGTCGGTGGTGTTATATTTGGATTAGGTTGGGCTTTAGCAGGAGCCTGTCCTGGACCAATGTTCGTACTTATAGGAGCGGGATATTTTCCTATATTAATTGTAATTGGAAGCGCCTTAATCGGTACATGGATATACGGCTTATTGAAAGATAAATTACCACACTAGGTTTTACGTTTTGGAATTTTCAAAGCGAAGCTGTTTACGACTTCGCTTTTTTTGGTTATAGATAGTTCCAATTGAGATTTTGCTTTCCGTAGAAATATAACGTATTGTGTAAGTTCTCATGGGTAATACATCTAAAGAAGCAATCGTAATTGATTCGCATAAAGACATACAAACGTCATCGGCTAGCTTCACATTCGGACGCCATCTCGTTTCTCAACATCGATATATGTATGTCCTATAATTTATATTATGTTAAATAGGCGTTTATGACAATCCCCTTCTTGGGAGATTGTATGCTCGTTTTGGAAGCTTAAGCGGATTGAATCATGACCGCGGCAACCGTTATGTTGGTCCGAGGGTCAATTACAATTGCTCTAGAATTCTCAGCAAAAACGTCTTGTGGATCAAAGACAATGTCATCGGCAGATTTAATTCTTACTCGACCGATATCATTTAAGCCGATTGGTTGATTTTTTAATTCTTCTTGGCTGTGTACGTCGTATTTGTAGAGAATCTCTTGAATTTTTATTTTGCTGACTTTGCTATGATTTTGAAGTAAATATACTTGCGAGCTGTCTAGTGGCTGGTTCTCAAACCATGATATATGTGCTTCCAAGGTTTTTGATGTCTCAGCTGGCCGATCTGCACTGACAATGAAATCACCTCTGGATATATCAATTTCATCGGTTAAGTGAACGATTACGGAGCTTCCGTTAACAGGCTCTTTCCGACTTTGTTCTGCGATTTCGATACTTTTTATAGTTGATCGAAACCTTCCGGGTAGAACCAGTACCTCTTCCCCAACCTTAAGCCCCTCTCCCAACACTCTCCCTGCGTAACCTCTGTAATCATGGAGATCCGCTGCCTGCGGCCTAATGACCCATTGTATTGGTAATCGCCAACCTGTCTTGCTGGATTCTGGCGTTATTTCTACTTCTTCAAGGTATTTTAGAATGGGATCGCCTGTGTACCAGGGTGTTCTTATGGAGTTCTCAACAATGTTATCTCCTTTTAGGGCAGATACTGGAATAAAATCAATCTGATCGATATCCAGTTTGTCAGCGAGCTTTAGGTAATCCGTCTTAATGTTTTCAAAAACAGCAAGTTCGTAATCAACCATGTCCATTTTATTTACGCATACTAAAATCTTTTTCAACCCTAGTAATTTGGCTAAAAATGAGTGTCTTTTAGTTTGCTCAATGACCCCTTTGCGTGCGTCGACTAAAATAATAATCAAATCTGAGTTGGAGGCGCCAGTCACCATGTTTCTAGTGTACTGTATGTGTCCGGGCGCATCCGCAATTATGAATTTCCGACGATTTGTCTGAAAATATTTATAGGCGACATCGATTGTTATCCCTTGCTCGCGCTCAGCTTTCAAACCGTCGGTTAAGATCGCTAGATCAATGGTTCCATCATCGTTTTTTCGATTAGCACGTTGGATCGCTTCTAGCTGATCATCCAAGATCGAGTTGGTGTCATACAATAGTCGACCAATCAAAGTACTCTTACCGTCGTCTACAGATCCCGCCGTAATAAATTTTAATATATTCATGCTTCGTTATTCTACTTAAAAGTATCCTTGTTTTTTTCGATCTTCCATTGCGGCCTCAGAAACCTTATCATCCATTCTAGCGCCACGTTCGCTCACCGTTGAAACCTTGATCTCTTCGATTATTGCCTCCAGATCTGTCGCCTCTGAATCTACAGAAGCTGTACAGGTAATATCTCCTATTGTCCTAAACCTCACTGATCTATTCTCAACTACATCTTGTTCATCAATTTGAAGTACGGGATCTGAAGCCATCCATTGACCGTTACGAAGGACAACAGAACGGTTGTGACTAAAATACAAGGACGGTAACCCAATATTTTCTCTTTTGATATAGTTCCACACATCCAATTCAGTCCAGTTCGATATCGGGAATACACGGACGTTTTCTCCTTTCTGAATTTTGCCGTTGAAAATGTTCCAAAGTTCCGGACGTTGCCGTTTGGGATCCCACTGGCCGAAATCGTCTCTAACGGAGAAAATGCGCTCCTTTGCTCTCGCTTTTTCCTCGTCGCGCCGCGCGCCGCCTATGCAAGCATCAAACCCATGTTTTTCGATCGTATCCAACAAGGTCACTGTCTGCAAAGAATTTCGGCTTGCGTTTTTACCTTGTTGTTCGATCGCTTTTCCTTGGTCAATGCTCTCTTGAACGAACCCCACAATTAAACGTTCGCCGATATCGGCAATTAGTTGATCCCTGAAAGCGATCGTTTCAGGAAAATTATGCCCCGTATCGATGTGAACCAGTGGAAAGGGAAATTTACCCGGCCGAAATGCCTTTCGTGCCAGATGAACCAATGTAATGGAGTCCTTTCCTCCCGAGAAAAGTAGTGCGGGGTTTTCGAATTGCCCGGCAACTTCTCGCAGTATATAGATGGCTTCGGCCTCCAAATGATCTAAATAATCCATATTTGATATCTCTATATATTATTTATGTGTAACATGTAAGCCGCACTCTTTCTTTGATTTATCTTCCCACCACCAGCGTCCGGCACGGAAATCCTCCCCTTTTTGCACCGCGCGGGTACAGGGTTGACATCCTATACTCACAAAACCTTGGTCATGTAATGGATTATAGGGAACTTGGTGCTGTTTTAAGTAGTGCTCGGTCTGATCTAAGGTCCAATCAAATAAGGGATGAATCTTAATGATTTTATTCACCTCGTCCCATTCAATAAAATCCATTAGATCCCGGTTCTGTGACTGCTCTGCTCGAATGCCCGTTATCCAAATTGAATAGCCATTTATGGCTCGCTTTAACGGTTCAATCTTTCGAATGTAGCAACATTCCTTTCGATCTTCTACCGAGTTATAAAAGCTAGATGGGCCCTTCTCACGTAGTAAACTCTCTACCGCGCTGGTTTGTGGATAATAAGCGCGAATATCCAATTGGTAGGTTTCCAATGTTCTATTCCAGACGTAGTATGTTTCCGGAAATAAGCGACCTGTTTCAAGGGTAAATAGTGAAATTTTAGCTTTTTCTTCCGCGATTATACTGGTAAGGACTTGGTCTTCGATACCAAAGGAAGTGGAGAAGACCGCTTTGGCACCATATCGCTGGTCTATATAACGGATAATAGATCGAGCGTCGGCACCCCGTAAGTCTTGTCTAATTTGCTCAATCATATTCATTCTTCTGATGTATCAACGTTTTTGTGTGCTTATTTAGTACTTGAATTTTTTCTTTCAAATCACCTTGAAGCTGACTGCGGAACCTGGCCATCAAGTCCAGGGTCTCGTCAATTTCTTCTGGTAATAACTCATTAAAGATCTCTTTTAGCCTTTTTGCCATTGTTGGAGATTTCCCATTGGTCGAGATTCCAATCTTTAGATTTCCTCTCTGTACCACCGAACCTAAATAAAAATCACATAGAGCGGGTTTATCCGCGATATTTAAAAGGACATTTCTATCTCGGCATATTTCTCGTATCCGATCGTTAAGGTCGGGATTGTTGCTGGCAACCACGATCAGGTGATAACCTTTGATATCGGAGTCCTGAAAATCTCGAATTTCCAGATTGATATTTTTTCTTTCGCTGATGAAGTCTCTAAATTCGCTCGTTGCCTCCCTTGCAATAACTTGGACACAAGCCTCCGGCGAGTTGGATACCATTGCCTGTATTTTTTCCAATCCCACAGGCCCCGCTCCGACCAGCAGCGTATTGGTTTCCTCCAGTTTTACATAAATTGGAAACAGCTTATTCATGGAGCGCAGGGATCTGATTTAATTCACTTGTCAATTGAAGAAACTCCTGATGTTTCGACACCACTTCGCCTAAAACGATAATCGCGGGAGCACCAACAGCGTGTTGCGCTGCCTTTTCTATGATATTTTCTACCCGCCCTACAATAACTTGTTCGTTGGGTAGTGATCCATTTTGAATCAAAGCGATAGGAAGATCCTGACGTCCATGTTTCCTATATAGCGAAACAATCTGACTTAATTTCGCATATCCCATCAGGACAACAACGGTAGCATTGGTTCCTACTGCTTGTTGCAGATCGTTGGATAGGTGCCCCGCCTTAGTAGACCCTGTAATTACCCAGTAAGATTCAGAGATACCTCGGTAGGTCATGGGTATTTGTTGCAATGCGGTCAATCCTGTTGAAGAAGAAATGCCGGGTACGGCACGAGTTGGAATACCGTGTGCTCGTGCAAAGTCGATTTCTTCGCCCCCGCGGCCGAAAATAAAAGGATCTCCACCTTTCAAACGAACCACATGTCCATGCGTTAGCGCATAGTCGACGATAAGTCGGTTAATTTGATCTTGGGATGTAGACAGTCTTTCGGCTCGTTTGCCCACATAAATCTTTGTGCAATGTGACGCTGCATATTCAAGTAGATCTTCATTGACCAGCGCATCATATAGGATCACGTCAGCTTCCCGAATCGCCCGAATTCCTTTCAAGCTGATTAACTCCGGGTCCCCGGGTCCTGCACCGACTAACGTGAGTTGGGGTTTTATTTCTTTCATTATCTTCTTTTTATCTCGCTTTTACTATTCTATTTATCGACTAGTCGGGAGGCTTCTCTGCGTTCAATTGCGTCTAGAGTAAACGCTCTAGCTTGCAAAAGATATGTTTCCGCGAATTCTTTAGACGGTTCGTACTTGTTGATTTGCAGAACCCTGTCGGTGAACGTCGTGGGAAACTGAAACCACTCTGCATTAACGTAGTTCTCGTCGAACTCTTTAAGCACGGCGATCTGTGTTGAAGTATTGATTCCTTTGTCTAAAAGAAGCGCTTTTGCAGCCCAGACAAAAGCATTGTAAGTCTGATAAATTGCATCAGCAAATTGTTCCTCTTTAATATTCTGTGCTGCCAGTTCTAATTTCTCTTCTACCTCGCTCAGTAGTGTTGCAACTAAATCGATAACCACGCTAGCGCATTCTCCTACACCGATTGCTGTTTTGAATAATTCGTCTTGTCCCCAATCTAAATACTCCTCAGGGGTGAGACTACTGAGGTCGGCCAGCGGTTTAAGCATACGATAAAAGTAGTCTTTTCCTTGTTCCTCATAATAGGTGCAAAAATTCTCAACGCCCTTCCGACGATTGGCTTTGAAGTCCGCAATAATCAAATCCACGACGTGTGTGACCCGCTTGGTCGGGACCTTTAACACGCGTTCGGCGATCCTTCCTTTACCTTCCCCAAGGGTTCCCCCTCCCAACATCACTTGAGCGGCAGGTACAACACTTCCATTGGATTTTACAGAACTTCCGTGAAACCCAATATGGGCCAGTCCATGTTGGCCGCAAGAATTCATACAACCCGAAATCTTAATCTTTAAACCTTGTTCGGTAATGAAGTCACGGTGGAATTCGTGGACATAATCTTCCAGCACCCTTGCCATTTCTGTGGAATTCGAAATACCGAGGTTACAGGTGTCGGTTCCCGGACAAGTGGTGATATCGCCGGTGCCACTATAGCCTGCTCGACCGAATCCTAGTTCGTTTAGTAAATTGTAAACGGCAGGCAATGATTCCGGGCGAACATATTTAAACAATAGATTCTGATCTTGTGTTATACGGATATCATCAGCGGCGTGATCTTGTAGACCGGCCACCAATTTTCGAGCTTTTTCTGTTGAAATATCACCCGTTTGTACGCACGCGTAGACGCCGTAGTACCCTTTTTGTTTCTGCTGGAATGTGTTGGTGGTTTTCCATAATTCGAACGCCAATGGATCAACCGGTTCTACTTCAGCGATTGCCGCAGTGGGCGGCAAGGTTTCTGCATAGGCCTCATAATCGACCACTATGCGCTGGTGTTTGATTGCAGTCCTTTCTTGCTCTACGAGCTCCAGTACTGTGTCCAAACCTATTTTTTGTATTAAAAACTTAAAGCGTGCTTTATTCCTGTTATTCCTTTCACCATACCGATCAAATACTCGGATTGTCGCTTCTATATAAGGTAGGAATTCTTCTTCCGGTAGAAAATCCAAAGTATTGTGTGCCAACATCGGCTGTGCGCCTAGTCCACCTCCAAACATAACACGAAAACCGCGCTGCTCACGACCGTTAACCAATCGAACTTGGGGAATGAAGCCGAAGTCGTGTATATAGGAAAACGCAGTATCGCGGTCGCTGGATGAAAAACCAATCTTGAATTTCCGTCCCATGTCCGCACATATAGGGTTTCTAACCAAGTAAGAAAAAGTTTTCAAGGCGTAGGGTGTGACGTCAAAAGGTTCGTCAGGGTCAATGCCAGCCGTCGGTGAGGCGGTCACATTTCTAACGGTATTCCCACAAGCCTCCCTTAGCGTCATATCGTCTTCGGCAAGTTTTGCCCACAGCTCCGGCGTTCTGTTCAAACTGACGTAGTGGATCTGAATATCCTGTCGGGTCGTCAAGTGCAGATTGCTGCTCGCATATTCGTCCGAAATATCGGCAATTTTAAGGATCTGATTAAACGTCACTTTTCCAAACGGCAGTTTAATTCTGACCATTTGGACGCCCGGCTGTCGTTGGCCATAAATCCCCCGCGCTAAACGAAGAGATCGGAATTTTTGTTCCGGCATCTCCCCCGTCTGAAATGCGTGGATTTTTTTCTCAAGCTCAATAATCTCCTGCTCAACAATCGGGTTTTCTAATTCAGTCCTAAAGCTTTTCATTTCCTCTTGTTTATAGAATGTATAAGTTACTTGCCCTTTTATTGGGTTCTTACTAATTATCTTAATACAAATGTATAAATTTATTATATAAATACTATACAATGTCTACCAAAATACTATATATTATGTGGTACAGTTGTCTGGTCGATTAAATTTGGTCGACATATTGTTAATATTCTCATGGGTAATTTAAATTAAAGAACCCTTTATGTTCCTGCCCGCCAGAAGGCCAACGCATTAAAAAAATACGATCTCACAAGAATTTAAATTCCATATAAACCCTGAGCCAAGATCCATTTTTATTCGTTTCAATTCGAGTATAATACTGGTAATTAGTGCAGTATATACTTCATGAAACACAATAAAACTGCGGGTTACAGTCGGTCAAATTCTAGACTTTAGTCGCTCGAGACCCTTTATGCCTTAGAAAACATCTTGCTTATTGGAATAATTTCAGTGATGGGTTGGGCCGAATCCAGGAATGATATGGAAGCCTATAGACTACACACGAAGTCGGGTCCCAAATCGATGGAAAAAGAGTGAGGAAATCCTCTTCTTGAAAAAGAATGAAAGCTACACCGTAACTGTATTTGCTGCAGAACCGGATAATGTTTTATACTATTTCTGCGTTATTAATAATGCTATGACTACATTGATTTGACCACTCCTGGTGTTACACCATTTTTTCCAAAAGCATCAATGGCAAACCAGTACCTTTGATTTTTGTTGAGACTTCGAATAGTTATTTGAGTGTCTTTATAAACCTTATAGCTTCTGTATAGTTTATCAGGAGATATACCAAAACGAATATTATATCCCGTTGCCCCGGGTTTTTCATCCCACGATAAAGAGATATTTCGGGAGTCGTTTCTATCTTTTTCTATTTCAATTGATTTTACTTGATCAGGTTTCTCACCATTTCCTATTCCAAAAACTCGAAACCCTGAAATAGCAAAGGTGCCATCTGGAACCCGGTAATTAGTCACTTTAAGATAACGTGCTTTTATCGGACTATCCATTACGTGGTATTGATGAGTAAAATCTTCTGAATTATTTCTTTGATCTATCAAAGTTTCCCATATTTTTTTATCATCGGAATACTCAACGAGATATTGATGTGCAAGTACCCCTTCACGACCAAAAAGCTGGGTGTTATTTTCTGCAAAGTTAATCTGTAGTGCATTTATGGTAAAAACTCCTCCCAGATCTGTACTTAACCATTCTCCCTTATCACCCGTCTTCGCACTCCAATAGTTCCTAACATTCTCGTTGAAGGCATTTTCTTTGGAATGCTCCTCCAGCGTTGAGGAAGCTTCAATTTTATTATCATCATAGGAAAGCAACATCCAGCCGGTGGATAATTCATTTATATCCTCAAGTTTATGATCGGGCATTATCGTGGGATAGTCACCGAATTTTGTGTCCGCCATCATCACGCCATCCTTATCAAACTGAACCGGAAACAATCCCAACCTCCGTTCAAACTTTTCTTTTACCGAAACGGACATCGTTGCGATATGCCACCAATTTCCATGTTTATCTTGAAAAGTTGCTCCATGACCTGCTCCGGCAATAAAACCCTCGGGTTTAGATGAAAATGGATTGCTTGAAGCATATGTGAACGGTCCTAGGGGGCTTTCAGAGGTATAGTATCCATCTGCATAGCTTTTATATTCGGTACCGGGCGCGGAGTACTGCAAATAGTAGATGTTGTTGTGTTTGGTCATCCAGGGAGCCTCTATCCAGGGAGCTGCATTGAGTTCATTATAATCACCCGGACGTTCCCACCCATATTCAGACGGATTTCCGGTTAGTAAATTTACGGGTTCTCCTACAGGGTCAAGAGTTTTGGCATCCAGTTCCCTTCCCTTTATATGGCCATTATTTGTTACTCAGTCATACAAATAAACCCGCCCATCATCATCGAGGAAAAAAGCAGGATCTCCCACACTTGGAAAGGACGCATTGGCTACTTCCCATTGTCCACCTTTGGGGTCTTCAGACCTATATAAAATCTCTGTGTTGTTTCCTGTATAATAGATGGCCCCGTTAATGACCACCGCAGTTGGAGCATAATCCTCAATAGGAAGGTCTTCAGTAGTGACGAAATGCCATTCGAGCAGATCCTGAGAATAATAATATCCTCCCAATTTTGAGGCGAATAGATAGTAATCGTCTTTATATAATACAATTGCAGGATCTGCCGCTTCGCGTCGCGAGGGCTCACCTAAAAAAAACGATAACTAATATTAAGTGGATTACTATAGGTTTTTACGGTCGTTTGCTGCGCTTGTACGAAAGTTACTCCAATTAAAACACCGATTAAAATAATTATTCGATTTATCATTGCTCGTTATTAAAAATTTGTGAGTTTTTGAATAGCAGAATTAAATATACAATGATTCTATTCTTTATTACCAGACAAATGCATTAAACTGTCATTAGATTGAGCACCTTTATCAAATAGTGATTATCCCCCCGGCTTTTAATCTCTTGCCAGTACCCCTACCTTAGCTGTTGTTTTCTATGGAGTAGGTTGGTCTTGTAATGGTATTCAAAACGCCGATTTTTTTGACAACCAAAAATCCGAGAAAGGCCGGATTCACCAAGGTTTTAAATCTCCAGTCAGACGACGCCAAAATAAAAATGGGCAGAACCAAGCGGTCTACCCATTATCATATTGTTATGTTGTTTCGTTTATTCAGCGTGAAGCCAGGCTTTTTTCGCCAATAACTCCTCTTCTGATTCACGGATATCTTCATCATCTACACAGCAGTCTACCGGACAAACAGCCGCACATTGGGGTTCGTCGTGAAAACCAACACACTCCGTGCATTTGTCTGAAACTATATAATAAACTTCGTTAGAAACAGCTTCCTGAGATTCGTTCGCATCCAAGGTAACACCATCTCCAAAATCGATCACACCATCCAGCGCCGTTCCATCGGAAAATTTCCAAGTCACACCGACATCATAGATCGCATTGTTTGGGCATTCCGGTTCGCACGCCCCGCAATTAATGCATTCATCTGTAATTTTAATCGCCATTTATATCCTTACAATAAAATATTAACTAATTTTGCTACCACAAAGTTAGCACTCTGTTTATACACACAAAAATAAATGTATATAAAGTTAGTAGTATTTACTTTGATATGGCAAATATAATGCAAAAATAGTAGAAAATTATTCTAAATAATAAGATTTTGATATTAGAAAAAAGAATTCAGGCATTCGTCCTGCTGGGACAATACTTAGGTTCGCGGGAATTTTTGAACACCTCCTTTCTGGACCAAGTCGAGCAGAAAAATCCCTGGTACACAAGAGAAAACGTACAAAAACAACTTCAAGTTATCGCGATCAATCTTAAAGAAGAGAAACTAAGGTGTTGGCTCCAGGAAGTTCCTACTGGATCAGTAAATAAGACTGTAGGGTTGATTCTAGCGGGAAATCTTCCCTTGGTGGGGTTTCACGACATCATGTGTGTGCTTTTGGCTGGATTCCGAGCTTCAATCAAAGTTTCTTCGGACGACGCTGGTCTTACCCGTCAGATTCTCGATACGTTGATCGAAATAGAGCCAGCCTTTGGAAATCAGATCGAGATGGTCGATCAACTGCGGCAATTTGACGTCATTATCGCTACAGGGAGTAACAATTCCGCTCGATATTTTGATTATTATTTCGGCAAATACCCTCACGTCATTCGCAAGAATAGAAATTCGATTGCCGTGCTTTCCGGTGAGGAGTCTGATGAGGAGCTGCATAAGCTGGGACACGATATTTTTGACTATTTCGGATTGGGTTGCCGATCGGTGTCCAAACTGTTTCTCCCAAGAAATTATGGGATACCGAAACTTTTAGATTCACTAGAGGTCTTTGCCTCCATCGGGAATCATACTAAATATCGGAATAATTATGACTTCAATAAATCAATCTACTTGATCAATAAGGATCCACATTATGATAATGGTTTTCTCTTGCTTAGAGAGCATGCTGGGTTACCCTCTCCTCTTTCAGTGTTACATTATGAGTTTTACGACGACCAAAATCAGTTAACCGTTAGTATTAAGCCTCTTTCGGATCAAATTCAGTTAGTTGCGAGTAACATTCCACTTGCGCTCGGCGAGATACCACAATTCGCATTAGGGGAATCGCAGTGTCCGGCGCTTGATGACTATGCGGACAATGTCGATACGCTTGCTTTTTTGCTGAAAAACCAATAAATCGGATTAATTCTCGTTATATGAGGGTGAGTTGGCAAAAAGTCTTATTTTTGTTTGACTATGTATATCATCAAAGTTAAAGGTGTAGCAAAAATTCCGGATTACGTTCAATTACGTGACGATGCTTTTACACTTTTGGCCTATTTTCGTGTCGATAGACCCGATAAAACGTTAGATAAGATCGGTCTGGCTGATCATGCAGAATACATTATGCAAATCGTTCGAGAGCTTCCTTTCGGGCAAATAAAAAAAATCGACTTATAGAAAGTTATGAGAGAAACAAATACGGTTATCAAACTGAAAAATGTAGATATCTACCAACAAAAACATCTGGTTTTATCCAATGTCAATCTTGATATTGCCCAGGGCGAATTTCTCTACTTGATTGGACAATCAGGTTCCGGTAAAAGTAGTTTGTTAAAGATCATTTACGGAGACCTATATATCGCCACAGGTGAAGGTATGATTACAGGTTTCGATCTTAAGAAACTAAATGAAAACGACGTGCCTTATCTTCGTCGGAAACTGGGTATTGTTTTCCAAGACTTTCATCTATTAAATGATCGGAGTGTCGAAAAGAATCTCGAGTTTGCTCTGAAAGCGACCGGTTGGAAGGAACGTTCGCAGATCGAGAGTCGTATCATTGATGTGTTGGAGAAGGTTGGATTACGTTCCAAGCTTAAGAAGATGCCTCATGAACTCTCCGGTGGTGAACAACAACGGGTTGTCATTGCTCGTGCCCTGTTAAATAACCCTGAAATCATATTAGCGGATGAGCCGACGGGAAACCTCGACCCAGATACCTCTGAAGAAATTGTGCTTTTATTACGGGACATCGCTACCTCTGGCACGTCGGTCTTAATGGCGACTCATGACTATCAAATCATCAGAAATATGCCAGCTCGTATAATTAAAACTGATGACGGCATACTGCATGACAATGTGAGTATCTGATAACTGACACGCTTTAATATTTCGGTACAATTGCCAGTGTCATCTGGAAAATACTGACAGCCTGTCGGATTTTTCGTGTTGGCAGTAAAATTGTTGTATGGGCGTTAGATTGGGCTTTACGTCGAAAAAAATAACAATATTGTCGTAAAAATGATGAGATAATCTGGTTAGAAATTACGTTCGTTAGCGAACTTGAGGAACCATCAGATTATCTCTCCTTTTTACAAGATCCCAGTCAAAGTTTATCGAATTGTAGAATTTCTATATAATAGGTGATGAAGAACGAAAACGAGAATATCCAAGATCCGGAACTGAATCCAGAAGAAGAACAAGAGATCCAGGAATCAACTGAGGTTGACGAATTAACCCAAAAATTGGCGGAATCCAATGATAAGTACACACGGCTCTTTGCAGAGTTCGATAATTATAAGAGGCGTACATCGAAAGAAAGAATCGAATTAATGCAGTCGGCAGGAAAGGATGTTATTGTCAAGCTCCTCCCGATTATTGACGATTTCGATCGTGCTATTCAATTTATGGATGAGATTCCCGAGGACGACCCTGTCAAAAAAGGACTCGATTTGGTTTATCAAAAACTGACGAAAACTTTCGAACAGTTAGGTGTGAAAGAAATCGAAGTTATGGGAGAAGCATTTGATGCAGAGTTCCAGGAGGCGATCACATTAATTCCCGCGCCGACCCCCGAAATGAAAGACAAGGTGATTGATGTGGTGGAAAAAGGATACTTGTTAAATAATAATGTAATTCGCTTTGCAAAGGTCGTTGTAGGACAATAGGAGGAAAAAAATGTCAAAAAGAGATTATTATGATGTTCTGGGAGTACAAAGGGCCTCCGAGGCAGCCGAGATAAAAAGTGCATACCGAAAGCTGGCTATAAAGTTTCATCCTGATAAAAATCCGGGAGACCAAGAGGCAGAAGATAAATTCAAAGAAGCTGCAGAAGCCTACGAGGTTTTAAGCAATCCAGAAAAGAGAAAACGATATGACCAATTCGGCCACGCTGGAAACTCCGCGTCTGGAGGATTTGGCGGTGGTGGTGGTATGAATATGGATGATATCTTTAGTCAATTCGGAGATGTTTTCGGTGGAGGGAATCCCTTCGAGAGCTTTTTTGGTGGCGGAGGTGGTTCCAGAGGAGGCCGCCGAGTACAACGGGGCACTAACCTGCGTATTAAAGTCAAATTGACTCTAGAAGAGATTGCGAAAGGGGTAGAAAAGAAGGTAAAAGTTAACAAGCAGATAAAGTGTCAAACGTGTGACGGTAGTGGTGCTAAAGATCAAAGCTCTTATCATACATGTAATACCTGTGGTGGAAGTGGCGCGGTCAGAAGGGTTACCAACACTATATTGGGTCAGATGCAGACGACCAGTACCTGTCCTACCTGTAATGGTGAGGGAGTGGAAATCACAGCAAAATGTACGACTTGTAAGGGTGATGGCTTGACTCGCGGTGAAGAAACTATTTTCATCAATATTCCTGCCGGCGTTAGCGAAGGTATGCAGCTTTCAATGAGTGGAAAAGGTAATGCGGCCCCCCGTGGAGGTGTGCCAGGCGATCTCATTATCTTGGTGGAAGAAATTCCGCATGAGCAACTTAACCGTGATGGTATCAACGTGATTCATGATTTGTATGTTAATTTTGCTGATGCAGCGTTGGGCACTAGTGTCGAAATTCCAACAATTGATGGAAAAGCTAAGATAAAAATTGAACCCGGTACACAAGGTGGAAAAACCCTACGTTTAAAAGGCAAAGGGTTGCCTGAAGTCAATTCCTATCATAGAGGAGACCAGTTGGTGTATGTAAATGTATGGACACCAAAAGCGGTATCAAAAGAGGAAAAGGAATTGCTTGAGAAACTGAAGACCTCTTCGAACTTTAAACCTCAGCCAGGGAAAGGTGAAAAATCTTTCTTTGAGCGGATTCGAGAATATTTCGAGTAGTCCGTTGATCTACAACTCATTTTTAATAGCAAGAGGCCTTTGATTTTTTTCAAAGGCTTTTTTTGTAAAGTAAAGGAAGGCTCAGTTTGCGCGCTCTAGGTATATTCAGTGAATTATAGTAGGTGCCAAAAGTAAAGGGTGTGAACTCCCATTTATTAAAGACAAATGGGTTTCGGACTTCAACGCCTTGTTAAGGCTTTGCCTGTGTTATCGGAGCGTTCCGCCCGGATTATTCTTAACCCTTCTTCAAGCTTCAAGAATATTCTTACTTGCATTTATATAAACCTGCTAAATAACCGCCTCTCGAATGCGAATTAATTTAGTGAGCAGGTTTTCTAATAAAGCTAGATTTAACATATTCGCCCCATCGGATTTCGCTAGAGCTGGATTCGGATGGGTCTCAATAAATAAACCGTCTGCACCCACAGCGATCGCTGCTTTGGCAATTGTCTCAATAAGCTCCGGCTTCCCTCCTGTCACGCCTGAACTTTGATTGGGTTGTTGCAGAGAGTGTGTACAATCCATAACGGTTGGGACACTGAATTCTTTCATAGTCGGTAGACCCCGAAAATCAACGATAAGATCTTGATAACCAAAGCTGTTTCCTCGATCTGTTAAAATAACTTTGTCATTTCCTGAATCGCGTACCTTATCTACTGCAAATTGCATCGATTCGGCAGACAAGAATTGCCCTTTTTTGATATTGACAACCTTTCCAGTCTGTGCAGCGGCGACCAATAGATCCGTCTGCCGACATAGAAATGCAGGTATCTGTAAGACATCGACATAGGCTGCGGCCATTTCGGCCTCGGATGATTCATGAATGTCGGTAACAGTTGGCACCCCGAAAGTTTTGCCAACTTTCTCTAAAATCTTTAGTGCTTTCTCGTCACCAATGCCTGTGAAAGAATCTACTTTAGAACGGTTTGCTTTGCGGTATGATCCTTTAAAAATATAAGGAATATTCAGTTTGTCTGTTATACCGACAATCTGATCGGCGATTCGAAGTGCCATTTCTTCACTTTCAATCGCACACGGACCAGCCATCAAGAAAAAAGCGGTAGAGTCGCCGTTATTGATGTTGGGCAGGTAATTATTGATCATATATTCGTATTAGTTTCCTAGTTCTGACATGAATTTGATACGCATTAGCTGAATATCCTCATAAGAATAGTCTTCTTCACCGAGCTCATCTAAGGCCGTATTTATAGAATCTATTTCTGCGGATCGAAAGTAATCGTATACCTCGTCTTGTCGGTCCTGATCAATCATTTCATCGACAAAATAGCCGATATTCAACTTAGTGCCCGAATTAACAATTGACTCGACCTCCTTTAGCAGATCCTCATAGCTAACCCCCTTGGCCGTCGCGATATCATCCAGGCTAAGTTTCCGGTCAATGTTTTGAATGATTGAAACTTTCAATGCAGAACGGTTGGCGGTGCTTTTAATCACTAAATCTTGTGGTCGATCAATCTCATTTTCTTCTACATAGGTTTTGATCAACGAAACAAACGGAGCGCCGAATTTCATTGCTTTTCCAGAACCAACGCCTTGAATTTTCTTCAATTCATCCAAGCTTATTGGATAATGCGTGCACATCTCATCAAGGGATGGATCTTGGAAAATGACGAATGGAGGCAGTGATTTTTGTTTGGCTATTTTCTTTCGAAGGTCCCTTAGAATTTGTAGCAATGAGGTGTCTAATGCGCCATTTTGTGACTTCGAATCGTCGCTGGAGCCCGTTAATCCCATCTCCATTGGACGGTTGAAAATAAATTTAATCGGATAGGGATTAGAAAGATATTTTCTGCCGCCAGAGGTGAGCTGCAAAAGTCCGTAATGATCGATGTCTTTTTTTATAAAATCCGCAAGCTCGGCTTGTCGAATCAATGAGTTCCAATAATTGACCCCCAGTTCTTTACCAGTTCCGAAAAGCGGGTGGCTATCATGTTTATATGATGCAATAGGCTGGTTATTCTGACCAATCAATACATTGATAATGTGCTGGTCGTCAAACTTATCACCTTGCTGCTCGATGAAGCCTAAAATGCGTAGTAGTGATTCTTCCGCCTCAAAGGTGGTTTTAGCTGCCCGACAATTGTCACACATATTATTACAGCCGGTCTCATCAAATTTTTCACCAAAATAATGTAAAATCTGTTTCCTTCGGCATACCGCGGATTCAGAATAATCGATCACTTCTTTCAAGATCTGCATACCGATCTCCTTTTCGGATACCGGTTTGTCCTTCATGAATTTAGTCAGCTTCTCGACGTCTTTATCTGAATAGAAGGCAAGGCAATATCCCTCTCCCCCGTCGCGTCCTGCCCTTCCGGTTTCCTGATAATACCCCTCCATTGATTTTGGGATGTCGTGATGGATAACGTAGCGAACATCCGGCTTATCGATCCCCATCCCGAACGCTATCGTCGCGACAATAACGTCGATGTCCTCCATCAGAAACTTGTCTTGCGTATCGGCTCTAGTTTTGGGGTCCAGCCCGGCGTGGTAGGGCAGCGATTTAATCCCGTTGATACTCAATACCTCTGAAATTTCTTCTACCTTTTTGCGACTTAAGCAGTAGATAATACCCGCTTTACCGTTGTTGGTTTTGATGAAGCGAACGATTTGTTTAATAACGTCCAGTTTTGGACGAACTTCATAGTACAAATTTGTCCGGTTGAACGACGATTTAAACAATGTCGCCTCGGTCATTTGGAGGTTTTTCCGAATGTCTGATTGTACTTTTGGTGTGGCTGTTGCCGTCAGAGCGATGATCGGAATGTCGTCACCAATTTCATTAATGACCTGACGAATTTTCCTATACTCAGGTCGGAAATCATGGCCCCATTCTGAAATACAATGTGCCTCATCTACGGACACAAAGGAGATAGTAATGTTTTTTAGAAAACTGACATTTTCTTGTTTTGCCAATGATTCGGGCGCAACATAGAGTAATTTAGTTTTCCCATCTTGCACATCCTGTTTGACCCGTTGTATCTCGCTTTTGGAGAGTGAAGAATTTAAAAAATGGGCTATACTCTCTCTGCCTCCAAACGCGCGTAGCTGATCCACTTGGTTTTTCATCAACGCAATCAAGGGTGATATTACGATAGCTGTGCCTGCGCTCATCATGGCAGGAAGTTGGTAGCAAATTGACTTACCACCTCCGGTAGGCATGATGACAAAGGTGTCCTTTCGATTCAGAACATTTGTAATAATCGCTTCTTGTTCCCCTTTGAAGGTGTCGAAGCCGAAAAAATCTTGAAGATTATCGAATAGTGATTTTTCTATTTCCATTGACTCCGCGAAAATAAATAGATGTAGTGAGCGTACTGATAATACGTAACAAATACCGTATTTTTGTGTGCGAACACGTATATATTATATATAAAATTAAGCAATTTTAAAGTGAAAAGCAATATCGATATCAAAATGCTGGCACAGAGCACTTTCGAGCTTGAAGCCGAGAATGTCCGGTCTCTTTCTGAGAAATTAGATGAAGATTTTGTGCATGTTATAGAGCGCATCCTTTCGTTACCGGGCCGTGTTATTTTAACGGGTATTGGAAAGAGTGCAATCATCGCACAGAAGATTGTGGCCACGTTGAATTCAACGGGCACGCCAGCTATTTTTATGCATGCTGCCGATGCAATACACGGAGATTTAGGCATTATCCAAAAAGACGATTTGATCGTTGCGATTTCAAAAAGCGGCAATACACCGGAAATTAAAGTCTTGGTCCCTTATTTGAAGCAAACTGGCAATTTGTTAGTGGCAATGGTCGGGAACCGAGAATCATTTTTAGCCCAGCAGGCCGATTTTATTTTGGACACCTCCATTACTCGGGAAGCCTGCCCGAACAATCTAGCACCGACGACCAGTACCACCGTTCAATTAGCGATGGGTGATGCTATCGCGGTCTGTTTGCAGAGTATTCGGCAATTTAGCGACCAAGACTTTGCTAAATATCATCCTGGAGGAGCACTAGGCAAACAGCTCTATCTTAAGGTCAGTGACCTTGCTGAGGAGAATGGATGTCCTGAAGTGAATGCATCGGCGAGTATACGGGAGGTTTTGATCAGTATTACTCAATTTAGATTGGGTGCCACGGTGGTGATTGATCAAAATAAAATTCAAGGCATCATTACCGACGGCGATATTCGTAGGATGCTGGAACGTTACGATGATCTGACTCCTATCACGGCTAAGGATATTATGTCTCCAAATGCGAAGACTATTGATATTAATGAATTGGCTGCCAGCGCACTACATGTCATGAGGCAGAGCAGTATTTCGCAGCTTATTGTCATTCATGAGGGACAATACGCAGGTATTGTGCACTTACAGGACATATTGAAAGAAGGAATTATATAGCTTTCAAATTGTAAAAATGTTGTTGGTTTACTTTTAATGCTAACAAAAGAATCGTAATCTAGCAGAAATGGTCCTAGATTTGATTGATTACAACAGACACTAGAAAAAAATTGAAACGATGAAAAACATAACAAGTATATGTGCAGTAGTTATTGCTTTTATTGGCTTCACGGCGATGGGCATCTTAGCGGCTGAATTCAAGTTTGAGAAAGAAACCCATGATTTTGGGAAGATTCCATTGGATAAACCGGTTTCTTATGAATACCAGTTTAGTAATGCAGGTGATCAGCCCATCATCCTATCCGATGTGCAACCAACCTGCGGTTGTTCGGTTGCTGAGTTTACCAAAACACCTGTGAAACCAGGTGAATCCGGATCGATTAAGGTGACATTCAATGCCGCTGCTAAAGGACCATTCACCAAATCTTTTATCGTAAAATCAAATACGAAAACTCCAGTGAAGACATTGACCATTAAAGGTGTGGTCGAATAGTAAAGAATTTTGACCGATACCTTATCGGTTTAGATAAGAAAGCCATTCCGTAAAAGAATGGCTTTTTTTATGCTCGTCTGGCGCCGTATTATTTGTATTTTTGCGTGGACTAATATTATTTGTAACGATATGCCAAAAATATCAAAAAAGGGCATCAACATGCCTGCTTCACCAATTCGTAAACTGACCCCTTTTGCTGATCAAGCAAAAAAAGAAGGGAAGAAAATTTTTCATTTAAACATTGGCCAGCCCGACATTGAGACACCGGACGTGATGATTCAAGCTTTGAAAAATGTAGATTTTAAGGTCTGGGCCTATACCGCCTCGGAAGGTACTCCGTCTTATCGGGCAAAATTGGCAGAGTATTACAACGATCTGGGATACCAGGTAACACCCAACGATATTTTGGTGACCAACGGTGGATCAGAAGCGATAACAATTGCCATGCAAGCCTGTATCAATCCCGGAGAGGAAATAATCATCCCTGAACCTTTCTATGCAAATTATAATGGTTTTGCGTGTTCTGCGGACATTGTTGTGAAGCCAATTATGGCGGTTATTGATAATGGGTTCGCGCTCCCCCCTATTGCTGAATTCGAAAAAGTTATCACACCAAAAACGCGTGCAATCGCTATTTGCAACCCTAACAATCCCACAGGATATTTATATTCCAGAGAAGAGTTAGAGGCGCTTGGGGAATTATGTCTCAAATATGACCTCTTTCTATTTTCAGACGAAGCCTATCGGGAATTCTGTTATGACGGACGTGAATTTACTTCTCCGATGCATCTGCCCGGCTTAGAAGAACACGCGGTTATATTGGATACTGTCTCCAAGCGTTATTCAGCCTGCGGGGCACGAATTGGTTGCATTATAACCAAGAATTACGATTTATATCAAACGGCACTTAAGTTCGCTCAAGCGCGTCTGAGCCCGTCATTGGAAGGCCAAATTGCTGCAGAGGCTGCAGTGGACACGCCGTCGAGTTATTTTGAGGCCGTTCAGACCGAATACACCGCGCGTCGAGATGCATTGGTTAGCGGCTTGAACGCGATCAAAGGTGTTTTTTGTCCCAACCCCGGTGGTGCTTTTTACGTTGTGGCTAAATTGCCTATTGATCATGCCGATCGATTTTGTCAATGGATGCTTGAAGAATTTAGCTATGAGGGGCAAACTGTGATGATGGCACCAGCAACTGGCTTTTATTCCACCGCAAATGCCGGTGAAAATGAAGTTCGCTTGGCTTATGTGTTGAATATCGAAGAACTTTCTGCCGCTCTAGTTTGCCTTGAAAAGGGATTGCAAGCCTATCCTGGAAGACAGTGAGCGTGCGGAGTTTGGCATGACCGCTCACCCATACCATGAGGTTGATCGGCTTTTGCGTGCCACCTTATGAAAATTTACTTAAAGTTATAGGTTAAGTGTTGACGGGAAGACTAAATGATAACAGTCTTCCCGTTTTTCGTCTGTCTTATTGAGTATATAGGATGTGCAATGAATTGATATTCAGTTTTTTGTGTAATTGTGACAACAAAAAGGATCTCAAAGCGTTATAATAGATATAAAACTAACGTTTAATTCTATGGATAAATTAAAGAAATTCGAGTTAATGGAAAAGATATCCAGAGAACTCGAGGGCATTCGTAATAGTCAGCAGGCCGTTTTAGAAAAAATTGCAAAGGTCGAGATTGATAATATCGAATTAGGCGACAAGATTATTGAGTCTAAAATTCCGGATATCTATTCTAGGACGGCGGAAAACTCCGAGGCAATTCTGGAAATATTAAATTCATTCCAAGAGAAAACCGATGATTTCGAGTCGAAGAATAATATTAGCAGACTCCGGGAGCAACAGGATATTGACAATGCAACAAAATAATGCTAGTTGAAAATGCCCTACTGTTTTAGAAATAGTAGGGCATTTTCACAACGGGCTGCCTCACAGGATAGTTCCTGGCAGCGCTAACCCCCAATTATTGTCATGACCTATATTGGCACGTCGGTTTGTTGCTTGATCAAATTGATCACAAACTGCAATTGCTCTTCTTGATTGATTTCCGAATTATCGAGAACGATGGCGTCCTCAGCCTGGCGAAGGGGGCTTTCTTCTCGGGTGCTATCAAGATGATCGCGGTGCGCTAAGTTTTCCTTGACTTCCTCCATGCTAAGAACCTCGCCTTTGGCGGTTAGTTCAGCGAAACGACGCTCTGCCCTGACTTGAGGGTTAGCGGTCATGAAGATTTTGAGATCAGCATCTGGGAAGACCGTTGTTCCAATATCCCGTCCGTCCATTACAATGTTTCGTTTTTTTCCTAATTCTTGTTGTTGTTTGACCATCGCTTGGCGGACAGCTCTGATAGCACTAACCTCACTGACCTGTTCGGAAACCTGCATGGAGCGAATTGCATCGGACACATCACGGCCGTTCAACTCTGTTAATGTACGATCGGGGGCGGGAATAAAATCAATTTGTATTTCGTTAAGTGCCGTTTTTACAGATTGCTCATTGTTTAGATCAATGTTGTTTTCGAGAAAATGAAGGGTGACTGCCCGATACATGGCACCACTATCAATGAAGACAAAGTTTAGACTCTTGGCTAAGGCTTTCGCGACTGTACTCTTTCCACAGGAAGAGAAGCCGTCAATGGCAATTACATAGTTTTTTTTTGACATACCAATTACAGATAGGAATGATTGCTTTAAGTGTTTTTTTTAAAACATTGTTAATCAAAAAATGCCCTATTTAGTTGTTCCAAAATAGACAATGAACGTGATGGACGCAGAAAGTGTGTTTCCATAACGTCCACCCGAATTGATAGACTACCCATTTGCGTTTAGCAAATGGGGTTTACGCGCCGTCATATAAATAACCAATACACCGCGCGTGGAATGTTGTATTGGGTTTGTGTTTGTATCGCATCTAGGCGATTACTGACTTCAATCCGTATAGTTTATTTCTTTTTTGCTCTACTTGTCCGGCCTTTTTTCGCGCCACCGGATTTGGGGTCTTCCTCTGCCCACTTTAAAACATCAGCATAGGAGATTTGTTCCACCTCGGTGCCCTTTGGTATTTTGAGGTTTTGCTTGCCAAATCGAACAAATGGACCCCACCTACCATTCTCTATCTTAGCCTCTGGGTTTTCGTCGAAGACTCGGATAATTTTTTCCCGATCTTTTTTGCGTTTTTCCTCGATAATTTCAATCGCTTGGCCTTCCTCTACATCAAGCGGATCCAGTTCTTTCGGTAAGGAGTAAAAACTATTGTCGTGGCGTATATAGGGACCGAATCGACCAATAGCAACAGACATTTCCTTCTCCTCATACTCACCGACCTTTTTAGGTAATTTGAAAAGCTCAAGGGCCTCTTCTAACGAGATCGTTTCAATCATCTGCCCTTTTCGAAGCGAGGCAAAACGAGGTTTCTCTTCGTCATCTGCAGCTCCGATTTGCACCAATGGTCCAAAGCGCCCAACTCGGACGGTTATTGGTTTTCCGGATGCAGGATCTAGTCCAAGGGCGCGTTCGTGGGTAGCGCGGTCAGCGTTATCCAGCGTATTTTGAACTTCGGCATGAAATGGACCGTAAAAATTAGTCAACATTTCTGTCCACTCTTTATAACCTTGGGCTATTTCATCAAACTCCTTCTCGACCTTTGCCGTAAAATGATAATCAACAATCCCATTGAAATGCTGCACCAAAAAGTCATTTACCAATACACCGATATCCGTGGGAAACATCTTATTGCGTTCTGCCCCGGTTATCTCTGTCTTGGTTTGTGCATTGATCTGCCCTGCTTCAATACTGAGCACACGGTAACTTCTCTCTTTACCGTCACGGTCTTCTTTAACGACGTAACCACGATTTTGGATAGTCGATATTGTTGGCGCATAGGTTGAAGGTCTTCCGATGCCTAATTCTTCTAGTTTCTTAACCAATGAGGCCTCTGTAAATCGGGCAGGCGGTCGCGAAAAACGCTCGGTCGCTTGCATGGAATCTAATGTCAGGACTTGTCCTCGCTCTAAAGGGGGTAGTAAGGAGTTGTCCGACTGATCCATTTCTAACTCATCATTTTCCTCATCGGAAGATTCAAAGTAAACCTTAAGAAAACCGTCAAACTTCATCACCTCTCCACTAGCGACTAAATCCTCATCTCGCGTGGAAACATCGATTTTCGCCGTCGTCTTCTCAAAAGTTGCTTCACTCATTTGAGACGCAATAGCACGCTTCCATATCAGTTCGTACAGGCGTCTTTCGGAGTGATCACTATCGATACTATGAGTTTCAAAATAAGTTGGTCTTATTGCTTCGTGAGCTTCTTGTGCCCCAGTATTCTTTGTTCTATATTGACGTTTTTTATGATACTGCTCACCGTACGCTTTCGTGATCTCAGCTTGTGCTGCCTGGAGCGCTGTCTCTGATAAGTTAACGGAGTCGGTACGCATATACGTAATTCGCCCAGCCTCATAAAGACGTTGAGCAACTTGCATGGTCCTGGCTACTGAATATCCTAGCTTTCTACTGGCCTCCTGTTGAAGTGTGGAGGTTGTAAAGGGAGCAGATGGTGTCCGTTTGGATGGCTTGGTTTCCAAGCTGGCAACACTGAAGTCAGCTTCTATACAAGCCTTAAGGAAGCTCTGAGCATCCTCGACGGTTGAAAAACGCTGAGGTAGCTCAGCCTTAAAACGCGTGGACTTTGTTGTGCCGGTAAGAAACAGCGCAACGATCTTGAAAGCGGGCTCCGCTTGGAAGCGGTTAATGTCCCGTTCGCGCTCAACAATCAAACGAACGGCGACCGATTGCACACGACCCGCCGATAAAGACGGTTTTACTTTACGCCATAAAACTGGGGAAAGCTCGAATCCTACCAACCGATCGAGCACCCGTCTAGCTTGCTGGGCATTCACCAAGTTGTAATCTATTTTCCGAGGAGCCTCAATCGCTTTTAAAATTGCAGGCTTCGTAATTTCATGAAAAACAATTCGTTTGGTGTTTTCTTCCTTAAGTCCCAAAGTTTCGTATAGGTGCCAAGAAATCGCCTCACCTTCGCGGTCTTCATCGGAGGCTAACCAAACCATCTCCGCTGATTTTGCAAGTTTTTTTAACTCGCTGACGATGGCTTTCTTATCCGAAGGAACCTCGTATTTTTGTTTAAAGTTGTCTTCGGTATCTATAGCGTCATCAGTCTTGACTAAGTCTCGGATATGACCATAACTAGACTTCACAAGGAAGTCTTTACCCAAGTACCCTTCTATGGTTTTTGCTTTCGCGGGAGATTCGACTATCAGTAGATTTTTCGCCATGTATTATAATCAGATTTGATGCAAAGAAAACGATTTCAAAACGGAATGCAAATTAATTTTTTAAGTGCAGTGTCAGAAAGAGTCCGATTTAGCGTTCTAACTAACCCAAATATCGATCAAGTAGAAGGCTGCGAAAATGACTGAAGCTAGACCATTCGTTGTCATGAAAGATCGGTCCACTCGGCTCAGGTCCTGGAGACTAACTAGTCGGTGTTGATATAGGAGTAAGCCGGCATATAATAGCAGCCCTATATAGTATGCTGGTCCTGCTGGCATATAGCATACCGGTAGTAAAACAAATAGGAATGAGAGCACATGGAGCAATTTCGATACACGTATGGCATTTTTGCCACCTAAATTCGCTGGGATCGAATTCAGCCCATGCTGTCGATCAAAATCTTCGTCTTGCAACGCATAGATAATATCAAAACCACTCACCCAAGTTAACACGGCCAGTCCGTAAAGTATAGGGATAATATGAAAAGCTCCTGCTACGACTAAATAGGCTCCTACGGGTGCTAAACCTAATCCCAAGCCTAAAACCAAATGGCAGAGCGGTGAGATTCGTTTCGTATAAGAATAAAACAAGATGACGAATAACGCGATTGGAGACAGTAGGAAACAGATTGTATTAATAAAATAGCATGCTACTATAAACACCAAACAATTGATAACTGTGAACCGCATAGCCTGTTTAGGACTAATTCGGCCCGCTGGGATATCTCTGATGGCGGTCCGTGGATTTAACGAGTCGATATCGCGGTCCAGGTAGCGATTAAAAGCCATGGCCGAATTTCGTGCCGTTACCATACAGAGGAGCATTAATAAAAATAGTTTCCAGTCAAAGGAAACATCTGTCGTTTGGAGGGCTAAAAAAAAACCGATGATCGCAAATGGAAGTGCAAAGACACTGTGTGCAAACAGTACCAATGACATGTATTTTTTCATTTCTACTTTTGGGTTTGAAAGTTGTCGTTAATTTGTTGGATTGTCTGGAGAATCTCATCGCACCCGATTCGCGTTTCTGAAGAGGTTAAAAAAGATTTAGGTACCTCCTCAAACCAAGTTTTCATAGCGCGATGGAATTTTGCAACGTTCTGATCTGATTTAACGGTTGATTGTTTGTCTGCTTTGGTAAAAATCAACAGAAACGGAATACCTTCTTCTCCTAGCCAATAACAAAAGTCCAGATCATTCTTTTGAGGCTCATGTCTACTATCGATTAAAACAAACACACACTGGAGGTTTTCCCGTTTTAAAAGGTACTGACGGATAAATTTTTGCCAGGTGTGGCGATTCTTTTTTGAAGTCTGAGCGAAGCCGTAGCCCGGAAGGTCGACCAAGTACCATTCCGAATTAATTACAAAGTGATTAATCAACTGCGTTTTACCCGGTGTTTGCGAGGTTTTAGCTAATCCCTTTCTCCGCGTCAGCGCGTTGATCAAGGACGATTTGCCGACATTTGAACGGCCAATGAAGGCATATTCCGGCAGATTAGCAGTTGGTAGCTTGCGGACATCTGCATTGCTTATCAGGAACTCGGCGGTGTGAATGATCATGCTACAAATGTACAATTATTAAAAAATATTTTCATCCAATGATTCAACCCCTTGTTTTGGCTTTCATTTCCAATAAAAATGTCTAAATTAAACCACAAATTCAATTTTATGCTTGATATACGCCACATTGTAAAGCAATACGCCAAACATACCGCTTTAGACGATGTGTCCATGACCATTCCAAAAGGCAAAATTTTCGGCCTACTGGGCCCCAATGGGGCTGGTAAGACATCGTTAATTCGGATCATCAATCAAATTACTGCTCCCGATTCGGGAGAAATCTATTTTGATGAGGAGCTGTTGAACTCCTCGCACATTTCTCGAATTGGATATCTCCCTGAAGAGCGTGGCCTTTATAAAAAAATGAAGATTGGGGACCAAATGGTTTATCTAGCGCAATTGAAAGGCTTGACTAAGACAGAAGCGAAACAGCGAATCGGATACTGGTTCGAAAAGCTACACATCGAATCCTGGTGGGACAAGAAGATTGAGGATTTGAGTAAAGGGATGCAGCAAAAGGTACAGTTTGTTACCACAGTGCTCCATAAACCCGATCTAATCATTCTCGATGAACCGTTTTCGGGTTTTGATCCGGTGAATACTCAGGTTATCCAGGACGAAATCTTGGAGCTTAATAAGCAAGGAGCTACCATCATTTATTCGACCCACCGGATGGAATCGGTGGAAGCGCTTTGTGATCATATTGCATTAATCCACCGTTCAAAAGTGATTCTTCAGGGAGCGGTCAACGGAATTAAAGACGCGTATCGGAGTCAGACTTACCGTATACAATACGTGCCCTTTGATGGCGAATTACCTGTTTCAAAACCGGGCCTCTGGCAACAGGTCGACCAGGATGATGTGCGCGCCGGCAGTATGACAATACGTGTTGAATCGGGACATCGTCTCAACGAGGTATTGAGCGATCTAATTCCGCAACTTGAAATCCAACAGATATTGGAAATAGTCCCCTCCATGCACGATATATTTATCGATCAAGTCACCACCACTAACTCAGACCAACCTACACATGAATAAGATCATATTAATCATACAGCGTGAATACTTAAGCAGGGTTAAAAAAAAATCTTTCTTAATCATGACTTTCTTGGTGCCACTGTTTTTTATAGGGATGTACGTCGGTGTATTTTTCCTAACAAAGAAGAGCTTCGAGGATACCGAAGGGATAGTCTACGTAATCGATAACACGACTGAAATAGCCTCCCAATTGGAAAGTAGTGAAAGCATTAGCTTTACAGCGTCTACATTGGACTTGGATGAGCAGATCAAAGCGATGCAAGATATGGATCATTCCACAAATATTTTGATGATCCCCGAGGACTTTTTTGAGGCACATCGAGTCGATTTGCTATCCTCAGGTAAACCCAATATCACGCTGAAGGCTGAGGTCGAAGGTCAACTAGAAAATATACTCTTAGAGCACCAATATACCGCTCTTGGCATTGACAGTGAAACCATTCGGAATATTGATTCACGCGTTCGTACCTCAACAAAGGAAATAACCGAATCCGGAGAAGCTAAAGATAGCGATACGCGCGTTGCAATGGGGATTGCTATGGCGCTCTCAGTATTGATCTATTTATCGGTTTTTTTATATGGGGCGCAGGTGATGCGGGGGGTCATTGAAGAAAAATCAAATCGAATTATCGAAGTGATTGTGTCTTCTGTCAAACCTTTTGAGCTCATGCTGGGTAAAATCGTGGGAATTGGCTTGGTGGGCATAACACAATTTTTGCTTTGGGTAATTTTGAGTGTAGCTTTAGCAACAGTCGCCGGTACCGTATTTATTGGTGGTGAGGATATACAACAACAGATGGCGCAACAGCAACAAATGTTACAAGAATCAGGCTCATCGACGTTTATCGCTGAAATTGGTGATCTATTGGCAGGCGTGAATTTTACGGAAATCTTTGTCTGCTTTTTCCTTTTCTTTATCGGTGGATACCTGTTGTACAGTGCCCTATTCGCTGCTGTTGGTTCAGCAGTGGACAGCGAGACTGAAGCCAATCAATTTACCATGCCGATAACCATGCCCCTACTTTTGGCTTACGTGCTTTCCTTTGGTGTGCTTATCAATGACCCTCATGGTAGCATTGCTACCTGGTTGAGTTTTATTCCGTTAACCTCCCCTATTGCTATGTTGGTCCGCATACCGTTCGGCGTTCCGGTTTGGCAAATTGTTGTCTCTCTTGGACTGTTGGTGGCTGGTTTTGTGCTAGCAACTTGGGTTGCAGCCCGAATCTATCGGGTGGGAATCTTAATGTATGGAAAAAAGCCCAGCTTAAAGGAGCTGATAAAGTGGTTCAACTATAAAAACTAAAAATCGACGAATAGTATTGCTGTTTCGTTCCCAGATCTATAGGGGTCTGAAAGACGAAAGCCGCTGCATTTATAGCAGTCGCGATATTTTTCTAACTTGGCGGTACAGAACATTGCTATCCTAGCTTTTAGACGATCAACATGGGAAGACAGATCAATCTAAATACGTTAAAAAATTTTTTGTCCTCTAACACTGGCGGGGGTATGCTCCTTTTCCTATGTGTCATCGTTTCGCTGATCATTGCCAACACGGGACTCGCTGGGAATTTCCAAAAATTGTTAGACACACCGGTAGGTTTTGAGACAGAAAGTGTTCAGCTGCGGTATGGGATTAAGCAGTGGATCGATGATGGGCTGATGGCCATCTTTTTTTTGTTGATTGGTCTTGAAATTAAGCGAGAACTTGTTCAGGGGGAATTGTCTTCACCAAAAAAAGCAATCTTACCAATACTAGCTGCTATCGGTGGGGCAATCGTGCCGGCCTTAATTTATCTGATTTTTAATCATGGTGAACCGACCGAGCATGGATGGGGGATTCCGATGGCGACGGACATAGCTTTTGCTCTTGCGGTTATTTCCTTACTCGATCGGCGAGTTCCAGCGAGTTTGAAAGTATTCCTTGCCGCTCTGGCGATCGTTGACGACTTGCTTGCTATTCTAGTGATTGCGTTATTTTACTCCACCGAGCTGCATTTTACATATTTGGCCTACGCAGGACTTCTTTTAGTCTTATTGGGGGCATTAAATCGGTTTGGCGTGAAAAATATTTGGCCGTATATTATTCCGGGATTATTTATATGGTATTTTGTTCATCACTCAGGTATTCACGCCACGATTGCCGGAGTTCTGGTCGCAATGACGTTGCCAATCTCCTCCTCAGAAGGAAATCAATCTCCTTTAGGAAAGCTTGAGCGGGGCTTATCCAATCCGGTGAACTTTATTATCATTCCTCTTTTTGCTCTTGTGAACACCAACGTCACCATTCATCAGGAAATGGTGGGTGGGCTAACGACCCCATTGGGGCTAGGGATCATCGTCGGCTTGTTTATTGGAAAAACGCTGGGTATACTCTTAACGAGTTGGATTTGTGTCCGTAGTAAACTGGCGAACCTTCCTGACCAAGCAGGATGGAGTCATATGGTTGGTGTGGGGATGCTAGCTGGTATTGGCTTCACCATGTCCATATTTATTTTAATGCTTTCCTTTTCCGAACCGGTATTTGTCGAGAACGCCAAGCTAGCGGTGTTGATCGGTTCCTTGATTTCCGGTACCTGTGGATTCTGGTACCTCTCGATACGCTCTAAGAAGGACACGTTGTCTCAAAAATCTTAACGGTCGAACAACTAAGTTTAGTCTCCTTAATGGATAATCGGGTCGTCCTGTATTTATGTTTCTTTCTTTTAAGGAAATTGATGGTATGGGATAGGGTGGCAATTTCTTGCTTAGAAGTTTAATGCTATTGTACGTGTAACAAAAAAAGCTTGAGACAATCGGGCGACTGCTCAAGCTTTTAAAAAATAACCTCTTAATGAGGTAATCAACCTAAACCTAATACAAAGGTAGGGAAAAATATTTTAATTCACCAAGTGTTTTTTAAG
>JBQDCW010000035.1:0-30826 GCA_052092145.1 Sphingobacterium sp. | reverse complement strand
TTTCAGCGATCAAGCTAAGCGCCATACCTTTTCTTTTCATATCCTGGGCATGCTGTCTTGCCGTTGAAATAACACCTTCTTCTCGACCTACCTTCATCGCCTCCTGACGAGCTGTTTCTATTTCTTGTTTTTGGGACAGGCGGACGGCCTCAGCGTCCCACTTTCGTTTTAAGCTTTCATCATACATTTTTTGCTCCCCTTTATTTAAATTGCTGTACTGTGCGCTATCGAACATCTTCTCAAACACAGGCTTACGCAAATACACCGGCAATTTATCCATCTTGGTCATATTCTTTAACACGTACAACCACCTATCTAAATCCCTCTCCAGATCGTCCTGATGTTTAATAAATTCTGGTAATTCTACACAGATATAGGTTAGACCGTCATCAAGTTCAGCTCCATGATTCCGATCGTTGAAAAAGCGGATATGATTATTCAAGACGACAAACCGGGGCCGAATTCCTATCGCTATACGCATCGGCAAAGAAATCAAACGCATTGTCTGGCAGAATATCGCCATGGCGTTCGGTCCTAAAGCATCAGCCTAATCTTAGGCGCTAGCGGTCTGGCAACCCGATGGGAAGCCGTTTTCGCGGATGTTGGTGTAGTATCGCTCACGATTCTCAATGCGCTACTCGAATGGAACGAACCCGACTCTAATCACGCTAGAGAACAGCATAATTACCGTTCTTTCAATCGAACTTCGTACAGTTTCGTCCAAAGTTTTCCAGTTACCAGTAAGGTTTCTGTTTCTGGTTTATACGCGATGCCGTTCATTTCGGTATCAAATGAAGCTCGCTTTCCATCGTACAGACCCACAAAATTTATCTTCCCTTCCACCACGCCGGTCTGCGGATCGATAATCACCACTTCATCGCGATCACCGTAATACAGATTGGCATACACCTTACCATCGATAAACTCCAGTTCGTTCAGATTCTCTACCGGTCCATTTTCATCAAACACGTGTACACTCCCCGTTTCCTTGAGATTCTCAGCGTCCAGAAAATACAAGGTGGCGCTGCCGTCAGATTTGATAAAACGGTCGCCGTCATAGGTCAATCCCCAGCCGAGTTTGCTGTTCTGATAGTCAAAAGAGCGCAAGAGCTTAAAGCTGTTTTTATCGTAAACATGTCCTTTGTTATTCTGCCATGTTAACACATAGGCTTCATCGCCAACCACAGTCATTCCTTCACCAAACTCATTGGCCGCCATATCGACTTTTTGTAAGACCTTACCCGTTTCTAATTCAACCCGCCGAACAGTCGATTCACCTTCTCGGCCGGTGGATTCAAAAAGCTCCCCATCTTCGTAATAGAGGCCCTGGGTAAAAGCCTTAGGGTCGTGGTCAAAGGTATTGATCACCTCGAAACTATAGGGTTTGGCGGCTGGAGGAACAAACAACACTTCGCTATACGCAATATCTTCCTTACCCTCAGCATACACTTTCGCGCTTAGGCGCTTACTGCCAAAACTATAGGCTTCAGAATCCAGCACGACCGATGAGGTATCGGTCTTGCGATCAAAGATATTCCCATCAATAGAATACACCACCGAATCCACATCCGGACTTGGGAAGCTCAAACGAACCGCTAACTTCTCCCCTTTCAGTACTCTGCTGTTATGGGTAGGATTCGTGAATTCGATCTTACCTTTTTGGGTTTTACAACCTGCTAAAAAGAGAAAAGGTAAAACCATCCAAACTCCGATTTTGATGCCTATTCTATTGTTCATATTGAATATCTGTTAAACTTTCTGTCTAAATCTAGATGAACGATGACGCCATGTTTATCTAAATTTCAAATCATTTGACCCAAATTTATAGATTACCGACCGAGTTTGCTACACAATAGGCCAATAAATTTATTTGACGGCCTAAATTAATAATTGACAGAAAGTCCAACACCAAATCCCATATCACTGTCGTAATGCGTGCGCACGCCAAAGTTTCGTGTAATGATGTAACGCAAATCCGCCATATATTCGAAATCGGTATTCACCATAAATCCTCCTCTCAATCTTTTGGACAGCGGTATATCGTCACGCATCAACGAAAAACGGACCATTCCATCGTGATACAATTCAGCTTGTGCATTAATCAACAAGGGTAAGGTGTACATGACCCCTAAACTTACGGCTGCTCGGTTATGCTTCGAATTGACTTGTCCAAATAAATTCTTCTCCTGCTCGTGCCCTTCCATCTTCCGGTAGCGCCAATCAAAACCTACAAAAGGCATCAGCCATTGCATCTTTCCGATGTGGCGGCCTAAATGCGTTTCAACTTCATAGCCGTGGCTATCATTATACCCTAAGCGCCATTCCGTCCCCAAACTCCACCGGGCATTCATCAACATGGCCTCCCCATCGATACCGTTGGTGGCAAAATCACTTTGTGCCATTATATGGGGCATATTGTGGTGATGTTGCAATTTCCGATACGCTTTAGCCTTATCCGGCAGGTAAGGGTTTTGATAATCATCAATGGCAAACACCCGATTCATGCCGGCCATCATGTGGTACAAAATATGGCAATGAAAAAACCAATCCCCTTCTCGATTCGCTAAAAACTCGATGGTATCGGTCTCCATTGGCATAATGTCAACAATGTTTTTTAGCGGCGCGTGATCGCCGTGCTGGTTCAATACTCTGAAGTCAAACCCATGTAAATGCATGGGGTGCCGCATCATCGAATTGTTGTGAAGGGTGATGCGCAATACTTCTCCCTTTTTTACGGGTATTTTGTCCGTTTCCGAGAGGATCCGGTTGTCCATACTCCATACATAGCGGTTCATATTTCCGGTCAGCTCAAAGTGCAATTCTTTCACTGGAGCGTCATGGGGCAAAGTCGTATTCCCTGGCGAGCGAAGCATGTCGTAGTTCAAGGTGACGATACTACTCTCCGTATGGTGCTGATGCGGTCCCGAATCTTCATCCCCATCGTGACTCATTGTTGTCTGATCTGCTTTGTGATCGTGGTGTTCTGCAGGCTGATCATGTTCTGCATGGTTACCGTGATTCATGTGATCTTGTTGATTTTTCGAATCCTCTGGTCTATCCTTGTTCCCTTTTTTCGGTTCGCTACCCGTGATTTCAGGATACATCACCTCGTTCATGTCCATCTTTTGCAAACTCATTTCCATCCCCATATCGTCCAGATCGCCGTTCATTTTCATCATGCCATTCATCATCTCCATCCCCTCGAAATATTTCAGTCTAGGCATTTCTCCGACCTGCTGCTTTTCGCCATTTCCTAAGAAATAGCTTGAGGATTGCGTACGATCCTCGGTCGTCGCCATCAGCTCAAAAGCCTTCCCATCTTCTGGAATCCGCACCACCACATCATAGGTTTCTGACACGGCGATAAGCAACCGATCCACCTCCACGGGTTCCACGTCGTTCCCATCACTCGCTACCACACGCATTTTACCTCCAGCATAACGGAGCCAGAAATAGGAAGATGCGCCTCCATTGGAAATACGCAATCGGATTTCATCCCCAGCCTGGAGTGGTTTACCGTCAATGCTTTTCAGCTCACTCAGATGACGCCCATTCATCAATACCCGATCATAGTACACGTCACTCACGTCCATCGCCAGCATACGCTTCCACTCATTGGTAATCTTGGTTTTGAAATGCCCGCTTCGGATGGCTTCGGAATAGCTTTGTACTGCCCCTTTTTGAATGGCAAACCAATCGCTAGCGGCATGCAACATTCGATTCACACGTTCGGGTTTAAGGTTCGTCCATTCGCTGAGTATAATCGGTACAGCGGGCAAATCATCTATTCCTTTTCGAAAGGTCTCATCATCAGCTCTTTTATGCATAATAAAACTACCGTACATGCCAATCTGTTCTTGTAAACCCGCGTGCGAATGATACCAATGGGTCCCGGTTTGGATGATCGGAAATCGGTACGTGAACGAGGCGCCCGGGGCTATTGGCATCTGCGTGAGGTGGGGTATACCGTCTTCCTTATTGGGTAAAAATATTCCGTGCCAATGGACAGCCGTGCTCTCCCGAAGCTGATTATGCACCACGATTTCCGCCGTATCACCTTCGGTAAACTCCAGGGTCGGCATCGGTATCTGCCCATTGGCCGCAATGGCTCTCTTTTCTTTTCCTGCAAAATTGACAACCGTGTCTGTTAGATACAAATCGTACCTCACAACCTCTTGCGCAAATGCGGATACCACAGGAACCAACAGGAGTGCAACCAAAAACGCGAACATGTTATTTATTTTCATTGTCGATTTATTTGGAATAAAAGTAAGGATAGATGCTCATCTGACTATTACGCTATTTTGGCTAAATCTTGTAAGATTTAACAACGGTGTATCAATCGTGGTTTGCTCAAGACCAACCACGAACCGGCAAGTGTTTATGTTATAACGCTTGAACGCGCAAGCTGTTTGGTTTAAGAATTGCCACAGTACGTCCATTTTTGCACGGCAGCTCACCCCACATGCCTGGATAGGATTTTTTTCAGAAATGTGTCTCCGTTTACGGTAAAGGTTTTTTGGTCTACTGTTCGGGTTGCACGAGACGATCGTCGCTTAACGGGGGACGGCAGCGAAAATCGAATCTACGAGGTCCCGTTTTAAAATTATCCGCCGTACTGGTTGCTGGGGAGATTGAGGATGAAATGATACGGGGAAATGGCGCCTTAACGATTGCTATAAAGGACTGGAGAGGGTAGCTTCACACTACTTCACGATCGTGTTGCCCAAAAAGGTACCCAAAAGTTTCTCCCCTTCTTTGAGTTTTTGATATTTCGATAAGAGGATTTGCATATCGTCTTCACTAGAAACGGTCTTCAGTTCCTCACGAATCCGACGCATTTGCAATTCAATTTTATTCTTTTTCACACGGTATATCAATTGATTGACCAGATCCTTGAGTTGATCTTTTTCCTCTGGCACAAAAATTTTCCGTTTATCATCGCTCCAATTCGGACTGATTTCGTATTTACTGGCCAGCGAGTCGACCGCCAGTTGAGCTACCGCTTTGTCCTGATGAGAAAAGAAGAACTTGGCCTCTGGCACCTCGTATTCCTCCGCTCGCTTCTTGAACTCGTCAATAATGGTGCGACTCGGCACATCTTCAAAATCAATGTCATCTAGACTGGCTAAAAGATAGGGCGCAACGGGAATATCGCCGTCCCCTTCCCACGCCACGAGCTCTCTTCCGTAGTTCAGAAGCACACGAACCAGTTCACGCTCCATCAACACCTCAGGACTGCGTTCTGTATTTTGATCCGTCTGGGGCAAAGCGATCCCTTCAGCCTGCATTGCAGCTAGCATTTCTGCTGGGATATGGTCATCTTCCGCCGCCCCTTGGGATAAATTCTGCGCTTGCTTACTGGCTGCTTTTCGTTCCTCGGCCTTGGCTTTCCCGAGCCGCATCTTGTTGAGCTCGGTGAGTAAAACACGTTCTTCGATATCCAGCAATGTACTGCAACGTTTCAAATACACCGATACTTTGATTTCATCGGGAATCAAAGCAATACTACTCACAATTTCTCGGATGACTTCTGCGCGTTTGATCGGGTCCTCTCCGGCATCCCTTAATAGAATATTGGTTTTGTAAAAAACGAAATCCTCTTGATGCTTATCCAGATATTCTTTAAAGGCAGCGGCACCAAACTTTTGCACATACGAATCGGGGTCATTCCCATCGGGAAATAACAACACTTTAACATTCAAGCCTTCCTCCAGCAACATATCGGTCCCGCGAAGCGACGCTTTTATTCCCGCCTCATCCCCATCGTAGAGGATGACCACGTTTTTACTGTAACGGGCTATTAATTTGATCTGACCCGGAGTGAGTGAGGTACCGGATGAGGAAACCACGTTTTCCACACCCGCCTGATGGCAAGAAAGCACATCGGCGTACCCTTCTACCAAATAACAGACATCCTTCTCGGCAATGGCCCGTTTCGCTAAATGCAGTCCGTAAAGTACATTGGATTTATGATAAATATCACTCTCCGGCGAGTTGACATATTTGGGTACTTTTTTATCCGTCTTTAACGTCCGACCACCGAAGCCTACGACCCGACCGGTCAGGTTATGAATGGGGAAAATCACCCGTCCGCGGAATCGATCGTACAGCGATTGGTCGTCCCGTTGAACGGCCAGCCCAACTTCTACTAAATATTCTTTACTGAAGCCCTCTTTTTCCGCAGCATCGACCAAAGCGGTCCACGCATCTGCCGAATAACCGAGCTCAAATTTCTCGATGATGTGATCGGGATACCCACGCTCCCTGAAGTAGCTCAATCCGATACTTTTACCCAATTCGGTGTGCGAGAGTTCGTTTCTGAAATGTTTCCCCGCCCAGCCATTTAAGACAAATAAGCTCTCCCGTTTGTCTTGCGCTGCGAGCTGCGCAGGACTGCGCTCCACCTCATCGACATGAATATGGTATTTATCCGCGAGAAAGCGTATGGCTTCGGGATAAGCATATTTCTCATGTTCCATGACGAATTTCAACGCATCGCCCCCAACCCCACATCCAAAACATTTATAAATGCCCTTAGCAACGGAAACATGGAAGGACGGTGTTTTTTCATTGTGAAAAGGACAATTCCCAATCAAAGAGGTCCCCCGTTTTTTGAGTTCCACAAAATCGCCTACCACCTCCTCAATAC
Source organism: Sphingobacterium sp. (assembly GCA_052092145.1). Lineage (GTDB taxonomy): Bacteria > Bacteroidota > Bacteroidia > Sphingobacteriales > Sphingobacteriaceae > Sphingobacterium. The sequence continues at coordinate 24,174 of JBQDCW010000035.1, read as the reverse complement.
GAGCGGCGTCCAATACTTTATCTATGGTTTCTCTTTTTATCACAACTAAAAACCTCCAAATCTCTCTGACAAAGATAAGCGACTTAAAAACAAATAGGGTAATGGATCGAAAAATTAGCCAATCAAACTTCGAGAATACCCGCTTGTTCTTATCGATTTGAAGAACTGTTTGGCATTTCCTACTCATTTGCCACACTAGTGAAGACACAATGCTACTTAAGTGACTATTCGTTCTATAAACGATAATAAGCTGTCACTTATATCCTGACACAACGCGCGGCAAAAGATCGCTGAACATGTTGGTGAAAGGCGGTTGACCATACACTTGACCCAGCAGGGCCTCGCTGACCGGTCTGGAGTCCCGCTTTCTGCCCAGCGTAGATTTGCGCAAAAAGGCGCAATTTCTTTTGAATCGCTATTTTTATTGTCGATACGACGCTCATTTTATCCGAAAAACTATAGAAATATCACCATCCCCGCTCGACACCCGATGAATACACCACACAAGCCTATTCTATCTTTGTCAGGAATAAAATTTTGCTAAACACCAAACATTGCAATACCATTGCAATGTCCTTTTAGTAACTTTGTCCTTGAATATGAAAGTCTTTTCGCCTCTATTAGCACTGTATATGATGGCGGTATTTTTAGTACCGTGCGCTGATACGTTGGAAGAAACAGCCTTTCAAGACCATAACCATTCAGAAGAATTAGTTCACCAAAACAGCCACGACGCTCCTGAAACCGCGGACTTGTGCAGTCCATTTTGTGTCTGTAGTTGTTGTGGGACAATTTCAGGGATGGTATTCCATTGGAAAGCCATTGGTTTTCCAGAAGTCAAAACGATGGCCGTATCCAAACCAAGCATCGGGTACATTTCCCAATTTACCGGTCATTATTTCGGTGAAATCTGGCACCCGCCAAAGATTATTGCATAAATTTTTAATGCCTTAATGATTATAGCTTAACACAAACCGGGTTAAGTGGAAGGACGCTGCGTTACCTTATGGGTTTCCCAGCCCTTTAATCATGACGATTATCATTATTAATTCATCATTAATCGAAGAAAGTGCTAGATAATATTATAAAATTCTCCATAAAGAATAAGTTCATTATAGGATTAATGACCTTGTTGCTCATCATTTGGGGGGTATGGAGCGCCCTAAAGATTCCCATTGATGCCCAGCCAGATATAACGAATAATCAGGTTCAAATCATCACCTTATCGCCGACATTAGCTGGGCAGGAGGTCGAACAATTGGTAACTTTTCCGGTTGAACAAAGCTTGGTTAATCTGCCTCGAGTTGAGGAAATAAGAAGTATCTCGAGATTTGGACTATCTGTCGTAACAGTGGTCTTTGAGGACGACGTTGACATCTATTTTGCGCGGCAATTAGTCAACGAACAACTAAAGGAAGCAGAAGACCAAATACCGGAAGGAATTGGCGCTCCTGAGCTTTCTCCCGTTAGTACAGGTTTGGGAGAAGTGTATCAATACATTCTTCACCCAAAACCAGGCAGTGAGGACAACTATTCCGCCATGGATTTACGCGCCATGCAGGATTGGATTGTTGCCCGTCAACTTTACGGTACGCCAGGAATTGCCGAAGTGAACAGCTTTGGAGGCTTACTCAAACAATATGAGGTTTCAGTTGATCCCAATAAAATTAGAGCCATGGGTGTTCGTATTTCTGACATTTTCACCGCTTTAGAAACCAACAATCAAAATACGGGAGGTGCGTACATCGATAAAAAGCCAAATGCTTATTTTATTCGAGGAGTGGGTTTAGTCACTTCGCTTGAAGATGTCGGAAATATCGTCGTAAAAAAGACGACTGGTGTCCCCGTGTTTATTAAAGATGTCGCCGAGGTAAAATTTGGTCACGCGACCCGATACGGGGCAATGACCTATAATGGCCAAGTCGATGCCGTTGGGGGTATTGTCATGATGCTCAAGGGCGAAAACAGTGCGGCTGTTGTAAAAAGCATCAAAGAAAAAATACCTGTTATCCAACAATCATTGCCCGAGGATATCATCATAGAACCTTTTTTAGATCGAACCGATCTGGTGGATCGAGCGATGAGCACGGTCCAAAAAAACCTGGTTGAAGGCGCACTGATCGTCATCTTTGTACTCATTCTTTTTTTAGGGAACTTCAGAGCGGGCTTGATCGTCGCATCCGCCATACCCTTGTCTATGCTTTTTGCATTGGGCATGATGGGGTTGTTTGACGTCAGTGCGAACTTGATGAGTTTGGGAGCCATTGATTTTGGATTGATTGTAGACGGTTCTTTAATTGTGGTTGAGGCCACTATGCACCACCTCGGCTTGCGAAAATCGACACAGAAGCTTACGCAAAGTCAAATGGATGAGGAAGTTTATGAATCGGCAAGAAAAATCCGTACCAGTGCTGCTTTTGGCGAAATTATTATCCTGATTGTTTATATTCCGATATTAACCTTGGTCGGGATAGAAGGAAAAATGTTTGCTCCAATGGCGCAAACGGTTAGTTTTGCTATTTTGGGCGCCTTAATCTTATCATTCACCTATATCCCGATGATGAGTGCTTTGTGTTTATCCAAAAAACCAACCACCAAACCGAACTTTTCCGACAAAATGATAAAATATCTCCAAGATATCTATCAGCCCTTACTGGAGAAAGCAATACGGATAAAATATATCATTATTGCCGCCTCGGTAGGACTTCTCGCCCTCAGTATTTTCCTGTTCTCGAAAATGGGTGGCGAATTTCTACCCAAGCTAGGCGAGGGCGATTTCGCTTTCCATTGTATTTTGCCGCAAGGAACTTCATTGAGCCAAAGTCTTGAAACCTCGATGCAGGCATCACGAATTATTAAAGAATTTGATGAAGTGAAAATGGTCGTTGGTAAAACCGGAGCAGCCGAAGTACCAACCGACCCGATGCCGCCCGAAGCGACCGACTTGATGATCATACTAAAGCCCCAGAAAGAATGGCAAACCAAAAAATCGTATGATGCGCTTTCAGACCAAATGATGACGGAGCTGGAGCGTATCCCTGGCGTATTCTTTGAAGCCAACCAGCCGATACAAATGCGGTTTAACGAGCTGATGACAGGCATCCGGCAGGATGTCGCTGTGAAAATCTTTGGCGAGGACTTAGACTCTCTTCTGGTCTATGCCAATTAGGTGAACAACATCCTACAATCGGTGGAAGGCGTAAGCGCCCCGCAAGTCGAACGCGTGGCAGGTCTTCCGCAAATCAATATTGAATATAACCGTACGCGCATCGCCAATTATGGCTTAAACGTCGCGCAAGTGAATGATGTTGTGAGTACCGCATTTGCGGGCAAGATAGCCGGTGTGGTGTATGAAAATGAGCGCAAGTTTGATTTAGTGGTGCGACTAGATGAAACCCATAGAGCGTCTATCGACGATGTGAATAATCTTTTTATTCCGATTCCAAACGGTGATCAGATTCCGCTATCGCAGATCGCCGAAATAGATTATAAATTGGGTCCCGCACAAATCAGCCGTGAGGGCGGTAAACGCAGAATCTATATCGGTTTCAATGTCCAGGGAAGAGATGTCGCCAGTATCGTCAATGAAATTCAGAACAAATTGGATCAGCGGGTGCAGTTACCCACCGGGTACTATTTTACCTATGGTGGTCAGTTTGAAAATCTTCAAAAAGCAACCGACAGACTATTGATTGCTGTTCCTATTGCTTTGCTTTTAATTTTCACGCTATTGTATTTTACGTTCCACTCGCTGAAAGAAGCCTTTTTAGTCTACACGGCTATTCCGATGAGTGCCATTGGCGGTGTGTTTGCTCTTTTAATGCGGGATATGCCTTTCAGTATATCTGCAGGCGTGGGGTTTATCGCCTTATTTGGGGTAGCCGTTTTAAATGGAATCGTGTTGATTGCGACCTTTAATAGACTGGAAAAAGAAGGCTGGGATGACATTATTCCTAGAATTATCGAGGGCGCTAAAACAAGGTTGAGACCGGTATTGATGACCGCATCGGTGGCAAGTTTAGGGTTTTTGCCGATGGCATTGAGCACAAGCGCAGGCGCTGAGGTGCAGAAACCATTGGCCACGGTGGTCATTGGTGGACTGATTACCGCAACGGCATTAACCCTTTTTGTGTTACCGCTATTATACCTTGTCTTTATGAAAAGGAACACCCCATCCAAAAACAGTACATTTAAAACAGCACTTCCCATTACCTTGTTATTTGTTGGTCTAATGACTGCGCCTGACAGCAATGCGCAAACCATCGATGTAAATCAGGCGATCGAAATTGCGTTGCAGAACAATACGCAAATCCAAGCGAACGATCTGGATATCGAATCGGTTCAAAGCCTCCGTAAAACCGCTTTCGAACTTCCGAAAACAGATTTGAGCTTCCAATACGGCAATAATGATGGTTTTGAATACAATGACGGTATTCAAGTTGCCCAAAATTTTCCCTTCCCCACGCTCTTCGGCGCCCGGAAAAATCTCGTTGAAGAACAGATAAAAGGTCAAGAATGGGCGAAGGAGCTGACTAAAAATGAACTCAAAAAACAGGTGCGGGATTGTTTCTATCAATTGGAATACCTAGAGCACAACGCTACTGTTTTGAATCACCTGGACAGCATTTATACCGATTTTATCCGCGTTGCCGAATTGCGCTATAAAACCGGAGATATCAGTAAACTGGAGGTCAATACTGCGGTGACCAAAAAAGGAGAGATCAACTTATTGGCCCAGCAAAATGAAGTTTTCAGACAAAGTGCATACAAAAATCTTAAAACCTTAATGCAGATACCGGACGATTTTGCCATTGCACGCCAATCCGATTACCAACCGGTGCTTTTGAGTTCGTTTATCGATAGTGCAGCGATTGAAAAACACCCCGATATCCAGTTGCTGTACCAAAATGCCAAAATCGTTGAGCAAAAGAAAAAAGTAGAACGAGCAAACGGACTGCCGGATTTTACAGTAGGTTATAACAATGTTTCGTTGATAGGAATGCACAACAAAAATGGTGTCGAACAGTTTTATGGAAGAGACCAAAGGTTCAGTTACTTTGATGTCGGTATTGCTATCCCATTGACATTTGGCGCGACCAAAGCTAAAATACGCGCCCTTGATTTTCAAAAAAAATCGGTGGAACTCAATGCGAAATGGCAGAAACAGCGATCCAAAACAGCGCTGAGAAATGCTTTAAACCAATATGATCAGTATTTAGCGCAGTTTACCTACTTTAAACAACAAGCGCTCCCTAACGCTGAGAAAATTATCCAAGCGGGTAAATTGGGATACCGTACAGGAGCGATCTCTTATGTGGAATACCTGTATGCTTTGCAGACCACAACCGATATTCAACTCGACTACCTGAAGAGTATACAACAAATCAATGAGATTGTCACGCGTATCAATTCACTAATTAGTCAATAATACATCCTATGAAATATTCGAGCTTCAAAGCAACAAAGCGCCTGAATATTCCACAGGCCCATAAAAAGATAAATTATACACGTATGAATCGTAATATAAACATGTTGGTTTCCAGTATATGCATTGCTGGCGCTTTACTTAGCTTTTATGGTTGTACAAACAACCCGCAGCAAGACGACGGACACGCCCACGGTACACCGCCGGAAACAGCAGCAAGTGAACACCAAGAAGAGCATACGGTCACATTGACGGATGAACAAGTCAAGACCGTTGGTATTGAGCTTGGCTCTATTGAACAGAAACCGTTGTCCGCTGCGATCAAAGCAAACGGGTTCCTGAGGGTCCCCAACAACAATAAGGCGCAGGTTACCTCTTTATTCGGGGGGATAATAAAAACACTTCCTGTGGAAATAGGGAATTATGTTAAGAAAGGGCAAACAATTGCCACCATTTCCAACCCACAATTTATACAGCTACAGGAAGAGTATCTCAGTATCAGCAATAAAATAGCGTTCGCCGAACAGGAATTAACAAGACAAACAAACCTGAACGAGGGGGGTGCGGGCGCTAAGAAAAATTTGCAACGTGCTTCGACTGAGCTGAATACACTAACCACCAGAAAATCAGCACTACATCAACAAATACAAATGATGGGGATTCATCCACCTTCACTCTCAAACGCTAATCTTAGATCATCTATAGTAGTTACCAGTCCGATCAATGGAACGGTCAGCCATGTTTTGGCCAAGACCGGGAGCTATATCGATGTCTCTTCGCCCATTGCTGAACTGGTGGAAAACAGCGCCCTGCATCTAGATTTACACGTCTTTGAAAAAGACCTCCCATTCATCAAAGTTGGCCAGAAAATAGATTTTGTTCTCACCAACAATCCGAACAAAACATACGCCGCTGAGGTATATAATATAGGTTCTTCTTTCGATAGCGACAGTAAAACCATTGCTATACACAGCAAAGTTAAAGGAGATAAAACCGGGCTTATCGACGGCATGAATATAACAGGGATAGTCCAGCTAGATGACGTTTCGAGTCCAGCGGTCCCCAATGATGCTATTGTCAATGCCGATGGTAAATATTATATTTTTCTAATCAAAGAACAGCAAGAAGAACACCCTGAACATCAAGACGGCGAAAGTCACAACCACAGTAGCGACCACGGGACGGAACCCGGTGCACATTTTGAAAAAATGGAAGTCATGATAGGGGCTAGTGAATTGGGTTATACAGCCATCACACCGGTCAATGAAATTACACACGACACTCCTATCGTTGTAAAGGGTGCATTTTTTATCAATGCCAAATTGAGCAATACGGGCGACGGCCACGCCCATTAAACAGTTTCGTTATGAAGAAGAACATAGAAGAAAAGCTTTTGGAGAAAAACACCAATCCAACCAGTATGCGGATTTTGGTGTATGACTTCCTAGAACAACAGCAGATCGCATTGTCTTTGTCGGAAATTGAAAGTCAGTTTTATAAAGCAGACAGGATCACGATTTACAGGACGTTGAAGACGTTCGAGGAAAAGGGTATTGTACACAGTATTCAGGAGAATAACACGACCAAGTATATTTTATGCCATGAGGGATGCAACGAGAAAACGCATCAGGATGGGCATCTCCACCTCTATTGTAAAATTTGTAAACAAACGACTTGTCAGGAGGATTTCACAATCCCAGGCAGTCAAAACAGAGCCTACCAGCTTGATGAAATACGGTTATTCGGGAAAGGTATCTGCGAACAATGCTTATTGGAGCTTTCGCAATAGTATTGCAGCCGATGTTTGTTTAGATTTGTGATAATAAACAACTTTTAAACAAGATGTTAGGAGAAATTATTTAGCAAAACATACCGGTAACCGCATGCGCCGACTGCCATCCGGGAATTCGCGGAGCGCAGGCTTTGAGATGACGTTGCCCCGGCCGGACAAAAATATTTCTGAGGCTACCGGTCGGGGCAAAGAAATTGAGAGCGGGATGTCGGTTTAAGTGAAACGTGTCTTTTACGCGCAATTTCGTTCCGGGCAATCAAAAGGGCTAGCGGTAACCTTCAATTGACGATTGACAAGGTTCTATGAATGCAAAAGATCGTCCATGAACCCGAACGATCAATTAGATAAGCAACAGAAAAACGCAACAAATCTAACAACTACAGGCAATGAGAAATGCAGATAAAAATCACAAGCATACCGACGATGAACAAGGCAGGATGAACTGCTGCTCGCTGGAGGATGAGATAGGCTCCCAAACAGAAGCAAAAAAGACAACTGAGCAAACCGGTACACACGACCACAGTCACAGCGATCATGGTCGGATGAAAATGTTTTTGCCGAGCATGATATCCTTGGTGTTGTTACTCACTGCCATTTTCTTTGACTACGTACGGACACCGGCATGGTTTACAGATTGGATAAGGATTGTTTGGTATATACTCGCTTATGCGCCTGTTGGGTTTCCGGTACTCAAAGAGGCGATTGAAAGTATTCGTAAAAACGATGTTTTTTCCGAGTTCCTGTTAATGGGGATTGCAACTATCGGCGCATTCGCAATTGGTGAGTATCCGGAGGGCGTTGCTGTCATGTTGTTCTATTCGGTGGGCGAAGTGTTCCAGGCATTGGCGGTAAAAAGAGCCAAAACAAACATAAAAACGTTACTGGATCAACGGCCCGATGAAGTGACGGTTTTACGAGACAACCAACCACAAGTCGTAAAAGCAGTGGGGGTAACCATTGACGATATCATACAACTTAAACCAGGGGAAAAGCTGGGATTAGATGGTGTTTTATTATCGGAAACTGCATCGTTTAATACCGCCGCGTTGACAGGAGAAAGCAAACCGGATTCCAAAGCAAAAGGCGAAACAGTTTTGGCTGGTATGATCAACCTAAACACCGTGGCACAGGTAAAAGTGACAACAGAATACACAGACAGTAAATTGAGCAAAATTCTAGCGCTGGTGCAAAATGCCACTTCGCAAAAAGCACCAACAGAATTATTTATCCGAAAATTTGCAAAAATCTACACCCCTATTGTGGTATTGCTAGCCGTTGCGATTTGGTTACTTCCTTATTTCTTTGTGGCCGATTATCAGTTCGCCGATTGGTTATACCGCGCCTTGGTATTCTTGGTTATTTCTTGTCCCTGTGCATTAGTAATAAGTATTCCATTGGGCTATTTCGGTGGTATCGGTGCAGCGAGTAGAAATGGAATATTGTTTAAAGGAAGTAACTTCCTAGATGCCCTTGCCAATATCCAAAACGTGGTAATGGATAAAACAGGGACCCTGACAGAAGGCGTTTTCAACGTGCAGGAAGTTGTTTTCGACAACGCGGCTAATCAAAGCGAGATCATGGAATTAGTCAATGCGTTGGAAAGCCACAGCAGCCACCCAGTCGCCAAGGCTATTCACGAATTTGTCGGTGCGGTAGACCCCAATATTGCCTTACAAAATGTAGAGGAAATTGCAGGCCACGGACTGATCGCTGATGTCAATGAGAAACCATTATTGGTCGGAAACTTTAAGCTTATGGACCAATTTTCTATCCCGTATCCGGTTGATCCCACCGCTATTGTTGACACGGTAATTGCCGTGGCCTACGATAAAAAGTTTGTGGGTTATATCACGATTGCAGACCGCATAAAACAAGATGCCCAAATGACCATCGATCAGCTGAAAGCACGTAATATAGCAGTAACCATGTTAAGTGGCGACAAAAGTACCGTGGTTAGACAGGTTGCGGACACCTTGGGCATCCAACATGCTTTTGGCGACTTATTGCCTGAAGATAAAGTAAATAAGGTCAAGGCCCTCAAAGCAAAGAATGAGACTGTTGCCTTTGTCGGTGATGGTGTGAATGACGCGCCTGTTGTCGCATTAAGCGATGTGGGGATCGCAATGGGGGGCTTAGGAAGCGATGCCACAATAGAAACTGCCGATGTGGTCATTCAAGACGATAAACCGAGCAAAATACCGGTAGCAATCCACATCGGAAAACAGACCAAGAAACTCGTTTGGCAAAACATATCGTTAGCTTTTGGGGTAAAAGCGATTGTCCTTGTTCTCGGCGCAGGTGGGCTGGCGACCATGTGGGAAGCTGTTTTTGCGGATGTGGGGGTCGCATTACTGGCGATTCTAAATGCAGTAAGAATACAGAGAATGCGATTTTAAAGGCGCTCAATTTGTGCGAGCACCGACAAATCGAGGCGCACGCGCGTCACAATCCTTAGATCGCGATCCGGAGCGTCTAACAACAGGCTCCGGAATCAATGCTTGTGCAACCGAAACCCCACCAGCAAAAAAGTGACACCGCGGCTCGCATCAAAATCTGCACCAAGAAACGATCAGGATCGAGGACATCGGCGCCTAAGGGATACTTTTTGATAGCAATACCCGTGAGACACTTTGCCGATCGTCTCCGTTATACACGCCTAGCAATTCACCGAAGACCGGTGTTATCGCTCGACGATCTCTTTGACCTCTTCCCCATATTCATCCACTTTTAACGCTTGGATGCTAAACAATTTCGACCAACGGATAAACGTTCCGATAAAGACGATTCCCATCAACAACATCGCGACCGCTGCCAAACTCGCCAAAAGATACTCCTGCCCCGGCATGTAAATAGCCGTGATCTGCACGTATCCTGCCCAAAATGTGATAAGGGCCATAAATATTCCCGGAATCGCTGCACAGAGTGCATAACGTTTCCGGTTCATACGAATCAGCATGGTCGTGCAAACAATCAATCCGCAAGCAGCAAGCAATTGATTGGAAATTCCAAACAAGGGCCAAATACTGCTGACATTTCCAGTATAGACTAAGTAGCCCCAAGAAAAAGTAAATAGTGCACTACAAAAGACAATACCCGGCCACCAGTTTTTATTTTTAAATGCGGGGATAACCGAACCGAGCATCTCCTGAAGAAAGAAACGTCCGACACGCGTGCCGGCGTCAATTGCCGTGAGAATAAACACCGCTTCAAACATGATCGCAAAATTATACCAATAGGCCATGATATTATCCATAAAAGGGATATTATCAAAAATATGGGCCATGCCGACCGCGAGGGAGACCGCGCCCCCGGTTCGTCCATGCAGGTCAATGCCGATCCGATCCATAAAATGGGGCAAGTCTACCGTGTGCAGCTCCGGATATCTGGCCAGAAACGCTTCATACGAATCGATCGGTGTGTTAATCGCAAAATAGTCGCCAGGCATTAGGGTACAAGCAGCAATCAGTGCCATTAGCGCAACAAACCCTTCTACTAACATCGCACCGTAGCCAACAAACAAAATTTCGCGTTCATTGCCGAGCATTTTAGGCGTCGTACCCGTGGCAATAATCGCATGAAATCCGGAAATAGCGCCACAAGCAATGACGATGAAAATAAAGGGTAAAACCGGTCCACCGACCACCGGCCCTCCACCATTTATAAAACTGGTGAATGCCGGCATTTCAATAGTGGGCGCAACAAAGACAATACCTACCGTCAGCATCAGGATCGTCCCAATCTTCAGATAGGTGGATAAATAATCACGCGGCACCAACAACAACCAAATCGGCAATACAGACGCAAAGAAACCGTACACCGCGATAGCGACAGCAATCGTTCCCGCACGCCAGTTGAACAGATTTGCAAGGGCTGGAATCTCCATGAGGTAATGTCCTGAAATAATTCCCACAAGCAGTAAGACACCACCAAGTATACTGGCGAAAGCCACTGATCCTTGTCGATACCGCATGATCAACCCCATAACAATCGCGATCGGCATGGTTAAAATAATCGTAAACAAAGACCAGGGTGCTTCATGCATGGCCGAGACACAAGCTAGTGAAAGGCCCGCCAGTGTCAGGATTAAAATAAATAACACCGCCAGGCCCGTTATCGCGCCAATGGGTTTAGAAATTTCCTTGGAGGCAATCGTTGCTAAACTTTCTCCCTTATGTCGAACAGACGCGAAGAGCACAACCATGTCATGAACGCCGCCCCCTAACACACAACCGATCAAGATCCACAACGCTCCAGGGAGATAGCCAAACTGAGCCGCCAAGACCGGACCGACCAAGGGGCCCGCAGCAGCAATCGCAGCAAAATGGTGTCCAAAAAGGACCTTTTTATCGGTCTTCACATAATCTTGTCCATCGGCAAATTCAACGGCAGGGGTGGTCCGACTGGCGTTTAATTGGAGTACGCGTTTGGCTAAGAAAATTCCGTAAAACCGATAGGCGATCGCAAAAACAAGAAGGGCTACAAAAATCAACGTTAGCGCATTGACTCCATTCAAATCAATCATAATTTTGGTTCTTATGGGCCGGGCGTTAGATCATCGACCGCCCGGCCCTGATTAATGGAATTTAGAACTAGGCATAGCATCTGATTTCAAACACGCGAGCATGCGCATCGCCGTGCGCATTTTTCGCCACCAAACGAACCCGATCGACCGCTACCCCAGGGAAACTATGCACGACCTTTCGCAAGAAGTTATCTTCGACCTCCTGTTTATCGACTATTTCGCTACCGTTGTACAATTCAATGCGGTAGTCTTTCAGCGTCTCTGGCTGCGGTCCACGTTCTTGATTCTTCATCACGCTCGCTTCCCCCGAGAGCCGTAAATGGCGGTCTAATCCAGAATCGAAAGTGAACTCTACGGTACTGATCGTACGCTCTTGTTTCCAACTCAATTCAAGAAATTGCTCGCCGGAGGACAGATTTGCTCGCCATTGATGGCTATCACCATCTTGGACATCTCGATTGTATCCGTCTACCACTTTCTTCGCCTCAAAGCCTCCTATTTCAGCGGATGCAGTAACATTCGCCGCCAGTGCGAGATCCAACTGATCTTCATTCTTAACCTTTAAGATCGCTTGATCCTGTCGCAACAACAATTGTTGATATTCTTGCAGTTTTGGCTTATTTTTCACCAAGCCTCTCGGGGTTAGCCCTTCCTGCAAACAAAAAGCAACGGCGGTCCCGACTGCTTGCCCCAACGTGGCGCAAGTAGCCATCACACGGGTCGTGGACAAGGCCACATGGGTTACAGAGATGTTTCGCCCGGCCATCACCAAGTTCTCAAAGCTCTTACTGTATAAACTTCTTAAAGGAATGGAGTAGGGTCCTTTCAAAGGAATGGAGCGAAAAGGGCTTAAGGACGTATCATCCATACCCGCTGGCAGGTGATCATCCAACGGCCAACCGCCATAAGCGACGCGGTCGTCAAAATTCTCAAGCTTTAAAATATCGTTTTGCGTTAGGACATAATCACCTGTGATCCTTCTGCTCTCCCGCTTGCCCGGAACTGCGCCGAACCAAGACAAGGCCCAATTTTCTGATTCCGGATGGTTTCCAGAATTTTTAATATAATCCCATACCCCAAAAACCACCGCCATTAAATCATGCCGTATTTTCTGCCCATCTTGCACGATATTCTCAAGACCACCGAGTTCCACCCACCAATAGCCATACTCCCAAGAACGGATTCGTCGATGCTTAAAATCAGAAAACTCGTATTTCCTCGCCCAAGTGGGTGCTTTAAAAGGCATCGGTTGGTCATGTTCACGCGATTGAAACAATAAACTATTGCCCATCGTGATATCATCAGGTGTATCCAGACCAAGCGGTTCGTTGTACTGCGCTTTCGATTCACGCCCTCTCATAAATTCAGCCCCTGATAAAGCCGCCAAAGTACCATCCCCTGTGCAATCGGCGAAATACTTCGCTTTTACTTTATAAATCTCTTCGGTTTGCGAACAATATGCCTGAATTTCGTGAATCTTGTTCCCTTTTACCGCGACATCATACAGCATCGTATCAAACAATAAGGTAATGTTCGGATTGGAAACCACTTTGTCATACATCACATAATCCAACATCTCCCAGCATCTCTGCGGGTTAATATACGATTCGGTCAACATGACCTCTTCTAAAACTCCGGTTTCGCGCCACACCTGCCCCAAAGCGGAAGCACCGCAAATATGCATTCGGATTTCCGAGCTTGCATTCCCGCCCAATCGCGAGCGGTTTTGGATCAGCACGACCTTCAGACCATTTCTCGCGGCTGATAGTGCGTTGCTGAAGCCAGCCATTCCGCCTCCCGCCACCAGATAGTCTGTTTCCAATTCGCGAACAGCGAACACCGACTCCGGTGCCGAAAACTCGCTTGCATTCCCGTTACTTTCGGTTAGATTTTTCGCCATGACCGGATCAACCAATAAGGCGCCAGAGCCCAATCCTAAAGCTCTTAGAAATTCTCTTCTATTGTTTTTCATAATTTAAAATTTTTTCAATTAATTCTTTCTGCTTCGCCGAGGATTTCGAACTTTTCTGAAAAGACGCCAGAATCGTTCTACTTTCTTCATTCGGCTCGACAATCTTGTTTATAATTTCCGTTACAACGTGCGACTTTAGGTTTTCTAAGTCTCCAAGGATCTCATTGTACTGTAAAGGATCCTTCAACACATTTTCTTCCAAAACATCGATGGCATAATGCGGCACAAAGTCATCCGCCGCAAATAGCAGGTCTTTAATTTCACGATCGTATTGGTGAACCTGTTCGCCGTCTAAATGCTTTAGAAAATATTCTTGGTAATGCGGCACTTCTGATGTTGCAAAATAGCTTTGCCAGGTATTGTTGGCGTATTCTCGAGCGGTATAGCCGAACAATTCCTGCTTCACAGGACCGTTTACAATATGCCATAAAGTATACACCGTGAACAGGGCGCCCGGGACCGTCACATTGGAAAACAAGGGTGAGGTCGGTCGGGTCACCGCATCGACTTGGAAGGAAAACTTTTTAGGTTCCTTTTCCAGCAGATCCTCCACCGCATAGTCTCGCAATGCGGAGAGACTGTCTAATAAAATCTGTTGGAGGCGTTCATAGTCTTGTTCATCAAAATACTGATGATCAAACTTGGTAAAATGAAACCCTTCTTCCCTGCTGAAATGATGAAAATTCCCTAATAAATCCCAAAACAAGTTCACCTCTATCGGTAAACAGATTTGATCATTACAGACGTTGGTCTGTAGTTGCGTGGCAAAGAACAACCTTTGATCCTCAGAATCCTCAACGAGATGGACGGGGAACGTCAACGTGTCGTTAACCGTATGGATCACTACCGCCGCTTCCTTTACGTCAAGATCCTGCCAAGACTGTCCTCTGGTGGCCACGACGCTAAGGAGCAATAAGACTGCTGTTAACCAAGTACTAATCATAATTTAAAAGTGTCGTTGCTGTACAGTCTTTATCTGGCGAAAACCGAATCCATCTTGCTTCGAGTCCGCTTGGGAATGCAAAAGACAATTCTTCATTGGGCTTGACCGTGATCGTTTGATAATCCATCCATTCTGCATTCCCCGATGGATCGAGTTGAATCGTAAAACGAACGTCCGTGCTGGCATCATGAGAAATTTTCAATGCTTTGTTCTCGTAAAAGCCGAACAGATAAGGGTCGCTATATTGCGCGGCTTGAATCGCGGTATTGTAAAGCGGGCCTCCCTGGCCTTGCGGCTTTCCTAGTTTCCACAAATCATCGATAGCACCTACCCAGACCGCTGCTTTCCCGTCCTCCGACCGGATGATGTGTTCTTGGTTCCCATCACTGGCAATACCGGAGATCACTAGCAGACCACGAAACGAGGCAAAATCATGGATGGCCAAATTATGCGTGGCTACCGGCCGGACTTTTGCGAACCCGTCGGCATTTTCGGCAGGTAATTCATAGAATGTACCGTGCAAGTTCAACAAGTCTCTTTCGGTTACCACTTCGCGCGCTAACCGGCTCAGTCCATTTTCGGTCAACCCATCAAACTGCTGGTCTCCTTTCGGAAATCGCCATCTCCTACCCAAATCATCGATCACCAAAACAGACTGTTCCTCGACCTGTACCAAGTCCTTTTCGATGGTAAAATTCTTTTCAATGATCGCTCTATTTTCCCGGTTGTCGCTTGGCGTCAATGCCATATTGCCGTCCAGCTCATAATAACCAGTTGGCACAAACCCATCCCCTTTGATATCGCCCGCAAGCATGCCCATTTTGCGCTGATTATCGCCCAGTGCGTACAGATAGCCTCCTAAATAAGCGGACTGATCGACAGCTGCCACCCGATTAAACAAGTCCAGATTCTCTTGGGCAATCTGTTCGCCTTGATAAGAAAACAGCGCCGAATACACCCCCTCTTCTTTAGCGCTGACCCGAATCCATTCTCCTTGGTAATCTGTTGGAATCAGCTCATGCAGCGATCCCTTGGCCGGGACCTGAATGGTCTTATACTCGATCCAATCACCCGTGCCGTTTTGGTCGACCTCCAAACGGAATTCTGCCGGCATTGCGTTGTGGTTTTTAATCCAAATATTTCTTTTTGACCAGCCCGCTAACAAAAAGGGTTCGGAGGTTAATTCTCCCGAGACTTCTTCATTGATCCAAACAGCACCCTCGGCTGTAACCGGCCCCAGCTGGTCCAAATTCTCCTCACTGGTGAACCACAGGTTAGAATTCGACTGTCCGGCACCCTCCAAAGATCCTTTTATCTTCCGTTTGTTTAGAAACTCTTTCTGTGCAGAATCATCACATCCGAACACCAGCTGATTATTCCAGCGAGCAAAATCGCCGATGACCTTCAAATAGGCCGAACGAGGACGAATGCCTTTGGCATGCTGCGCAGAAAACGTTTTCGGAAATTTCCAGAACATACCGTGCATCGTCATCAAATAATCGCCAGCCTGATTACCAATCTCCCTGATCCGGGGCCATTCGGTATTCCAACCATGCGCACCGTCATAACTTCTACTGGTTTTTGGCAGTCGATAGAATTGCCAACCCTCCTGATGATCACGGACACCGAGAATCACGGATTTATGATCCCATCCGGTTGCCCATATCGGATCCTCTTTATGTTCATTACCGTGAATGCCTCCAGGTCCGGTCACTTCGACAAACTGATTGCGGCGGACCAGCTTCCAATCCCTCCCGTTCCACTCAGAAAGCGACCCGGATGGAATATCGTATTGCTTTAAAGCCAAATCACCCGCCTCACCATTGTTTGAATACACCAGAACACCTTGCCCGCTATACGCTCCTTTACCATGTACGCCAAAAAGGTCCGCAAAATGGGGTTCGCTTTTCTCGCGGCTGGGAAGCTTCGAAAGATAGGTATCGGACTTCAGGTTGACATCGGTATACAGTTCGGTGACCTCCTTCGAGGATAGATCGTACGCGTAAAATCCCTCTTCCATCGTCGCGTAATACACCTTGTTTTCCGGATCCGTTAAATGCCTGGCCATCCCGGTATGTCTCCCCGGCATATCCTTAGGGTCTATGACGGAGATCGCACCCTTTTGATCAATGATATAAGGTCCGATAAATAGTTGATGGGACTCTTTATGGATCATTCTATTGGCTGGGGTTCCGCCCACACTTTGATCATAAACGATCGCCTGCTTATCTTCATCGATAATGTAAAGCTTATCCGAAGAGCCTAATGGAAGATGCGGGCCGTAGGTAATGACATACAGCTTATTGTTCCAGGGGACCACGGCACCGGTCCCGCACTCGCCTTCATTGTTATACATGGCCAGACTCGGATAGATACCGCTGAAGCTCCGTGGCTGTGCTGACAACTGTACGTGAAAGGTGACCGCTAAGGCTAGCAACGAGGTCAAAATTTTCTTATTCTTTTTCATCTTAGTAATTGGGGTTTTGCGTGAGACCACTGGTGAGCACCTCGGTGGACGGAATCGGCCAGATATATTGCTTTTTGGCATCAAACTTCCGAGCAGCAATTTGCTTGATTAACCCTTGACTGAGCAAACCACTGAAATCTGGGCTACCGTCTTCGTCTATCGGTGGCGCCTCCGGCAGAAACCACTTGTCGGGATCGACGACCTTAGCGACTAAGTCCGCTGGATCCAACAGTCCGTAGTTGGGTCGGTTGAGAACTTTTTCGGCCGTTTTCCATCGAATAATATCCATATACCGTAATCCTTCCAAAGCAAACTCCATTCTTCGTTCAGCGCGAAGTATTTGACGAAGGGCAGACTGACCTGTTTCTTCTACCTTGGGGTAGTCCGCTGAACCATGGTCAACTCCATACGCTCTAGCTCTGACCTGGTTGATTGCATCCAAGACCGTTTGGTCGATTTCATTTAATTCAATTTTGGCCTCGGCATAAATCAACAGGACATCTGCATAGCGAATAATGACATTGTCCGGCTCCACCCGCCAGGAATTTAAAAGCCAATCATTATCAGCGCCTTTCCGCCAAATTAAACCGTTAAAGGAGGCGTATTGAGCGACGGCTCTATTGTCGTTGTTAGCGACCTGTTGACCGGTAGACACTTTAGTCGTGGTTCGGGCGAGCGGATGCGGATTATAGATGTAATCTAGAAATTCCTCACCAAAGGGAACGATGGTTGCATTACACCTCGGGTCCCGGTTTAAAAAAGGATTTTTCGGATCAAATAATGGCGACTCATCCACCGGCAACCCATCGGTACAATAATAGGCGTAAAACAGATCCCAGGAAGGTGCTTTTGCCCCCCAGCCGCCATTGTTCCTGGGGACGTAATTTTGTCGATCTCCAAGTGCCACCCCCAAAGTAATTGATCGGGGTAATAGAAAGATCGATTCCGAAGATTGCTTGGTTCTGGATAAAAACAACTCTGAATAATCCGGATGCAAATTGTATACATTTAAATCGATACAAGCCTGCGCAGCATTCTGTGCGGTGAGATAGTCCTCCATATACAACGCAATCCTCGCTTTCATGGCCAGGGCTGCCCCTTTGGTGGCGCGCTTGAGTTCGTTTGAACTGTACGATTCTTTTAAATTAGCAATCGCGAAATCATAATCTTCATAAATCTTATCCAAGAGTTCCTCCGGATCCATCTGCCCAGTCTCCCGCGCTTCCTCGATCGTTAACGTTTGGTCAGTAAAAACCACATTACGGTAATGGCTCAGCAGAAATGAAAACATAGAGGCCCGCACGAACCGCGCCTCGGCGATATAGGCATTTATTTGCGCTTCCGACAATAGGCCTTCCACACGGCCCATATTTTCCAGAACCGTATTTACCCGGGCAATGGCTTTATAGGTATTCTTCCAATTCGTGTTGACGAATCCAGTCTGCCCATTGATCGTGGCATTGGTCACCTCGGTTAACCCATCACGGTAGATCCAGTCATCCGTCCAATCGTCCAGATCTTTAATCCACAATGCATCTCGGTAAAGGTCATTCAAAGACATGATCAACTCGTCGGCATCGGAATTCCAGGTTTCACTGGAGCCCTGGGATAAGGGGTTCAAATCAAGTTTTTGGCAAGAAAACAGCCCTAGTGAAAGAAATAGATATAGGTATTTACTTTTCATAACAGTATCGGTTAGAATTTAACATTGACTCCAAAAAGATAGGAAGCCGTTATCGGATAGGTAAACGAGGTCATTTCGGGATCCCATCCCTTGGGAAATTTATTACTCGTGAATACATCGTTTGCGGTAAAGGACACGCCCAGACCCTTCACATGGTATTTTTCTAAAAATGCCTGCGGAATCTGGTAAGAAACATTAAGCGATTTTAGGCGAAAGTACCGACCGTTAATCATCCAAAAGTCAGACATCGCGTAATTGTTTCCGGCGGATGTATTGGAATACCTCGGGTACTGGGCATTATTATTCTGTTCAGTCGTATTGTAATGACTCCAGGTATTCCCATCCAGAATGGACAGGAAATTACCCCAGTTTTGATGGTAAGGTCGGATCATATCAGATGATTGCCGGGTGTTTTGTTTGCCAACCCCCTGCACCACGATGTTTAAGGAAAGGCCGGCATACCCCACATTCACCTGTCCCCCGTACAAATACTGAGGCAACGATCCCCCCAGGAAAACCCGGTCATATTCGGGAGAAATGATTCCATCAGGCGTACCTTCTGGACCACTGATATCTAAATACTTAACATCTCCGGGTTTGACATTAGCGTTCAGCACAGCCGAGTTCGCAACTTCTTCGGCCGTTTGAAACAGACCATCAGATCGATAGCCGTACCACTCATTGAACTGGCTATTCTCCATTTTTACTTGGTCCCCTAGGAATTCTGTCCCGCCCAGATCCCCCATCACGGACTTGAAATTGGAAATATTAAATGAAATGCCATAATTCACCTTACCAATATTATCCTTCCAGCCCAACACGAACTCCCAGCCCTTGGTATTCATCTTCCCGGTATTTTGATCCGGATTATCAAAACCGATATAACCCGGAATTTGCAGCGCTAAAAGCATATCACTGGTTATCTTATTGTACA
The DNA here is from genome assembly GCA_052092145.1 of Sphingobacterium sp. Classification (GTDB taxonomy): domain Bacteria; phylum Bacteroidota; class Bacteroidia; order Sphingobacteriales; family Sphingobacteriaceae; genus Sphingobacterium. Next base: position 4,435 of record JBQDCW010000035.1, on the reverse strand, counting down.
CATCGAAGGTGGCATTCAATCGGTTATTCAGCCCCACGAAATCAAGCCCCACGTCATAGGATTCAGTTTTCTCCCATGTGATGTCTCGGATCGCGTATTGCCATTGTGATGCGGATTGTGCGGATACGGGGTCATTGCCTTGATAAAACAACGCCGTGTTTGAAAACTCAATCAGCGATTGGTACGGATAATTACCAATACGCTCATTTCCCAATGTTCCGTAGGAAGCCCGTAATTTCAAGAAATCCATCCAGGGCACATCCTTCAGAAAACGCTCTTCAGATATTGTCCAACCTGCCGATACTGAAGGAAATACACCCCATCGAAATTCTTTTGCAAATCGGGATGAACCGTCATACCGCACATTTGCTTGGAGAAAATATTTGTTAGCAAAATTGTACATGGCTCTTCCGAAATAGGAGCGGTAGGCATTCTCATAAGCACTCCCGTTGTTATCTCTAAATTCTAATGGTCCGATATCCAAATAGGGATATCCGTTCAACACATATTGGTCCCTCGATGCACCAAGGTTTTCGTTGAAGTAGTAAAAAAATTCGTATCCTCCCAGCAGATTGAGGTTATGCTTTCCAAAGCTTTGCAAATAATTGGCTAGAAACTGTGTGGTATATTGATAACTTTCCACTCTGGATTCTGTTAGTTTGGTCGCATCATAGCCATGTAAATACCCCAGTTGTTCGTCACTATTATTCCAAGCGGTATAAGGGACTTTAGTTTTAAAAGCTTTCGTTCGGTCGAAGTTAAAAATCGGGGCAATAACGCCGGTCAGTGTCAGACCATCCAAGGGTTTAAAATCAAGACCGACCTTTCCCCCGAATTGCGTGTATTGATATTTAGTTGTTCCTCCCTGATGGAGCATCCCATAAATATTATCACCGTCTTTTCCTGAGGCGATCCGACCATCATCCCACATGGCCGCATAGATGGGGGCAGTAATTCCCATGCGATACATCGGATCGATCGAGGGCCGGTTATCGGTGGTTCGTTTGAAGTTCAAATCAACCACTGCAGATAGGTAATCGTTCACATCAATATTGTTATTTAATCGCGCCGTTAGTCTTTCGTAATTCCTCAAAACGTACAGTGCATCGGTATCATCATAACCGAGGGAAAATCTCGTCCGCAAATGTTTACCTGCTCCGGAAACCGATAGTTGATGGCTTTGTCTTCCCGCTCGTTCGTTCAATAGTAAATCCTGCCAATCGGTAATCGGATATTCGTTCGGGCTTTCCTGATTGAGATTGTTATAATTGTCCACCAAATCTTTGGCATATATCGGATAGGGGTTGTCGTTATTGTTATTATCGTTCCAACGCAGTTCATTCACGAGTTGCAAATACCGCTGGGCCCCTACAAATTCGGGTAATTCAGTTGGGGATTCAAAGCCAATATCCGTATTGTATTCCAACGACAGCACGCCCTCTTGTCCACGTTTTGTCGTGATCAAGATGACGCCTGCAGCGGCTCTTGATCCATAAATCGACGCGGATGCAGCGTCCTTGAGCACGGTCACGTTCTCAATATCATTCGGATTTACCTGATCGATCCCGCTGACGGGCACACCATCTAAAATTACCAAAGGGTTTAGTCCCCCATCGGTAATGGTCGTGATACCCCGAACACGAACAGTTGCGGCGGTACCGGGGGCATTATTGCTCCTGGTGGCCATCACGCCGGGCACAGCGCCTTGCAGGGCCTGAGATAACTGGGTAGTCTTTCGAACGGCAATATCCTCGCCGTCTACAGAAGAAATCGCACCGGTCAGATCTTTTTTCTGAGCCGTTCCGTATCCAATGACAACAACCTCGTCTAAATCCGTATCGTTTGCCTCCAACCGGACCAATATGCTATTGGTTTGATTATTTCTGGCAACGAAATTCATAACCGAGTCCGCTTGAAACCCCAAGTGATGGACGTAAATATTGTACACTTGATCCACCTCGATATTCCCCAGATGGAATATCCCCTCCTCATCCGTACTGATTGATTCTCGTTCCTGATTTGTCGTATTAACGACTTCCACCGTTGCACTAGGGATTGCAACTCCTTCGGTAGAAATCACCTTTCCAGTCGCTCGTATTTTATCTTGAGCGACTACCTGTTGAAAAAGTGATAATAGCCCATAGATTAGCAATGGGTAAATTACTTTACTTTTCATGGTCATAAGATTTGTTTATAAATGGTAATTGGTTACTAAAAAAACGCTTTATCTAATCTTAATTATATTGTCCTTAATCGTAAATGTACATCCGTTTATTTCGCAGAAAATAGTTAACAAATTCTCTAGGTTATCGTCTTGATAAAGTTGGCCGGTGAAATTCCCATTGGTCATTTCTGGGTTTTCGACATCAATGGTGACAAGGAATAAACGTTCCATAATGCTAAACAGATCTGCATTCGAAACACCATTGAAATTAACCACACGATTCGACCAGGCAATGGAGCCGGAGGTGTGAATGGATTTCTCCATACCTCGCTCTACTTCCCAAGCGTGTGTATAACCGGGTTTCTCTTCCTCAACCAGTTGATAGGTAAAATCGGCTTTATTGACAATCAAGGCCGCTTGATTTTTTAATAAGACCTGATTCATGAAATGCCTTCCTTCGTCTTCTACAGCTATTTCCCCTTCTAGTAGCGTAACAATGAGATTATCCGAATCATAGTCGGCCACTGAAAATATAGTCCCCAGAGCACGGGTTTTCACCCCTTGATTGATCACCCGAAACGGATAATTCAGGTCAGATTGAACATAATAGGTAGCCTCGCCTGCTAATTGCGTCAGTTTCCGGTCCGTGTTAAAATCGGGGTGATAGCGCACACGAGCCTGAGGTTCCAAGCGCACTCTGCTACTGTCGGGAAGCAGATGCCATTGGCTGGATTGCGTTGTGTTTTCTAGAACTACCCAAGAAGATGAATCAGCAAAAGCCGGTAAGTTATCAGGTCCGTATTTATTTAATGAAAATGCCGCAAAAACCAACACAACGGCAGCGATTAAAATCCGAACGAGATTGCCCGTTTTCCGGCTAGTGGGTAAAATAGTACGAAGGACATATTCCCGATCGCGCTGCGAGTTTCGAATCAGGTTATCTTCGTGGAAATTCTCAAAAATTTTAACCTGATCCAATTCATGCTCATTATTCTCTAGGAATCGAGCAACAGACTCGCATTCCGGATAGGAGCATTCATTCGATAAAAATCTGGCTAAAATCTCTTTATCCACGGTTCATGATTTTGGTTAGTCTATAAGTATATACGTGCGATACCTCAAAACTACGTAGCCGCTTTACTATTTTTTTTTCATCCGGGCAGGACTGCCTTTTTGGATAAGCGGGACCGTTTACCTCTATCCGCTTAAAACATGAGGACAACGCCCACCCATCGGTTCTAAATTTTAGGGGGTTCGATGAATTTTAAAAAGCAGGTCAGCGTCTGGAAGGCGGTATCTGATTCCTTATCGGGGCAAAGCCGCCCGAGCGACCTAAATTATTGGATATAGAGCAGAATATAAATTAGTGCGAGTATTTTCCGGAGCTGCTGAACAGATTTGTAGACATGTGCTTCTACCGTTCGAACCGAAACATTCAGCTTTTCTGCGATTTCTTTATGACTGTAGCCTTCTATATAGGCTAACCGGAAAACTTTTTTCCGCACGGGAGAGAGTTGACTGATCGCTTGATCCAATGAATCTTTCAAATCTGCCGTCAATTCATCTACCGGAATTTTATCGTGCTTCTGTAGGCTGTGGTTGAGTTGTCTCTCTTTAGACTCTTTTCGGAGCCAATCAATAAAAACGAGCTTACCTTTTCGGAACAACTGGATTTCTATAGATAGTTCCACAGTATAGCTATCGCGGTACCTCCAAAATTTGATGAATGTTTGTTGCGTTAAATCCTGAGCAATCTCGTGAGCGCCTGTTTTCCTAAAAAATCCCGTATATATTCTGTCATAGTATTTATTAAATACCTCCCGAAAATTTCGCTCGTCCATTTGTAAATACATACCAAAATAAAGTCGTTTCTCATTCAGGTCCAGATCGGTCCCTATGCTAGATTTATTAACCAATTTACTGATTAATTTGATATTCTACTATAAAGAAACCCTAAAGTTCAATTTTTAGCGGGTGAAAAACAGGAAATGTCCTGCTGTCTATTGTTGTCGGGTAGCTCATCAGGCCCGTATGCTATACAGATCTCGAGACGGTGGGTACTACGGTTCGTTTTGTGCCACAATGCTGGCGGGTCCGTCTGCGGGATTTCTAGTAGTCCTTTGAAGATCTTTCGAAAATAGCGTATCGCTGAGAAACCTTTTCCTCGAATCGTTCATGTGTTTTCATGAAATTTGTACTGTACGAGAAATATCGCTCGTATTAGGGGGCAGGCTTTTAGTCTGTTGCTTGAGGAGACGAGGTTTAAATGCA
>JBQDCW010000034.1:0-31921 GCA_052092145.1 Sphingobacterium sp. | reverse complement strand
AACTTTTCCCATGTCCTTTACAATTTTGGTGTAAAGCTATTTTAGGACAAGACAATAAGGCACGTCCTGCCCTCTTTCTATTTTTTGGCAGAAAACGCCATTCCAAAATACGAATCCAGGGGCATAACACCTAAAAACAAATCTAAAATAATTTCCCTTCAATCTAAGGGTCAGAAACAACCCACCGTCGTATGAAAACACGAAACAAAAGGGCTTATCTTCTTGTAAACTTTCTAGACAGGTTGTTTTTTACAAGCTGAATAGTAGTGTTTTACATTGATTGATCATGACCTTATCTCGGAATTAATTCGGTACATTTGTGCTATGAGTCGAAGACATACAGAAAACCATATTGGCCAAAATATCAGTAGAATTCGGGAACTCCGCAGAATAAAGCAAAGTACGCTAGCTACTGCATTGAACATGAGTCAGCAAGCCGTATCCATGATGGAGAAAAAAGCAAATATCGATGATGACCTGCTGGCCAGAGTTGCGCAAGCTCTGGAGGTTAAACCTGAGCGTGTTAGAAATTTCGATGACGATCTCTTTTTGAACTTCTTTAATGGAATGGGTCAACCTCAAGAGACAACGGATTCCAAAATCGTTCCTTTTCACACTATTCAGGTTCTAAATCGATTGATTGAAGCGCTAGATGAAAACAAAAGGCTATACGAACGGCTTTTGGAGGCTGAAAAATCGAAAACAGCGTGGCTGGAAAAACTATTTGCTAACACGGAATTATTGAACAACGGCACCTATTTTCCTCATAAGGATAACGAATCGGAAGATATGAAAGAAAATATTCCTTACCTAGGTCTCCAACTCGCTTAGTGTTGTTTCGTCTAATCCAAAAAATTCCCGAGAAGCCGAGATGATCAGTGACCATGCCGTCCCCACGTTAAAAGACGACAAAATCTAATTTCCGATTTTATCAGGTAATGCTGCTCTCACGATCGCCTCATTCGTTCTAGTCATACCCGATCATGGATACCAACCACTGTCCATTCTCACACCATCACAAATGAAACATATATCAAGCTAAAAACGGAAATGTCATACGTTATTTTAAAAAAGAAAAGCCTGGGTTTAACCAAGCTTATTAAATTCTTTTCTTGTCAACTAGTTCACCCTTTATTCTGAATCTCCCTCCGGAACAGTGGGATCTTCTGGATCAGTGGGATCTTCTGGATCAGTGGGATCTTCTGGATCAGTGGGATCTTCTGGATTAGTGGGATCTTCTGGATTAGTGGGATCTTCTGGATTAGTGGGATCTTCTGGATCAGTGGGATCTTCTGGATCAGTGGGATCTTCTGGATCAGTAGGATCTTCTGGATCAGTGGGATCTTCTGGATCAGTAGGATCTTCTGGGTTGTCAGGATCTTCAGGGTTGTCGGGATCTTCGGGCTCCTCAGGAATCTCCGGCATTCCAGGTAGAAGCTCATAGACTTCGGACATTTCACCGGTATAACCGAGCGTCATCGTGGAATCTTGAATACGGACCGGAAGGCCACCAGCACAGCTTTCAAATTTAATCAGCTTTTGACTACCGTCATGCGATCCGCCCGATTCGGTAAAATATTCATAAGCCGTCTCACCACTCTCCCCCGAGGGGTTAAAATTACAGAAAGCGCCGTTCTTTATTTGTGCCCTGCCGTCGGCCAAAAAAATAAGTTGCTTATATTCTTCCAGGCGCGAGGTGTCGATTTCACCCGAGTCGGGGACCATTACCCAGTGTCCCATGATTTCCTGAGTATCCAGATCACTCCTCACCGGCTCCTCTTTCTTACAAGAAATTACAGCAGTCGTCAGCGCGATAAAACAAAATATCTTTAAAATTTTATTCATATTTATTTCAGTTCCGGGGTCAAAGACAGCAAGCTATTATTTAAAATCATCCGTCTATCCTTGAACTATTACGTCAAAAATGGACAATTTATGGCAAAACAGCAAATCAAAAACGTTTCGCCGTGTTAGGCGTGTCCTTTTCCTCTCTTGCCAAACAACAATTTTGCCAAACTTACCAATCCTACCACAATCGCACCTGCAACTATTCCGAATAAAAACTCTTTTAACATGCCCGGCAATGCTGGGAACAGGTGATGCAGAAAATCAATATTGTGCGCAAAAATTCCGCCTGATACCAGTAAAAGAGCAAGTGTTCCTATTACGCTCAATGCCTTGATAATAATAGGCAATAACTTCACCAGAATATGGCCCATTTTAGCCATGATACCTTGATCATTTGATCGCTCGATCAAACGAAGTCCCATATCGTCCATACGTACGATTAGGGCGACAATGCCATATACACCTACCGTTGCGACTAGGGCGACCACGGCTACCGTTAAAACTTGGATCGCCAGGCTCTGTTCCAATACGGTTCCCAAAGCAATAATCACGATCTCTACGGATAGAATAAAGTCTGTCGTGATAGCGGATTTTATTTTTGCATTTTCAGCAGCCTCTCCCTTCAGTGCTCGTTCTTGAATAACTTCAACGCCCTTTTTGTTCCGATAGAAGATATAGTGAATCACTTTCTCCATGCCCTCGTAAGCTAGATAAGCCCCTCCGAGAAGCAATATGTAGATGATAGCGATGGGGAAAAAAGAATTCAAAATTAGAGCAACCGGTACAATAATTATCTTGTTCACTAAAGAGCCCTTGGTAATTGACCATAAAACCGGTAGTTCTCTGGAAGACAAAAAGCCTGTTGCTTTTTCGGCATTCACTGCCAAATCGTCTCCTAAGATACCAGCAGTTTTTTTAGTAGCAATCTTGCTCGCTATAGCCACGTCATCCATAAGCGCTGCAATATCGTCTAGAACTGTAAATATCCCTGATGCCATATTTCGATTTATTATTACCCTATAAAAATAGAATTTATTATCAACGGTAGTATCATAAATATACCTGTATTTTTCTGAATCTACCTTTCTTATCCATCAGAACCGTTTCCCGCACCGCAGTAGATCCCAAAATATTTTAGATTAAATATTTTTCATTTTGGATAATTTTTCGTATATTCGTGGCGTTGAAGGAAAAAAATACACTTTTACGTATTATGATCGTTCAGTTTCACCACATCTAATTCCTTCCATTTGACGCAAAACAAAAAGGCTTTTTTTTTAGCTTCAGACTGTGTTTTTGCGTTTTCTTTTTTTCCTCACTAGGGGGAATCACAAATCATTACGATTCATTACGCTATATTTTACGACTAATAATTTTGAAGGATAGCATTAACTAATAAATAATATTACAGTATATGACAGATTTTAAAGTTGGAATTATCGGTGCCGGTCCAAGCGGACTAGCCATGTTAAGGGCATTTGAATCGGAACAGAAAAAAGGTAATCCCATCCCAGAAATCAAATGTTTTGAAAAGCAGGACGATTGGGGTGGCATGTGGAACTACACCTGGCGCACTGGTGTCGGTAAATATGGTGAACCTATCCACGGCAGTATGTATAAATACCTCTGGTCTAACGGACCTAAAGAGTGTTTAGAGTTTTCCGACTATACCTTTACAGAGCATTTCGGTCACCCCATCTCCTCCTACCCCCCACGCGAGGTGTTATTCGATTACATTCAAGGGCGAATCAAAAAGAGCAACGCAAGACAATACATCCAATTTAATACCGTCGCCCGTTGGGTAGATTATTTGGAAGATAAACAGCAATTCCGCGTCATATTCGATGATTTGGAAAAGAATCAGACCTTTGAGGAACACTTTGACTACCTGGTTGTCGGAACGGGTCACTTTTCAACCCCTAACTTACCTTACTTCAAAGGAATAGATAATTTTCCTGGATCGGTCCTGCATGCGCACGACTTCCGTGGCGCTGATCAATTCAAGGATCAAAAATTATTATTAATCGGTAGTAGTTATTCCGCCGAGGACATTGGAGTACAATGCTACAAACATGGGAGCGGTGCCATTACAATCTCTTACCGCACCAACCCGATTGGATCCAAATGGCCCGAGGGAATTAAGGAAAAACCACTAGTCACTCATTTCGATGGTAGTACGGCTCACTTCAAAGATGGCAGCACAGAAGACTTTGATGCCGTCATTTTCTGTACCGGTTACCAACACAAGTTTCCATTCTTACCCGACAACCTACGTCTAAAAACCAGGAATTGTCTGTACCCGGCCAATCTTTTCAAAGGTGTGGTGTTTAATGAAAATGAGCGCCTCATTTTCTTGGGGATGCAAGACCAGTATTATACCTTTAACATGTTTGACACTCAGGCTTGGTTTGCCCGCGACTACATGCTCGGAAAAGTCGACTTACCGGCGCGAGAAGCCCGTGATCAAGATATCAAAAAATGGATGGATTACGAAGCTCGGACAGCAACGGGCGAGGACCATGTGGACTTCCAAACAGATTACATTAAAGACTTAATTGGCTATACAGATTATCCTCCTTTTGACCTGGATAAAGTAGCCGAGATGTTTAAAAGTTGGTTGAACGACAAAGAAGTGAATATCTTAAGCTATCGGGACCAAGTTTATCCTTCGGTCATGGACGGAACACTTGCCAGGCCGCACCACACCGCGTGGATGAAGGAACTCGATGATAGCCTGGATCGCTACCTGCATGAGGTAGAGCCAGACGAAACAGAACTCAAACGAGAAAATTATTATTAATTTGTTTTTATAATTAACAATAAAGCCGCTGGGATTATCTCCTCAGCGGCTTTCATTGCTACTTACTCGAATTCTGGTATTATTCCCAACCTGGATTTTGCACGAGATTGGTATTGAGTTCAAGTTCCTGTATGGGTAAAGGATAGAAATAATCTCGCTCTTGGTCGAACGTTTTGTTGATGTGCCCATTAATCAGCACATTCCCGCTTTTACCGTCTTCCAGTAAAATCTCTGAGCCCAGTTTTAACAACTGAACGCCTGGTGCACTCGGTTTGTCTCCCTCATATATCCAAACGTCTTCTTGACCATCGCCATCTAAATCGAACTTACCTATACCAGGGAAGTACATGCCTTTAAATTGACGCGTCACTAACGATCCACTTTTCCACCGAAGAATATCATCCCAGCGAAAGGATTCCATGACTAATTCGATACGCCGTTCTCTTCTTATTTCCAAAACTGCGCCCTTATTCGCCCCGGTCACTGCAGGATAATCCTTAGCCAGATAAGGGTCAGGATTTGCATTCGCGTCTGACAAAATTAGGTGGGGCATCTCCACCCGCGCTCTTAATAAATTAATCGACAAATCAAGATCGGCTTGCGTTAGTCTATTCAATTCAGCCATCGCTTCAGCATAATTCAGTAACACTTCAGCGTAGCGAAAAATCGGCATATCGTTTTCTGAACGATTGTAATTATCATATCGAACATCCCCGACAAACTTGATCAATTGATAGCCGGTAACCGAATTACCAAAGTTAGGTGCCAGCGGTGCCGCGCCACCAATTCGCGTGTAACCTGGTGTCCGAATTGTTTGACTAAGACGGGGGTCTCTTTGTTTGATTTCTTCCAGAAAGGGCATTTTATCGTAATTTGGGCGATCGGTAAATCGCGATCCGTCACGCATCAAATAAGAGTTTACCAAATTTTTGTCGAGTCCTGGCTTCCCATAGGACGCCGTAATCGTATAATAATTGACATTATGCCAAATTTGAAGGGCATCAGAAAATTTTCTCGACAATATCACTTCTTCCGGTATGCTATTGACTGCGCTAAAAAGATGTCCATAAGAATTCGACCCGTCCGCTGTGTATAGATCGTATTGTCCGCCATCAATTAACTCTTTTGCTGAGTTGGCGGCTAATTCTAGGTATTCAGTTGCGTTGGGTAAATTAAATTCCGTGTGGTATTTTCGAAAAGTTCCTTCAAAGAGGGCGACACGAGATTTTAAGGCTAAGGCAGTCCATTTGGTCGCCTTTTCATCCGATTTAGTTTCGCTCATGTATTGAATCGCAAAATCTAAATCAGCCATGATGGAGTCGACTATCAGTTCGCGGGAATCCCTCGGCTTTAAAAGCTCTTCCTCATCGTCAGCATTTAAGACCTGACCATACCAAGGAACGTCCCCGAATCTTTTTAATTTATCGAAATAGAAATACGCGCGAAAAAATCGCGCAACTCCGGCGTATGGCGCAGCTTCTTCAAACGGCAGCATGGTGAAACAGTTGTCTAGAAAAAAGTTAATGTTTCTTAAATTCCCCCAAGTCCATCCTCCTCCACTAGTCGGTACGATCCTACGGCCAGTAAGCTCATCACCCAAAGTGGTTTTTACAATATTATCTACCGCCTCATTGTAAACCCCTTCTGCCGAAGGCAAGGCCGCTTGATAGAATGAGTTTGCAAAAAGCTCCAAATCCTTGACGCTCTTAAATGAAACGTCTGGTGAAATACTGTCTTGCGGACTCCTGTCCAAATAATCCTTGCTGCAGCCAGCAAAAAGAAGGGTGGTTATGCTGATAATTAGAATTGATTTTTTCATGATTTAAAATGTAAAATCTAGTCCAAATGAAAAGGTTCTCGAATACGGGTAAGCTCGGCCATTCGCTTCCTGGCCAGCTTGTTCTGGATCAATATACTTCGATCTTAGCTTCGTCGCCGTCCAAAGATTTTCTCCAGAAAGAAAGATTCGAGCGTTACTTAATTTTAGCTTACTCATCATTGCGGTGGGCAGTGTATAACCAATCGTCAAGTTTTTCAATCGTATATAAGCAAGATCTTGGAGATAGCGATCGCTTTTAACATTCAGCGAACTGTTACCGTTCAAAGCGACATAACCTCTTAACATGGGGAAATAGGCATCGGGATTTTCGGGTGTCCACACGTCCTCCGAAAAATCCTTTGGCACGAACGAGTAATAGGGTCTTGAATAGGGGCCCCAGAACTTGTCAGCATTGTTTCCGGGCCACCAGTTCTGCTTTCCAACACCTTGGAAGAACGCCGATACGTCAAATCCACTCCAACTTCCTCCCAAATTAAATCCGAAGGTATAGCGAGGGCGGTCGTTTCCAATAATAACTTGATCACCGGGGTCATTTAAAGTATTACTCCCAGGATCTACGACACCATCACCATTCACATCGACGAACTTGAGATCCCCTGCCTGTAACCTTGACCAATCGCCCGGTGCAGAGAGACGTTGAGTATTGACTCGATCCTGGTTCACGTGCCAGTTGGTTGCTTCTTCATCAGATAGAAAAAAACCATCGGTTTGGTATCCCCAAATTTCACCTAGGGTTTGTCCAACATAGTAATTGTTTAAGAGGTACTGTTGATTGTCAAACCGGGTAATTTCAGCTTTCGAGTCCGAAAGGCCAAAGCCCACATTGTAACCAAAAGGTTTTTCCGCTAAATTGAAATGATCTCTCCAGGAAAGCGACAACTCCCATCCGACGTTTCTGAGGTCTCCGGCATTCGTTCGTGGAGATCCGGCCCCAAATACGGCGGGTAGCGTTTTTCCTGGAATTAACATATCTAAAGTCTCTCGTATGAAATAATCAAACGATGCCATTAAACGACTTTGAGCAAACTCGAAGTCTGCGCCAAAATTCAACGTACTGGTCCGTTCCCAAGTCAGGTCAGCAGATATTGGCGTGGGTGCGCTGAGGTATTGCGTTCTAGCCCCATTGGTAATGTAAGCGGAGTTACCTGCCCCTAACAACGGGATGTAACCGTAAGCAGCCGCTTCTTGGGCGTTCCCCAGCGCGCCATAGGACACGCGTAGTTTTGCTTCATTAACATAGGCCTTAATCGATTCCATAAATGGCTCTTCCATCACTCGCCAGCCGGCGGAAAAAGAGGGGAAAAATCCATATCGTTGCCCGGTAGGGAATTTGGATGTTCCATCATAACGTCCGTTTACTTCCAGAAGGTATCTCCCTTTATAATCATAATTGATACGCCCGAAAAAGCCTTGTAACGCCCAAGTCGATTCCCCTCCGTTCAACAAGGGAATTCCCGTCCCTAAATTAAAATCGTTTAGGTCTTCAGAAAGAAGGTCTGTTTGCGTTCCGCCAATGTTCCGATAAGCACTAAGCTCTTGGTTGTATCCGGCTGTGGCGCCAAAATGATGATCGCCGAATTGCTTGTTAAAGTTTGCAAACAGATTAAGCGAGTGTTTTTTATAGGTACCCAGGGACTCGAAGAGTTGGTCATTTCCTAAATAGCTGATTTCTCCCGGATATACCGACCAAGGCGCCTGCGTCCTCCTTTTGAAAACGTCAATAGGATTATAATTAAACGTATAGTTTCCAGTCACCGTCAGTTCCGGGGTAATCTGGGCAACGGCTTCAAATAGGTTAATGAATTCGTATTCCTTTTCTCCTCCTTTCGACTTTCCATGTAAAAGGTCTGCCATGATGCCATCGCCGATATTGTAGTTATTTAACTCGGTTCGATAGGTTGCCGTACCGTCTGGGTTCTGGGGAACATAGGAAGGAAGAGCGTGTACGGTTGTCGAAATAAAATTATTATTCGCATCCACATTGTTGTTCCAGCCAGGATAGGTATAATTTTGATAATTGATTTGAGAATTATTGCTCACCCGTAACCAGTCTGCAACCTGTCCACTCAATCGCGCGCGCAGATTATACCCTTCGAATTTGTCTTGGTGGATTTTCATCAAACCACCTTTGCTATACATCCGACCGGAAACGTAGTAATCGATCTTCTCTGAGCCGCCAGAAAAAGTCAATGCGTGCTCCATCGAATTCATCCGGTCCCGGTAAAACGTATTCCACCAGTCGGTGTTGCCATAATACACATATTGATCCTTACCGTTTCGGTTTTGCACAACCACTGAAGGAAGCGAAGGATCATTTTTCCGTTTCAGCAATTCTTCGTAATCTTCATCCGTATATCCCGTATATCGATTGCCGGTTGCCCGGACGAACGCCTCATCGTTTATAAGTGCAGCGTCATAGCCGTTGGTAATAAAATCGGTTCGGACGGTTAAATCCGAAGTGCCGAAATTATTACTGTAGCTAATATCCATCTTTCCGGCTTTTCCCTTTTTGGTCGTCACCAACATGACACCAAATGCCCCACGAGCACCATAGATTGCTGCAGCCGAGGCGTCCTTCAGTACCGAAATTGATTCAATATCTCTAGGATTGATATTGTTAAGGTTCCCGGGAACTCCATCGATAAGTACCAGTGGTGCAGCATTCGCTGAGTTAATAGAGGCAAACCCTCGGATATTGATCTTCCCTTCGCCGCCGGGCCGACCGTTAGTGAAATTAATATTAAGGTTAGGAACAGCGCCTTGCAAAGCTTGAGCGGCATTAGCTACCGGTCGATCCTCCAATACCTCGGGACCAATCTGAGCAACCGCGCCTGTGAGGTTAACGCGCTTCTGTCGTCCGTATCCCACGACGACGACTTCATCTACCGTTTGTTGGGCGACTTCCAAAACGATCTGTAGTTGAGGGCCGGAAATGGAAATTGTTTGGGATACATATCCAACCATGGATACGCTCAGTTCTTCACCGGAAAGACCTGAAATCTCAAAGGACCCCTGTTCGTTCGTCAGCGTTCCCGAACCACTTGCTAAATTGGAAATCGAGGCCCCAGCAATTGGATTTCCGTCTGGATCTGTTACCGTACCTCGTATCACATCTTGAGTCACGATTGTATTTCGATCCATCGATCTAAATGTCTCTGAGGCTTGGCTCCCCGACCAAGAAAGAACAGAGAAGCCCATCAGAATGGGCACAAAAACAAAAGTCTTCTTCATGGTTTAAATTGAATTTAATACTGTTGCAAATAAAGGCTGTTTAATATTGGCTAGATGTTATTTTTCAATTAAAAAAAGGTTATTATTTGTTTAAGCTTAACACAATCACAACACATGGTCATCACTATTGTTTTTTTCCATCCCTTACAAAATCCCATGACAACAAAAAGCCCCATAAATAGCGAGAGCTCTATGGGGCTTTTAACGAAAGTTTTACTTTCTTTTCCTCTAAATCAATTTACCAGCCTGGATTTTGACCTAATTCTGGGTTACGTTCAATTTGTGGCTGCGGTACGGGCCACAAATAGTTTTTAGGGGCTTGGAACGCCCTGTTCCATTGAACAACAAGGTGCCCGTCTGCACTTTTACGATAGTCCGAACTGGCTAATTCTGGAAACCAAGAGGCCTTAACGCCTTCGATATCTTGCCCAAGTTTTTCGCCTTCTTTCCAACGCCTAACATCAAAATAACGATGTCCTTCCAGGACGAGTTCGATACGACGTTCCCGTCTAATTTCAGTGCGAATATCCATTCCGTGTTGCGCCAGGAAACTTAATTCCATATGCTTCATTCCCACCCTATCGCGCAACAGATTAATCGACATATCTAGATCTTGCTGGGTGAGCGTTCCCTGTTCCATTTTTGCCTCAGCAAAGGTTAACAGGACTTCAGCGTAACGGATATGGTGAATATCATTATCGTCTCGTGCATAGTTCGGAACAGCGCTTAGTTCGACGTATTTTTTATAATAATATCCTGTTGTCGTCACTGCGCCTCGTCCATCTTGCGTAAATTTCGGTTTCACGAAAATAGTAGGGTCTGGATTTTCAGCGATCGGACGACCATCGTATCTTCCACCCCATTGATCTCCCGGTGTTAGAATCGTTTGCTTCAATCTCGGGTCCCGATTCTCAAAAACATCTTCATAGGTCTCATTCGCATACAGCGGTGACTTGTCGATGGGTAAACCATCCACACAGAGGTAAGAATCAACCAATGACCGAGTAGGGACAAATCTGGCAAACTGATCAGGGACTTGAATCTCACGACTTAAATTATGCATAATTATCTCCATTTTATGGAGACGAGCAAAGATCGTTTCCTGATTTTTACCCTCAGCGAGCTTACCGTTTCTGGTGAAAAGATCGTAATATGCGTTTTCTGGATTGCCCGTGGTGTAGAGGGAATACACCCCCATATCCATCACCGCTTTAGCCGCTTCCTCAGCGACTGCGTATCGTCCATAGGTAAGTGCGATCCGTGCTTTCAACGCGAGCGCCATTCCCTTGCTTACACGTCCTAAATCGTCTCCAGAAGGAATACCTTCAGGCAAATCTACAGTTGCCTCATCAAGCTCTTGCAATAAAAAGTCCACGACCTCTTCCTGCGAGTTTCTCGGCCCATATACTTGCGGATCATCCATCTCTAGGGGTACAGTCACCAAAGGGATGTCACCATAAAACGAAGTCAAGAAACTGTACCCCAATACACGGATTACCCGCACTTCTGCAGCTAGGCGTGCTTTGGCACCGGGCTCTACCTCGGTCGCTTCTTCATATTTTTCAAGAAATACATTACATTCCCGAATGTCCCGGTACATATTTCGCCATTCGTTGTTTACAGTCGGTTGAGTGACAGGGAATACGCCTGATCCAATATCTTTATACTGATTGGTCGTCGGCCACATGGTATTTTCACCCATATTTTCCATGTCGACAAAATTTTTCGCTTTGACCCGTGAATAAATTCCGGTAACCGCCATTTCCAATTGTTCCTGGGTCTTCCAGTACGTATCATCGACAATTTCATCCTGAGGTACTCGATCTAAAAAATCGTTACAGCCGGTCATGCCGATCGATCCCATTAATAATAACGCGACACCAATTTTATTGATTTTATATATAGAAACGTTCATGATATTCACTATTTAAGGTTAAAGTTTATTCCCAAAACATAAGTTTTCATTTGCGGATAATAGCCGCCCGTATTTCCGGCAGGGATTTCCGGGTCATATCCATAATAGAAGTCTGACTTCGTAAATAAATTATCCGCTGAGGCAAATATCCGTAACCGTGATACTCTTAATCGTTCTGTTAAAGTTTCTGGAAAAGTGTAGCCCAATTGGATATTCTTCAAGCGAAGATAAGATGCATCTTCGATCCATTTGGAAGAAAGACGGGTATTATGGGTCCGCATATAAACTAAGCGTGGATACGAGGCGTCCGTGTTTTCTGGTGTCCAACGGTCCAAATGAACGTCCTGAGGCATCGCACTGTTATTGATGAAGGGGTGACGAGCTGCACCGCCTAAAAACCCTTCTGCTTTACCCACTCCTTGAAGGAAAAAACTCAAGTCGAATCCTTTATAGGCAACGTCTCCCCTGAAGCCATACGTATAACGGGGTATGTCGCTTCCTAGGATTACGCGATCATTTTGCACGGTGATCGCAGTGGCTTCCGGATCTGCTGGTTTATAGATGATATCTCCAGGTGCTACAAAATCTCCGGATTGATAAGGAAATTTTGCAACATAATTTCCATCAACGATATCGAAGTCGTCTTCTTGCGCTAATCGGTCAGCTTGGAAACCATAAAATGCGTCCAACGGATAACCTTCCAAACGCACCCTATCACCTAAATTCGTTGCATAGTTTTCTAGTTTGGTGACTTTATTACGCACATCTGACAGGTTAAAATTGGCTGAATAACGAAAATCACCCGCTTGGTCACGCCAACCCAACACAAGCTCCCAACCTTTATTTTGCACCTGGCCAGAGTTTTGCGCCGGATAGCCGGTACCCACACCAATTACGTCTGGCAGCGGTGGATTGAGAATGATCGATTTGGTGTTATTGATGAAATACTCTCCGGTAACACTTAATCGGTTGTTCAAGAATGTCATATCCAAACCGATATTCGATTTTTCCGATGATTCCCAAGTCACGAATTGATTTGGTATTCTAACTTGGCGGAAACCCACTTGACCTTGATCCCCTATCGGATTGTTGCTCGTCACTTGAACAGAGGATAGCGTTGCGCGATAGGGAAAGTCATTACCCACTTTGTCATTTCCTTGTGTACCGTAGGAAACCCGCACTTTCGCGAAGTCCCAAAAACCTTTCATGTTCTCAAAAAACGATTCTTCAGAAAATACCCAGCCTGCCGAAAACGATCCGAACATATTCCATCGGACGTCCGGATGAAATCGTGACGATCCATCGTACCTGAAGTTACCTTCCAGGAGGTAGCGATTTTTATAATCGTAATTCAAGCGTCCAAAGAATGACATCAATGCATTTTGTCTACTGCCGCTGCCGTTTAGTTGATTTTCAGTACCAATAGCCAAGGATTCAAGCTCCTGAATAGGAAGGTTTTCTCTGGATGCATAAAAATCATTGCCAACAGTCTCCTCTAGCGAGTAGCCGAGCAGTCCAGTTACGTTATGGTTTTCCGCAATACTGGTCTGATAGGTTGCTGTCCCGACAAAAGTTTGATACGTTTGCGCATAATGGTCCATGCGTATACTGTTCGGATTATTGGTTTGATAAATCAAGCTATTGTCGTCAGGTGAGTAATAGTTGATTGTTTTTAACAGTTTGTTTCTTTTCGAATTGTATTTGACCAAGCCGTACTGACCCTTTAAATCTAACCCTTTCATGAGATTGACGGTCGCCGAGATGTTTGCTGTAATTTCTTGAGAGCCGAACGTGTTATTGCCACCATCGGTCGCAATAGCGACGGGGTTGGATTGCCCCCCATGATAGCCCCAACCTCCATTGGTAAACCGAACAGGGACCAATGGGCGCATTGACGTGGCGGCCGAAAGCGCTCCGGTGCCGGATGCTGAGCCGGTGAATTCTCGGTCAACATAACCTAAATTCCCATCAATGGTGACCCGGTCTATCAATTCAGTGGTCAAACGAAGTCGCGCATTGTGACGACCGGCATTAAAATTATCACCGACAACCAATCCTCCTTCGCCCAAGTAACCATATGATGCATAATAACTGGAGTTATCATTCCCCCCTTGCAAACTTAGATTATAGTTCTGTTGTGGTGCACTTTTTCGATACACCTCGTCAATCCAATTGGTATTGGCAAAATAGTTAGGATCTGAACCGTCTCGCGCAATTCCGATTTGCTCCTCGGAATACGTTGGACCCTGACCAGCATTTCGGTTGGCTTCGTTTTGCAGCGTCATGTAATCGACCGACCCTAGAAAGTTAGGAAGCGCTGTGGGAGTCTGCCAGCCATAATAGCTATTGAAATTAAGCGATGGAGCGCCCGACTGTCCCTTTTTTGTGGTGACCAATATCACGCCGTTAGCTCCCCTGACACCATAGATGGAGGACGAGGCGGCATCTTTCAATACCGAGACACTTTCGATATCATCAGGATTCAAAATATTAATATCACCCCCCGGAATACCATCGATAACGATCAAAGGCGCTGCGTCGCCCCAAGTTCCAACACCGCGGATTCGCATTTCAGGTGCCGAGGCACCGGGCGCTGTATTTTGACTACGAATAGTCAATCCTGGTAGGTGTCCTTGTAAACCCTTTCCGAGGTTTGCAATTGGTCTGCTTTCCAACTCGTCCCCTTGAAGCGTCGCGACGGCTCCTGTAAGGTTCACCTTTTTTTGTGTACCGTAGCCCACGACAACAACTTCATCGAGCATCTCGTTTGAAGCGTCCAAACGGATTTCAATGGTATCTGTATCAATAGCAAAGGTCTTGGATTGATAGCCAATCATGGTGACCCGTAACTGTTGCCCGATGGCGCCAGGTAATTGGAATCGTCCATCTCCATCAGTTTGGATAACAGATCCTGTTTGAACGTTGGTAATGGAAGCGCCCACGATGGGTTGTCCATCTTGCGACAGAATCTGACCTTGGACTCGATCTTGTGCTTTAGCAACCGCGCTAAAACTGATGTCCATCGATACAAAGGCCGGTTTTCCGTTCGCGAGTGAACAGACCGAAAAGCCCAGCATAATGGACAGAAAAGCGTAATTCTTCTGCATTAAGTTTATGTTAACTAAACCAGGAGGTTAGCACAACAAATTGACCTATAATGGCTTGAGAAGGGAACCCCAATAGCCATTTCAGACATTATCCGCATAACTGTTACAATTGAACGCCAGAAGTGTAACAGCATAAAAACAGACTTCTTTCGATCTATTAACGGGAAGGGTACGCGTACCGACAGGTTTTATTGTTTGGTAAAAACCTTTTGGTATCGCTAGACGTTTAAGGTGAAAACACCAATCTCTAAAGTGATGGACGAAAAGGAAGAAGACAAAAAAATTAATGCGGCAGAAGATGTGGATCATACAAAGATTCCGGAGACCGTGATTAAAGAAAAGGACGATGAGCCTGCAGGACGCAATATACAACGGACGATAATTGTGGCCATTATCATATTGGCGATCTTCTATCTGATTTACGAGCTTGTTCTGAAAGGACAATAAATAAATGTCAGTTCTTGAACAATCCGATAGAATGGTCTCTTTACCAACCGCCCGGGATGAAAAACGATGGGCGGTTCGTTAATTCTAAAGGGAAGCTCAGGCGTGCGCGGCCAGATGATTCTACAAATCCGTCCCCTCGCCCGCCCTGTATTGGTCTGGGCAATCTTCAGAGACTATTCGTTGACTGCGGGTGGCCTGCTTTTCTAGTATTACACATCAATACATCATCCCATTGTCTTAAAGCAATATTTATCCCTTTTTCTGATCATTTTTTCTTATTTTTGTAAGCCTTTTTAAATCTAGCCCCAGTAAGGCTAGAGGGCACAAAAAACATCAGTAGAATAACAATGAAATTATCTCAATTTAACTTTAATCTACCCGAATCTTTACTTGCATCAGAACCCGCGGAACACCGAGATGAGTCGCGTTTAATGGTCTTACACCGTGAGACAGGAAAAATCGAACATAAGATTTTCAAAAACGTGCTCGATTATTTTGATGATCAAGATATCATGATCCTTAACAATACGAAAGTGTTTCCGGCCAGAATGTACGGAAATAAGGAGAAAACGGGAGCCACGATCGAAGTATTCTTATTGAGAGAGCTAAACAAAGAATTGAGATTGTGGGACGTTCTAGTAGATCCTGCAAGAAAAATCCGGGTCGGTAATAAACTCTATTTCGGAGAGGATGATTTATTGGTTGCCGAGGTTGTTGATAACACCACTTCCCGCGGTCGTACCATTCGATTTCTTTTCGACGGAACCGACGACGAGTTCAGAAAAAATATAGAAATTTTAGGTGAAACACCGCTACCAAAATATATCAAAAGAAAAGCCACACCTGAAGATAAATTCCGGTACCAAACAATTTATGCCAAAAATGAAGGCGCTGTCGCAGCCCCTACGGCCGGACTTCATTTTTCTAGAGAATTAATGAAGCGATTGGAGTTGAAGGGCGTCGAGTTTGCGGAGGTCACGCTTCACGTGGGTCTGGGGACGTTTAGAACCGTTGAAGTAGAAGACTTAACCAAGCATAAGATGGATTCCGAGCAGATTATCATTTCTCCAGAATCGGCACGTATGGTGAACAAAGGAATCGAAGAGAAACGGAAGATTTGCGCAGTAGGTACGACCTCAATGCGTGCTATTGAATCCGCTGTTTCTGCCGACAGACATCTAAAGGCAGCAAGCGATTGGACCAGCAAATTTATTTATCCGCCTTACGAATTCAGTATTGCTAACTCCATGATTACCAATTTCCACACCCCGCAATCCACCTTATTGGTGATGATTGCAGCCTTTGCGGGTTATGAGAACGTCATGAATGCATACGAAGTGGCTGTGAAAGAAAAGTATCGATTCTATAGCTATGGCGATGCCATGCTGATCATCTAATTTTATACCCTAATTCACGATCGGGTTAGAAACGCAGAACATAGATTCTGCGTTTTTTATTTTTTGCTTGCAAGGCTAAATAAATTCTATTAATTTAAGTTTAGGTGCCGTTTTAATGAAGGGAGGAACCATGAAAACAACAGATTTTGTGATTATTGTCGCCGCCGGAACAGGATCGCGAGTTGGTGGGGATATCCCCAAGCAATTCCGTTTGCTCGAGGGACGACCTGTTTTGATGCATACCCTGGAAAAATTCAACCAATGCCAAACACAACCGACTATCATTTTGGTGCTGTCCGCTTTGATGATGGACTACTGGACAGCGCTTTGTGATCGGCACCATTTTAACGTATTGCACCGCGTTTGCGAAGGCGGGACTAGTCGGTTTCAAAGTGTTCAACACGGTCTTAAGGAGATCGAGAAAATCAGCGAGTTGAAAACGGGATCCAGAGTCGCGGTCCACGACGGCGCCCGTCCGTTGGTCAGTACTGGTTTGATCGATTCGTTATTTAACGCCTGTAATACGGAACGTCCAGCAGTTATACCCGCGGTGCAAAGTAGCAATTCGATCCGTCTAGGCAGCCAAGAGGAAAATCAAGCGACCGATAGAAATCAAGTATGGTTAGTTCAAACACCGCAAGTATTCGATTTGATTTCGCTAAAACAAGCTTATCAACAGCCGGAACAACCCAGTTTCACGGATGACGCTTCGGTGTTTGAGACCATTAATAAAAAGCTATATCTCTATCCCGGTGAACATCAAAACATAAAGATCACCATGGAAGAAGATATAGCTATTGTTCAGCAACTTATCGCTCCACAGCCTGCGAAAAATCCTTCATAGGGAGCATGCCCCACAGACGTTTTTTATGGACGTTCATCATTGCTGGGATGACGTTCGATCCTGCTATTGCTGGGACTAGGCGTTCCCTCGTATAATTCGAAGTAATACCACAATGATGGCGATCACTAGAAGGATATGAATAATCCCGCCTGTGGCATATCCACCCAAAAAACTAATAGCCCAAATAATAACGAGGACGACAGCGATTAAATACAAAATATTTCCCATAATAGCATAGTTTTGTTTTCTAATAAAATTGTTTATCCTGCGACTCTAATTTTATAAAAATAAACACGCTAGGGAGCAAATTGTTTTAAGCGCCCATTAATTCTAATCAAAGATTCAGTGTCAATCCATCGTAAGCGGGGCGAATCTCCGCGGGCAACCAGGATTCAATATCAGTATGCTTTCCAAAGCGGTGACCGATATGCGTAAGATAGGTATGTTTAGGGGCAATCGCTTGGGAAACATCAATGGCCTCAGCCATTGTCAGGTGCGAAATATGGGGGTCCCGTTGAAGCGCATTCAACACGAGAATTTCTACACCTTGAAGTAGTTTCATCGATTCTTCCGGTATTGTTTTAGCATCCGTAATGTACGCAAAATTGTCAATTCTGAATCCCAAAACCGACATTTTGAAATGCATCACCTCGATCGGCATAACGGGCTTGCCGTAGAGCTGAAATGGCTTACCCGGCTCCACTTCTTCAAGCTCTAATTGCGGAACGCCCGGATATTTATGATCGCTAAATGCATAATAGAATTCCTTCCTTAGCCGATCGTGCGTGTGTCGGTTAGAAAATATAGGGATCGATTGCTCCTGAAGGTAATTGAATGCACGAACATCATCCAATCCCGCGATATGATCTTTATGAGAATGCGTCATCAAAACCGCATCCAGGCGTTTTACGTTGCGGCGCAACATCTGATAACGGAAGTCAGGACCGGTGTCGATGAGTACTGTTCGATTGTTGTATTCGATAAGAATCGACGACCGAAGTCTATTGTCTCGCGGATCCTCCGATGCGCAAACCTCGCAGGGGCAGGCGATAACGGGAACGCCTTGCGAAGTTCCAGTTCCTAAAAAATTAATTTTCAAACTATAATCCTTATTTGTCTGGTGAGCTGAAAGAAAGCCTTTAATTTCTCCGGAATCAATTCCTCTTCGACCTCAATCCCCTGTAATATTTGCAACAGCGATTGTACTTTCATATCGATAGTCGAAAACTTATTGACAACGATAACGTTAGCATTTTGGAGAACGCAAGCGCCGGTTCTAAACGAACCTTTTTCATAACGCACTCGATACCCCAACTCCTTAAAAAGCAACTCAAGCTTATTTAAGCTACTTTGATTTAATGAAACCATATCTTTCTGTGATACTCGAATTTAATAAAGGAGCATGAATTAATCAATGCTTTGCCCCTTTTTCTTCATTAGAAACCGCGTCGCGTATTCCGAAAGAAAACCAGAACCATAAGCCCAGAGCTGGGTAAAGGCCGCTAAAACAGAAAGAACCGCTATTCGAACGTTACCGGTGTAGATGAGCGCATGGGCTAGAAGTGTCAAAATATACAGCCCAACCACTACGTTACCCGCCCAACCGAGCAGATGAAAAACATAAATTCCGTCCAGGGTAAGAAAATTCGTCACGTTAATCATCACCAATAAATAAACACCTAACACAAAAAGTGCTGGTAAAGCATGTACAGCTTTCAATTCTTTAGGATATAAGCAATAAATGTCAATACGGCCACGGCCAAAGGCATACGCTTGCCGATAAAATTGATTCAAGCTGGTTCGACGCTTATGGTAAACACGAGCATCTGGAATAAGTCCTACTTTATACCCCGCAGCAATCAAACGAATACTGAACTCGATGTCCTCCGATCTACGCGACAGCTTAAAGCCTCCTGTTTCTTCCCAAATTTTCCTAGATATCCCCATATTGAAACTTCTGGGATGAAAAGGTCCAACATGATTTTTGTTGCCCCGAATTCCGCCGGTGGTCAAGGGGCTCGTCATGGAATAACTAATCGCTTTTTGAATCGGCGTAAAAGATTTATGTGCCGCATCGGGTCCACCAAATGCATCCCATCCATGGTCTTGCAGACCGCGAACCACTTCATGGAAGTAGTTCTCAGGGACAATAATGTCAGAATCAAAGACAATAAAGTAATCGCCTTTTGCACGAGCAAATCCGTAATTTCTTGCAAAACCTTGGCCTTGGTTTTCTTTAAAGTAATAGTGGATTTGAAGTCGATCCGAAAACGAACGCACGATCTCCTCCGATTTATTCCGCGATCCGTCTTCGACCACGATGACTTCAAACTCTTGGTAGGCCTGCTTGCTCAATGATTCGAGCATCTCCTTGATTTCCGCGGGCCTGTTATAGAGTGGTATAATTACCGAAAAGAACATATTATATAACTTGGTCGATTTGATAGTTATTACGATCTGATCCGTTTCTAGAAATCAATTCAGCTACAAATCCAGTCAAAAACAACTGACTACCAATGACAATAGCCACCAAGGATAGGAAGAAAAGAGGTTGCTCGGTCACGTTTCTATATTCGGTGCCACCGGCAATACTCATGAGCTTCTCGCATATCAAATAAATGGTAATGCAAAAGCCAACCAAAAAACTAAAGACGCCCAGCGGACCGAAAAAGTGCATGGGTCGCTTGGCAAATTTCCCGACGAAAAATATGGACAACAGGTCCAAAAATCCTTTGACAAAACGTCCCGGTCCAAACTTAGTTATACCGTATTTACGTGGGTAATGCTGAACGACCTGCTCTTGTATATTGGCAAATCCAGCCCACTTCGCCAGTACCGGGATATACCGATGCATTTCGCCGTACACTTCGATACTTTTGACGACATCCCGCTTATAGGCTTTCAGTCCGCAGTTGAAATCGTGCAGGTTATGAATACCGGACATCGAGCGGGTTACAGAATTGAATAATTTTGTCGGAAGCGTTTTGGAGATCGGATCGTATCGCTTCTTTTTCCATCCTGAAACCAGATCTGCGCCTTGGTTTTTTATCCGACCAAACAGTTCTGGAATTTCATCCGGACTGTCTTGTAAATCCGCATCCATGGTAATGACGACATCCCCTTCAACTGCTGCAAAACCAACATTTAAGGCTGCCGATTTTCCATAATTACGACGAAAGCGTATCCCCGTAATCCGGTCATTTTGCTGCCGTAAACCTTCAATCACTGCCCAGGAAAGATCATTACTTCCATCATCCACAAGGATGATCTGATAACTGTAGCTGTGGGTGATCATCACCCGTTCAATCCAGGCGATCAGTTCAGGAAGGGATTCCTCCTCGTTATATAAAGGTATGACTACTGAAATATCCATAATTTCTTCGTGCTGATCAGAAATATCCATCAAAAACCCGGACTGATGGTGATGAAATCATCCATAAATGCTCATCGTTTCACGGTTAACGAATCTGCGATGCGCTGGTGATCGGTTTATGATTGATGAATGGGTGAAGGAGGGACTTTATCTCGCTCCTTTATCCTGTTAATTTATAAATTCCTACGGGTTATCCTCCTGTTAAAAGACCAATCCGCGAACGCATAATTTAGTCAAAAGCAAGTAGTAATAACCGCTTTAAGCGTTATCGTCTTTTTGCCAAGGGTGACTCCCTTCCTGCTGATCGCCAGCGTTCGCTTTTAGGAAAACAGGTTTATCCTTTTTGAAAATAGCGGCAAGGATCAACGCCAATACAAAATACAATAGCAAAGAGACGAACAGCCCTTTAAATACTTGACCAAATGACAACGACCCTAGTGCTTCTTTTTGCTGGTCCAGCATTTCTAAAACAGTATCAATTTGCTCATCGGGTGTATTGGTTTCTTCCATCATTTCGATGGTTAAATTTTGCGTATTTTCAATGGCTTCGATTTGCAATGTCGGGTAGGCCATGTTAAATAAATTAATCCCAACCAAACCAATCGTAGCTGTTAGCGCAAGCATGATAAAGATATTTTTAAGCGCTGTTGAAAAACTCCAATACCCCCCAATAGCCTTCCTGAGTTGGAGAACAAAGATCACGGCCACGGCTACAAATATGCCGTAGTTCACCACAAAATTAATAATTGTGGAGGTGTATATCGAATCCGCTGTCCTCGAGAAGTAAAGGGATATGATAGACAAGACAAAAGAAATGATTCCCAGAATCACGCCGTTAGTGATGGCTTTGATCTTGATATCTTTTTCGAGGTTGTTTAAGTCTTCCATAATTACGCGTTAAAATTCATCATGAGTTGCAGTAGCGCCAAATCCAATGATTTGTTTGAAGCATGAGCCGTATAGTCCGCTAGTTGCTGTTGGTCCGGAGTGGTATCCGTAAAGAATGACACGATGGGATAAAACAACTCCGTTAATTCTTCGTCTTGTTCGTATGTCTCCGCTACCCGAGCTATTTCTTGGTAACTACTTTCAATTAGAATTTGATTGGCGATCACCTTCTCGTAAATCCGATGCTCATCTTGGAACTCATCTTCTTCAACCAGTAAAAACTCGGTCAGAAAATCATGCAGTGAGGGCTCAACTTCATCATCGGCACATTCCCTCAAGTACAACAAGATATTCAATAATTCAGAGCCACGGTCCAGGGTTTGCTCTTCAATGGCTTCCCACTCGGCTGATTCTAGATAGTCCGCTTCTAATTTTTCCACATCTGCGGCAAAAAAATTAATCAAAAGCAGGTCAAACACGTATTCTCGAAGTTCCTCGAATTGCGGTTGTTCATCGAATACACGATCCATTTCCTCAATTTTGTCAATAAAAGGTTTTTCGGAAACAAATACTTGTGTTAATCCGGGGATGATCACATCCGTAACGGTCTGCTCTGATTCTGCATAAACACGGATTACAGCATCCAATGCAACTTTAACTTTCGCGTCCATATTCTCTCTAATTGGTATATAACACATTATTATTTAGCACTGCTAGTACCTGTCCGATCAGTTCCTGCCCAAACAGTGGACTATTACTGGATTTAGAACAGTTCGTTCTTTCATCAAATATCCATTTTTTCGTTGGACTAAACAACACCAAATTGGCATCGCTACCCGCTTTAATTTCCGGCAACTCCAACCCTAAAACACGTCTAGGTCCAATAACCAGTTTTTCGACGATTTGCTCCGGACTCAATCCCGCACGCAATAACAGTGGTAATACTGTCTGCGCTCCGATAATGCCCGGCTTGGCAATTTGAAATTCGACGTTTTTAAACTCTACTTCCTGGGGGGTATGTTGAGAGACCACCGCATCAATTACCCCATCTTTCACGGCCTTGATCAATGCCTTCGCGTCGTCTTTGGTCCGTAAAGGCGGCGCTGTTTTGAAATGACTATCAAATCCTTTCACATCAGCGTCGGTAAACACCAAATGATGCGCTGCCACATCGCAAGTGACCTGCAAGCCTTTAGCTTTCGCCTTTTTTATTAAATTAACACTTTCTTGTGTAGATATGGTGCCAAAATGTACACGTGATTCATTGTATTCGGCTAAAAATATATCCCGAGAGATCATGATGGATTCAGCAAGACTTGGTATACCTTTCATACCCAATAAGGTGCTTACTTCACCTTCGTTCATTTGATGCCCACCGGCAATGGATTCATCTTCTGGAAATGCCATAATCAGCGCGCCGAACCCTCTTGCATACAAAAGTGCACGGCTCATCAGTCCGGCTTGTTGCACACTCCGATTACCATCGCCGAAAGCAATCGCACCGGTCTGTTTCATATCATACAACTCTGCCAGCCCCTGTCCTTCTCTATTTTTACTAAGCGTTCCTATGGGGAATACATCCACTAGGTTTCCCTTAGCGGAATTCACAATGAGCGCCACTTCAGATCGACTGTGAATCGGAGGATTCGTATTGGGTTGCACAGCTACACCGGTAAAACCACCTGCTGCGGCCGTCGCGGTTCCTGTCTGAATATCCTCTTTAGTCTCCAAACCCGGTTCTCCAAAATTAACATTCAAATCAAAAAAACCAGTCGACAGATAGGCCCCACGACCATCGATAATCGTCCATTTTTTATCCTCTGGTTTAATTTGTTTTCCAATTTGATCGATCTTTCCATTTTTGACCAGCACGTCTACTTTAGAATGATTAAGCGGATGCCCTGGCGACACCAAGATTGCGGAGTGGATTAATATTGTAGCCATGAATTGAATTGAAAATCAAAAGTTATCGATATTTGGTTTTTTCGGTCTGGGAACAAACGAACCATCCACAGGGAGGTTTTCGTCAAATCGGCATTCTCAAAAACCATCCTGAAGTCTAAAAAATCCTCATTTGAAGATCGTGACAGCTGTTCCATTAAGGTACAAATGTACGAATTCAGATGGAATCCAATGACAAAAAAAGTAAAAACCTAACTACCCCACCGATAGGTATCAAGATCAAACCCTGCAATGTCCAGTGCTCGGTCCACTACCGTGGCAGCTAGTTCTTGAAAGTTGGCGGGTTTGCTATAGAACGAAGGAGAGGCCGGACAGAGTATCGCACCCGCCTCAGTCAAGGTGAGCATATTTTGGATATGAATACGGCTTAACGGTGTTTCACGAGTAATTAAAATCAACTTGCGACGCTCTTTGAGTATCACGTCGGCCGCTCGTGTCGTTAAATCCGAGGAGGTGCCATGGGCGATTCGAGCCATCGTACCCATCGAGCATGGACTCACGAACATGGTGTCGTAGCGAGCGGATCCAGATGCAAACGGAGCCATGAAGTCATGTTTGGGGTAGACAGGAAAAGAATAATCCAAGTAACTTTCATCGTCCAGCTCAAACCGCCAAACAGCTTTTGCGTTGTCAGACATCACCAGGCCAATCTCTTCAATCTGATCGTCCATTCGTGCGAGCTTATCCAATAACACTTTCGCGTAAATCGCACCTGAAGCACCGGTAACAGCTACCACGACTTTCCTCTTTTTCATATAACAAAGGTAGGAAACGTTTTTTGCCAAAGTTAATGGTGTAAATCAAATCTAGAAAAAAGGGTCGGATAATGCGCACCCGACCCTCATCTACCTATGAAAAACATACCCTAGAAAGGGTACAACAAATTTAGCGATAACTTAGAACCCGAGCGAAGAAGTCCACAATCATTTCGCTATAATTAGCTAACTTGTAGTAACTTAACTACATGAAAACCCAATTCTACTTCTTCGTCGGGTCCCTTTCTCAAGTAGCAAATAAACTATACTACTCATTCGCGGCCTACTTTTGGCGTTAACTTGCCGAGATAGCAATTCTTCTGACTGTTGATTTTTTTATTTTTCCCCAATGGCGTGCTTTTTATATATTTTTTTGTTTATTTCGTAGGGAAACAAAGTTGATATGAGTTTAACAGTACTGGAAGAATATATAGAAACAGGTAACTATCAAGATTTAGATGCCCTCCTCACTCAAAGTCCGGAGCTAATGAACGAGGCGACCAGCCACGAAATCTCTCCCTTATTGCTTGCTTGTTATTACCAGAAATCGAAAATCGTCGACGTCTTTCTCAAACATATCAAAAGTATCACAATTCATGAATGTTGTGCAGCGGGTCTTACTCAACAAGTCCAGCACATGATTGAAAAACAAGCTGATGTTATCAATGTGCTTTCCTCGCATGGCTTTTTTCCTTTAGGCATTGCTGCACATTTTGGTCATGAGGATATTGTACGAATTTTGCTTCGTCACCACGCGAACCCCAACGCTTCTTCGCAAAATGGATATCATGTTTATCCGCTTCATTCTGCTTTAAGTAATGGACAAAACGCTATTGCTAAAATGCTCATCGAAGCTGGGGCATCGGTAAACGTACTCCAGTCCTCGAACATCTCCCCTCTCCATTTAGCGGCGCAGCAGGGAAATATAGATATGATTATTATCCTGCTGGAAAATGAAGCGAACATTGACGTCAAAAACGATTCTGGGCAAACGGCCTCCGATATCGCGGCCGGAAATGGCTTTCATGAAATTGCGGAAATCCTGAAAGTTTAATTTACAGAGCGTCGTTCGGACTCGATTTTCGGATTAGACGTAACCTGTCCGATCCCACGCTCACTTCTTTCCACAGTTGCCCTTGAACAGCGGGCGCAGCAAGTCCAGTACCCCAAGACTGCTTACCCACCAACACGCGGGCCTCGTCCCAGAGATCGCGCTCGATAAAAGCGTCCAGTGTTTTACGTCCACCCTCGATGATAATGGACTGTACATCCATCAAGTACAATTGGTAAAGTGTCATTTCGGGAAAATACAAATCGAAATTCTCTAATTCGATATATTTCAAGTGCTTATTCCAGTCGGTTTTCTGTGCGTTGAATACAATGGTTTCGGCTTGATCGTTGAACAACTTGGATTCCGGCGAAACCGCTAAGTTTCGGTCAATCAATATGCGTTTGGGATTTTTTCCTCTCCACCGGCGAACAGTCAACGCAGGATCGTCAATCATCGCGGTATTTTTTCCGACTAAGATGGCATCTTCTTCCGTCCGCCATTTGTGGACGAGCTGTTTGCTAGCCTTATTGCTGATCCAACGCTGCGTTTGATCGGCCGGCGAAAAATAGCCGTCGGCTGTTTCTGCCCACTTTAGAATGATGTAAGGTCTCGCCTGCTTCACCCTCGTGAAAAAGCGTCTATTGAGCCATTTGGCTTCCTCTTCAAGCACGCCGACTTTCGTCTCTATACCCGCTTCCCGAATTTTTTCAACGCCTAACCCATTGACCTTGGAGAAGGGATCCAGACAAGCGATTACGACGGTCTTAAATTCCATATCCACGATGAGCTGGGCACAAGGGGGCGTTTTTCCGAAATGCGCGCAGGGCTCCAAACTAACATAAATGGTACTTTGTTTAAAGATTTCCCGAGCACGTGTGTCTCCATATCGTTCAATAACCTCCGCGATGGCATTGACTTCCGCGTGTGCTCCTCCGTAGGGTGAGGTAAACCCTTCTCCAACAATCGTATCCTGCCAGACAATGACTGCGCCGACCATCGGATTAGGACTCGTGTTCCCTTTTCCAAATGATGCCAGGTCTAAGCAACGTCTCATGTAGTGTTCATCGAGCCTCATACAGCAAAGCTAACAAAAAATCAAACCATTTTACGGTTAATAGCCTATTCGATGACGAACATACTGCAATTCGTAAGGTCGTTATTTAAGCCCGATTTTAGGAGACTTTTCATAGCTTTGTGACATGGATACATTAAGGGAATTCAGGCAGCAATATTTGCACGAATTAAGTCCGCTTTACGATCAAGATGAAATCTCGGCGATCTTCCAGATTGCCACCCAAGACCTGCTTTCAATCTCCAAGTCACAATTGGTTCTTGCTCTTAATGATCAATGCACCGCGCAGACAAAAGCTCGACTAGCTGACTATCTCTCCGAGCTTCAAACAGGCAAACCTATACAATACGTTTTAGGCAAAGCTCCTTTTTTCGGGATGGAATTAGCTGTCGGTCCGGCCACACTGATCCCGCGACCGGAAACCGAGGAGCTGATCGAACATATTTTAGGAAAAGAAAAGTCGAGAAAACGCGCGGATATTATCGATATCGGGACAGGATCAGGCTGTATTGCCCTGGCCTTAAAATTACAATGGCCAGAAGCAGATGTCTCTGCAGTAGATATTTCTGCTGACGCATTAGAAATCGCACGCACAAACGCACGCGCTTATCAAATGGAGATTAACTTCCGTTGTTTGAATATTCTGGAGTGGGAGCTTACCTTCGGTGACGAATATTACGATATCATTGTCAGTAACCCGCCTTATGTTACCAGAACGGAGATGCAAGACATGAACACCAATGTACTTCAGTTCGAACCTCACGCAGCACTATTTGTGGAAAATGAGACTCCCCTACTCTTTTATGACCACATCGCGTCCTTTGCACGCAAGCACCTTCGCCCGGGCGGTACGCTCTATTTTGAGATCAACCAATATTTAGCGCAGGAGACCACCGATCTTTTAGAAAAAAAAGGATTTCTACAGGTACAGATTTTTAAGGACATCAACGGCGTTTCTCGGCACATCAGTGCTCAAGTGCGCTAGCAAACACGACACAATTCTGCTCGAGAGGTGAACAATGCTGGAGAAGTGCGGTTTTGAAATAGCACGAGGCTCTACTACAGCATCGACAGCTCGCTTTTTTTCAACTGTAAAACAATAAGTTATTACCTTTCAAGCAAAATAACCCCTAATTTATTTGGTCGATAATCTGGATTTTTCTACATTTGCATCACTTCGAACAACGAAGCGTTCTCTTAAAAGAAGATTCTGTAGCTCAGCTGGTAGAGCAATACACTTTTAATGTATGGGTCCTGGGTTCGAATCCCAGCGGGATCACAAAAGGCGCAAGAAATTGCGCCTTTTTGCATTAAACGGCACTTTTTTCTGCGATTTTTACAAAAAAGCGATTCATTTAATATCATTCTATAGCATACCATTCGGTGACCTATTCGGTTACCTATTTTAATTGGTAAATTTAGGTAACCGAATTAGACGGGTTTGATGAGGCGAATTGGACAAAAGGAACTCTCAAATATTTATTTGTTAACCTTTTAATGTGGGATGATGAAAATCAAACAAGACATGGATCTTCTGCTGTGGATACGCAGAAATCAAACGAAAAATGATGTAGCACCTTTGTACATCCGAGTGACCATTGATGGTATTTCTAAAGAAATATCGTTGGGAGTAAAAATTAATCCAAAAGACTGGGATATTAAATCGAAGCGGGTAAAAAAGACAGAGCCTTCTTATAAGGTTACCAATTCCAAAATTATTCAAGCTCAGGTTGATTTAGATCGACACTTTAACGGCTTACTATCTCAAGAAGATCGAGTAACACCCGATATGGTAAAGAATGCCTATCTGGGAAGGTCAGAAACAAAAGCCAAGAAAGAGCAAATCGAAAAAGGAAAAGACACCATCCTATTTGCTTTTGATGAGTTTATAGTACGTTTCGAAAAAATGGTGGATAAAGGACTCCGTTCATATGACACCCTTAAGCATTGGCGTACCACCAAAAAGAAAGTAGAAGCATTTTTAGTACATAAGTACAGAGCGAAGGATCTAGCTCTAAGTAAAATTGAACCTATCTTTGGTGATCATTTCTATGATTATCTCACCCTTGAAGTAAAAGTTCCGCTGGCGGAACCCTCGGCTAAGAAACATATCAAAAACACTAAACAGATTATTAAATCAGGTGTCAAAAAGAAGCTAATTACAGTCAACCCCATTGAGGACTTTAAATGCGGTGGTGACGATACGCAGATCCTGCCTTTAGAGATCCATCAGGTTGATGCTATCTACAATAAGGATTTTGGTATTGACCGTTTGAATGAAGTACGTGATTCCTTTGTTTTCCAATGTTTCACTGGCTTTGCTTATCAGGATATTTACGGGCTTACACCAGAAAATATTGTTCGCGTCGGAACAGCCAAGGAAAAGTGGTTAATCAAAGACCGGGGCAAAACAGGTGTATCCGAAATGGTTCCAGTACTACCCATTGTGAGTGATTTGATCAAAAAATATAGGAATCACCCCAAATGCATCATTAATAACCGATTGATGCCCATAGATTCCAATGCAAGGTATAATGGTTATTTAAAAGAGATTGCTATCGTTTGTGGTATTAAAAGGGATTTAAATACCCACCTTGCCCGGCACACCTTTGCTGATATTATGCTCAATTCCGGCGTGCCACTGGAAGATGTCAGTAAAATGCTCGGCCATAAAAATATCCGAACTACCCAGCGGTACTGTCGTGTTCGGAAAGAACGTATAAGCCAAAGCATGCATATGGCTAAAAACAAATTGTTTTCTGAAGATGGGAAATTGATGTTAATGGGGTAATTTGGAAAAAGGATTAGATCAACCGAAGTTTATATTTGAGCTAATCTTATAAATTCTTCTCGTCACCTTATTTAAACCACATTTTTACCTTTTATATATCTAATTGGTTTAATTTGTTCTAATTTCCCTTTTTTGCTCTGAATGACAAAGAGTTAAGCATTGTAAAAATAGCTTCATTTTCGTACATTTGAGAGTATTCTTTAATACTGTAAGGACTACCAATTAAGCCAAATAAAAATAAAGGTATTTATGATAAATAAAATAACAATAGACGGCAGGACAATTGATTCTACGTTGGTATTTGAAAGAACGGACGGAGACGACCTTGTCTATCAAACGGCTGTGCTTGATTATTTTAGAGATGAAGAAAAAATCCCGTTAAGCAAACTTGCCAAGTATTATCTAAATGAAAACTTGAATTTTTTGTGTGGTTCTGGGACATCGGTTGCAATTGGTGGCAAGACAATTAATAAAGACGAGAATCCTTTTGAAGAAATATTGACCGAACTAAATGCTATAAAAGAACCTAAAGAATTATATAGGACAACTCATAAAGTTTTTTGAATCAGACGAGTTGCTTGAGAAGAAATTTGACAAAATAAATCAAGAGCATTTGTACTACTTAAATAATAAAGATGATGTGGCTTCCGCCACAATCATCAAGGAGTATTTGGACAAGGCGTTAAAAATATTCGTTGACAAATACGTTCCGTTTCCTATTGACTATGTTGTGGACAAATTAAGCATACACGAACTGTTCATCAATAAAATTATCAGCAGGAAGGAAACGCTAAACCGACCAAAGGTTTTTACTCCAAACTATGATCTTGCCTTTGAGAACGCTTGCGAAAAAATTGGGGTAAGCTACAACAATGGATTTAGAGGTGTGCATATGAGGAAATTTGACCCGGACACTTTTCATAATGAAACATACATTAAGCAAGATTCAGGTGACAAAGGCAAACGAATTGCTACCTATTTGAATATTTACAAACTTCACGGAAGTATCTCTTGGCAATACGCAGAAAGTATAAATGACTTGTATAATCTCAAAGAGATTCAAGTTTCAGACACTTCAAAAAAGACGGAATTCTCTTTTGATTCACTCATGATCTATCCTATTCAAACTAAAAAGTCATACTCACTTGATTTGCCGTATAGTGAGCTGTTTAGAAATTTTTCAAAATGCTTAACTGAAACTCAAAATACATTGGTTGCAATTGGATATTCATTTATAGACGAACACATAAACGACATAATCAGAACAGGACTATATAATCCAAACCTTACACTTATTGTGCACTCTTACGGCTTAATAGATGATAAAAGCCCATTGTTTTTGCAGACACTAAAAAGTAGAAGTGTTAGCGATAATCGAATAATAATATTTGAGGGGGAATTAGTTGGGGACTTTACAAATGTTGTAAAGCATTTAATCCCACTAAACTCCTTTATCCCGCCAAAGGAAACGATCATTGACACCCTTAAAGAACTAACAAAGTAAAAGCAATGGCATTTAAAATAGGAGCAGTTTATCGTATTACAAATAGGTATTTAGAAATAATACACGACAAGGATATTTTTTCTAAACCCATTTCTTCTGGCAATGGTTTACACATTGTGGGTATGCTAAACAGCTATGTTTCGATTCCGCTTTTCAATTCACACAATGCCATCGGAATAATCTTTGAGCAATTAGAACCTTCAAAAGAAAGAGAGGTTTTGTTTTCTCCCAAAGCCAATGTAATAATTTCTAAAATTAGGCTAATAGGCACTTTTAATCCAATCAACAATACATTTAAAAGAGGCGTTGATTATTTCCCTACGTTAGATTCTGATGTTTTCACAGTTGAAGAACAACAACTTGAATCCATTTACAATTCAACAATCAAAGCAGATTCTGCAACTCTGCAAGTTGGTAGCGATATATACTTTAACCAAGTAAATATAAACGCTGATCCAAACATCTTGTTTGGAAAGCATTGTGCTGTATTCGGCAATACAGGAAGCGGAAAGTCTTGCACTGTTACATCAATTTTGCAGGGCGTTTATCTTGACAAAGGACGATTACTAAACGCAACAAACAAACACTTAAAAACGATAATAATTGATTCCAATGAGGAGTATTCTGAAATTTTTAATACAGTAGTTGGTGAGATGTCCACGAAACCTGATTGGGTTGTATTAAAAGATTATTCCGATTTAGAATTATCTCATAAAGATTTAAGTTTTTACGAGCTAACAGAATTATTGAAAGAAGATTCACCAAACGTAATTCCATATTTAAAGGAAGCCGTTTGTAAGTTAAAGAAGTCAACAAATGCAGACCATAAAGTTTATTTTGAATTTTCTCAACTTCAAGTTGAAATTGAAGAAGCCGTTCCTAAAAAACCAAATGGAGGAAAAGACGAATTCACAATCGGGTTCTTAAAACATATTATAAAACGCATAAAACACTTTTCAGCAGACGAAAGATTTGATTCTGTTTTTAATAAACAAGGGAATTCTATTGAGGACTTTTTAAATTCCTCGACTGAAACGGTTTTTGTAAATCGTCAGCAAAAAGTGGACATGATAATTTAGAATCTTAAGGAGTGTTT
>JBQDCW010000033.1:26636-34629 GCA_052092145.1 Sphingobacterium sp. | reverse complement strand
CCAAAGGCTATCGCAACAATTGCCAACCCAGTCAGCAATTGTCCTATTTTCATTTTATTTAAAATCATTTTTGTTTCTTTTATAAATTTATAATTCAGTTTTTTTAACGGCATACCCTCCGACGAACAACCAAACGAGATTAAAAGCCAGATGACTATACCAGTCGAGCGATTCGATGACACCGCCGCAGCGACACATTCGCTCAGGAACAAATAACAACATGACAATCAGATACAATGTAAAAACCAGCATTAAAAAAACGGATAGCCTCAATACCCACCTTTGGGTCTTGCCTGAAAGAAACAGTAAACCCAATCCTAACATAATTTCAAGAACCGGAATCCCCCAACCGAGGAAGTTGGCTGCTGTACCGATAACCGGAATCTTTGCTACTCCTTTTATAAATCTGTCGAGGTCTTGCAGCTTCGAAATCCCGGTATACAAATACAAAAAAGCATAACCCAAAACAACAATTCTTGAAATCACTTTAGTGTTTACCAACACACGTGAGATACTACCCGCTTTCATATTATGATTACTATTTTTTTTACCGTCTTATCCTATTCCATTCGTCTCCTTTTTCGATAGAAAATTTGATTTACCCCCATCAAGGGGGTGAATACCGCAAACCGCATCTTGAAAACCATCTTCTTCATAATTTTTAAGTTTTAAAAGGTCAACATCTCCTAGCCAGCGATGGTCGTCTTATCGGCAACCTAGCCAAGGTGAGGTTTCATTTCCGGAAACCTGATCTACACTATCGGTGTTATTCCAGCCCGCTGAGGCAAAAAAATGATCAGACTAAGTTTCCTATTCAAAATTACAAGATGCGCTTCCTCTAAATAGGTCAATGTAATTGTCCTATTTTTTAGGGTTTCTCTCCATCAACAGGATTTTTTGAAAGTTTTTCACGGATGTCGGTGAAATCTTTAAAAGATCTGCCTGTTGATGAATGGTCAGCATAGCGCGATAGTCCGGCATCGTATGATAAAAGCTACAGAAACGAGCGGCTGCGTTCCGATGCGTCTTTACGTCCGATAGACGGATGTGGTCTTTCTTGTTTCTTTCGCCCAGGACCATGATCAACTTAGACAGAGCCAAATACTGGGGTACGAACCGGTTAATCACTTGGTATGGGATTTTAATAACAAACGTTTTCTTGAGTGCAATGATGTCTCCGGGAGGTCTAGTTTTTGAATAGCGGTGATAACCGGTAAATAACGCTTGATTTTCTCCGGCGATTTGATAAATCACACGCCTATTCATTTCCGGGTCAATAACAGCTCTTGCCAGCAGACCATCGCAAACAAAGTACAGATTGCGTTGCATCTGCGTTTCTCTACATAAGGTCGTGTATCTAGCAAACTCGAGTATTTCGACGTATTGTATTGTCCATTCGATGTCGTCGGAATCCAATTCATAGTATTTCGCCCAGAACTGCTTGAAGCGTTTCCAAGCATCGTGCTTAATGGTTAACTTTTTCATCTCACATTTTTTATTTACAATCGGTTAAAGCTAAATTAACCGCCTTCTCAGCAGGCCACAAGTACAACTTTAGTTGTACCCCAGTTGTACCCCGATTAGAATAGCCGTGAGCGCTGTTTTTGGGGTTATTTTTTTTGAAAATTGTCCAAAAATTGACCACCATTTGCACGAAAATTTAGATCAAATCCAGACCTATTCCTCACAGAAAAAGGACAACGAGACGAAAAATGGAATTTAATACGAGAAAAGTGTGAAGTAGGGTTTAGAAAATGTGCGAACGAAAAAAGATTCCGCGACGGGAAATAATAGGCGATGTCCGTTATGCCGATAAACTACGATGGCTAACGATTGAAGTTTAACCTCACTTTATACCCTGGCAAGCGGGTGCCAATCTACCGGATAGTCTCTTTTTAGCGGGATTTATAATTCAAATTCTGTCAACCCGAAAACTTTTAGCCGTTGATCAGAGCCTAGATACTAGACCCTTTTCATTCGCTCAAGGTGAATGGCCTCAAATGCTAGCAATTAAGGATCCTTATAAGGTCATCGATTTGGAACCTATAGTATTGGTTTCTATATTTTTACTTCTTGATAAAGCGCTTTTTTTCAAGTATGGGGCCGGAGGCGGTAATGCTGTCGGCATTATTTCGCTGCCCAGGTTTTTCTCCTTTCTCCCATTCTCCAGTAAGCTTTTTCCCATATACATCATCGCGATCAGGGGTCGGGTTCTGTGGTTTTGAATCACCTGTCTCTTCTATCCATATGTCAAGAACATCGCTTAAATACAATAATATCTCCTTGTTGCCGCTGGCGCTAGCCACATTATTAAACTGAAACGGATCCTCAGATAGGTTATACAATTCCTCTTTGGGCCTCGGCTTCAAAAAAACATCTTTTTGATTTTCCTGGAGCAACCCGTTCTCGTGCGCATCCCAAAGCTCATTGCCCGCCGGAAAATTCCTAGCCGATTCACTGGCGAGATTCTGCCTTTCAGGGAAACCATTTCGTATGTACACCCAATTTTTATATCGAACCATACGCTCATAGCTTTGGAAAACATGCCAGTTATGTTCAGCAAAAACAAAATCTCGAATTGTGGTATCTTGACCTTGTAGCACCTCCAAAAAGCTTCTGCCCTGAATTCGCTTATCTTTACTTACGCC
The DNA here is from genome assembly GCA_052092145.1 of Sphingobacterium sp. Lineage (GTDB taxonomy): Bacteria > Bacteroidota > Bacteroidia > Sphingobacteriales > Sphingobacteriaceae > Sphingobacterium. Next base: position 31,981 of record JBQDCW010000033.1, on the reverse strand, counting down.
TGCCATATCCATAACAGTGGGCGCTATATCAATAGCACTAAACAAGGCGTTATTTCCCGCAGCATGAATTCCGGGACCAACAACAATAAATGGCGTTTTAATACCACTATCGTATAATCTCGCTTTATTTCTGGGAAAAGGACTCCCGTTATCACTCATAAAAATTATATACGTGTTTTCAAATACCCCCTGCCGTTTTAATTCCTCCACCACCTGCCCAACATAATGGTCGAGTCGAGAAATCTCATGGTAATATCCAGTCATGTCTTTCCGAGTCTCTGGCCCATCATATAGCATTGGCGGCACACGCAGTTGTTCGGGATCATATTCCTCACCATTTTCGTCCAATTGCCAGTCCCGGTGCGCATCGTTTGATGCAAACCACATAAAGAAAGGCTTATTTTCTGGTCGATCCCTGAGAATAGGTACCCAGTCTTCCTCTGCACCCGGTCCTTCCCCGGGAGATATCCTATCAAATGCCTTTTTCACGGCTGGCCCCATGTGATTTTTACCTGACAGCACCGCATAATACCCCTCCTCTCGGAGTATCTCCGGAAACATGAACTGATCCGCTGGAAGTGGATCATGTAATTCAGGGGCACCTGTGTTGTGAGGGTACCTGCCAGTAATTATGCTACACCGACTTGGACTACAGCTGCTGGTGGTCACGTACATGTTCTTAAACACCAGGCCCGAAGATGCTAGGGTATCAATGTTCGGCGTTATCACGTCCGCGTTGCCAATATAACCGACATCTTCTGCGCCGATATCATCGGCAATAATGAGTACGATATTAGGGGGATTAACGGGTTCGGTTTGGGAAAATGACATCTGGAAACAAAACACCAGCGGCATTAATAAAAATATTCTATTACCCATCATGCTTTTCGTTGCTTTTGATTATGTATTGATCTCGATTAAAGTTAAGAGTTATATATGATAAATTATCTTTTTAAAGCAACGAATTATTGCTTGAAGAGCTTGACGTATAACCAGTTATTGTTTTTTATAACAGTTTTCAATTTACACCTTGGCCGCGCGTGCCTAGATTTTGCAAGGCACAGGAACAGAAAAAGAGCGCAAAGGCGCTAAAGCCAGGGGATGTGATGCGCAGGAAACTAAGGCTGTAGTCGCTCAAAGCAGAGTTCTGCTGCCGCGGTATTGGGCAGGCATTGGAGATGCCCGACGGTTGTCAGTTGACTAACTGTCTCTAAATTATCCAGCATTTTTGAGAAGATGTCGCTGTTCCAGCGAATACCTGTTCCACTCGGCATGAGGCTAATAAAGGCTTGGCTGCCGCTGCGAACCGTGAACTTATTCTCAGAAGCTTGTTCCAAACGGACTATACCTTTCAAAGGAACCCCTTGCGCACGATAGCAGGGTGTCTTGCCACTCCAGGGCGATCCATATATCCACACTTGGCTACGCAATTCATCAAGGATAAGCACGGGATTGTCGTCGTTTAGCAAACGAAAATCTGGATAGCGTGTTAGCCACATTCGGCTATGGGTGCTTTTCCCCGTACCGCTCTTGCCTAAGAATGCATAACCTTCCCTTCCGTTTTCAACAACCGAAGAATGCATCATTACGCCACCAAACTCCAAGACGCGCTGTCCAAATTGCACCATCAGCAGCCAATTAATGGCTGTCGCAGCCTCCTGAGCATCCGGGATAAATAAGACAGACGACCCAAAATCTTTGCTGGATACCATCAATGAATTCTCAGCCTCATCCTCTTTCTTTACAGTAGTGATGTAGTAGTCCTGGCTGTCCTCAAATAAGAACCGCTCCCACACAATCGATACATCACTGAGCAGTGTCCGCTGGCCAAGGTCGATGTCACAGGATCCGTATCGCACTTCGGCTTCCAAGCAAACCTCAGCGTCAGCGTCATATGGCGTAAAAAAAGCATCAAAGCTAATGAGTTCTTTTTGCCAATTAAAAGATTCAGGAACCCGTAGCCGGACAATCTGGTTAGCAATTTTGAAATCAATTATTTTGAGTTTAGATTCGGTTGCTTTCAGTGGCATCGGCTCCATAATTTTTTTGACTTGTCTTGGGTTTTATTCTCTAGCATCTTCAGCAAGAATATGTATCGCTAAGTTATTATATTAAATGTATTTTTAAAATAAGATGGGTTGGGAAGGACTTCTTTTTTCCATAATAATCCTGCGGATTTTATTTTCTTTTCTATCTTGGTGTCATGGAAAGGGGACTAAATAGCAACTCGGGCTATTGAAGATCGTTATTAATCAGTTCCTCAAAGCGAAATAAACCACAATCCAAAAAAATAGAGCAAATAATCATGCGATTAAAAAAAGAACTTTATGTTTTGACCACAATCATTGGTCTGCTGTCTTTTTCTCTTTCAAGCACAGAGGCGTACGGGCAACCGCAGACACCTAATGTCATTTTGATCTATGTCGATGATCTGGGCTATGGAGATCTGAGTAGCTACGGAGCCAAAGCAATTCAAACACCCAATGTCGATCGTCTGGCTGCGAATGGCACCCGATTTACCAACGCGCATAGTACTTCGGCTACCTGTACGCCTTCTCGCTTCGCGTTAATGACGGGCGTCTACCCCTGGAGGCAACAAGGCACGGGTGTTCTTCCCGGAGACGCCAAATTAATCGTACCCACCGACAAAGCGACACTTCCGAATATTTTCAAAGACGCCGGATATACCACCGCGATTGTCGGTAAGTGGCATCTAGGTCTCGGGGAACAGGTAGAAAAAAACTGGAATGCCCCGATCAAACCGGGTCCAAATGAAGTCGGTTTTGACTATTCCTTTATTTTTCCCGCAACGGCCGACCGGGTCCCGACTGTTTTCATGGAAAATCATCAGGTACTTGGCCTACAAGAAAATGATCCCATTGAGGTAAATTATCAAGAAAAAGTCGGCAACGAACCTACCGGTAAGGAAAACCCAGAACTACTGAAGATGCCCGCTTCTCCCAATCACGGCCACAACAATACGATCATTAACGGAATCGGCCGGATTGGTTTCATGTCTGGGGGGACCCGGGCTAAATGGGTGGATGAAGAAATTACTGGAACATTCTTATCTGTAGCACAAAATTTTATATCCGAGAATAAAAATAATCCTTTTTTCCTTTTCTTTTCCTTAAACGAACCCCATGTTCCCCGCATGCCTGCAACTTACTTCAAGGGAAAGAGTGGATTGGGTTATCGGGGTGACGCAATTTTACAAATGGACTGGGCGGTCGGTCAAATCTTAAACCAGCTGGAATCCTTAGGTTTAAGCGAAAATACTTTGGTAATTTTCACGAGTGATAATGGTCCCGTCCTGGATGATGGGTACGTTGATGGCGCAGTGACCCAACTCGGCGAGCATACGCCTGCCGGAGAACTTCGTGGTGGCAAATACAGCATCTTTGAAGCGGGCACTCGTGTTCCTTTTCTGGTTAGCGGTCCTGGTGTAAACGAAAACGCTGTGTCCGACGCTTTATTCAGTCAGGTCGATCTGCTGGCCTCGTTGGCCGATCTTTTGGGACAACCAGTTTCTCCCGACGCGATGGATAGCCAAGCCCTCTCCACAACGCTTTTAGGGCACGAGGAAACGGGGCGTAGCCATCTCGTTAAACACGCCGGAACGCTTGCGGTTATTCAGGGGAAATGGAAATACATCGTCCCAAGTACCGGTAGAGCCTATAATGAACTCACAGACATTGAGCTGGGCAACAACACAGAGCCGCAACTCTACGACCTTAGTCAGGATATCAGCGAAAAACACAATCTAGCAAACGAACATCCGGACATCGTGGACAAGTTAGAGGCTGTGTTGACTAAAGAAAAAGAGAAGTAATAGAATCCCATTGCCGTTACTGTTTATACCAACCGAATTCTCGAGGTATTCAAATAAAAACGTGCCTTATATCGAGCATTCAAGACGCTATGGTTACACAACAACAGACGGCTCCGATGTCCCAGCAATAGGCAGCTCCTCCTCTAAAATTCGTTTAAATAGTAGCAACCAATTTCGTATCTTTCTTTCTCTGATGAAACAATTCAGTTTAAAATACTATCCGACGATCCCGGCAGCCGTCTTACACACGATTGCGTTTGCCGGTGTCTACTTATTATTCTGGGCTAGAAAAGTGGATGCGCTTCGTTTTGTGTGGCTCAACAATTTCTTTCCAGAATTTCATTTACATATCTCCAATTTCGCGATTAGCTATATTTTATTGTCTGGGGTTGGGTTCCTATGGTTACTGTTTGGCGTCGAAATGAAAAAGATCATCTGGGCGAGTCTAGTTGTTCTGGGTCTGAATTTCATCTTTGAATGGGGAATAACCCTACTCAATACCCCTGACTTGGTTGATGCCTATTACGGTGCGGGAGGTGTCGCCACCTCTGTAATTGAGTTGTATTTAATCAAAGTGTGGGGATTACACGAAAATACGGAGAGGCAATATATTGATAAGTGAGGTTAGTCTTCGTTAGAACGCGTAACCAAACCCAACATGTGGCCACCAAGGTATAAAATCACCTCCACCAATAATTGGTGACACTCCCGCCCGAAAAGTAAAGCCGCCTTCGACCGGTTGTCTCCTATACCCAAAAACGAGAGTTCCCACAACGGTCGATTCCTCACCACCTATAAACAGAAACTCACCATGCTTGTTTTCATCTTCTTTGACGGATAAAAAGGTGGCACCGGCTCCTACCTCAAAATAATTTCCATTCTTCCCCAGCAGGTAATTGAGGCCGACTGGCAAGGAGAAGACGCCCAGACCATTCGATTTAAAGTAACTGACCCCGGTACGGCCGCCTAATCCGTTTTCTGTTTTTTGAAAACGCGTATCGTAGTTTACCGAATAACCAACTCCGGCGCCCAGCACTTCGAAAAACACCGCCTGAGGGCGTTTGTCCAGGTCTTGAGCGAAAAGGTCATTCCCCCAGAAAGCAAAAATCGCCATACAGGACAACATTCTTAAATACATAATTTATCTTTTAGATGCTTAACTTGGTTTGTTAACCAAATATACTATTTAAAACGAATTCTTGTCCTTCTGGAATTAAAATTTCGGATAACCGGCTTCAGCCAAAACGAAATTGTTCATCATCGCTATTTTCGGCACATTTTTAGTACACCTATAGTGGCCAGCCCTTCGACAGGCGCTCCTCATTCATGCTAGGATGTAGCATGCGTTGAAAAACAAATCATTTAATAGAAGATCCGCTATGATAACAGAAAAAACCACCATCACCCGTAATCTATTTGTTCCTTTATTGCTCTTATTTTCTCTTTCGATCGGGACTTCGGCATCGGCACAACAAACAGACAGTGTGGCGGTGGCCGACACACTGAATTATCA
>JBQDCW010000033.1:1866-26536 GCA_052092145.1 Sphingobacterium sp. | reverse complement strand
CGGCATCGGCACAACAAACAGACAGTGTGGCGGTGGCCGACACACTGAATTATCAAATGATACTTATTGAGGATTCAGCGCAAGCATTCCCCTCAGAGCCGGAACCAATCGCCCGGGTGAAAAACGAGTTGCCAGAATTTCAAGGCGATTCCTCAGCCGACTGGATGAACCAGCAAATCCGGACGATCCTACGATTAAACCCAGATCAAGAATTGGAAGCTGCTGTTCACGAGAGTCAACAAACCTATTTGGCGGATTATAAAAATGTGATGCAGGATTTGGAGGGTGATTCACTGCAAATCGGTCTTAACTACGAGAGCAGTTCCCATATTTCGGTGTCCTATAACCAAAACGATTATGTAATCCTTTGCAACGCCATACACGAATACTCGGGTGGTGCGCATGGTATGCACGGGTTGGGTTACTATAGTTTTGATTTGGAGGATCAAAAAGCCATGGAATTGGAAGACGTACTGAAAGTAGACTCCACCGCGATACAAGCCTTATTAGAGGAGCAGTTCCGAAAAGATTACAACCTCAGTGAGGAACAACCACTAAAAGAGATTTTGTTTGATGAGGAATTAAAGCTAAACGACAACTTTTTCTTTACCCGGGAAGGTGTCGGATTCTGCTATGGCCCTTACGAAGTGGCCCCTTACGCTGTTGGCGTTATCGAGGTGATTATCCCTTACGGGAAACTCACGGAGATGCTGCAACCGTCGTTCGCCTATCGCCTAAAAATTGATACGGAAGAGCAATTTCAACAGCAACCGCTCAAAGATACGACGCTGACCAACACCATCAAGTTATGACTTTAGGAATTGCTGTTTTGATTATTATCGAACTAGAATGATGAACCGTGAAGGTGGGTGTCCGAGAACAGGTGCAATGGACGTGGTCCGATACCCCTCCCCAATGCCCGCTTATTGGGGAGCATAAAACAAAACAATTCCTATCAAATGGATATCTCGTCCAGCGGAGTGTCAAAAGACCTGTCGGTAAACCTATTGAATGTATTCTTCGGAATATAACCCTTTTCGGTCCAAGCAGCGTATATCCTACAATTCCAGAGAGGAGGTGTGGGGGCTGAAACTACCGTTGAGATCTCCGATACCGCAATCGGTTAATTATTTTCTATAATCTTCTATATACATCAACCTCATGGGAATAAATACGGCAATAGGAATTGATAGTGAAATCAACGTCAGGACCAAAAAATTTATGGACAAAAGAATCCCTAGGGTAAAAAGTGCATTGCTAGCAAATATTGAAAGCAAAAGGGCAACAAGCATCAAACCCCAAGAGATAATTTTCATCTTTTTCGGGTCGCCTTTTGGAAAATTACCTTTAGGCAATTTTACACCCTTAATAAAGGTAATTATCGCCAATATGTTCACAACATCTTGAAGTACATCACGCAGAATAGTGGTTAAATGGTTAGTTCTCATTATACTTTTTTATAAATTATAACGCTAATAGTTATTATTTAGTGCTACAAAATACCTTCTATTTCCTAATGACCACTCGCTATTGAAACTCAAACAATCATTTTTAAGCCTCCTGAAATACAAATTTTTGTAAAAACTCGATGAAGGAATAAATCTCAACCTTTGTAAATTCAATTTTCGATCGGCTTGGCATTTCCTTTTTGAAATAAAGAACCCCTGAAATTTTTACAACAATCTCAGAGGTTCTTTTTTCATTTGCTTCGGCAACACGTCAATGAGCTTTCATTGTAATGCTGTTGCACGGACCGTAAATTTATTTTTTTGTAGAGTTTTGTCGATAGAAAATAGTTTTGTGTAACAATTAGGCAATCTTAACGCCCTTTTTCTCTTCCGTAATGTTCGCATTTTTGATGGGACATCCCCTTAAAAGCTCCTGTAGATCATACTTACTCACGACCGCTTTTAATGCCTCTAGATGGCGAGTATGATGCATGTCCGTACCCACAAAATCATACATACCGGCACGAATCAATGTCAATGCAGCGGTCTTGACGTGTTCGCCATAATACTTGCTCACGGACAACACGTTTAACTGCAATAGACATCCCGCATTCTTGATCTCTTGGAAGATTTTAAAATTGTTGTGGTAGTAATTGTAACGTTCAGGATGGGCTAGGATGGGCTGGTAACCTTGGTCTTGGATAGCGTTGATTACCGTAAAAAGGGACTTAGATTCCGAGAGGTAGGACATCTCGATCAGCATGTATTTATCCGCAATGATGCAAAGCTTGCTCGATTGTATCCAATGGTCAATCTGGTCATCAATCATGTATTCCGCGCCAAATTGGATTTTAAAGTCCACCTGGTTGTCGTGGATGGCCTGGCTCACCTTGGCGTGGGCATTCCGAATAGTCTCTGGGGTGTTGTCGTGCACGCCCGCCATCACATGGGGCGTTGCTACGCAGCTGTGAATGCCTAGCTCCTTGAGCCCTGCAATCAGTTTTAGCGATTCTTGTTCGTTGGGGCTGCCATCATCAATTCCCGGAAGAATATGATTATGAATGTCCCAGCCTAGCCATGCTAGACGGTTTTGGTACGAGGCGTGTTGGTTTTTCTTAGCCCCAAATATTGTACTCCAAAATCCCATAGTTTCTCAAAATATGAAGTTGATATCAATCGGTTTAACAAATTTATGCAAAGTTAATTCTTTATTATGAATTTATTACCTGTTGTTTTATACGCAACTCCCCGACCCAACGCTACACTATATACTACACCAAGGGTGAATTCTCCTTTTCCAAATGCTCATAGATTTGCTTGACCTCTTGCGCCCGGCTTCTATCCAGGACCAAGACCGCGTCTTCGGTACTCACTAACATACAATTCGTCAGGCCAACAAACACGGTATGTTTGTTAGTACCCACAACAATATTGCCATTCTCATCAATCGGATGTCCTTTTTGCTGAAAATAAGCATATAACGAGTCGAAGGCCCCCATATCAGACCACTCAAAACGAGCCGGGACGACTTTAATCAGATCGCTACGCTCCAATACGGCGTAGTCGATGCTCTTGGATGGAATCTTTTTGGAATGCTCCTCATCCAACACCAGATTTTCGGCGTTTTGAAAGGCGGCCTCTGCGGCGTTATAAAGCTTCGGTTCAAAACGCATAAGCTCGTGAAGGTAAACACCCGCTTTGAAACAGAAAATCCCCGAATTCCAGAGAAAGTTTCCTTTTTTCAAAAACTCTCGGGCGGTTTCCTCGTTCGGCTTTTCGCGAAAAGATAACACGGTATTGCCTTCGTGTTCGATATAACCATAACCGGTTTCTGGCCGTGTTGGATGGATCCCGAAGGTGGCGATATACCCTTGCTCGGCAAAAACAACGCCTTGATTGATCGCCTCATGATACTGATCCAGCCCCTCGATCAAATGATCCGACGGTGTGACGATCAGGATATCCTCAGGATCCACGTTCATCGCTGCAAAAGCAATGGCCGCAGCGGTATTTCGGGGGATCGCCTCGGCGATCACATCGTGATCCAAATGGGCTAAATAGGGATGCGCCAATTCTTTGTTCTGAACAGAACCGACCAAAACAACTTTGCTTACGAGTTCTTGATTTCTAATCACCGTAAGTTCAAACAAAGTCTTCTGTTCGAAAATCGGCAAATACTGTTTGGGTTTTGATTTGCGCGACAGTGGCCAGAGACGTGAACCTACCCCCCCGGATAATATGACATTAATAATTTTGCTCATGTTTATCCTATTTTTTTTATTTGCTCAGCCTGATCAACCTTGAGGTAAAGTTCAGCCGTTGCCCGTGCATCGGACAGCGCATCGTGATGCTTGAGCTCCACGCCCATTAACGCACAACAAATGCTAAGTTTCGTGCGCTCAAACCCGATGGCTCGATAAATTTTGCTGGTACAATCCCAGGCGTCTGGGAGTTGTAGTTCTTGATACGACAAACCGTAATAAGCCATGGTCTCCTTCAGCACCGACCGATCCAACAGTTCGTCATGAGCCACCATATGCTTCCCTTTTATTAAACCGCGTATCTGAGGAAATAGTTCGGCGAAAGTAGGTGAATTTGCGGTGTGCTTAGGTTTGATTTTATGAACCCTAGAAGTTTGCCACATGTAGGAGTTATGTGGTGGACGTACTAAACTGTAAAATTCTTGAACGATTTCCCCTTCCACCACATCCACAATACCCACCGCGCAAACGCTGCTGTATTTGGCTGTGGCCAGCTCGAAATCGATCGTAGTAAAGGTATTGGACATTTCTAGTCTTCAATATAAGCAAAAATATTAATAGTCGTATTTACGTTTCCATTTGTCACGGAGTGCGTTCCGGATCTTATGTTCCGCTAAATTGTTATCTGGATCATACAGCTTATAATTGGCTAACTCATCCGGCATGTATTCTTGCGGAATAAAATTACCGACAAACCCATGGGCATATTGGTACTTTTTCCCATAGTCTAGCTCTTTCATTAACTTGGTGGGTGCATTTCTCAAATGGAGTGGTACCGAAAGATTACCCGTTTTCTTCACCAGGCTCTGCGCTTTATTGATCGCCTCGTACGCGGCGTTACTTTTGTCCGAGGCGGCCAAATAAGTTACGGCTTGGGAAAGGATAATCCGAGATTCTGGCCAGCCTATCACGTTGACCGCCTGGAAGCAATTATTGGCGAGTAACAACGCATTCGGGTTTGCGTTTCCAATATCTTCTGAAGCCAGAATAAGCAAACGTCTGGCAATAAATTTTGGATCTTCCCCACCTTCAATCATTCGCGCTAACCAGTAGACCGCAGCATTCGGATCACTTCCTCTAATGGATTTAATGAAAGCAGATATAATGTCGTAGTGTTGATCCCCCGTTTTATCGTACCGTAACCGATTCTGTTGCACGTGCTTACTGACAAACTCATTGGTGATCGCCTTCTTTTCATGCACCGAAGCTTGTGCGATCAATTCTAAAATATTCAACAGCTTGCGCGCGTCACCGCCAGACAACTGGAGCAAAGCCTCGTACTCTTCTATTTTGATTTGCTGCTCACGTAGGTAGTCGTCCTGTTTCAAAACATGATCGACAATATGGATCAGTTCATCTTTGGAGAGCTCCTGTAAGACGTATACTTGACAGCGCGACAAAAGAGCCGAGATGACTTCAAAAGACGGATTCTCCGTGGTCGCACCGATTAAGGTAACCGTTCCTCGTTCCACCGCTCCAAGAAGCGAGTCCTGTTGAGATTTGGAAAAACGATGAATTTCGTCTATAAATAAAATGGGTTGTTCCTGATTAAACTTGCGAAGTTGTTCTGCTTTCTCGATCACTTCACGCACCTCTTTGACGCCGGATTGAATCGCACTCAAACTATAAAACGGACGATCCAATTCACCTGCTATCAATAAAGCCAATGTCGTCTTTCCTACTCCTGGGGGACCCCAGAAAATCATCGATGGAATGCTCTTTTGTTCAATAGCACTTCTTAAGACAGCTCCCTCACCTACAATGTGTTGCTGGCCCACATAATCGGCAAGCGCAGAAGGGCGCATGCGTTCAGCTAATGGTATACGTGTCGCCATAGAAGTCAAAACTATTGAATTTTGTCGAATAGGTCAATCATTTCTAGTTAATATTGTTAAATAGGTTCCAAAAATTAATCCAATCAACCGTTGTAACACATTTGTGCAGCTACAATATGACTCCGGCAGCAGCGATCATTTCCCACGTTCTGTAAACCTGTGGTTTGATGTGCACAATCATGATCCATCTGCCGGGGTGAAGATAGCTGTAATTCCGATCAACATAAACACGATCGACCGTCTTTTTCTTTGTTAATAACCAGATTAAACCCTATTTTAAGGACAAATAACCCAACATGCTCAATATCTTAATTGCCCCGAATAGTTTCAAGAATAGTCTAACCGCTGAGCAAGCCGCACAGGCTATTGAAACCGGCCTTCTACAGAGTGGTTTAAAAGGAACCTTCAAGACCTTCCCGATCGCAGACGGAGGAGATCATACCGCCCATCTGATTTGCAAACATCTAAATGGCCGTCTGGAACGCTTGATCGTCTCCGGCGCTTATCTGGATCCGACCACCGCAACCTATGGTCTCATCAATCAAGGAGAAACGGCGATCATCGAAGTAGCAGAAACCTCGGGTTTCAAATCCATCAAGGAGGGGTTAAAAAGTCCCTTGCAATCCAGCACCCAGGGTTTAGGCGAGCTGATCAAACAGGGGATCGACCAAAAAATAACTGACTTTATCATCTGCCTGGGTGGATCGGCGACAGTCGATGGAGGGATTGGCATGTTACAAGCCTTGGGTTTAAAGTGTTACGATCAAATCGGGAAACAGATCTGGGCCACTCCGGCAAATTTTGACCAAGTAGAACAATTAGATCCCTCGGAGTTGATCGAACGCACACGTAACGTCACCTTCACCGTGCTGTGCGATGTAGAGAACACTTTACTGGGCCCCGATGGTGCTGCTCAGGTTTTTGGTCCGCAAAAAGGTGCCAGTGAACAAGAAGTCCGCCGACTCGAGGAGTTCCTGACTCATTTTAACGATTTGACCCAAAGACTGGTGCATCAACCTTTGAATGAAGTAATCGGGGGTGGTGCAGCAGGTGGGTTAGGCGCTGCTTTCAGCGTCTATCTCAACGCTAGAATGGAAAAGGGCGCCCAATATTTCTGTGAATTGACCGGTTTTCATCAAGCTTTGGCCCAAGCGGACCTGTTAATCACCGGCGAGGGCAGTATTGACCATCAATCCTTAGCGGGAAAGGCTCCGATCGTCGTGGCTGGATTGGCCCGCGATCGGAATCTCCCTGTATTGGGTTTGGCCGGAAAAATTCCCCGCACGATTTCGGAGGATTTACAGCAGTATTTCTCCATGCTATTGAGCATTGGCAATCAACCAGAAGAGTTAGACCCCGCACTATCCCATACGGCCGAAAACTTAACCAGAACAGCCAAACAAATCGCAAGCCTGCTAATGACTTTGCAAAATTGATCGGTCTTCAGCGCCCATCAGGTTCACCAATGCGCCCACGACCGATCGCTACCTTCACACAACGATCTGCTAAAAATAACCGTATTCCTGTACATCGCCATAATCTAATGCGACCTCAAGACGTTTGATGACAAAAATCCCCCCTCTGGAAACAATAGACACCTGGTTATCTCCGGTTTTTAATACATCTTTTGGTATGGAATACGCGAGCATTTCCTCGCCCTCCTTCAAACCGTGCATCCGGTCATATTGCTCGGGAACCGATGCATCTAACGGCGTTACCTTATGGTCATTGACGTACACGTTCATTCTGGCGCGTCGGTCCGTTCGTAAGAACAAGATCTGATCCTCGGGCGGGTGGACCTCCACCGCATCGCCAATGAAAATGGATGCCTTACTTTTTTTACCGCTCCCACAAGCCAGCGGCAGATCTGACACCTGCAACACACCGTACGAGTTGGTCACCCCATCCGACGCGCAGAAAATTTTGTTTCGCCTGGATAGCGTTTCCGGATCACCCAATTCAGACAATAGACGTCGGGATCGAGTGCGGCAAACCAACCCACTTTCGTTCAGAGCCTGATCATAATCTACTTTGCCATAATTAGAAAAATAAAAATTAAACAGGTATAACCCGTCTCCGCCTTGACCCAAAATATGAGCGGCCATTCCTTTGTACATCCCGTCGGAAAAAAATTCTCGAGGTAGATATCCCCCATCATCAATCGACCCGTACACCGAAATCCGCTGATCAGTTCCGTCGAAAAAATCCGACTTGAATTTAGCCATCGGGGTCGCCGTCTCACCCCGCCAGTGTGCACCGATCGAAATAAAATCCAACAGACCTAAACGGTGCCATTCTCGAACATCCAAGCCCTTCTCCAAGCAACCTTCCACTGTAAGGGGCACTCTGGCGGATAAAAGAATCTTCTTCCCTCTTACCGCCGAAACCGAATCCACCATATCGCGGACTTCTTGTACAAAAGAAGTCATCAATGGCGCTTTCTCGGGGCCCTCCCCAGTTTTGAAAAGGACAATGAATCGCATGAAATCCAAATCATATCCATCGATCTGCTCATATTTCTCCAGCTGCTCCCGAATCAGGTTCAGTTTATGCTGCCGTACTTCGTCATACGTAAAATCCAACGCCTGAGCACTGTTCATCCCCTGAGTGGGATCACCAACGTAATATTGTGGGTTATTGTACCAAAAGTCGGGATACGAAACTCGGCAGTTTCTAGCTGTATCGGCAAAATGCAAGTCATTGACTCGAAACGTGATGAACGCTTCCATTCCCTTTTCCTTCGCCCGGCTCAAAGAAGCATCGATGATATCGGTCCCCTCTTTTTCCAAACTCAAAAAGTTACTGTAATATTGCTGAAAAGCCTTCCGTTCGCTAGCACTATGCTCGCAGCTCAGGGTGCCCTCTAGGTCATCTCCAAACGTGCGTTCGTATTTCGAGCGGTAATACACAAAATCACTGCCCGTACACATCATAAAGGTCGTCACCACGTTGCTCTCGGCAACCATATCGACATTTCATTTTTAGCTCTTTTTCACGGTTGGATTCATGTATTGGTTTTTGACAAGGGCCGAATGACCAGCAAGGTCAACTATTCAGTTCAAGCTTGGCATCCCGCAACATTCCTTCATCATACAAGCCTAGTTCTCCACCCATTGTGCTGCAAAAGCTTACACCAATCGGTAACCCAAACGCTACACCAGAGATCGGAATAGAATTGATATTCGCACCGCGATGGTATGCGGCGAGGCGATGACTGTCCCGTGTTGTATTTTAGCCTAGCTAGGGGTCTTGGTATTTTGTTTAGGATTATTCCAATTTCAGAACAAATATCACGAAAATCCTTTGGAAACCCATCCTAATAAGCGATGCGCTCACAATTGCACGTGATCGATTTGCGTTGGTTATTACCTCCAGAGGACTAAAATTATCCGCCTGTTCCTTCGTGCTGTTTCTGCTATAGCTCACAGGAGAATTCCGCTAGTTATATTTTCTACTTTTACACGCTCGTTCTGACTAAAAATTATAGTCGTGATCATCTTTTTCCACGCTCGATAAAGTCTACGCTTACTAAACTATTTTGGTTAAAAACAGTCTCTTGTTCAGAAAGCTTCACAAGCTCCTTGTCCCAAACATAAAACATTCTGATCATTTTCCATCGCCTAAATCTTATAATTAGGGCTTTTGTCACTTCCTAGAAGCGATGGATTGGTGTCTTTTTCTGATTAAATAGGTGTCAAATATACCGATTGAAAAAAAACGGCCTGCTAGTTGACAGACTCTGAGGATAAAGCAGTTTCCGATAGCCGACTAACAAAGGCACCTCGTTATACAAAATAAATTAATACTTTTGGGAGAAATAAATTTGCGAATGTTCGACAAAGTGTGTACTGCAGGGATTTTTTTCGCCCTGATATTTTCGGTGGTTGGGGCTTTTGCTCAAAGCGATGAAGGTGCCCTAGATCCTTCCGGATGGGTCACAAAATACGACACCAGTTTTACAGGTATCGGACCTAAGGTCTATGTACTCCCGCCCCCGCGGAGCAGAGAAGAGGTGTTGGTTGATTCTTATCAGGAAAAGAAAGGTTTTTACGATTCTATAGCGCGACAACTAGATTTCCAAGGTTTGCTGGAGGAATATCAATTCACTTCCAATGCCAACTATCTGGAGAAGACCTATGCTCCGTTTCCTAAAATCGAACACAAGTGGGATTCGCTGATCACCAGTTTAGAGCAAAAGAATAACCTGCCCTTGGTGGCGGGACTGAGCAACGAATATGCGTACCGCCTCGCCCAATCTGGGAACTTTCAAAAAGCGATACAAGTTTTACAGCGGGGTTTAAATGCGGCAAGGCAAGCTGGTTCTGGCGAGCGCTATGTACTGGAGCACAACCTGGCGAATTCGTATGTGTTCACTGGCGAGTTTAAAAAGGCAGCGAATATGCAGGAAGCTTTTCTGCAGCGAGCGACCGACAGACGGGCCACCTCCGATCAAGGGAATGCTTTGGTGCGGATCGCGCTCGTTCAAGCCTATGGCAAAGCATATCGAGCGGCGGAAAACATGATCATTCGGCGAGCCTTCCCGATTTTTAATAAAAACAAAAATCATCACGGAAAAATCAATGCGCTGATCACCCTATCCAAAGTGTATCAACTCCAGAACAAACACACGGAGGCCCAGTGGTTTTTAATTCAAGCGCGGGACCTGGGCAGAGAAAGAAAGATCGAGGAAGATTTACCTGAGATTGAGTACATGCTTGCCTTTTCGAAATACGTCCAACAGAATTACTCGGTTGCCCAAGCGGAATTCGAAAAAGCCAAACAGCTCGCCGGAGACGAGGACAACAGAGTACTACAGCTGGCTATTTCTGATAAACTCGGCGATATCTACCTTTGGTTAGAGAATTACCAAGGTGCCGAAGAAGAACTCCAAGAGTACTGGCGCTTACGCAACGAACTTTTTGAGAACACGGGAGTCGTTAATTAGTGTGAAACAAGGCAATTGAAATGAATATTTTACGTTGTCAGTGCATACATTGTGCTATTTTTAATTAAATTTAACTGGCATCTTGCCCGCCTGATCAGAATAAGGTGGTTTTCGGATGCGAAACAGCAAATAAATACAACAATTAATATATGTTTAAAAATCTCTTTTTTTGTCTTGCGTTAATATCTGTTGTTGCGTGTGGAGCCAAACCGCGCGTCAACCTGGAAAATGAGGGGCTGGAACTGCGACCAACGACGCAACACGAAGTCATAGCGAAAGAAGTCGCCAACCTGCTAGAAAACTTCAGTTATAAGAAGGTTCCTATGGGTGACTCCTTATCCCATATCGTTTTCGACAATCTCTTAGAAGGCCTAGACCAAGGAAAAAATTACTTACTGCAATCGGACATCGACGATTTTCAACAGTTCAGGAATACGATTAGTCAAGATTTCCGTAATGGAGACCTTTCTAGCGCGTTCTATATTTTCAACAAATACACCGAACGCTATCTGGAAAGCATGAACTATGCGCTAGAACAAGTGGATGCCGCGCACGACTTTACTCTGGATGAGAATTATACCAGTTTCCGCGAGGACTTGGACTGGTTTACCTCAAATGAGGAGCTGCAAGATCAATGGCGTAGACGCGTGAAATATGACCTGTTGAATCTGAAACTAACAACCGCTGATTCGGTGGACTACGATGAGGAGAAAAACAAAGAAAGTCTCCGGAGCCGGTATAAGAACTTAATGTCCCAGGCAAAAAAGACCAATGCCAACGATGCATTTCAAATGGTGATGACTGCTTTAACGGACGCGGTCGATCCGCATACTACCTATTATAACCCCGCATTTGCGCAGGCATTTAACGAAAGCATGTCCAACACCTTGGAGGGAATCGGTGCTCGGCTCCAAATGGAGAACGAAATGGTGACCATCAAAGAAATTATTGCCGGAGGCCCTGCCTTTAAAGACAAAACTCTACAAATCAACGATCGCATTATCGGCGTAGGTCAAGGCGAGGATGGCGAATTTGAGGATATTATCGGCTGGCGCCTGGATGCTGCAGTAGCCAAAATCAAAGGTAAAAAAGGGACAGTCGTCCGCCTAAAAATTCTTCCCGCTGGTGCAGCGCTTTCAGCCACTCCGAAAGTCGTTGAGTTGACCCGGGAAAAAATCGTTATTGCAGAAGAATCGGCTAAACGTGAAATCAAAATCGTTAAAGGCGAAGATGGCAATGATTACAAAATCGGAATCATCAATCTGCCGAAATTCTATATCGACTTTGAAGCTGTCAGACGTGGGGAACGGGGTTATAAGAGCACCACCCGAGACGTACGTTTATTGCTCGATAGTTTAAAAGAAGAAAATGTGGACGCTGTACTCATGGACCTACGTAATAACGGCGGTGGATCTTTGCAAGAAGCCATCGAATTAACCGGCCTGTTCATTGATCAAGGTCCCGTGGTGCAGGTACGTGATGGTCGGGATCGGGTACAGGTCGATTCGGATAACGATGCGGGCGTTGCCTGGGACGGACCTTTTGGCGTCATCATCAACAGCTTCTCGGCTTCTGCCTCGGAGATTTTCGCCGGCGCGATCCAAGATTACGGCCGGGGCCTCGTCTTAGGTTCGACCACGTATGGAAAGGGTACCGTACAAAATGCTGTGGACATGTCTCGTTTCATTAGCGCAACCAATAAGCTTTTAATAAAGGCTGCAGGAGAAGCGGATCCAGATACACCAAATGGGGCGCCTGAATTTGGACAAATTAATATCACCATGGGTAAATTCTATCGCATTACCGGTAGCTCTACGCAGCATAAAGGAGTGATACCTGATTTAACCTTCCCAACACAGTATACTGCGGAAGAGTTTGGAGAAAGCTCCAGACCCTCGGCCTTGCCTTGGGACCAAATTAAATCAACAAACTTTACCCCGGTGGCTGATCTAACAAGTATCAATACGCAGCTGGAAGAAATCCACACGGCACGCATGGAGGAATCACCTGCTTATTCCTTCTTACTTGAAGATATAGAAACGTTTAGTAAAAAGGACTCCATACCGTCGGTTACACTTAACGAAGATAAACTGAAGGCTGAACGGGAAAAGAATCGTCTAAAGCAAAGAGAACGGGTCAATAAACAACTCTCCTTTTTAGGGAAGCCGCTATGGGAAGAAGGAAAGCCACAACCAAAACTGGAATACGATTTCGTCTTAGAAGAGAGTGCTAATGTATTAACAGACTATATTCGCTTATCTCCCGAATAAGCTGTTGCACCATTAAGAAATCATTGTTTTACAAAGGGTTGCCTCCAAATTTGTCCTGAACAAATAAAGGAGACAACCCTTTTCTATTTCTCAAATGGGGGCATAAAACAAATGAATGGCGCCATTCATTGATCTCCCGACCACCGATTCTTCGACGGACGGACTAACCGGCTAACCGCAGGCTGTTCTTTGCTTGTTTGTCCCCGAGCTTTCTCTCATGGAGGTCGCTAGATCCCCGGTTAGGTTATTGGCAATCCATCCTTGTTCCCACTTACCCTGCTGTAATTCCGACATTAAATCAGAACAGTAAACCTCTTCCTTCCTCCTGAGATGCGGGCAGAAATACCTGAACAAAAAAGGTTTTAAAAACAAACTCTGCACACTGATTTTTAAATAATTTCTTTTATATTAGCCCCTTATTTATATTAAGTCTAAATAATAATGAAATTAATAACTAGTCTTATTTGCACTGTTACCCTACTGATCTCGGTCGCTTTTGCGCAAAACCACCGAATCGAAGGACAGGTCACTGACCAAGCCGGGCAGCCTCTTCAGGGTGTGACCATTCGCTTGGAAAACGGAACACATCAAGATATTTCCGACCAGAAAGGTCGCTTCGCGTTAGCAGGGTTAACCTCAGGACCACATCGCATCCGGTTATCATTCCTAGGCTACCAAACCCGGATCGTTCCATTTGCTCTACCGCGTAATACGAACGAACCGCTAGCCATCCGCCTCACGCAAGAAGAAGCCATCTTACAAACCGTTGAAATCGTCGGGCGAGCGGAACAATCCTATAAAAACGCAACCTCGTTTGCCGGATCTCGGACCGAGACACTGATTAAAGAAGACCCCCAAGCAATTAGTTATGTCACTAAAGAAGTCATGGAGGATCAACAAGCGTTCAATCCAGGTGATATTTTAAAAAACATCAGTGGGGTGAATTCCTTTTCCTATTACAACAACGACATTTCTATTCGGGGGTTTCGCTCGGGTGGAGCGCTGATCAATGGATTACGCAATCCAACGAGTAGTTGGTCACAGTCTCTGCTGGCTAATGTCGAACGGGTCGAGGTGATCAAAGGTCCTGCATCTATCCTTTATGGAGATAGTGATCCCGGGGGTACCGTAAACACGGTCACTAAAAAACCCCTAGTTGAAAATCGGAAATCCATCGATTTTGCGACCGGTAGTTTCAACACCTTACGGTTAAAAAGCGATTTTACCGGACCGATGAACGAACAGAAAACGTTGTTGTATCGCTTGAACTTGGCCTACCAAAACGCGGAATCGTTTCGCGTGCTGCAAGGGGGCGAAGATTTACTGATTGCCCCATCGGTCTCCTTTCTTCCATCCGATCGTACGCGTGTGAACTTCGACTTCGTTTATTCCAAAAGCAAATCTAAGCTCGATCGAGGGCAGCCGCTGTTTGGCGCAACCGCAGGAACCGATCTGAACTCGACCCCATATCGTTTGCGATCGCAAAACAAAACGATTTCCTTGACGAGTTAAATTTAAATGCAACGCTATCCATCCAACATCGTCTCACCGATCAAATTTCGCTCAACGCCTCGTACATGAAATTCTTATACGATGAAGATCTGTTAGAGCATCGTACCAGTCGGTATGCTGTTGATGAAGCAGGAGCGGAAATTCCAACATTGATGGGCATGCAAACCATTCGACGGAAGCGGAAAATTTATAACGACAATTTATCGGTATATCTCGCCAGTCACCTAAAAACTGGGGCGATCGAGCATCGATTGACTTTCGGATACGATTACGATCAAAATGTCGCGCCTGTGGGCGGATCCAATTATAATGCGGTAGGTTATCGGAACGCAGATAACACCGGTTTCATCAATGATTACGACCCCACCCGGCCGGAAGATTATCTCATTGTCGAGGGCGCTCCTGTGCCTAACGTTCCCCATTTCGATCTGGCCAATCCAGACTATTCGATTTCTGAAATATCGGGCTATTTCAATGTTTCAAGCCCCCAACCTGTCTCCAAAATCTTTCAACACGGCATCTATCTACAGGATCAATTGAAATGGGGCCAATTCCGTGCAACGTTAAGTGTCCGGCAAGGATTTTATACCAGCGTAGAGAATTACCAAAAAGCAGAGGAGAAGCTCGTCCAACAATCCAAATTTATTCCACGGGTGGGATTACTCTACATGCCCATTCCGGAGCTCAGTGTGTATGCAAACTACGCGCAGGGATACCAACCGCAAAGTGCTTCAATTATTGCAGACCCGGAACGATACGGAGGACCTTTTGATCCCCTCACTAGCGTATCGTATGAAATTGGTGCCAAGTCTGAGCTATTGAGCAACCTGCTGGCAATCAACCTGGCGATCTACCACATTGAGAAAAACAACATTCTGATAAACGCAAATGACGGAGACAACCCCGATCTATTGCGTCAACTCGGACAGCAGCGATCGCGGGGAATTGAAATCGATGTCAATGGTCAGATCTTACCAAATTTTAGCGTTACGGCGAATTTTTCGCTCAACGAGGCTAAAATTATGGAAAGTGATATCACCGAAGAAATAGGACGTATCATGCCCAATGCTCCAAAACATAGTGGTGGTCTTTGGGCTAAATACATCATTATTAATCGCACCCTACGCGGCTTGGGGTTTGGACTTGGCGCAAATTATACGGGCGTACGCAATACCCTAAGCGATATTCTCGAATTGCCGGCTTACGTGGTGGCTGACGCAGCCATTTATTATCAAATTGATAAGTTCCGAATCAATGCGAACATCAATAATCTTTTTAATAAAACACATTGGGTGGGCGGCTACAACTACAACAGGCTGTATCCGGGGGCACCTCGAAATTTTATGGTGGGAGTAGGTTATACATTCTAGTTCACTTTTTCGATGAATAAGGACAAAAAAAAGCACCATAAAACAATCAAGAAATTCTACTGGAAACTACACCATTGGGTCGGCTTGTATACGGGAATATTGATCGGCGTACTCAGTCTCACTGGCGCCCTGGCTGTCTTCATACCGGAGATTGATGCCTATATCAAGAAACAGCACTACCGTGCGTTTAGCACCCCTTATCCAGATGAAAATCCAGCATTTTCCCAATCGCTTTCCTCGCTCAAGACACAATTTCCAGATTTCCAATTGCTCGCGGTGCACCTTCCCGACACGCCTGAGGACGTGGTGGTCCTTGAAATGGTTTATCCGGAGAACGGAGAACCCCTTCGGTACGAGTTCTTTGTTGACGGAGGGCGTGATGAAATTCTCGGGCGGCGGCTTTGGCAGAACTCGACGGCTAATTTCCTTCGACAGGTCCACGTGCGATTATATGAAGGTAACTGGGGCAGACAGCTCGTTGGAATTGGTGGAATTGGATTATTCCTGGTGAGTTTAACCGGTCTTCTGATTTATGGGAACTTCATGAAAAGGCAAAAATGGCCAGAGGTCAGAAAAGGTCTGAATATGCGCATTCAGATGGCGGACTGGCACAAGATATTCGGGGTAAGTGCCCTGGCATTCAATTTGGTCATTGCTCTCACTGGTGCCTGGCTGGGTTTGCAACCTTGGTTAATGCAATGGTTCAATATATCGGTCCCCAATCAGCACGTCATAGAACGGGTTACTGCGCCTGAAGATGATGCCCGAATGACGATCGAATGGGACCAAATATTTCAATCCGTTGCTCAGAATTTTCCTGAACTCACCCCGTCCCGTTTCGATGTATCAACTGACGGTACGGGTGTCATCAGTGTTCGAGGAGATGTCCGAGGACAGGTGTATGAACGAAACGCCAATATGCTTGTTCTTTCAAAAGCCGATTACCGGCCCGTATTTAAGTATAACGTTGAGGAACAGCCTTTTTCCCATAAGGTTTACTATGTGCAAGAGGCCCTTCATTTTGGAAATTTCGGCGGAATAGGCCTTAAAATACTCTATGCTTTTCTCGGCTTAACCAGTGGCTTTCTCTCCATTAGCGGTTTTGTAGTTTTCTTATACCGGAAAAACAAGAAAAACGCTAATGCCGATCAGCGGACCCGGCGGGCGGTATTTTTAGTCTGCACATTGGGCCTCCTTTTATTGGCAACCATTGCCTTTATCAGCATAAACCTGGGTTACGCGCTTGCGGCTTCATTTGCTGAGGTAATCATCAATGGCCTTCTTATTATCTTAGCGCTGTACCTGGTCACCAATTTCCTGATTAAAAATCGTCGGGGAAGCAAATCCGATAACAACTTACCCCCGAACTAGCTTTGAAACCATCCAAGAAAAACAAAATAGAGAATACCAACCGCATCGAACATATCTGGGTGCCTCTGTTGCTCATTTTGATGAATATCAATTTGGTGCAAACGGTTTTTCTATTTGAAACGCAGGTCGATGGCCCCAGCAGCTGGTTGCACATCATTAGCTCAAACGTATCGCTGATCTTGTTGATCGTAGCGCTTTGGCGAAAGCAGCGATTTATGTTTTGGGTCGCCGCCTCCGCGTATGGTGTACAGACGATCCTGATCTGGAGTTCCATCTGAGCGCTACCGGCTCGTTCTTTCTCACCGGGCACGCCGCTCTTGCTAGGGGTCTCAAGTTTAATACCCCACACCCGAACGTCTCGGTTGTCTGATTGGTGGCCAAGTTTCCGGCTTGCCATCCGTTCCGGGTAGTAAAACACGCTGTTCACGGTCAACCAGCTCCGGCTCTTCGGAAGCTTTATAGGTTAACACCGCGGTAAGAATCACATTGTAAATAAGATCATCGAAAACCAGCTTATCGTAGGTATCTAGGTTAGTGTGCCAGGTGTTGGAAAAATAACCCCATGATAAGGAGCTCAGCATAAAACCGGGAACGCCAGCGGCGACAAATGACGCATGGTCCGACCCACCGCCTCCCGGAGAACCCGGAAACGTCGTCTCAATGTCCTTTGTAATTTCGCGAGGCGCGGCCGATAACCAGCGTCCCATAAAGTCATAAGCATGAACAAACCCAGATCCATTGATCCGAGAAACCCGCCCCGTGCCATTGTCCAGATTGAACATCGCTTGCGTTTTCTCTATGATTTCAGGGTTATCCAACACGAATGCTCTGGAACCATTCAGTCCTTGTTCTTCGCTTCCCCAAAGGCCAATTAGAATGGTCCTTTTAGGATTGGGCAATACTTTTTTAAGCACTCTGGCCACCTCCATCATCGCAACGGTACCTGTGCCGTTATCGGTCGCACCGGAACCACCTTCCCAAGAGTCTAAATGGGCAGAAAGAATCACATATTCATCCGGAAACTCGCTTCCTTTAATTTCAGCAATGGTATTGAACGAAGGAACACTCCCCAAATGCTCAGAGGATGTTTCCACCTGAATTCTGGGCTTGTAGCCGCGTTCGGCTAACCGGTAAAGGATGCCATAATCTTCGAGCGAAATATCCAAGGAAGGGGCTTGATGCGAGCGCGCGCCAAATATTTTATTTGCGCCGAATTCCCCCGACCAAAAGCTACTCAATATCCCAATTGCTCCTGCCTCTTCTAGCACTGAAGGGATCGAATAGGTGGCCAGTCCCGTGGCTTTAATCCTGTTCCTCCAAGCGTTTTGCAGTGAATCCCGTTCTTTCGTCATTTTTTCCAGGGATTCCTCGGTCGCATATTCTTTCCAATTATGGTCCGGCCGGCCGGTGGGTTGCGGCATGGAAATCATGACATATTTACCTTTCACTTCCGGCAACCATTTCTGAAACTCTAGGGAGTCTTTGATGTCCGGCAAACTGATCACCTCGCCTTCAATGGTTTTTCCATTGGTTGTTGGGCTCCAAGCCAGTTGTGTTCCGGCAATGGTCTTCAAACGCGGATGGGTCATATCGATATGGGAAATGCCTCGTTCCCAACCATGCCATTCACCAAATTGTTGATTTTGCGCATCGATGCCCCAGCGTTTGAAGGTTTCTACGGCCCATTCATTTGCTTGAGTCATCTGTGGGGTACCCACTAAACGTGGCCCCACCACATCGAGGAGTTCGAAAGCCAATTGTTCCAACTCCGAGTTGTATTTGGCTTCCTGGACAATCTGCTCGACGATAGGCTCCAGTTGCTGTTCTTGGGGTGCGAGCCGCTGACCCAGAACAGATAGGCCGCCAAATCCGGATAACAGACAAATTAATCCGATGTGCCGAATTGAAGTATAAGGGAAAGTTTTCATAATAAGATTTGTTTCAGTTATTGGATACGTGCCTAAGTTCGCAATTTTTCAGCAAAACGTGGTCGCGCTTGCGCAAAAAAAGGTCCCTAAATCAACTGGACTTAGGGACAGGCTCTTTGCTGTTACGTTAAAACGAGCGCTATCGCCAGCCTTTATACTGATTGATCAAGCCATTGGTAGACGAATCATGGCTGTCTACCGGCTCATCGTTAGTCAGCTCAGGCAGGATCCGACCGGCGAGTTGTTTACCCAGCTCCACGCCCCATTGATCGAAACTAAAGACGTTCCAGATGATTCCCTGTACAAATATTTTATGCTCGTAAAGCGCAATTAGCGTCCCCAGGGTCTTGGGGGTAATCTGTTTGATCAAAATCGAGTTGGTCGGTCTATTTCCTTCAAACACTTTAAACGGAGTTAATGTACGGACTTCCTCCTCTGATTTTCCGGCAGCCTGCAATTCACGAGCCACCTCTTCTTCTGGTTTCCCGTTCATCAACGCCTCGGTCTGCGCAAAGAAGTTTGACAAAAGCATCTGATGATGTTGTCCAATCGGATTGTGGGAAACTGCCGGGGCAATAAAATCACAAGGAATAAGTTTAGTTCCTTGATGGATTAACTGATAAAAGGCATGTTGACCGTTCGTCCCCGGTTCACCCCAGATAATCGGACCGGTCTGGTGCTCCAGCCGAGATCCATTGCGGTCGATGTATTTACCATTACTTTCCATATCGCCTTGTTGAAAATAAGCAGCAAATCGGTGTAGGTATTGGTCGTATGGAAGAATCGCATGACTTTCGGCATCGAAGAAATTGTTATGCCAGATACCGATCAGTCCCAATAACACCGGGATGTTGCGTTCAAATTCCGTCTGGCGGAAATGTTCATCAGCTTCATAGGCTCCCTCCAATAATTCTTCAAAATTTTCGTAGCCAATCGCTAAACAAATCGAAAGACCAATAGCAGACCATAACGAATATCTGCCACCTACCCAATCCCAAAATTCGAACATATTTTTGGTGTCAATACCAAAGGCGGCAACTCCTTTTTCATTCGTACTCAATGCGGCGAAATGTTTCGCAACATCTGCCTCAGCAGCGCCCGAGGCAAGAAACCACTCCCTGGCCGTATTCGCATTGGCCATCGTTTCTTGCGTGGTGAAAGTTTTCGAGGCAATTAAGAACAAGGTCGTGGAGGGATTTAGGTTTTGGAGCGTTTCCGCTATCTGGGTACCGTCTACATTGGAGACGAAGTGTACATTCAAACGCGTTTTATACGATTTGAGTGCTTCGCTTACCATGACCGGGCCGAGATCGGATCCGCCAATTCCGATGTTAACGACATCGGTAATTTCATTGCCGGTATATCCTTTCCACTGACCAGAAATCACGCGTTCGCTGAAACCCCGCATCCGTTCAAGCACAGATCGGATCTCCGGCATAATATCTTCCCCATCCATCATAACCGG
The DNA here is from genome assembly GCA_052092145.1 of Sphingobacterium sp. Taxonomy (GTDB): domain Bacteria; phylum Bacteroidota; class Bacteroidia; order Sphingobacteriales; family Sphingobacteriaceae; genus Sphingobacterium. The sequence continues at coordinate 6,131 of JBQDCW010000033.1, read as the reverse complement.
CTCCCCGGAACGATTCCGAAGGGCGGTATGCAACACAGCTCTATTCTCCGTTTCGTTAATTTTCTCACCGCCAAACATCGCATCAATGGCGTCTTGTAATTTACACTCCCGAGCGAGTTGCGCCAGCAACGCCATGGTTTCCTCATTCACTCGGTTTTTGGAATAGTCTAAGAGAATATCTCCTAGGAACACCGAAAATTTGTCAAACCGATTGGGGTCAGCCTGGAAAAGATCTTTCAGACTATGCGCGTTAATTTGAATAAAGTGATCAGCGAGATATTGGTAGGCTTGGGTTTTTGTAAAATCTATTTTTGGTAACATATGTACTTGCATTTTGGTCAAACTTATACAAAAATCGCGAATTTTAATGGTACTAAGTAAACGAACGTGTTAAAAACACATTAAAAAAAAACGCCTGATTTTTCTGAGCCCTTTATCCTAGATACACGTTCAGGCTATCGGGCCTTCCTGATTCACCCTTCAGACAAGATCTTGCCTTTCTAACGGCCTGTCTCGTTCAATAAATCTGTTGTCTCCCAGCAAAAACCCGATCGCTATTTCTGCCTCGCGCCTGAGGCGTCTTAAGAGATAAAATATACCGGACAATTTCTTTCCGCGTCGACGGATTGAGACGATCGAAAACTTTTTTGCTTCCGGGCTATTGGACAACGCTTTAATCAGTGCTGGATCCGTGGTTATGACGCGCTCCTGCGGATCAAACCGAATAGTCACATCGATCTGCTCGCCAATTCTCTTGGGCGAATTCGGCAGCATTTCCATATTGATGTATAACCGCCAACATCCCTTCTAGCGCAATAAGGTTTGCTTAAAGGTCTTCGCATTTACTTCGCCTGTTACCGGTATAAATCCCTTTGCCTTGCCGGACTCTTGGAGCACTTTTCCTAGAACCTCAGCTGGGAGAAAAACGAAAGGGATGATCCCAATGATTTCCAGTCGCGCGGTAAATTTCAACATGGTTTTTCGGCTTCGGGTGCAGTAAGCAAAGTTAAAAAACCTTGCGGTTAACGCGGGCTTTCACAGGTATGGTTTGCGTTTGTCACATTCACGGAAGATCTCTCTGTCTTTTACCAGAAAAGCCGGATCAGTCGTCCCGCTACGAATCGTTGTAAAGCATTTTGCCCATGCATAGTGTAACGGCCTTCATCTGATTTTTTCTGTAAACTCGCTCGTTACATTAGCGCATACTGACCCACTTATATAAATTATGACAATAACCCGATATTTCAACGAACATACCGTAGCGTCCGTTTTATGCGCAAAAAGTTCAACCAGCTAATTTCATCACTAATCGCAGCTCGATTCGTCCCAAGGCCTATAAATAACATTAAACAAAGAAAACACTGCTTCGTCTAAATTTTTCGAAATAACCGCATCCTGTTCTGCACGTCCGACATGAAAGTCCGTATTTATTATACTCTTGTATTATATACTATTTGTTAGTATGTTTGATCCGCAACCCTTAAAAGGGATGCAAAGATACGGTTGTTTGTGACATTTCCAAAAATCTATAGATGAATTTTCAAACCACTTTAACGTTGCCTAGTCAAATACTAAAAGTAATATAATGGGAAAGCTATTCAACACTTTAAATCCGCACCTGGCAAACAATGATTCGGTGGTTTTATCACAGGAATTTCAGACTCCTGATTCCAGAACATCTGGAGAATTACACCCCGTAGTTAAAATCAAATTTACTAAGCTTCAGCCTCGTTATATTAAGAGGAATAGACGGTCAGCGTACTCTTATATGTATCCGTAGAACCTAAATGCTGGACCAACCTTACAAATTTAGGAAGGCTTCCGTGTCAGAGGATCTCACGCGTACTTTTATAAAGAAGCTCATCACATATGTCTTTCAGTTAGATGACGTAACCAATAAAAAGTATATCTATATAGTCGAGATAGAAGTTTATGACTTCAATATTTATGCGGTAAAATTCTATCCAAAGACATTTAAAAATCACGAAAGAAGGTTTAATATTCTTACTAACCAGAGAAAAGCGGGGCGAATTATCGCCACTTGCTTGCATGTGATTATTGATATCATTAAACATGATCCATTAGCCAATATAGGTTTTCTTGCGGCCAGAACTACAGATGACTCGGGCGAGTATCAGGAGAATCTCAGGCTCAATAAAAGGTTTAAAATCTATGCGCAAGCGTTTCAGGATTTTTTTGGTACTCAAACCTTCTCCCATTTTCCCGACAACAATACGAGTACCTATTTATTAATAAACAACAAGAATGACGTTACGAAAATAAAAAACGGTGCTCAGAAAATGTTTGCTGATTTGTACCCCAATTTATTTTCCCCTTAACTTAATCGACACATAATCCTCCAAAATGACATCGTAATTTTCCTAGATCCGCCAACGATCACACCATTTTATCACCAAGTAATTTCAGTCCTAACATAGTTCAGATCAGGACAACCCTCTGCCAGAATACAACATCGACCCCAGCAAAGCGTGCGATCCGGAACCGGCATCAAACTAATCGGAAAAATGGGATAATTAGTCGCTAATTTTCTATTATATTTGTGGTATGACAAAAGAACAAATCCAAGACTTGAGGGACAGAGTGGAGTCCCTGAGGAGGCATCTTTGACATCGATGCCCGACAAGAAAAAATAGACCAAGAAACACAAATCACGCTTGAACCCAGTTTTTGGGACGACTCCAAAGCGGCGCAGCAAGTCCTACAATCCATACAAAGTAATAAAGTTTGGACCGATCATTTCGCTTCGGTCAAGTCCGCGATTGAGGATACAGGCGTCCTTTACGAATTTTTTCAGACCGCAGATGCCAGCGAACAAGAACTCGAAGAGCAGTATCAGCTTGCGTTGACCAGCGTGGAAGAGCTAGAATTTCAAAACATGTTGAGCGCGGAGGAGGATCAGCTGGATGCGATTCTCCAGGTTACAGCCGGTGCTGGGGGTACGGAATCCTGTGATTGGGCCGCGATGCTGATGCGAATGTATATCATGTGGGGGGAAAAACACGGGTATAAAGTGACCGAGCAAGATCACCAAGAAGGCGACGTAGCGGGCATCAAGACCGTTACCCTTCAATTCTCCGGAAATTTCGCTTACGGTTATCTGAAAGGCGAAAACGGTGTCCATCGTTTAGTCCGTATTTCTCCATTTGATTCCAATGCCAAACGGCATACTTCCTTTGCCTCAGTCTATGTGTATCCCTTAGTGGATAATAATATCGAAATCGAGGTAAAAGATGCTGAAGTAGATTGGGACACGTTTCGCGCTGGTGGTGCTGGAGGACAGAACGTCAACAAAGTGGAAACCGCTGTACGTTTGCACCATAAGCCCACAGGAATCGTCATTAAGAACCAAGAATCACGGTCACAACTTCAGAATAAAGAAAACGCCATGCGTCTTTTGAAATCACAGTTGTACGAGATTGAAATGCGGAAACGGCAAGAAGCCACCGCAGCCATTGAGGGGTCGAAGAAAAAAATTGAATGGGGCTCTCAAATCCGTAACTATGTCTTACATCCTTATAAATTAATCAAGGATTTACGAACGAATGTGGAAACCTCCAATACGCAAGGCGTACTCGATGGGGATCTCGATGAGTTTTTAAAAGCCTACCTCATGGAATTTGGCGGGTAATCACCTCCTTAAAAATAGTTTGATAACCGATCACATCAGCCGATACCCGCACAGTATCGGCTTTTCGGGCATTCCCTAGCAGGGCGCATTTCGGCATTTCTGATCTGTACAGGTGAACAGCACCGGTTGGCATTTAGCCATACAAGCGCGCTGTTTTTTTTTTGGACTGATTGCGCCGGGGTTTCATGTAAAACCTTATCTTAGAGGAGAAAGACCGAGACGACTATCTTGACATCAAGTCGATTGTGGGGATCAATTACACACACCCATCCATGACTGGAATGCGCAGGAAATTTTTAAAACTAGCGGTACGCCTACCGATGTTGTTTTCAATGGCCCAGATCCTCGCCTCGGAAACACAGATTGACATAGACAAACAACACCCTAGTTTTCCCATTTCTCACGAGCAGGAACGCTCAAAAATGACGTTTCCCGCCAACGGAGAAGCAGACTGGTCGGTCGTTGTCCGATGGGCACCGAAAACCCCGATTATTGGGTGTTTTACGATGTGTCTCCTTTAAAAGGAAAAAATCTGAAAATCGCTTTCCAGGGAGACGGCCAGGGGAATCAGGGTATTTATTCGTACAGTCCGGAACGAGACGCAAACCCAGACAAC
>JBQDCW010000033.1:0-1766 GCA_052092145.1 Sphingobacterium sp. | reverse complement strand
GGGGAATCAGGGTATTTATTCGTACAGTCCGGAACGAGACGCAAACCCAGACAACCATGAATAATTCCATTTTTGGAGAAATAATAACCATATCAGGATTTTTCAATTCTTTAAGGCGCAATCAATTTGGGAATGGCTTTTGGTCATCCCCGCTTAATCGTACAATATGACACATGAACCAAGGAATGCATAAACAGGATAGTATAGTTGTAGGTATTGGAGAACTATTATGGGACGTACTGCCTGCGGGGAAACAAGCGGGCGGGGCGCCTATTAACTTTGCCATCCATGCTGGCCAGACCGGCTCCAAAAGCTACATCATGAGCGCGGTAGGCAATGACGCCTTCGGCCGAGAACTGACCCGTAAATTGGAGCAAGCACCGGTCCATCAAATCATCCCTATTGTCGAACATCCAACCGGACACGTCTCTGTAGACCTGGTGGATGGAATTCCACAATACACCATCCACCAGGAGGTGGCTTGGGATTACATACCCGTTACGGCTGAGATGATTGAACGGGTCAGCAAAGCGGACGCCATTTGTTTTGGATCACTGGCCCTAAGAAATCAATCCTCAAGAGCAAGTATTTTAACACTATTGAATCACGCTTCTCCCGACGCTATACTTTTATTAGACCTGAATTTACGGCAAAACTATTACGATAAGGAGCTGATCACCCTTCTTTTAAACCTCGCCAATGCGATCAAGCTGAACGAAGAAGAGTTGGATACGATCACATCCCTGTATTCATTGCCTGAAAACCGCGAGGACGCCATGCAAACATTGATCGAAAAGTTCAAGCTGGATATATTTATTTTCACCGCTGGCTCGGACGATAGCCGGGTATACCAAAATGGGCAATGGTCCAAGCTGCCGACACCGAAAATAGCGGTGGTCGACACGATCGGCGCTGGAGACTGCTTCTCGGGCACGCTGATCTCCTCCATCCTTCACGGAATACCTTTGGGAAAATCCCACCAACGTGCGGTAGAAAGAGCCGCCGATGTTTGCCGAATAAGTGGCGCTTGGATGCCGACAGCCCGATAAGCACCTCGGCACGGACAAGGGAAGGGCTTCACACCCAAGCTAGCCGAACGCTGTCCGCAGGTAACGACCAGCGGAACGCTTCCTGCAGGTATACTAGAATGGATTCTTCCACATCATACTCTCCACTGGGCGTACCGTCTTTTGGTTGTATTTAGCAGTCCCTTTGGTGTTATACATCGTCTCGATTTCCCCGTCGACCACGAAATAAATCAATTGACCGATGGGCATGCCTTTATAAATCCGCACCGGTTGGGCCACCGAGATCTCCAAAGTCCACGTGTTGCAAAAGCCGACATCGCCTTTTCCTGCTGTGGCATGGATATCGATCCCCAAACGTCCTGTACTGGATTTTCCCTCTAAAAAGGGAACCTGGGCATGGCTTTCCGTGTATTCTAAAGTCACGCCTAGATAGAGCGTGTCCGGCTGGAGGACAAAACCTTCCTCTGGAATTTCGAAGTGTTGAATTTCGTTGTGTTTTTTCGCGTCAAGCACGTCATCTTTATAGGTCGCCAAATGTTTCCCCAAGTGCACGTCGTAGGAATTGGTTCCAAGACACTTTCTGTCGAACGGTTCGATCACGATCGTGCCCTTTTCAATTTCCTCTAAAATTCTCTTGTCTGATAATATCATATGCTGGTGCTAATCCGCTGTTCGTTAGCCGGATTCAAAAATACACTATTAGCCCAAACCAACCAAATTAATATCGGCGTGCTTATA
>JBQDCW010000032.1:0-37542 GCA_052092145.1 Sphingobacterium sp. | reverse complement strand
GTATAGCAACGGTTTTAATCGTTTTGCTTATTTTTGCTTTTTGTTAATCTTTTTTATTTAAAAAATCGAAACTGAGAAAACAAAATGCCGTGTAACTTGTGTAACTGTTGGATTAACAGGTTTTTAGGTGCGCTTATTTAAATCGTTGACATATAAATCAAGAAAGATGAAACAGTTAAAGAAAATCCTAGTACTTGCAACGCTCTTTGTGGGGTTCCAAACAATCGCACAAGAGGTAGATCTTGATGTTCCTTACGTTCCCACTGACCAAAAAGTCGTGGATGCTATGCTGGATTTAGCCGGTGTAAGCGAGGGGGATATTCATTACGATTTAGGATGCGGTGATGGTCGAATCGTCATTTCAGCAGCAAAAAGAGGGGCGATTGCCACCGGGATTGACCTCAATCCGGTTCGTATAAAAGAGGCGAACGAAAATGCAAAAAATGCAGGTTTAGCGGATAAAGTAACCTTCGTCGAAGGAAACCTGTTCGAATTTGATTTTAGTCAAGCCGATGTTTTGACACTGTACTTACTGCCTTCGGTCAATCGCAAACTACGTCCCGTTATTTTAAATGATCTGAAGCCGGGAACGAAAGTAGTGTCTCATGCTTTCGATATGGGAGACTGGGAACCCGAGAAAACAATTGAGGTAAACGGAAGCAAACTGTTTTTGTGGACCGTACCTGAAAAAAGTTAACCAATCACCCTTTCCGTGTCCAATCCGACTCGCGTAGTATCCGTTTCGAAAGTCGAAATGGCTACTACTTTTTGTCTTTATTCCCCGGTTTTTTCTTGGGCTCGAATTTCTTTTTCAGGTAATAGCCAAGTGATGGGGCAGGATCGTCTTCCATATCGCTCAATTCAAGTTGTAATGCTTTATTACTTAGTTGAATTTCGATGAAAGAAATGACGAGCGATGTGGTGAAAAATAAAAGACTTAATGCGAAGGCAGTTTCAGCTACTGTCGTGCGGCCTAAGTAAATGCCATACATACACAATATACAGGCGATGAAACTTAATATTCCCATGCCCTGCATATGCCGAAGTAGTTTGAGCCGATAGCGGAGGTTTCCAATTTGCCCTTGTAGAACGCCACCTTTGTTGTGTTCCAGATATTTTGCGTGTAGACTCCGAACCAAAGCGGCTAGCGCTAAAAACCGATTCGTGTAGGCGAGCATAATTAAGCTGATCGCGGGGAAAAGTAGTGCTGCGGTGTTATAGGTTATCATGAACTATATGGTGATTTATTGGACTGTATTGCAATGATCAAAGATATTAATATTAAAATGAAACACCGAAACCTGTCCAACGCCATTGTTTTGCAGCCGACAAATGGTCCGGATTAATATAAATATAGGAATTAGCTTTGTTTTGTATTACCTCATGATGCGCGTCAGGTAGGATCCTTGATGGATCAATTCTGTAGTAAGCTTTATATGTATGTACATTTAACTATTTGTTTGTTTATTTTTAATGGATTTTGTTTGCTCGAATTAATTTTATATCCTATTATTGTCTGTTGGTGCGCCTTGTGAGTTGTTTAAACGAGTTTTTAACCTCCTGTAAGCAATAGGATTTTTATTGCGTCGCTCTCCTTATATGTATGTACATTCATTTTTTTTTTTTTGGCTATGACTAAAAAGATATTATACTTTTTGTGTGGGTTGCTCTTAACAAGCTACCCTTCATTTGCGCAGCAAGGGACGGATAATGCTGTCGAGGAAATTATTATCGTATTCAAAACACATTTTGATATAGGATACACGGATTTTGCCGAGGCGGTTGTGCAGCAGTATAGCACCTCCATGATGGACAATGCTTTTGATATCATCGGAAGAAGTCAAGATCGATCACCGGAAAAGCAATTTATCTGGACAGTTTCTAGCTGGCCTATGGCTCAAATGATTAATCAAAGCGTACCCGATATCAAGTCCAAAGTAGAAAAAGCTTTAGGAGATGGACGTTTTGTTGTGCACGCTTTGCCCTTCACGGTAGAGACAGAATCCAGTGATCCTGAAGCATTGGTTCGCGGAATAAATATTTCCTCCGTTATTTCTCGGGATTACGATCTACCGCTGCCGACAGACGCAAAAATGTCAGATGTGCCAAGCCATTCGTGGATATTGCCTACTCTTTTAACGCATTCTGGTGTTAATTTTCTTCAAATAGGGAGCAATGCGGCTCCTCGAACACCTGACTTACCTGTTTTGTTTTGGTGGAAAGGCCCGGATGGTTCAAAATTGATGACCATGTATTGGGAAAAAAATTACGGCACCAGCTTGCTGCCACCTCCAGACTGGCCCCATAAAACTTGGCTGGCAATTATGCAGACTGGAAACAACTCGGGCCCACCTACGCCCGAGACGATCGATAAATATTTAGCGGAAATCCAAGAAAAGCAGCCGAACGCAAAAGTTAGAATTGGACAAATGTCGGATTTTTACGAGGCAATAATGCAGGAAAACCCAACATTGCCCGTCGTGGATGGCGATATGCCAGACACTTGGATTCAGGGATACATGTCTATGCCACGAGAGGTGAAAGACTCCCGAAGAATCAGCAAAGATCTTTTTGCATTAGCGTCCCTGAATACGTTGTATGATACGTGGTCGCCGAAAGGATATGACATTTCACAACTGCTATCGGAGGCTTACACCAATAACCTGTTGTTTAATGAGCATACATTCGGAATGGCAATGCCGCATGGTAGAAATGGTATATGGGGTTATGGAGATGACTTTAAAATACAACGTGCAAAAGGAGTTTTTGAGGATATTGAAAAATCATGGAAGGAAAAAGCGGATCGTGTGTTTTCCGCTGACAAGATCGTTACCCCTTCGTTGAACCGGCAATTAAGGGAATTGGCGAACGAAGTTGATATCAGCGGGAAAAGATTTTTCGTTTACAATTCGCTCCCCTGGGAAAGAAGCGGGGTAGTGACGATAAAGGAACCCAGTTCATCGAACCGAGGTACCGCCGTTAAAGATGTTGAAACCGGAGAGATTATTCCTATTTCAAATGAAAAGAACATCCTTCAGTTTATTGCAAACGACGTGCCGGCATCTGGCTATCGAAATTACATACTGGTTGATGAAAACCCGATAAATTCCGCCAACCATCTCGGCGTAGATGAATCAAACCGGACGATAGAAAATAGTCATTTGAAGATACAACTTGACCCCGAAAAAGGAAGCATCAGCTCTATTGTTGAAAAAAAATCGGGTAGGGAAATGGTGGACAAAAGCAGCGAGTTTGGGTTCGGACAATACCTTTATCAACGCTTTAGTAAAGAAGATGCAGATAGTTACGTAAAAAGCTATGTGCGGAATGGGGATAATCAACGGTTGGGCAGACCCAATTTAACAGATGAACCCCATGCGTCCACACTTGGCAGTAATGCGAGAATTGTTTTTTCAAAAAATGAAGTTTCCGTAACGGCAACAATGCTTTTTTCCCCATCTCCGAGCCTTCCACACGACTATAGCGTGACGGTCACCCTATGGAGAAACAAGCCCAACGTTGAATTAATCTGGCATATCAATAGTAAACCAGCTGACCCTTGGCCCGAAGCGGGCTGGATAAGCCTGCCATTCAATGTAGAGCGGCCCACCTTTAAATTGGGCAGATTAGGTGCGGTAGTCGATCCCGCGCACGATTTTGTAAAAGGAAGTAACCTCGACTACGGTTTTCTTAATTCAGGCATGGCGGTCATTGACAGCACCGGCGATGGGGTTGGGATTGCCACACCGGATGCGCCTGGTATTAGTCTGGATAGACCGGGATTATGGAAATATTCAGGAGACTTTATCCCCAAGAAACCGAATGTCTTCGTCAACTTGTACAACAACCTCTGGAGTACTAACTTTACCGAATGGATTGAAGGTTCCTGGTCCGCAAGGATTGATTTATGGTTTACCGAAGACTTCAATAATGAGAAATCGATCATCACCCCATCGGAGGAATCTCGTTCCCCTCTGAGGTCCGCATCGGTTAATAATAAGGGTGGGGATTTACCGCCTGCTGCAGCCGGTGTTCGATTGTCAAGGAAAGGCACATTGGTTACCGCATTTGAGAAAAATCCAGATGGCGAAGGGACCGTATTGCGATTGTGGGAGCATGCTGGAATTTCCGGTAAACTTAAAGTAACCTTACCAAAAGGAATGGACGTAGTAAGGGCAACCCCTGTTGATTTACGAGGGGAAGTGAATGGAGACCCGATAGAAATATCTTCAGGCGTGTTCAATTGCGACGTTAAGGGGTATGCTCCGGCAAGTTTCATTTTGCAGTAAGCGTTCAGGACATGAACATATACTACCGCATTTTACGTTTGCGCCACCCAGTAAAGGCAGATCGTAGGTGACGATCGGTAGCAGTCCTTCAAGTGTCAAAATTCGAGCATTCAAAGGGGCATTCGAGGCGGAACAAAACCGAAAATTCCGCCCGTTGATGACCCAGCAGATGGTCGGGTATTTGGAATATTTAATTTGTATGCCGAACATTGCAACATGCAGAAAGATTCTCCTACTGATCTTGATTTAACATCCGAAAATAACCAAAACGACCCCACACCTCTGCGACGAGGATGGATTCTTGCGGCACTGATGGTCACCATGACATTGGCGGCGATGGACAATACGATCGTGTCCACCGCTATACCTCAGATTGTGGGTGATTTAGGTGGTTTTTCGTTGTTCAGCTGGGTCTTCTCCGTCTACTTGCTGGTGCAGACCATAACCATCCCGTTGTATGGTAAATTGGCTGACATGTATGGCCGAAAACCTATTCTAATTTTTGGAATCGCATTGTTCTTGGCCGGGTCTGCCTTGTGCGCATTGGCCTGGAACATGTATACACTGATCTTTTTTCGGGGAGTTCAGGCGCTGGGCGCTGGTGCCATTATGGCTACGGTGAGTACGCTAGCAGGTGATCTATACAATATACAAGAGCGCGCTAAAATACAAGGCTGGTTATCCAGTGTCTGGGGGGTGTCAGCTATCGCTGGTCCGGCCTTGGGTGGGGCCTTTGCCGAATACCTTTCGTGGCATTGGATCTTCTTAATTAACCTGCCGCTAGGAGCGGTCTCTATCGGCTTAATCTACGTCTTCTTACACGAACAAAAACCCAGGATAATCCATAAAATTAAGTTTATGGGCGCTGCTTCGATGCTTTTAAGCAGTGCGTTGCTCATGTTCGGGCTTCTGCAAGGCGGCCAGGCTTGGCCTTGGATGTCGTGGAATAGCTTGACCGTCTTTGGTCTGGCTATTCTCTCAATCGTCATCACGATCCGGCTAGAAGGTGCTAACCCTGAACCGGTGATGCCGCAATGGATATGGAAGAACCGGGTGTTGCTCGGCACCAATATCGCCTTGGTGGGTATGGGCATGACGATGATGGCACCAAGTATGTATTTACCGGTTTACGCGCAGTCGGTCACAGGCGTCAGTCCGATGGCCGCTGGATTTATTCTGGCCAGTATGAGTCTTACCTGGCCTTTGTTTTCCGCCTTTTCGGGACGACTTTACCTTTCTATTGGTTTTAGAAATACAGCTTTGGTGGGTATCTGTTTTGCGATTATGGGTATTGCCTTGTTTCTTTTTCTGCCTTTCCCCGGACCGGTATGGATGCTCGTTGGTTCCCAGTTGTTGATGGGGGCCGGATTTGGGCTTATTTCTACCCCTTTGATGGTTGGCGTACAATCGGTCGTCGCATGGAATAAACGAGGCGTTGTCACCGGGGCTAGCATGTTTTCTAGGTACTTCGGTCAAACCTTGGGTACCGCTTTGCTTGCGGCTGTATTTAATGCGGTATTGCTTTATTCTTTTCAACAAGGGCCAAGCGGTCTCGAGCAAGCGCTTCCGGAAACCAATCAGGTCATTGCGTCCTTGCAGTCTAGCCACACGCCACACCAAACACGTCTGTTTCTTCAGGAATCCTTCCATTCGGCTATCCACTATGTCTACTTCGGTTTATTAATCGCCGCATGTGCGACTTCCATTGTTTTACTTTTCACGCCGTCTCGATTTCAGCGAATAGACGACGAATAGCAGATGGTTTCCACAACCTTTTTCTCGATCATTTGTTAAGCTCTTAAGACCGACTAACCTGCAATCAGTACACGGTCAATCTTGAAAGGGCAATAGGAACTATGAAAGCACACTATAAAAACATCATTATCGGTTTTGGCAAAGGAGGGAAGACCTTGGCGAGTTGGCTTGCCAATCAAGGTGAAGAAGTAGCCATTATCGAAAAATCAAAGAAAATGTACGGTGGTACCTGCATCAATTTAGCGTGTATCCCAACGAAATCGTTGATCGTTAACGCAGAAAAAGGTCTATCGTATCCGGAAGCGCTTCAAATGAAGGACAAATTGGTCACGAATTTGAGAAAGAAGAATTACGCGAAGGTGGTCGATACGAAGTACGCAACTGTGATTGATGGTTTTGCTTCTTTTGTTTCGGGCAATGAACTGAAAGTTGTACAGAAGGATGTGGAGACAATCATTTCTGCCGATCGTATTTTTATCAATACGGGTACGATACCTAGAATTCCAAAGATCGATGGTGTTGATAGCAAGCGAGTTTACAACAGTACGAGCTTGATGAAGCTTAAAGAGCAACCCAAGCGTTTGCTGATCGTTGGTGGCGGCTTTATCGGTCTTGAGTTTGCTGACCTTTTTTTGAAATTTGGTAGCAAAGAAGTGATTGTTTTAGATGAAAGCAGTGTATTTCTACCCAGAGAGGATCCAGATATTCGGGATTCGATTCAGAAAGTATTGGAAGGAAAAGGACTTGAATATATAGCGAAAGCTAAGGTTGAACGTTTTTTAGAATATAAAAAGGGGGTAGAAGTCGTCTATACTACAGGAGGGAAAAAAAGATCGATTAAAACAGACGCGGTACTGATGGCAACAGGTAGAATGACAGAGACGGATTCGTTAAATTTGGACGCTGCGGGAATTGAGCGAGATGAAAGAGGATATATTGTGGTGGATAGTCAGTTGCGAACCCACGCGAAGAACGTTTGGGCGATCGGAGATGTAAACGGCGGTCCACAATTTACTTATATTTCACTCGATGATTTCCGGATTATTAAGAACCAGCTTAACAAGTCGTATTATAATTCCTTAAAAAAGAGGAAATCTTTTGCGACCACCGTGTTCATTACGCCGCCCTATGCGCGGGTAGGGTTGAATGAGACCGAGGCGAAATCCCAAGGTTTCGAATTCTCCGTCTACACTTTGTCTGCCGGAAGCATTCCCAAAGCGGCCATTCTGCAGCAAAAGGACGGTTTTTTAAAAGCTTTAGTTGAAAAGGAATCCGGTAAAATTTTGGGATGCATGTTGCACTGTGTTGAGGCCCAGGAATTAATCAATATTGTTCAATTGGCTATCCATGCAGGACTTCGCTATGAAGTCCTGCGAGATCAGATCTACACCCATCCAACGATGGCGGAAAGTTTTAATGATTTGTTCACTGAATAAGGGGCTTGAGGAATACAAAAGTTTTGCGTATCAGTCAGTTATTCACCCTGCTTAGCCAATGCTATCATGTTTTCTAATTCCTTAACGATTGCGCTAACATTGGTTTCTGACCCCGCATCCGCAAACCGGATGTATCCTGATTTATCAATAACAACTGTGTAAGGAATTGCTTCTATACCATACGCTGTAACAACCGCTTTCGATGGGTCGTCCATTTCGTCATACAAAATATGAAAGGTGTAACTGTTTTTTGTGATAAAATCATCAACCAATTTTTTGTAATTGTTCTTTCTCTCCCAGGTATCAATAAAAAGGAATTCGACTTCTGGATCTTCGTTGAATTTGTTGACCGCTGCTTGCATCGCGGGAAACGAGGCGATACAGGGTGTGCACCATGTCGCCCAAAAATCCAGGACGACAATTTTGCCGTTGTAATCATTCAGCGAGACCTCGTGCCCCTCACGATTCACCAACGTAAAACCCGGCGCTTCTTTTCTAATCATTTCTTTCTCGAGCTTTGCGATAAGCGTACGATCAACCCTTTCTTGCATGAGGAATAAATCTTGTTCAAAGTTTCCATCAGGGTGTAAATCATCGTATAATGTTTTTGCTTCCTTAGCAATACCGTCTTGGTCACCATTGATTTTCAGGAATGTCTGATAGGACTCTAGAGCAGCGTCCTTTTCCCCTTTTGCAAGGAGTGACTTCGATAATGTTCGAGTATCGCGCAAAGACGTTTCCCCTTGATACTGTGATTCTTTTAAAAGGTCCGAAGATAATGCTATTGATTTGTCAAAGTATTTTGTTTCACCTAAAGATTCTGCTAGCAAAGAAGAGATCGTTACCAATTGTTGTTCGCGATATTGATGGCTTAGGCCGTCGTCTTTAATCTTGACGTCGTTCTGAGCTTTTTTATAAGCTGCTTCTAAAAGGGGAAGCAAGCGCTGATATTTGTTGGGAGCCGTATTACGTTCATATATCATTCCCACGGCAGCAGGATACAATTTGTTGTTTTTATGACGATTGGTAACAGCAATGGCATTTTTAATTTGACCGTCGTCTAGATATTCATTTATAATCAGGAGAACACCTACATGAAACTTGGATTGAAAAATAGCCGGGAAGGCATTGATATCAAATTTTTCCAAAAAATCTAAATAGTCACTTTCCGTACGTTTCGCATCTAGATCATTTCGTTCGAAAATTTCGTCATATTCAATTGATGCAGCGAAGACGCCTCTTGGATTTCGCTTGATATATAAACGATGAAGGCTGTCCTTTTTTGTGGTATCGTTCAACATACTGCCATAGGCAAAAAGAGCAACTTCTTGCAGGTCTTCCCGAGAACTATTTTCTAATACTTTTACTTCCGACATAAAAAGAGCTAGGGAGTCTTGATTGTCCGCTTCCAATAAATTTTGTAAACGTTGCCTCATTTCGTACTCGGAAACGTTTTTTTGATTGGCGTAAAGCTGATCATCTTGTGCGAAAGCATTCCTCGCACTGAGTAGACCTAAAAAAATCAGAAAGTTTATAATAATAAGCTGCTGCATAGCTTTTCACGTTTTAGGCATTCAGGTTACCCTTAAATCCTAATGATCTATTCGGAGGTGAGTTTTGGCTTCCTCCTGATTTCTGTTTAAAATTAGCTAATTTATTCTATTTTCAAAATGATTACGTTGATGGAACATCTTGTTTTACAGCGATTTTAGTAATGCATACCAGCCTGTTTCGTCTAAATTATTTTGTAATTCGGTCAACCGCAAAGCCGCCGACTTTCCCCATGTTCCTCTTTATTCCGATTGATCTAACCGTTAGTCGGATTTCTGTTCGAGTGCATACCCTGTTTTGGAGACTTATTGATGCAAATGGCTTCTCTATTTGCATTTTTTCCTTTGTATTAAGGGGTACGATTAGCATTAGAACAGTATCTTAAAAGAAAGCGGATGGCAGAACATATTGTAATACGGCAAGAAAGAGTGGAGGATATTTTAGGGACGTTTGCAGTAAATCATCTCGCTTTCGGTAGGAACGAGGAAGCAAAATTGGTGGACGCTTTAAGGGATAACCCTAACGAATTTATACCAGAATTGTCCATTATTGCGTTGAAAGACACTGAAATTGTCGGACATATTCTGTTTACCAAAATTTTAATAAAATACAGTGGGGGGCAAATTGAATGAAAGCTTAGCGCTTGGCCCGATAGCTATACGATCTGATCAATGAAATAGTCGATCTTTTTGATGGAAAAGAAAAACTGTAGCGTTTTTTCGGAGATTTCCGTCTTAGGTGATTATTACATCTAAGTCTGTAAAATTACGAACTCGGTTCTGCTAGATTGGAGGATCACACTAAATAATAGCGATGCGTGATCGTACCCTTGGAAAGTCGATCATGAAATTCTATTTTGCCGGTTGCTTGCCTTTTTAGTTAAAAAAAGTAAGCTATTTTCATAACAACATCTCTTTGAAAATATTTCCACGGTATAATTGTCTATTTTCTGGTGCAGCTCGCCGAGGGGCAGTCGTACGACCTAAAATATGAATGACCTATGAAGAAAAACTTTTACTATTGGCATTATGGCCTCTTGATGATCCTTTTTGTCCTGAGCTGTAAGAAAGATCAAATTATTGAAGACCCGGCCAAAGACGGTGATTTAATTAGCTTCGTGTTCAAAACTTCAGAAAATCCGGATCTGTGGTATGATATTGAAACAGAAATAAAGGGTGACACCATTTATGCGCACACGCTGGCAGGAACAGATATCACTGCGTTGATCCCCGAATTTGAATTTAAAGGCGTTGGGGTAAGCGTGAGCGATGTCGAGCAGCAGAGCGGTTACTCAGAACACGATTTTTCACAGTTAGTCGACTATACCGTAGCGGCAGAAAGCGGTACTCTTCACAACTATACCGTCAAGTTTTCTGACACGGGCCTGCCCGCGATCCATCTTTTTACCGACGGCCGACCTATCGAAAGTAAAGAAGAGTACCTCGATGGACAGATTAAGATCACCAATGGACTCCAAGGGGAGGTCCTCTTCGAGGGAATCACGGAGGTTAAGGGGCGCGGTAACTCCACCTGGGGAATGCCCAAAAAACCGTATCGAATCAAACTGGATGAAAAAGCCTCCTTACTGGGCATGCCGGCAGATAAGAGTTGGACATTGCTGGCCAATTATGGTGACCAGTCATTACTGCGAAACGATTTAGCGTTTGAAGTAAGCCGGAGATTGGAATTGGAATATACACCTCGTCAACACTATGTGGAGGTATTCCTCAATGGTGAATACATGGGGAATTATACCTTAACCGAACACATCAAAGAAGGCGAACACCGCGTGCCAATTGATGAAGATAATGGGGGCTTTATAATAGAACAAGATGGATATGCTGACCAAGAATTATATCATTTCCATACCCCCCGCGGTATGCCTATCACGGTAAAGTTTCCTGATGAGGATGACATTACCAATGATGAATTTCTCTATATTAGAGATTATGTTACCTCTTTTGAAAGCAATCTATTTGCCTCAGGGGAAGATCCCGAGGCCGATTATCAGCAATATTTCGACCTAGAGAGTTTTGTCAACTACTATCTTATCAATGAAATTTGTGGAAACACGGATATGTTGTGGAGCATGAGAATGTATAAAAAGAGTAGCCAAGATCCAAAAATATATGTCGGACCAGTTTGGGATTTCGACCTGGGTTTCAATAATGATAAGCGCCTTGGCGACGGCGAGAAAAAATTGATGCTCACCGAAGCGGTAGAGCTAAGGGCCTGGATGGATGAGTTTGTGAATGATGCGGAATTTAAGAAGCTGGTTCGCACGCGATGGAATGCGGTTAAGGAGAAGGTAGAGTCCATTCCCGAATATGTCGACCAGAGAGCTGCACAAATTAAATATAGTCAAGTGCCCAATTTCCAACGATGGGATGTCCTTGGAACAAATATTAATCTAAGTTGGTATACGGGTGAGACACACCAAGATTATGTCGACTTTATTCGAAATTATTTGACCGTTCGGATTGCCTGGTTGGATGGCGTGATCAACGGTGAGCAATTCGATTAAACACTTTGTCATGCGGTAGAACGTCCCGCAAGCTAGTACTCGATTTTCGATCAGCAGAAGTAGGGGCGAAACCGTAGGCCGATCAAAAAGGAGAAGTCTGGGAGGGATAGCGCTTTTTTTCCTATCGCTTCGCGTTTCCTGTTTTATTCAGGGGGAATACCGATAGACTGGCTTTTTGCGGCGGTGATAAGAGGCTTGTCTTTCTGCCAATTCGTCGGCCCGTTGAGAGAGGCAGAGGCCCGATTAAGACAGGATAACAAACGAATTTGCGGAATGACGCGATACCTAACCAATTGATACGCCATAGATAAGTTAAATTTTGTTAATAGGTAGCCAGCCACCGAACATTTGCCAGCGTAGGCACGTTTTTTGGACAAAAGTGGGTGCTGCAAAGTGCATGGCATTGCAGATAAGAGACAATAATATCTCTTAACAACGTTTTAATAGTATGTGCATTTTAAAAAAAACAGTAAATATGATGAGTAAAACGAAAAGAAACTACAGTAGGGTATGGGGACCATTCGCGTTGATATTCGGTATGGCAAGTGCGTCGGTAGCGGTCGCGCAACAGCCTGTTCAACAGGTACCTCCTCAAACACAGCAAGTAAAAGAAGATTTTGAGGAAGAGGAATTGGATTGTTTTCTGAATGCAAGCTCAAAAATTAATGAGATACAAATGGAAGCACAAGGGGAAATGATGAAAATAGTTGAGGGTGAGGGGCTTTCAGTTGAAAAGTTTAATCAGATTGCCGAAGCCCAGCAAGCTCCAGACAGTTCAGCAACCCAACCAGACCCAAAAGAAGTTGAGTCGTTTCAAAAGGCTGCAGAGAAAATAACCGGAATGCAACAGACGGTTGAAGGAAAGATGGTCAAGGCCGTTGAGGATGAAGGGTTAGAAGTGGAAACCTATATGCAAATCGCACAAGCGTATCAGACCAGTCCGAAATTAAAAGGCGTGCTGGACGAAATGATGCAAGAAAAACAAGGTGGCCAGCCCGATACGGTGAATAGCAATTAAATAGGCGATATCATCACGTGAATTGATAACAACATTTAAAGTATAGACACAGCGGCCCGAATTCGGGCCGCTCATTTGTCCGCCCCATTTCCAATACTTCATGGAATTCAAACCGCCATGAAACCCGCTCTCCAGCCAGCATTTAAAAAAGATACAGCAGATATTGCGCATTAACTAGGAGAAAGGGGACGGCCTCCTGGTTCATTGTTCAAGTCAAAAGCTTCTGCGAGCAATTTCAGACATTTTGGTCGACCACTCTTCGGTTTGCTGATGCCTGATTTGGAATCGACAAATTTCTTGTCTTATGTCAAGTGTAATATAACTTTTCCTTCCTAGCTTCACTATTACATGGTCAGGCAAATAATAATGATGACCAAAGTACTGACGAGTCCGTCTACTCTCCTTGGACGTGGTTATGTATCGATTAACAATTATCAGTTATGAAAAGTAAATTTTTAAAATGGCTATTGAGTACACTTGTATTTCTATTCTTACTAATGGATAGCGTTGGTAAATTGGTTCAGACCGAAGAAGTAGTAAAAGCGAGTGAGGAACTGGGATTCTATTCCGGTCAGATCACGATAATAGGACTCATTTTATTGATATGTGCTATTTTATATATGATTCCCAAGCTCGCGGTGATAGGTGCTATTCTTTTAACAGGTTATTTAGGAGGTGCAGTAGCAATACATATGCAGGCTAATCATCCATTATTTACCCACACACTTTTCCCCATTTATATCGGGGTACTAGCCTGGTTAGGTTTGTATTTTCGAAATAAACCTGCTGTCCGTCAGCTTTTAAACAACTAGCTCAGATATTTATATTGCTACAATAAATCGGGTTGGGTTGACAGGAAAAATATTGACCAATGATAGCACAAAACCCGGATCTTTATTGACGGCTTTGTGCCGATTAAACCCACTGAAAGCTAGCTTACAATCAAATTGATTTCAAAAAATCAGTCGGTCTGTACTGCATTACCGATCGAAAACTGTTGGTGTATGCCTGAAGGCTTTTGTAGCCTACTTTATAGGCAATCTCTGAGATTGTCCATTTATTGGTGCTCAGCAGCTCTAGGCTTTTAATGATACGGAGCATCTGCTGATATTTACTCAAAGTTAGACCTGTTTCTTTTTTAAAAATTCTTTCAATAGATCGAAGGGATAATGAGGCTATCTCGCTCAATTCCTCGATTTTTATATCTTTTTTGTAATTATTATTCAAATATTTTATGGCGTTAGTCAAACGCTTGTCTTCAGGAAGGCTGATGTGCAGTTGAATAGCGTCGGCTACAAAATTAGGCAGTTCATTATACAATGCGCTTAGAAATATGTTTTCATCCACATCTTCCGCCGTGTTTTTAGACCATTTCTCGGCATACTTTATCATTTCTTTGAGCACGGGAGAAACCGAAAAGACACTGACTTGATGATAAAATAAATCATCTTTATTAACGTCAAAAAACATGACCATCAGTTTGATCTTTTCCGAATGTGAATTGGTTTTGTGTACGGCGTTAGGAGGGATCCAGGCGGCATGTTTTTGGGGAAGAAGATAAACCTTCTCATTGACTGTCAAATATTGAAAACCACTTTCTACATAGATCAATTGTGCCTTGGTGTGCTTATGTAGCACATTGTCATGCACCCAATTATCCTCAAACCAAACGAAATGAGATTTGGAAATACCATCGACACTCAAGGTTTTTTCTGAAAACATTTTGTCGTTTTAGATTAATATTATGGCAAATTTATATAAAATAACATAACTATTTTTGCAGTGTCCATTTTTATAAAATATCATGAAGCTCAGCGAAAGCTGGTCGCTCACAGAACAGAATGAATAACTGAGCAAGTTTCATCACTTTTAAAGAACAATATAGTCTGATGCAAAACCCAACGAGAAAAGAGTCTTCATATATCCTGTTAATAATCAATGTGTTGGTTTTGATTCTGGTATCAAGCAATCTGCGCTCCCCGATCACCTCGGTGGGGCCGGTACTCAGTCAGGTTAGCCAGGCCCTTGATTTAGATAATTTCCAGAGCAGTATGCTGACATCGATTCCGCTTTTGATGTTTGCAATATGTTCCGTTTTGGTCAGCCGGTTTTCACACCGATTCAGTATCAATCGGTTTTTATTATACGCATTAATTATTCTGAGTTTCGGCCTTTTTATGCGTGTATTTGGATCCGTCTTGTCTTTGTTTGCCGGGTCAATTTTTATTGGATTAGGAATTTGTATTGGCAATGTTATTACACCGGGTTATATCAAAAGCAATTTTCCGAAAAAGATCGGTTTAATGACGGGTGTTTTTGCTGTCGCAATGAATCTTACTGCTGCACTAGCTTCAGGATACAGCGTAAGCCTTGGTGAATGGACCGGTTACGGTTGGCGGGGATCTTTAGGGATATGGCTGGTGATTGCATTAATAGCATCGGCTGTGGTGATGCTAGAATTATTGCTCAATAAAAATAGATTACAGCAGACAGACCGTGCACCTACTAAATCTGATTTTAACATGTTTAAATCCACACAGGCGTGGAATATCAGTATTTTCATGGGACTTCAATCTGTGGTGTATTATGCTTTAATGTTGTGGTTACCGGTCGTCCTTAGTGATTACGGAATGCGGGGAAATGAACCCGGCTGGATTTTGTTTGTCGTGCAGATCTCCATGATTCCGATCACTTTTGTAGGGCCAATTGTTGCAAGTAAAATGAAAGACCAAAAGGCAATGATTGTGTTTATCTGTACAATAATGTTAGCAAGTATTCTGATGTTTGCTTGGCTGAAAACAGAATGGATTTATGCAACCGCTGTGTTATTAGGCTTGTCCAATGGTCTATCGTTTAGCTTATCTATTCTGTTTTTCTCTTTGCGGACAAAATCGAGTGCGAATGCGATTAAAGTTTCCGGAATGGCACAGTCTGTGGGCTACTTGATAGCCGCTTTCGGTCCAGCTATTTTTGGTAAATTACACGACTGGGATCCCTCTTGGGAATGGTCTTTTTACTTTTTAGGTTCTTCGATCATCTTGATGTTTTATTTCGGAATCCAAGCTGCAAGGAGAAAATTTGTTGAAGATTAATCAACTGACAATTTGCGCCTGAGGTGATTCGTGTGATCGTATAGGTTAGGTTGTAGGTGCGGAGTTAGGTTTATGGATGTGTACACCCTGTAGTCGCTAAACTGTCACCCCGTGAATAAATTATACAGGTTAATGTCTAATGGTTTTTATAAAATAATCAGGCTCACAGTTTCGGTTATTGTGTAATGGATAACACTTAGGTGAGGGGGCGTAAACCCCATTCCTCTTTCGTAAATGGATAGCTCACCCACAACTCGTGAAATGAAAGATTCCAGTGGATCATCTTTCCGCTATCAAGTGAAGTTGTTTGGGTAGTTGAAAGGGTGCGGTTTATCGATTCCAGCAACCGCACCCGGGAGAGTTTTTTATGCGTTATACACGTTTGTGATCAAAAGCATCTTTTCTTCTAATTAACTAGCGAGGCGTCTAATGTGATTTCTAGATCTAACGCTTTGCTAACCGGACAATTCAATTTTGCAGCTTCCGTGCATTCTTGAAATTTTTCTTCGCTGATACCGGGAATTTTAGCTTTTAATACTAAATGCGAACTGACGATTTGAGATTTAGCAGAGTCTACGGTAACAGCAGACGTTGCTTCAAGTGAATCAGGGGTAAACCCAGCTTCTCCTAAAATTAAACTTAAAGCCATGGCAAAGCATCCAGAATGTGCTGCGGCGATCAATTCTTCCGGGTTCGTGCCAACCCCTTCTTCAAAGCGAGATTTGAAAGAGTACTGTGTATCCTTAAGAGTTGAACTATCTGTGGTCAACTTGCCACTTCCTTCTTTAATGGATCCTTTCCAAACTGCAGTTGCGTTACGTTTCATTTTTTATAATTTTTAATTAAAATTTAAGACGATATCATTGTGGAGGTTTACTTCGAATGTACTAGATGGAGATTTATAGTGCTATGTTTTTAACACAGACATTTTTAAAATAGCCAAATCATTTTTAGTTCACTACTCATACAAAAGGAGAACAAGTAACTGTGGAAATTGTTGTTAATTAATGTCTTTTGTGTTTTTGATTGCGCAACAGATACCGATGTGGCACAGCCTTCTTTACTCGTTTTGGAATTGCAACGCCAATTCAGAAACTGTTTTAAGCAGTTTTGCTGCAAATTTATCAACATATTCCCCATTTCAGCGGCTACACCGTTCGATGATTAGGTAGCGAAATATCGCTTCCAATTTGAAACGCTTCCCGGTTATTGTCTCGCATCCAAATCTTGTCATAAGCCAGGTGCTTTGAGGAATCCATTTATTAGTTTTATACCCACTGATGAAGCCGATAAATAAGGGAACCATATCCTAAGGCGGCATTAACATGGTATAAGATGACTAAAAAGATGATATGACTACAGACGAACCTTTTGAAATTTGCCAAATATTCCAGTCGGATATAAAAACGGTATATGCGATGTGGACGAATCCTGAAAGCTTTTCGAGCTGGATGGGGCCAGACGGCGCGGAAATGACTTTTTTAAGCACCAACATTGTTGAAGGCGGAACTTCATTTTGGACGATGAGCACCAATGATGGGATGACCAAATTCGGACAAATCAATTTCAAGACTATTACCCCTAACCAACTCTTAGTGTACAGGCAAAACTTTTGCGACAAAGATGGTCGTTTTATTAAAGCTCCGTTTTCCGATACCTATCCGGACTATTTATTGACAACCGTTGATTTTTCAGCAGAAAATGATAGCACAAAAGTAAACGTGAAATGGGGTTTTTACGGAAATACTACTGAAAAGGAAAAAGAAACTTTTGCAAGTATGAAAGAGATTATGAAAATCGGTTGGACCGCCTCATTCCAAAAACTGGAGGCACTGCTTAGAAAAGGTGAATGACTTGGACGAACATCGACCCAGTCCAGCCTCGCTGTTCGCACCCGCAATCACTTAAAAGCCCAATCGTGTCGATTGCGCTTTTAAGTGATTCTATTGGGGCAAAACGGACCCTTTCACGGTGTCAACTATCTTTCTGATTGATTGCTTTAAACGTTGCTTGATGGTGGCAACAGTCATACGATCAAACATCAGAATGACATCAATATGCTTTTATCCTTAATGATTTCTAATAACGATAAACAGATGAACCCAAGTACGTTATTGATACTACAATTGAAATCTTCCGCAGGAGACATTAACCAAGCTTTTCATTGACCAGTGGAATGACCTCCGTACCAATTATTTTTATGGACTGTAGCAGCTGTTCATGACTAAGTCCAGCATTATCCATCTGAAAAGTAAAACGATCAACACCACCCAGTGCTTCGCTATGTCTTAATAATTTTGCGGCCACCTGTTTGGGGCCGCCCACAACCAGCACACCCTTAGGAGCCGCCGCGGCATCGAACTGGGCTCTGGTTACTGGAGGCCACCCCCGTTCCCTGCCCATCTTGGTCCAGAGTTCGGCGTAGCCTGGATAATAATCTGCAAAAGCGTCCGCATCGCTCGTCGCTACGTAGCCCGGTGAATGCAAACCCACCTTTAACTGTTCCGGAGCAAAACCCGCTCGATGTCCAGCCTCACGGTATAGATCAACCAAGGGACGAAAGCGCGCGGTTTCTCCACCAATTACCGCAACCATTAGTGGCAGCCCCAGGGTTCCGGCTCTGACAAATGATTCTGGCGTCCCGCCAACGCCAAGCCATACGGGAAGTCTCTGCTGAGCTGATCTGGGGTAAACGGGTTGATTGTTCAATGCTGATCTAAATTTTCCAGACCAGGTAATGAATTCCTGTTCACGGATTTTTAACAAGAGGTCCAATTTTTCTTTGAACAGCGCATCATAATCACTCAGATTAAATCCAAACAGCGGATAGGCTTCTGTTGCCGAACCTCTGCCGACAACAAGTTCCGCACGTCCCTTGGCGATCAGATCCAGGGTGGCGAAGCTCTGATAAACCCTGACCGGATCGGAGGTGCTCAGCACAGTAACGGCGCTGGTTAAGCGTATGTTCTTCGTTCTTGCGGCGGCCGCCGCAAGGATTACCGCAGGAGCGGAATCCAGAAACTCCTTTTTATGGTGTTCGCCGATACCATACGTGGCAATTCCCGCCTGGTCGGCTTGAACGATCCTGTCCAGCAACTGTTCCATGGCGTCTACACTATTGAGTGTATTGCTTCCGTACATAGCGGATGCGAAACTATCAATTCCTATTTCCATTTTTTTATTCTAATAAGGAGACCATATACCTTCTTTTGAGTATTGGCATCGTTTTCAATTTTTTGTTTTTCTTCCACATGGAGCCTTCAATGCGTCAAGAAAGAGCGTTGGGAGGAGGACTTCCCGCTGGCTTACTTTTCCCCTTGGGTAAGGGTACATATTCTTCGTTATCCATTGGCGGTAAATCAATGCGTTCTTGTTTCCAATCTTCTTTGGCCTGTTCGATCCGCTCTTTTCTGCTGGATACAAAATTCCACCAGATGTACCGATCGCCCAAGTGTTCGCCACCGAGCATCATCAAGGTCGTCGGTTCTTTGGCTATAATCAATGGATCAACTCCTTTGGTGAACACCAGGAGCTGTCCGGACTTGTACGTGATTCCATTTACCCCGACGCTACCCCTCACAATGTATGCACCTCTTTCGCTATGCTCATTCGGTAAGCCGAAGCGAGCACCTTGTTCCAGTATGACATGCACGTAGAATAGGGGGGAATGTGTTTTGACATTACCTTTCAAACCGTAAGCATCTCCCGCAATCAAACGCATCCAAACACCCGTATCCGTAAAAATGGGCAATTGCTCAGGCTTATAGTTGTCAAAAGTAGGATCGCTTTCTTCGTCCCTTTCGGGAAGCGCTACCCAAGTCTGCATCATTTCCAGTTCACCTCCGGCCAGCATCGCTGGATCTTCAAAACGTTCACTGTGTGTAATGCCTTTCCCGGCGGTCATCCAGTTGACCTCGCCGGGCTTTATGACCTGTTCTATTCCGAGGCTATCCCTATGGGTTACATTCCCACTAAACAAATAGCTAACCGTGGACAGACCGATATGTGGATGTGGCAATACATCCAGGTTACTTGGCGTTGTTGTCGGGATATTTAACGGGCCACCGTGATCCATAAAAATAAATGGACCAACCATCCTTCGGAGCTGATAGGGGAGGATACGTTTAACGCCAAAACCTGCGGAAATTTCAGCTCGTCTGGCTTCTATAACGATATCAAGCATAATAAATCTTTAAATAAATGAGCTTTCATATTGATATTACTTTCACTTTATTAATTCGGTTGAGATATTGATATTTCCTTTGAGAATTTTCGATACGGGGCATTTTTCAGCCACCTTCAATAATCTTTGATGCACGTCCAGATCGAGTTGCTCTCCAAATTTTATCTTTCGCTCGATGTACGCTATCGTTTCTTTATTTTCTATCTTAAAGAACATATTAGCTTCAACCTCTAATGCTGAGATCATTAGATTTTTATGGTCAATATACATCCTAAGGGTTGCTAAAGTACAAGTTATCAAAGAGGACAGCAAAAGGGTGTAGGGATCCGGTCCCAAATCTTCACCACCCAGTTTCTTAGGTTCATCGGAAATCAATATACCGTTCCTCCAATGAATGGCTGTCCTGTATTTTTGGGTACCTATGGTTCCTTTTACCGGGGTTTCAAAAATGTAATTCATCTGTTGTTTTTTTACTTTTTAATGGTCAGATGGCGCCTTTGTGATTGAGGAAACCGAAGCGACAGCAAGCTCATGGAAATTAACAATTTTCAACTGTCTATCAATAATCATTGACGTGTCCGATTATTGATTATTTTAATGATCTCGGGTTCATTCACATATTGTTATTTACGTCTTCTTTTTTAACCAGACATCTGCGTAATCTTCTGGATGGCGTTTGAATTGTGCGAGAACATACGGGCAAAGGGGTATGATTCTCAGATCGTTCTCCCGAGCATGACTGACTAATTGATGAAGCAATAACTTTGCAAAACCTCTTCCTTCGTACTCGGTGTTAACTTCGGTGTGAAACACCCGAAGCTTCCCATCAGTAACGGAAATATCCATTTTTCCCGCTTTTTTGTCATCGGAGAAGAGTTGGATTTCACCATAAATACGGTCTTCTTTAAAAACTATTTTTGTGTTTTCCATTATTTAAAATTATAGGATTACTTTTTTATACTCAATGCTCCTGACGGGCATTTTGCAACCTGATCGATGATTTCCTGTGTAGTCGCATTTTCGGCTTTTATCCACGGACGTGCATTTGGATTATATACCTTTGATAAGGTCCTTACACAAACTCCTGAATGACTACATAATTTCGGTTTCCAAAGAATGGTCATTTCTCCTTTTGGATATTCATATGCTTCCATAATACTTCTTTTCCTGTAATCGATTTTTTATTTTTAGTGCTGCGCTTAACTAGTCTTTAAATTATCCAGCGTACGTTTCATTGTGCTGCGTCAACCTATATACGTCCTTTTTGATTATTGATCTCACCGTATTTACCGGCATAAAAGTCGCGGTAAGCATCTGCTATTTCAGCCGCGCTGTTCATCACAAATGGACCTTCCGCTACAATTGGTTCTGTGTACGGTTGTCCACCAAATATCAAAATATCTGTGGCTTCCTGCGATTGATTTTTCATCGTTATTTCGCCAGGAATTCTGTCAAATTCTACAAATTCTCCAGCGTCAAATTCCACCTCGTTAAGGAGCATGTTTGTGCTGAACAAGAAGGCCGCCACCTCAATTTTATCAGCAATGAAAATGTTGAAATCCGTACCGGGTTCAAGGTGAATGTGGTATAAAAACTGTTCTGAATAATTCGGTATTTTTGAAGTCAAATCTTCGTAACTGCCAGCGATGACTTTTATCCAACCCTTCTCATTTGGTAACGCTTTTCGAGGAACTTCATCACGCTGAACCGCTAGATATTCCGGTTTTTCAGCCTTGATTTTTGCTGGGAGATTAATCCAAAATTGAAAGCCATGCGTACGGTTGGTTCCGCTACGGGAATCAGCCCTTAAGGCTTCATCGTGAATAATGCCATTTCCGGCTTTCATCCATTGAATTCCTCCGGAATATACTTTCACATTATTGCCGGCACTGTCAAAATGTTCACCTTCTCCTTCGATAATATACGTTAATGTTGCGATACCCCGATGCGGATGTCCTCCAGTTCCGCCATTGTTAGCCGATGAATAGACTTTTGGAACAATATGATCTAAAAACACAAATGGTCCAACGGCATCGGTATATCTATTGGGTAATAATCGATAAATTACCAACTCGCCGATATCAGCACGCTGTCCTTTAGTCGAAAAACTGGTTTCCTTTTTCATTTTTTATTTTTTTGAATTTAGCAACTACTTACCGCTGTGCTTTCCCAGGGGGTTGCTAATAGTTGTAATTCTCAAGTCCATGCCACACCACCTGCTCCGTCCTGATCAATAAAATGTGCTGTTAGCCAGTTTTTGATCCGGAAAGACATTCTGAAAGCCAGCTTTAGGCGATTTTCCCATTGCATGTTGATTTGAAAATTGATATTCAAATTTGCATTAAATGAAGAGAAAAGATGTAGACAAATGACGAAAAAAAGCATAGACAATTGTCTATGGAAAATACCAACAGGTAGCGACACCGCTTATTTTTTAAACGGCTTTTTGCGCACGCGACTTCGCGTGCCGGTTGCCATGCCCAGGTAAGACGCCATGATGTGTTGCGGAAAGCGATGGAGAAAATAGGGGTGACAGTCAATGAAGTCTGCGCAGCTTTTTCTGCAATAAAGCCGATTGAATAGGTAATTCTTTTTTGGATTGTTATATTATTTCTTTCATCAAATTTCAACAGCAGCGCCTTACAAGACAGGAAAATTAATGTGTCAA
Organism: Sphingobacterium sp.; assembly: GCA_052092145.1. Lineage (GTDB taxonomy): Bacteria > Bacteroidota > Bacteroidia > Sphingobacteriales > Sphingobacteriaceae > Sphingobacterium. The sequence continues at coordinate 15,026 of JBQDCW010000032.1, read as the reverse complement.
TTGTGGTATACTTGCTCCGGTAAAAAAATGCACCGCACAATCTTCCCACGGATCTATAGGACACAGACAAGCATGCTATCGGGTATACCATTGGTCGCCCAATGTTCGGACACTTTTAGAAATGTATCGCGGACGATATCCTTAGCAAATTCAATAGATCTCCAGTTAAGATGACGGTAAAGTACAGTCGTCATTTTAGCCTGATCTTGTCGGAATAAACGCGATGAAGGTTCTTTATGCTATTATGAACTAATTACGTTTTAAAGTCCTTTTATTTAGGATAGTAGCGTGGTATATTACTTTAATACGTCCTTAATATCTGCGTCTTTTTTAAACATAGTTGCTGCAAACGGACACAAGGGAATAATTTTAATATTGCTGCTCCTGGCCATTTCTACAATTTTGTAAAGCAATTGCTTGCCAACACCTTTACCGCTATACAGGGGATCAACTTCTGTAGAATCGATGATAATTAATTCCGCCCCTGCAATGGAATAGGTCATTTTACCTGCTTGTTTTTCCTGCTGTTTTGCCACAGCAAAGCCTTTGGAGCCGTCGTCTTTTATTTCTATTTCCATCATTTATTTAAATTTTAAAATTTGTGTATTCCTTGTTCGCCTAAAAATAGGTGCAACCAATCTATTTTGGATAGCGGATAAGTTTCTTTGCACCAGCAACCGAAAAATTCTGTCAAATTTTGGGATATTAGCCAGTAATTTTTCTGTGGTCTGTGGTGTAAACACATACATCTCGGTATCCTCTAAGGTCTCCATAAAAAAAGCAGAGGATCTGTTTTCGTAAAATGACCCAACGTCGGATACCCACCAGTCCTCCACCGCAAAGGATAAAGTAACTTCATTCCCTTTTTCATTTACATAATAGATACGCACACAACCTTTCTGAATATAGCCTTCAAATCGGCATATTTCACCCTCGCGAAGCATAATTGTTTTTTTAGGTACAGCTCTAAAGTTCAACATACTGGTAAAAAGCAGTTCTTCTTCTTCGGTTAGACTGGTGAATTTAGATATGTTTTTTAAAATCATGGTGTACATAAGCCTCTCCATTAAAACCTCGTTGGATTAAACTTCCAGAAAACTATCTTTATGTTTTTGTAAGCACGCTTTTACACGATGGGTATCTCCTACAAGCCACACGATATCATTAGCGAATATCATTTCTGATGAAGGTGGATTCAGTAATCGACCTCCTTTTCTTTCAATACCGACCACATGGCTATGCAGATCTTTTCGGATACCAGAATTTTTTATCGTTTTACCAGAATAGGGGTTGGCTTCCGTAATTTGTGCCTTAATAACCTGTATATCATTAATATCTATTTCTTCCTCGCCGTCCACTTGTTGGACCACTTGGTCGAAGGCCAGTTTTAATTGCGCTATCCGTTCGTCCGTTCCCAGTACACCGACTTTGTCGTTAGGCATTATCCGTTGCTTTCCATTAGGCAAATGAATCGTTCTGTCATTCCGACGTATATACACAACATTTACCCCAAACTTCTTTTTCCAGTCAAGTTCGTACAAAGGCATTCCTGCAAAAACAATGGAATCGCTGGCTTCCAGTTCTGTCACATAGGCATTCCATTCCTGAAAATGCTTATTGGCTTCCTTATTTTTTTGCTGCAATTCGATGGTTCCTTTATTTTGTATATATTCCAGCCGTTCCCTTTCGTTCAGATTTGATATAAACTGCTCCTCTATCCGTTGGTGGATCTTCTGTACCCTTTCCGAAAACACCCATAGCAATGCCACAATTATAGGAATAGAAACCACTAGGGCAAACCGGGTGCTAGCGATCTGGTCGATAAAGAAACCGATCAGGAAAATCCCCAAAAGAAATCGGATGGCTTGGAATGAGATACCCGTCAGCGAATGACTCAAGTAATACGAATTGACGGTTTCCTTGCCTTCTTTAAGTTTGATTTCTTTAACCAAGATCGCCCATAAGAAAGGTGATGCAAGCAAGGTTGCCGAACTTATCAAAACCACATTTCGCCAAAGCACACTGTCGATGTGCATATTCAAAAGCGGAATGAATGTGTATTTGAATAGCAAGGCAATAGCAACGAGCATGATGCTGTGGGTGATGAGGATTCTGTTGTATTCCTGTAAGATCTTTTTCCAAAGAGGATTGTCTTTATTTTTCTGGGTTTCGGAAGTATAGGCGTCCAAACGCACGATCCATTTTGAAGGAAGAGCCTTTGTAATCCCATTAAACAACGGTTCTGAAAGTTTAATGAAATAGGGTGTGGTGAATGTTGTAATTGCAGATACACCCACTGCAATAGGAAATAAAAAATCCGAAATAACGCCGAGCGACATCCCCAAAGCGGCAACGATAAACGCAAATTCGCCAATCTGAGCCATACTAGAACCTATTTGTACGGCTTGCTTTAAAGATTGGCCAGAAATAAATGCGCCCACTGCACTGAAGAGAAATTTTCCTAAGAGTGTCAGTAAAGTAATGGCGATAATGGGACCCGCATACGTGTACATTGCCTGCGGATCAATCATCATTCCCACAGAGACAAAGAATATGGTGCCGAAAAGTTGCTTGATCGGTAATGTTACGTGTTCAATCTTTTCTGCCAGCACGGTTTCGGCGATCAAAGAACCCATTACAAAAGCACCTAGTTCAGCCGAAAACCCAACCTGCGTAGCCAACAACACCATACCAAAACAAAGTCCGATGGAAAGAATGAGCACCGTTTCTTCGTCCATCCATCTTTTAGTCTTTTTTATAAAAGCCGGAAGTAAGTAGATGCCTACTAAAAACCACAGCACCATAAAGAAGCCGAGTTTGAGCACCGTAAAAAGAATCTCAGCGCCTTGAAAATGTTGTGTTACAGCAACAGTAGAAAGCAATACCATTAACAGAATGACAATAATATCTTCTACTACCAGTACACCAAAAACGACGTTGGCGAACTGTTTGGATTTTAAACCTAACTCATCAAAGGCACGCAAAATAATCGTTGTGGAGGAGCTCGCTAGCATTCCTGCGAGAAAGAGGCTGTCCATTTGATTCCAGCCCAGTAAATATCCTGTCAGGTAACCGCCTAATCCCACAAAAACAATCTCGATAACCGCCGTGATAGATGCCGACCCGCCTACTTTTACCAGCTTCTTAAAACTAAACTCCAGTCCTAAACTGAACAACAGCATGATGACACCAATTTCTGAAAAAGTCTTAATGTTTTTTTGATCCACTATGGTAGGCAGGTAGTCGAAATGCGGCCCCACTAAAAACCCGGCAATGATATAACCCAGAACCAGGGGTTGCTTAATTCGTTTGAACAAAATTGTCACCAATGCGCCTACGATGAGGATGAGCGCCATGTCTTGTATTAGGTCGGGCAAATGGGCCATATAATATTTCGTTTTATGATTTATAATTGAAGATTTACCAACTCATTTTACGAAAAGAAGGTGTTTTACACATCCAATTCGTGCGATAGCGTTTATATTTTACTTTTCAACAATCCACCACCGCAGTGCGCGATGACCCTTGTTGTTTTTCCTGTTTTTTTAACGTATTCTTTTCCGCTGCTTTCAACTGTTTGCGCTGAACATAACACTGGAATATCGGGATGATATTCATCTAGATATGTATAACTGAATGCTTCATTCGTTGCTATTTCCGAAATCCATCTTTCATCATTTTTTGCAATAACCAAAAAACGGAGGTCCTTCATAGCATTACTTTCGTTGCGCGCGTCATATGTCCTTTAGGTCATCTATGCTGTTTTGGCAAGCGCCGCTATAGGGTTGAGCACCATGGTGGATTCAGGACTGTTCAAATTAGTAAACAGATAGGACTGGTGGTCGATCAATACTGCGGTACGATCTTCAGGATGGAATAAACCCTGAATACCAATTTTAGACGATTTTCCCATTGCATTTTGATTTGAAAATTGATATTCAAATTTGCATGAAATGGGAAGAAATTACGTAGATAAATAACGAGAAAAAACGTCGACAATTGTCTATGAAACAGACAAAAGATAGCGGGGTAGCTTATTTTTTAAGAATCCGACTTAGGGTATCTTTTGTCATGCCGAGATAGGAAGCGATGAGGTGTTGAGGGAAACGATTAATAAAAACTGGATAATGCTCAACCAAGTACAGGTATCGCTTTTTTGCACTGAAATTGATCGATATTATTCTTTTTTGTGTCGCGATATTATTTCGCTCAACAAGAAGTAATAGCAACCCATTAAAAGCAGGAAACGCAACAGATAATTTTAATATGTTCTCCTTTGAAATAAGTAGAACCTCACAATCTTCCCATGCATCTATATTATATATGCTAGGGGTACAATTAACAAAACTATCGTGGTCACCTGCCCACCAATTTTCAACATATAAATTAACGACACGTTCGACCCTTTTCTCATCGATATAGTATTGGCGTACCGCACCTTTTAGGATAAACGCGAAGTATTCACATATTTTACCTTCCTGTAATAAATATTGTTTTTTACGTATTCTTTTTTGAATAAAAAAACTGATAATAACGTTAAAGTCTTCAGCAGAAATTATTGTTGGAGCATATCTGTTAATGTAATTGAATAGTGGATGCATGTAGAAGATCGAGTATGTTTATAACTTTTATTTGTTCCCTTGATGAGGTCTCACCGTTATCGGCATTCGTTGCGATAGCGTATCAAGATTATCCCGGGTATCCTTCCTGCAAAGTCCACAATGAAAAAGGCCTTAACGATCAATTTTTCGAGACAGTCTCGTTAGTTTGTTTTTGTTAAAACAAAACTGTGTTAAGTAAAAAAAAAAAACGTAGATAAATGGCAAAAAAAAACGTCGACATATATCGACGAGTTTTAAAAATTAGAGATACAGCTTACTTTTTAAGTGCCGTTTTACGCACCCGACTTAGCGTGTCTTTTGTAATGCCTAGGTAAGAAGCAATGATGTGTTGAGGGAACCTCTGGACAAAATACGGATGGCGTTCAACGAAATCTGTATAGCGTTTTTCCGCAGTAAAACTGATAGAAGAGGTTATTCTTTTTTGTGTAGCAATACTATGTCGTTCGTCAAGTTTCAAGACAAACTCGTTAAAAGCAGGACAATCGTTACACAATTTTAATACGTTTTCCCTTGAAATGAGCAGTACTTCAGAATCGGTACATGCATCGATGTTATATACCGTGGGGGTAAACATAGAAAAACTTTCACGGTCTCCTGCCCACCAATTTTCGATATATAAATCAACGACGTGCTCAACACCTTTTTCATCTATATAATATTTACGCATAGCCCCTTTCACGATAAAAGCGAAATATTTACACACCTCACCTTCCGTTAATAGGTATCGCTTTTTTCTTATCGTTTTCTGAATAAAATGGCTTAAGACAAACTCAAAATCATCTTCGGAAATTGAAGCATAGCTGTTAATATAATTGAATAGTGGGTGCATGCGCATACGTTGAGATAGTCAAAGTTAGTGTTTTTTGTTTGATTCTTTCGCTTCTAATACGGTCTCCTTGCTACTGATTAAAAGGGCCAATAGGGGACTTTATGCCCTGGGGACTTCGGAATTAATGCGGCATGAATACTGATGCGGCAGAACACGAATAAATCTATTGGAAAGATGATATCCGATGAAATGTCTCATTGTCGAATTCATCCAGTCCGCTATTTTAAATCGCTAGGTTATTTGTAAAGTATAAAAGAGCCGTATCCATGCACACGATACGGCTCTTTATCTAAGGTTATACTGCGTTTTTTACCCTTTTATTTGAGCTTATTTCCCGCAAAATGTTTCATGGCTTTTTGCAGAAAACGTGCAAATTCGGATTGCGAACTTCCATAGCAGACGTCCGCCAAATAACGATCATCAATCACATACAAATCACCAAGCCCTGCATAAGCGGAAGCTTGTGGTTCTTCTGAATTTTGTGTTCCCCAAAATTTGCGGATGACGTCGTAATGGAGCGCAATGACTTGCTGTACTTGATCATCTTCGGGATGCTGATTTGCTAGCCCAAACAGTTCGCTAAAGATATTATCCATTTCCTTCTGCAATGCTTTAAAATCCGGTTCACTAAGTTTCATCAGCTCTTTTTCTGATTGTTCAACGGTTTGTTCCCCGTATTTATTAATGGCTTCTTTTCTATAGGATGTTCCCACTTCCGTGGGAAAACCTTTGTACAATTCTTCTAAATTTTTCATTGTTTCTCCTTTTTTAATGTTACCAATAGTCGTGTCGATCGTTTTCAGTAGGGTAGCAATCCGTCTTTTACGATTTAGCAATGCTGACTTGTGTTGTTTCAAAGCTTCAATCAAGTCATAGGTGGGTTCGTCCAAAATATCGATAATGTCTTTGAGCGGAAAGTCCATCTCTCTGTAAAAAAGAATTTGCTGCAAACGGAGCAATTCGTCGTTCCCGTAAAACCGGTACTTTTTCTCTGTTCTTATCGACGGTCGGAGCAGCCCTATCTGGTCGTAATAATGAAGTGTCCGTACGCTTACACCTGATATGTCCGCCAGTTTTTTTACTGTAAAAGTTTTCATTTCACCTATTTTTTAATCAACAATACAAAGGTAGTCTATGACGTAACGTTAGGGTCAAATGATTTTTGAATTATTTTTCGATTTACAAGGTAATTGCCTGTAAAACAGTGTGATAATTTTAAAAATTCTAGTCGCAATATTGTTTTTAACGATGCTTTTTGGAGTAGAAAATAGATTAATGCTTTCATTAAACTGCTTATCAGCTGTGCAACGACGCTGCAATGGAGCGTATCGCTCTCATAAAAGCCATTATTTTGGCTCCCCCTTAAATCCTTTCTCCTTGTATATTTATAACTTTTTCCAGATGCAAATGATTTAGAGACTATAGATATGGATCTATTACAACCGAGATTAGGTGCCTTTTAGTAACAGTATTTGGCTGTTGAGAAACCCCGACCATTCGTTTAAATGACACTATTCTGCTACATTTGCATCGATTAATCCGGTAGCTATATTTAAATGGAAGAAGCGCTAAAAAATGTAAATGATATGCTATTTGAGGCTGTAAGCTTAGAAGTATCCAGCGTCTGTTTTGAAGAGGGAACGGGAGACTATTGCGGATACAACTTTCAACTTGGGCGTCTGAATATAAAATATCGAAAGGCGAAAATTACCCCTAAGAAAATAGGTCAATTTGTAGCGCTATGGAAAAGAAATACTGCGGGAAAAACGGAATCATATAGTCTTGATGATGATTTTGATTTTTATATTATAGAAACCGAGTACGAACACAAGCGAGGTTGCTTTCTCTTTCCTAAAACTATTCTGGCAGAGAAGCAAATTTTGTCGGTAAACGAGAAAGAGGGCAAGCGCGGCTTCCGTGTGTATACCCCATGGGATATTCCCGAAAACAAACAAGCAGTCAACACAAAAAGCTGGCAAATTATATATTTTATTGACTTGATAAACGACCGGGAAATATCGGTTGAAAAACTGCGAGACTTGATAAAGCTATAAACGGATTTTTTATTTCAAGGTGTTTTTTCAATTGCTTTTTTCTTCATCTGTTTGGCGAATGCCTCTTTCCGATAATCTTCCCCCGGTGTATCGGGTAATAATCCATCCCATTCGTCTGCTAACCCCAAATCATCAGTTGGCTGCACATTATTAAGAAAATAAAAAATCCGTGGATCTTTCTTTTTGATCCGAGATGTTTCGACCGGTGACTGGTAGGTCTGTCGTGGGAATTTGTTCCGCATTTTGGTCTTGACCCGCTGCCTGCTCTTCCGGTTAGCATTTATCTTAAAAAAGAAAAAGAGCGCAAACACTGATAGACGTTATAAAAAGAGGAGAGGTTGACGAATAAAGGGCCACAATAAGTTCGATGTTCGCCTATTTTTTTTGAATTTGACGGAGAGCGGTATCGAGTTCCTACAATAAATTCCAGAATACCGATGATGCATCAGAATACCAGCCAAATACAGGGTAAAAAAAATGGGACAAGCTATCGTTTATAGATTTGTCCCAAGAAGTGATCCCGTTGGATAGGTTATAGTTCAACGACGACTTTACCAACCGTGCGTCCTGTTTCTAGCTGTAGGTGTGCTTTCGCAATTTCGTCAAATCCGAATATGCTCGAAACATGAGGCTTTAAAATACCCGCTTCCAATAAGGAGGCGATTTTCTGCATCGCCTTGCCATTTGAATAAACCGACATGAAATAACAGGCGTGCAACTGCTTTTCCTGAGATTTGTGTTCGTCGTCTTTCGTGTGACCAGATGGTAGTGTTACAATGGTTCCGAATTCCTTTAATACATGTACCGATTTTTGAAAATTTGTACCCCCAACGGTTTCCAGTACAAAATCAATATCATTTAGGACGTCTTCAAAACGGGTTGTCTGATAGTCAATATGTTCGTCTGCTCCCAATTTGAGAACAAAATCCCGATTGGAGGCCGATGATGTAGCGATGACATACGCTCCGATATGCTTTGCAATTTGTACCGCAAAATGTCCCACTCCCCCCGAGGCACCGTGGACGAGGACCCTATCGGTTGATCGCAATTTTCCATAACTATCGAATGCCTGCCAGGCTGTTACTGCAGCTAAGGTACTTGCGGCAGCTTCAACATGGGTGACATTATGCGGTTTCATTGACAGCTGTGCTGCTGGAGCAGCAACATATTCAGCATAGGCTTTACCATGCCCGAGGAAATTCACCATCCCGAAAACCTCATCGCCGATTTGGAACTTACTAACCTCACTTCCTACAGCCGCTACTTCCCCCGAAACATCCCACCCCAAAATCAAGGGGTTATGATGCGCCAAGTCTTCTGCCAAAGGCGCTTCCCGACTACGGACTTTTACATCCACGGGATTGATACTGATTGCTTTCGCTTTTATCAGGACCTCATCTACTCTAATTTTAGGTTTGTCGACGTTTTGATAAACAAAATTATCAACGCCTCCGAACTTTTCTAATACGATTGCTTTCATTTTAGTTTGTATTTATTTAGCAAAAATAGACTGATATAGGGGTTTAAAACAGGTACATTTAAAGCATATTTGGGTATCTTAGCCGTATGGCAAAAGAAAACATCCATCAATCACTTGAAATATTTTATGAGAAAGTAGACGAATGCCCTTTACGTGACCGGCAGTTCAATTTCTTTGAATTGGTTTACGTTATATCCGGAATTGGGCATCATGTTGTGAATGGAAATAAGTATGCTTATGGTAAAGGAGATCTATTTTTAATCACGCCCAATGATTGCCATGAGTTTAACTTGAAAAACACCTGTGAGTTTATGATTGTCCGCTTCGGTGAAAACTATGTTCGGCAATACCAATGGAATAGTATCGACCATATTGAATGTCTCTTGTATTATGCGTCACATTTATCAGGCCCTGTTCTTGTAAACCATAATGACAAAATGATGGTCGATTCGTTGATGCAAAACCTACAGCAAACCACAGCGCTTCAATCTATATACAACGAAGACCTGATGAGGCATTTGGTCAATGCTATTATTGTCATTGCTGCTAGAAACATCGCAGTCATAAAGCCGACGAACCTTAAACCAAATGCAGACGCTCGCATATTACAGATACTGGATTATATCCAAAAGAATATACGCCAGCCAGAATTACTCAAAATTGCTGTAATCGCTGAACTGTTTGGACTAGCACCGACCTATCTTGGTAGTTATTTCCGTAATCAATGCAATGAAACTATTCAACAATATATCTCATCTTACCGCATTCGGCTTATCGAGCATCGGTTACTATTCAGTGATAAAAGGATTCATGAAATAGCGGCTGAATTTGGCTTTTCTGATGAAAGCCATATCAATAAATTTTTCAAAAGGCATAAAGGAATTAGTCTAAGAGGTTTTCGGAGGGATGCGCAGGTATTATAATAGTTAACCGTATTGGCAGCCTATGATATCAAGTTTAGCTACCGTTAGCTCCATCTATAAAAAATCTTGAAACGTTTAAAATTTTATTTCTTTTGATACCATTCCAATGCATTCTTGTAAAGAATGCATTCCAGTTCGTCTGTTGTGAAATTATCGCTTACCAGTTGTACGTCCTTTTCCGAAAAGGGAACTTTGGCACGCGTAGAGGGTAAATCCGTTCCGAACATTAAGGCGCTCGGATTGATTTGGTAGATGGTTTTCATTGCGGGAATCGGGTCAAAGTCAATCCGCCCGAAACCGGTTGCTTTCACCTTCGCGCCTTTCTCCACCCAATAATACACATCCTTAAGCCCCGCTCGGGAGAGTCCCATATGGTCAATAGAGAATTGGGGAATATTTTGCAGAACGGATTTTAAACTACTTAAATCCTTGCTGTCAATATACAATTCGGTATGCCAACCGTATTTATCAAAGAGATCGTTGGATAATTTTTCGATATGTGCTATTTTTTCCGAACCACCTCTCTTTACATTGAAGCGGACTGCTTTCACGTTTGCACGATCCAACCTGTCCAGTTCTTCACCGGATATGGTGGCAGGAATGTTAGCGACCCCATAAAAACCTTTCCCCAGTGTTTTTAATGCGTCAATCAGATATTCTTGGTTGAATGCTTGAAAAGACCCCGAAACGATTGCCCCGCCCGTGATACCATAATTTCCGGTACGGTTGGTATAATCTTCTGCTGTAAATTCAGGAGGCAAATAACCGTTGTTCGCTACAAGCGGAAATTTCGGTTCGATGATATGGAAGTGGGCATCAAATATTTTCATTAATAATGTTGTTAAGGTACTCTTGAAGAAGATCAAAGGCCAAAGTCACGGCATAAGTAGGTGAAGTAAATGAAGACTCAATAATTAAAACATTCTCCAAGTATTTATTGGATTGGAATTCTTTGGTTTTGAGTGTCGCTAGCTAACGGAAAGTTACACAGTCAGAAAAGAAATCGAGGCAATTGTAAAATATAAAAACGATACGATGTTTAACAAATCTTTATGAGATTTCCCTGTTGAATCTGGAAACGGCAAGATGTACCGCCGTATCACGGATGGGGGAAAATTTTCCCGTCGCTCCGAAGTCGTGAGGCAATGAAATTTGTTGAAAATTTAATGAGTTACCAGTGTAAGATAACAGGAAAGTAAATCAAATCATCATCCCCATAGCGGTTCGTTTTGCCAATTATTTAAAAACCCAAGTTTGTAAATTGGAATGCCCGTATAATTATTGAACAGCTCTAAAATCTTAGTTTTTATTTGATGACCGGGAGTTACTTCGTTGCACAAGTAAAGCATACAGGAAATTATCAAAAACGGCTTTTTAGTCTGAACTTTTGTTAGCGGAGCAACCAACCATTGGCTTTGGGGATTATTCAAATTCTCAACGGGTCTTTTAACCATATTTCGGCTCCATAATCTCGAATGATGGGCTATAATATTTCGAACGTAAGTAATTGCTTCCAACCAGCTTGCCAACTCGCTATGTAAGTTTACCCCCATTTCCTTAGCAATCATGGCTTTTTCGGGAAGTTGGTGCAATAGGTTCTTGTATAATTTGGAGAGTGTTCCTAGAGATGCTACTTCCAACATTTTCCAAGCATCCACATCCTGATCTGGATATCGGTGACGATGGTCTTTTATGAAAATTTCCTGACTCCGCTTAAATTCTTTTTGTAATTCCGAAATCGTATTTTGATGAACAGTTCTCTCAGCTCCGTTTACTATTGAAGAATTAAAAAGCGAATCATCAAGATACCACAACCCACCGTAGTTCATCGACAGATGATATATCATTTTTGTCCGTAAAGAAATTTCGATACGTTCAATTGCATCAAACAAAATCAACCTTAGATGCCGGTCGAAATTATAACGGTCAATAATGTCTTCAAAATAAGTGTAGGGGTTAAAAGCGTGTTTTTTATGGTCAATTTGGGTATCCCACCAATAACCTTTTAAACGATAATAGCTGATGTTTCCCAGGAAATGTGAAGCTTTGCCTTCATCTCTGAATAACATTCCTCGTTGTTTCAAAAGGGAGATTTGATCGGCTATGCTATAAGCAGGTTTATTTGACATAGCTATAAAAAAAATGACCCACCTGCAGTTCTTATGGTATGCAAGATGGGTACTGTTAGTACAAAGATACGTAATCATATTTGAATAAACAATGTTGTCATTCTTTATCAAGCTATTAACATCAATTCCCCTTCTTCAGAAAACAGTTTGTTTTTAGCCATTTGCATGCTTTGACGGATACGTTCTTTTCGGACGCGGCAATAGCGCTGGGTGGTGCTGATATTTTTATGATCGAGCATTTTGCCTACATCTTCCAATGGCACTCCGGAATTGAGCATAATATCGGCAAAAGTATGCCGGGCAAGGTGCGTGTTTAAATCACGATTAATACCATATATCGCAGTCATTCCCTTTAAATAACCGTTATATCGAGCATTGGAATCAACGGGCATCAATCGATTATTTACGATACATTTAGAGTGATGTTTGTATTTTTTGATCAGCTTATCCACAATCGGTAATATCGGAACCATTTCAGACACACCAGTCTCGCCCCGGTCCTTGATCAGCCATTTTTCTTTAGCCAGCCCAAACTCAATAATATTTTCAGGTTTCAATCCATATGCGAACCTGATAAAGCACTGGAAAATAAAGGCGTCTCGCCCTTCATTTAATGGTTGAATATCACAGTGTTTCTTGTAAATAATATTGATCCGATGAAGTTCTAATGGCTGATTTCGGTAACTTATGCATGCTTAACAGCGTTAAACGAGAAGTATACCTAATACAATACGCCTCAATATTGGTTAGTTTATTAAATTCATGAATTTAACAATTGAAAAATAAATAAGAGACTGTACACATCAATTTTGCAATTGAGAAGGGGTAATAAGTTGCCCAGGTATCTGGGCAACTCTTTTAAGGACACTCAGCCAAACTTAACAAATTGTCTGGTGTATCGTCGTCCGGTTCAGTTCTAAGGTGTTTTACACCATCTTTGGTAACGACAATAACCTTTTGCTCGTGCCCACCAACGCTGGTGTAGTACGATCTCGTTCCGTTTTCGATTGAACGAATCGCTTCATCGAGAGATAATTTCCACCTTGATCCATTGTGAATCCCACCTACATTTGCGATCCTTTCGTATGCACTACTACGATCGCGTTTATTAATGCAGGAGGTTTTTCTACGTTCTGACATTTGAAAATGCTTAAATATCTTCGCATTGTGCGAATCCACGGACTGCTATATTTGCCCAACTGCATCAGCGACAACGAGTCCATTGTATATCGTTGACACTAGCAAGGTAGCCACCCAAATTGGAACTTCTTTACGGTTTTCCGTAATGCCGTTGATTAAGCAAGCGCTGACGACGGGAATATAAAACTCTAACCTTATCGCGGATTTTTCTTTAAGATGCAGTTCGAAGAAGTATGTATTCGGTATATCAGAAATAATAAAATCAAACTTAACTTCTAACAAGAGGACAAATTGATTCCATTGCGAAATATTTTTAGCTAAAACCCATCTTATTCAAACGGCTTTTTTTGTTGGATATTTATATTGAAGAGTCACAACATTCGAATCTACGACACGACTACGTTAATCGAACAGACAACGTTAAATAAAAAAAGCCATTCTATTCGATTAGAATGGCTTCATTTGTGAATCCACTGGGTACAAAATTCGATCCATTTATTGGAGGATTTGAGGAAGTTAAGCCAATTGAAAGGCAATTCAACCCAAACGATCGTAAGTTGACGATTGGCCCGGGCTGTTACAGAACCTGCTGTTGTTTTTTCCGTGTAAAAATGAAATGTAAAACAAAGGGTTGGCGTAGAAATTCTCCGCGTTTATAAATAACAGGCAGCTGTGTCAACAAGTGAGCTACCCGTAACGCTTCATCATTAAAGATGTCCGAGTGACCACGCATCGTTAGTACAGAGTCTACTCGCCCCTGTTTATCCGCCTCGACAAGAAGGGTCACGCGTATGTTCTCTTCGATAGGAGGAAGAGTTGTCCAATCAATGAGAGAGTCAATGATAGAAGTGAGTTTTACCTCGTTCATTATCTGGAACGTATTTTTAGATAAGGAGTTGTCGAAGGAGGCCGAGTTTATTAATACACCCTTTTCAAAGACGTATTCAAACTCATCCTCATGAATAGAGGAAAATCCCATATGCATAGAATACAGCAGCTTGCCTTGGTATGCAGTCACAGTATCTGAAAACCAATCGGCATATACCCGTCCATCATAGACCTTGCCGACAAACAGGGTATCTAAGCTTAATTTGGCGCTGCTATCCTCATTATAAATATTAGTTAGATATAATCTGTTGTCGATAACCTCCCAATAAGCAATGTAGCCTCGCCAACAACCAGTGGAGACGCTACGTAATGAGTCGGAAAATAGTAGACCTTCCCAATCGTTTTGCTTTTTCCATTGTTCTAAAGGCAATGCATGTAATAACATCGTATCACCATTAATAACTAACCGATCCGGCGCTTGCTCGGTTGCATAAGTCGAAAGCGAGGCGGTAATAGCGAATATCAAATAAACTATTGCTGTATACTTCATGTGGAATGTGCTTTAAACTAATGATGAATATTACTCCGTAATTCCATAGATTTAGTAAACATGCGTTGTACTTCAGCAAACGAAGCTAAAATAAAATGCTCTTAATTGTGGGGCGTTTTGTTTTGATGAGAGCTGGTATGTACTGAACCGCTCGGTCAAATTATGCGTTCTACACTATCCCTCATTTTAACAAAAAATTACAGAAATAAAATGCCCTCCTTCTGTTCGATCCCAAGCTGGGATATAACAAAAAAGGCCAGTCTTTTCGACTAGCCTTTTTGTGATCCCGCTGGGATTGTTGGCATCCCGTAATCCCTCGCTCAGGCCGCCAAGAGCTTCGCTTAGTTCGAACCTTTGAGTTCTCATCCCAGATATAGGGATACAAAAAAAGCCCCAACTTTCGTTGGAGCTTTAAAGTGATCCCGCTGGGAACACAAAAATTGCGTTTAATTAATTCATATTTAGCTATTT
>JBQDCW010000031.1:0-38731 GCA_052092145.1 Sphingobacterium sp. | reverse complement strand
CTATTTAAACTGGATTATCCGCCGGATTTTGGGTGCATATGCTCCGGATTATGCACCTCATGCTCAGTAGAACAACTCGATCCAATTATTATCTTTTTTTTATTCTATCCTTTATCTAAATCTACTTGTAGTAAGTCGATACCATTCGGTCCGTATGTCTCACTATTTTCCAAGGAAGATTTACAATACCTTACGACTTATTATAATTACTCATTTTGAGTATTGGCAGGCATCAAGTCTTGCCGATTCCTCCTCTTAAAGCTATACTGCGCAACAAGGAACAAAATCGTAAACTTAATTTATAAAAGTATATTAGTTAGTCACCATCAAATAGAAATAAATAAAACACATAACTAAAAGGCATCCCAGGAAATCAGTGTCAGCTCGGTGAACGCTATATTTTTTCGCTGATAGGGTGTTCGGAGGAAACGAAATCCAATCTTTTCTTTTTTTGTAGGCGGTGTAAGCCCCAATGGCGCAATACCACCCCAGCTCTCCCCCGAAGAGCTTATTATTCAAGGCAGGGAACAATCTACGCTTCGATGCCCTTCAGCCGATGAATTCATCGTTTAATAATAAAGACTTAATATGGTAAATATATCTTCGCATATGAAGAAATGCGATGATACCAAACTAATTGCGTTGATCAAAAACTCAAACCCTAAAGCATTTAACGAACTTTATCAACGTTTTTGGGATGAGCTGTTCACCCTGGCATACAAAAAAATAGGCGATGAAGATGAAACCTACGACGTTCTGCAGGAAATGTTCATCGAACTATGGGATAAGCGATCCGAGCTAAATTTCAATAATTCTACCGCTAGTTGGCTTCGAAACAGACTGTGGTTTAAAATCTATGGCTATTTCAGAACAAAAGGATTTAACAAAAAGCACCAAGAGAATTTCCGAGTATTCGCCCTCCAAGAGAATTCAGAGGTACAAATTGATCACCTCGTCGAACTGCATGCGAAAGAAGACTATTTTGAAGAAATTTTAACCGTGGTCAACCACTGCATCGAGGAGATGCCGGATCGGATGAAGCTAATTTTTAAAATGAACCGATCCGGAGACTATAGTATTTCTGAAATTGCAAGGGAATTAAAAATTTCACCCAACACCGTTAAAAAGCAGTTGGAGCGCGCAACGACCAAACTCAAAAAAGCCACAACCTATCATGACCCTACTGCCATAGAGTTCATTTTCATTCTCTGGGTTTTAACTTAATAACAATTAAACAACCTTTTGTTTACAAAAACTTAACCCTACTGATGTCATACTTTCTGGCTACCTGTGCTTATAAGAGGTAGATGGACAAGACTAAACCTCCCCAGGAACTCAAGGAACTCTTTGAACGAATTTCCTCCGGGAAAGCGACAGCGAGTGATACAATTAAATTCAGCCAATGGTTGAACCAGCTCGATATAGAGCAAGGTCCTTCCCGTGCCAGATTGCGAGAACGTCGTCGGGAGTTCCAGGACTATTTTCGCGATGCCCGCGTGCAGTCGAAAAAGGCGTATAGGTTAAAACGACGATGGCTTCCAGCGATTGCAGCATCGATAGTCCTACTGTTTGCCGGAACCTGGACCCTACACATCATCCAGAATAAAGCGGTAGACGATAAATCTTCCTTCCAAGCAACGACAGCTCCCAACCAAAGAAAAACGATTTCGCTGCAAGATGGATCAATGGTCACGTTAAATCCCGCAAGCATTATTCAGATACATGCTAATTTCGGTATAGATTCCCGAGAAATTACGCTGGACGGAGAAGCATTCTTCGATGTTACACCCCGTGCGGATAAGCCATTTATCATCCATGCCAGCGGAATCCAAGTTAAAGTACTGGGCACTTCTTTCAATGTCAATTCCTATCGCCAGAAAGACATTAATCTAGTAACGGTATCGACCGGAAAAGTAGAGGTGACGACCGGAATTGATCAACAATCTTGGACACTAGTTCAGGGAGATGAATTGACCTATTATAACTCCACGAACGAAGTAAAAATAAACAAAAAAAGGGGGGATGAGGTCTCCGGCAGGGCAATCCGAGAACTCGTTTTCACGAATCAACCTTTAGCAGCTATCTGCGAAACACTGGAACAGAAATTCGGGGTGACGATCACTATACAATCCGAAGAAATAAGGAACAAGCGGATCAACTTAAGGCTTCGGAATGAAGATCTAAAAACGATTATAAAGTTGTTAAGTCAAGTCGGGGAATTTCACTACCGGATAGCGGGTAAAAAAATAGAAATATGGTAAAATAGGAGGTTTATGGAAAGAAAAAAAGATAGGAAATAATTCAAGCACCGAAAAGTTAAAGGGAGCAGGAGCATCTCACCTCACCTACTCCCTATTAGCTTCTTGAAGTAAGCAAATCGTAACAATGAATGTCACTTTTATAAAAAAGCTATGTGCAATTATACAAAGAAAAGAATAATTAATCTACTATATGATATGTCAAGATTTACATTTAGGTCGATCATATTCGCCCTGACACTGATCGGCATGGCCTCGGCATCGGAGAGCAAATCCCAAAATCTTGAAGAAATTCACGTCTCTTTAAGTCAAAAAGGGAACGTACTACGGGAGGTATTAAGAGAGATCGAATCTAAAACCGACATCGGATTTATCTTCTCTGAAGAGATTGGCAATATCTCCGAAATGAACATTCCCCAAAATCAAAAAATATCACTGAAAGAGATCTTTAATAGAATAACCAATTCCGAAAACCATCTACAAATCGTTCAATCTAAAAACTTGGTCGCTATCGTAAAACGTCCGGTACAAGCGGAAGGCCTGATCACCGGTACGGTTGTCGATGAACATGGTAAGCCCCTGACTGGTGTAACCGTAAGTGTTATTGAACTCGCGCAAAACACCAGGACCGATAACGAAGGTAAATTTAGCATTTCTGTAAAAGAAGGCGCCTATACCGTACAGGTCAGTTATGTCGCCTTTAACAAGGACGAACAGACGAATGTTGTCGTAAAAAGTGGCCAAAATGTGGAACTCACCTTTGCCTTAGAAGAAGCTATCGGTGATCTGGAAGAGGTTGTCGTTGTTGGTTTTGGTACGCAGAAAAAGATAAATCTAACTGGCGCTGTTGATAAAATTGACGGCAAGACTATGCGTGCCCTCCAGGTCAATACCATGGGAGAAGCACTTATGGGTCAGGTACCTAATTTAAATGTCGATGTTGCGGACGGACGACCCGGCAGAGGAGCAAGTTTCAATATCCGCGGAACAACTTCATTAAATGGAGGTTCGCCGCTAGTGATTATCGATGGCGTACCTTCTACCGAAACCGAATTGAACAACCTCTCTCCTCGCGATGTGGAAGATATCTCGGTATTAAAGGATGCTGCTTCCGCTGCCATTTATGGTGCTCGGGGTGCATTCGGCGTCATACTGGTACAGACAAAGCGTGCAAAAAAAGGTGAAAACCGCATCACATACACCAACAATTTTGGTTGGAGTACGCCAACCAAAGTCTTGGAACCATACGGCAACGCCGCTGACTATCAAGATATCATTCAGAATGAATTTAACAACAATATCGGTCAGTACGGTGTCATCAGTCAGGCAGCAATCGATTATGCTCATGCTTATGCCGCCGACCCCACTTTACCGCAATACAAATTTGAAAATGTGGGAGGTAAACAAACCTTAATTTCCGGGGGACCTGTTGCCAACTACTATGAAGATTGGTTCAATGATTACGCGCCAAAGCAAAATCATCATCTGTCAATCACCAGTGGCCGTGATAAATTCAGCTACTTTATATCAGGCGATTTCAATCAGGAAAAAGGTTTACTAGCCCTAAAGCCGGATGTTATCGATCGATACAATCTTCGTTCTAACCTATCCTACGATCTGAACGATCACATCAGGATTTCGAACAACACCCATCTGGTCAACCGTAAAGACGAATTAGCGAATATGTATGTCAATAGCTGGAGGTCCAATATATGGCGCTGGATGGAAATGTTTAACAATCCCCTGTGGCCTACAGAGGTAGAGATCGACGGACAGATGATTCCCACCGAATCTGGTTTCATTAAACGTTTCCTACAACATCACTCCGGAGATCAGGTTAACCGGAACATGTTTTCGAATACCTTAGCACTAGATTTGTCCTTCCTGGACAACGACTTAAAATTTCATGGAGATTTCACTTACAGGTTTTCCAATGATCGTCAATTACGTTGGGGTGATGTCGCTGGAGTTGGTCGCGTTTGGGCGGATAATAATTCCTTATTGGAGCACTACGGCGCAAATTCATATATCGAGAAAGCATTATCCAATGCCCGTACGATGAATGTAAATGCATATGCGAGTTATGATAAATATTTCGACAAAAACCACATCACGATAACAGCAGGATTAAACTGGGAAGACTTCAAGAGCACCAGAGAATTCATCAACCGAGCAAACCCCATCAGTATTGATCAGCATTCATTCAATCTAGGTACCGGTGAGTTCACGGGGAACGATAGCGACGATAAATTTGCTAACCAAAGCACGTTCTTCCGCCTCAGCTATGATCACGATTCCAGGTATCTGTTTGAAGTAAACGGTAACTATAATATCTCGTCCAAATTTCCCGCGGGAAATCGCGATGCCTTTTTCACTTCGGTATCAGGCGGCTGGCGTATATCAGAGGAGTCCTTCTTTAGCCCTCTTCGCAACACAGTAAACAACCTTAAAATAAGAGGATCCTACGGTGCGTTAGGAAACCAAAATATTGGTTCCTGGGATTATCTTCCCATGTTAAGCTTCGTATTGTCTAACTACAGTCTCGAGGGAACGCAGGTCAGCTACACCAACAACCCGAACCCTAAATCCGCCAACTTTACTTGGGAAACGGCACAGACCATTGATTTTGGTGTCGATTTTGGGTTTTTGAACAATAGACTATCCGGTACATTGGATATCTATCAACGAACCACTAAAGATATGTTGGTCAAGTCACATTCCTTACCATCGGCCTTTGGTGCGACCGTACCGCAAGAGAATAGTGCTACCCTTCGAAATCGAGGATGGGAGGCTTCATTGGGATGGATGGACAATATCCAGGTCGCAAACGCTCCTTTTCAATACGGTATTCGCGGAACGATTTCCGATTACAAGGCCGAAATTGTAGAATATTACAATCCAACCGGATACCTAGACGATCATTACCAGGGCAAGCAATTTGGAGAAATCTGGGGATTAAACACCCTAGGGTTCTTTGAGACGGACGAAGCGGCACAGGCTGGCGCTTTATTGGAAACCAGTGGGTATAGAAACTATGCTGCCGCAGGTTATATAAAATTTGATGATGTCGATCAAGACGGCAAGATCAGCAGAAAAGGATGGACTTTAGAGGATCACGGTGATTATAATATCATCGGAAATACTACGCCGCGGTATCAATATGGTATCACCCTAAACGCGTCCTGGAAAGGATTTGATCTCAACGCATTTTTCAGAGGTGTGGGAAAACGGGAAATATATCCTGATGGCGAATCCATGGCGTTCTGGGGCCCCTACAGTAAACGGTATGCCATTATGCCGACTCACGTGGCAGAAGATCGCTGGACACCAGAAAACCCGAACGCTTATTTCCCAAGACCGCAGGGATACATCGCCGGAAATGGTGGACATGATCTCAATGTACCACAGACTAGGTACCTACAAGATGCCTCTTATTTTAGACTAAAAAATCTCGTACTTGGCTATTCTCTGCCCACCACACTGGTCAAGCGCATGAAGTTAAGCAACGTTCGTTTGTATTTGAGTGGCCAAAACTTATTTGAATCAACAAATTTACACCGGTCGCTTGATCCAGAAGGACTGGCCACAGATCCAGACGGCTCCTCATCTGTGGGACTGGGCGCAGCGTACCCCATTCAACGGACCTACGCATTCGGTTTAGAAATTCAATTGTAGTTCACGATTAAAAACTGTAAAGACATGAGAAACACAGCCACATTACTGCTTATAATAGCCTTACTGAGTGCTTGTAAAGACAACTATCTAGAGCGTCTCCCTGACACGCAGGTTGGCGAATCGCAAGACTACTTTAACACCCAGAGTGGTCTAGAGATTTATTCAAATAGCTTCTATAACTATATTGATTATAATTCGATCGTAAGCGATCAGAACAGCGACAACATGGAGTTTGCGGTAAGTCCGGCAAATATCCGTTATGCGAACTACACCTTGCCGACTGCATTAGGAAGTGGAGGCTGGAATTGGACCCAACTCCGCAACATCAACTATTTTATCGAGCGGTGCAACGCCTCGACAGTAGAGAGCAGCGTCAAAAACGAGTATTTAGCCCTTGCCAAATTCTTCAGAGCAAAATTCTATCTTGAGAAAGTACAGTCGTTTGGTGATGTACCTTGGTATTCGACCCCGATCAACACGGAAGATCAGGAAAGTCTTTATAAAGGAAGAGATTCCCGAATCCTGGTCATGGATTCGGTATTGAACGATATCAATTTTGCGATTGAATATCTTCCTGAAACAAAATATAAAAATCGAATTTCAAGATATACAGCACTGGCTTACAAATCACGTATCTGTCTTTTTGAAGGAACATGGCGGAAATACCACAAGGAGGCAGCGCTGGAAGGAGCTGATCGCTTTCTTACCGAGGCAGCAGACGCCGCCAAGACGCTAATGGATAGTGGTGTCTATAATCTGTATTCAACGGGCGACACGGAATCGGATTTCCGCAACCTCTTTCAGGCTGACGAGGTATCCACGGACGAGGTTATCCTCGCCTATTCCTTCGCCCCGGGTATTTACCATGCTTATACGGCCTTTTTCACCGTTGCTTCTCGCGGTACTGCTGGTGCTACCCGGTCTTTGATTTCTGATTTTGGCATGGCAGATGGGCGATCGTTTTATGAGGCCTATCCACAGCAGGCTGTTCGGGATCAAATGACGTTTTCAAAAGAAATGCAGAACCGAGACCCCCGTTTAACACAATCCATCGTGCATCCGGGGTATATTCGGACAGGAACCTCGATCGTCAGTAGCCATGGCGATTTTGTGCAAAACAGAACGGGTTATCAAATCACCAAACGTGTGGGCGCTCCCTCAGAAGATGATGCCGGCGATTCCCGTGACGTTATTATGCTTCGGTACGCTGAGGTACTACTCAATTATGCAGAAGCCCGAGCCGAGTTGGGGTTACTTGATCAGCACGATTTAGACCTATCGATCAACCTTTTGCGTCGTCGGGTTGGACTATCAGATCGCAGCTTTCCTTTACAAACAGACCCCATACAGTTGAAAAGGTATATAGGAACGAAAGATCCAAACATTTTAGAAGTCCGAAGAGAACGACGAATCGAACTAGCGTTCGAAGGATTTCGAGCAAACGATATGAGACGCTGGGCAGAAGGACATCTTTTCCGAAGTCAGTACGAAGGGGTATATATTGAGGGTCTAAACAAACCCATCGATATGGATGGAGATGGCACTTATGATGTATACTTCTATGACAACGTTGCCCCCACTAATCCGCTACCCAATGTACTGTATGTTGAATTCCAAGGACAAAATGGTCTGTCAAACGGAAATAAAGGGCGAATCGTGCCGTACAATCAACAAACCCCCGAGTTCCAAACCTGGGAATACTTGAACCCTATTCCTGCCGAGGAGCTTTTAGTCAATGAGAATTTGGTTCAAAACCCAGGATGGGATAACCTTTAAATTAAAAAAAATGAACAAGCAAATACATTTAATACTAGTCCTATTGGTATTGATGGCCTTACCATTTACCCCGGTGAGCGCCCAAGAACCTGTAGAGCAAGCTCCGTATACACCTTCTCCAGAAAATGAAAAATCAAGAGCGGTATTTAACAACCATCGATTAGGTGTTTTTATCCACTTCGGTATTTACAGTATGCTTGCCGACGGCGAGTGGGTAATGGAACAACAAGGGATTAACCGAGACGAATATTCGCATTTAGCGGGCGGGTTTTATCCCTCGGGATTCAATGCTGCGGAATGGGTTTCCACGATAAAACAATCCGGGGCGAAATATATCTGTCTGACGGCGCGACATCATGACGGTTTCCCGATATTCGACACCAAATACTCGGAATATGACGTCGTCGATGCCACACCCTTTAAGCGAGATATCATCAAAGAAATAGCCGAGGAATGCCAAAAACAGGGTCTGGCGCTCCATTTTTATTACTCTTTATTAGACTGGTATCGAGAGGATTACCCGCTGGGCAAGAGCGGGACGAAAAACGGTCGAGTAATGAAAGAAGATTGGGACAGTTACTATCAGTTCATGCGGAATCAAGTGACCGAGCTGCTTACCAACTATGGACCAATTGGTGCCATCTGGTTTGATGGATGGTGGGACCAACGCCATCATAAAGACTTCGACTGGCAATTACCGGAACTGTACGACATGATTCACGACATCCAACCCGGTTGTTTAATTGCGAATAATCACCATCAAATTCCGTATCCCGGCGAAGATATTCAGACATTCGAACACCACGTACCTGGGGAAAATTTAGATTTCTATTCCGCACCAGGGATCAGTAGTGTTCCTTTAGAAACGACCACAAACATGAATAAATCATGGGGGTATTCTATCAACAGCAAAGACTATAGATCCGCTGAGTTTCTAATTCAATTCTTGATCAAATCGGCTGGTGCCAATGCAAACTTCCTGGTCAATATCGGTCCCAGACCGGACGGCCGCTTCCCTATCGAGGGAGAAGAAAGACTTAAGCGGATGGGGGAATGGTTAGAGGCGTACGGCGAAACCATATATGGAACCACAGGTGGCATCGTGCCGCCTCAGGATTGGGGGGTTACCACCCAAAAGGGCAATACTCTATATACGCATGTGTTGTCGGCTAAAAATCGCTATATTTTCCTACCATTAAGTGATGGAGAAATTGCACAAGCACGTACTTTTAAAGGAAGCAAGCCCATTGCCTTTACCCAGACAAAACAAGGGGTCATTTTAGATTTAAAAGACGCCCCTGAGATCCTTGACTTCGTGATAGAATTGACCTTAAAACCTTAGCTATTTTCCCACAGATCTTATATAATTTTCCTGCTATGAAGACTCCTTTTTTGGCTTTCAATATTATTTTTCTACTGGCTTTGTTGGTCACGCCCGTTTATCCAAAGGGGCATCCAAACGATCCCGACCTTACGGCAGAAAAACCGCCTATCTTTCGTCAATCTTTTGATGAGGAACAGATAGATTTTAAACGGGCGAGTACTGCATTCACGGCAAGTTCCTCCCTACAAAGGGTCTATCAATCCACCTACACCACGGGTATTAGAGGAAGAGCCTTAGATCTAAGCAGCGATGCCCCTTTTCGCACACCTCATGTTTTGAAAAATGAGCAGCAGCCTACGTATTCAGAAAATCAATCGTTTTCGCTCATTGTATGGGTAAAGACCAAACCCGGCGCCCGTCAGGGACAGTCGATTTGGACCAATAAACAAAACGGCTCAAAAGACGCTGTGGGCTGGACTTTAGGTACACAAGATAACGGATCTTGGCGATGGAACATGAGCGACGGTCGTGTTACCTATAACTACGAACCTACTGCTGAAAAACAAGGTATAAACGATGGAGAATGGCATCAACTTGCGCTTTCGATTGATCGGAACCGAGACGAAGTATGGATGTATAAGGACGGGAAAAATGTCGCTATTTATCAAATCGAACAAGCGGATTTCGGGAGTTTACAAAGCAACCTACGGACAATTCTAGGCGGATCTGACGAATATTACGACCTGGGAAGTCAAGGAGAATGGATGGCCTTTAATGGCCTGCTGGACGAAGCGACCCTGTTTGATTATGCCTTAAGTCAGACTGAGATTCAAGCAGATTACGAGGAAATAACGGGCATTAAACTAAACGCGGCTGGTCCTCGTGTAGATCGCCTTAAAGTACAGGTTTGGAACATTTGGCATGGAGGACATCGATTTGGTGAACATGTCGGGGTTGAACGGACCTGTGAAATACTAAAGGAAACCAACGCAGATATTATCGGATTGATTGAAACCTACGGTTCAGGGGCGATTATCGCTGACTCGCTTGGCTATTACTTCTATCTGGTTGGGACCAATTTAAGTATCATGAGTAGGTATCCCATTGAAGAGACTATATCGGTGTACGAGCCGTTCTACTCGGGTGGTGCAATAATCAACCTTGGTGAAGACCAAAAAATCGCTTTTTTCGACACGTGGTTATGGTATCAACCCGGTTTTCCTCCGATTTCTAAATGGGCTGAGCCGGAAACCCTGCATGAATTTCATGAGGCCGAAAAACGACGGGTTGGAGAAATAGAAAATATCTTAAAAGGAATCCGTCCATATGTCGATAATTCCGACAGCATACCTGTCATCATGGTTGGTGATTTTAATAGTAGTTCTCATCTGGATCATACGGAAGAGACAGCTCCCCTATACGGCAATATTATCCTTGATAGACCGGTCTCCAAATTGATGATCAATGCGGGTTTTAAAGATTCCTATCGAGAAAGCCACCCGAGCCCCGCTATGAATCCCGGGTATACTTGGTCACCCCTGTATAATGAAAATGGCATACTAAAGAATGAAGGGCGTTTGTCTCGAATTGACTACATTTATTATCAGGGTGAAATGCTACAACCCTACCATGCAGTCACGCTTGATTATCATCCCATTTTTTGGCCGTCCGACCATGCCAGCGTCATTACGTCGTTTTATCTTAATTGAACCGTAAATTAATAGACCTTGTACGATGAGCTAGCGTATGTATAGAAATCGATCCATTTTTCGATATTTTTCAAAATCTAATCTGTACATTAAGGCCCCGTTTATACGACGGGGCTTTAATTTGAACGATCTTTTATCAACAAACCCGAATATGAACCAAGAAAAAGTCGCTTTCCCTCCATGCTATCAAAAAATCAAACAACAGTCCGAACAAATCGATTTCCCGATGCTGTCGGACGTCTATAGCGGTAGTCTATTACGCACTTTAGTCGCATCAAAACCTGCCGGATGCTTTTTGGAACTGGGAACAGGAACGGGTCTCGCACTTTCTTGGATTATCGAGGGCATGGACGCCGAATCGACAGTTATTTCTATAGACAACCAACAGGAATACCTATCGGTTGCGCAGGAAGCTTTCGGAGTTGATCCTCGCGTTGAGCTGGTTTGTGCAGATGGTAATCATTGGATATTGGATAACCAGCATCGGAAGTTTGATCTTATTTTCGCCGATGCCTGGCCTGGTAAATATAGTCTATTGGAAGAAACACTCCATTTGTTAAAGACTGGTGGTTTGTATCTCATTGACGACCTGATTCCTCAGCCTAACTGGCCCGAGGGACACCAGAAAAACGTCGAAAACCTATTGGCACATCTGGAACAACGCAGCGACATCTACCTTACGAAAATGAACTGGTCAACCGGATTAGTTTTAATTTGTAAAAAGTAAACGACTACCGCTATCCTCAACTGGGATAATTGAAAGATTAAGTGCTTGCCATCCTATAGAAGTTTTTTTTTAATTGATACTCAATAATGATGATAAACTATAATAAAAAAGTGTTCGTTCCCGTTCGTAATAGCGCCAACGGTGAGACCTCATCTGACACCAAATTTTATTATTCCCAAGCAGGAAACATTCTTACGGCCCGTTATCAGGGCGGAAAAATCGTGGACGGTCATTTAATGGGATTAGTGGACCAAAATGGTGGAATTGATATACGCTATCACCAGGTGAACACCGAGGGAACCTTGATGACGGGTATATGTCGATCGGTCCCCGAGATTTTACCTAACGGCAAAATTCGATTGCATGAAAACTGGCAATGGACCTCAGGCGATCTGTCCTCCGGTCGGTCAATTATTGACGAACTTTAAAACAAAATCTGATGAGCAGTACCGCGGTCGACATTTATTGGAAGGACTTTCAAAACAGCGTGCCAGCCTATAGGGATTTGGGGGTGCCTCCATCCTATTATTTCTGCGACAACCAAAAAGATGCCAACGAATGTGCTGAATTAGTCGAACGAGGTATTAAGCAAGCCACAACGCATTCGCTATGGTGGTTTCAAACCTACAACGAAAAGCGTCCAGCCGTTGGCGATTTGGCTGTCATCACCGATTGGGACGGCAACCCAAAAGCGATTATTAAAACCGCCAAGGTCCGAATCGTAAAATTCAAGGATATCACCGAGCAATACGCATTGATCGAGGGCGAGGGGGACCGATCGTTAGCGTATTGGAAAAAAGTGCATTGGGCCTACTATACCCGTGAAATGGCAGGCCATCAGGAAGCAGTTAGTCCGGAAATGGAACTTGTTTGTGAATATTTCGAAACCGTTTGGCCAAAAATGACGTAGTGTTATTGTTGGCTGATTAACCAGTTCGGAGAGAAAATGAAAATAACGATAGCACCTTACAATCCGGAATGGAAAGAAACTTTTGAAAAATTAAAGTCCGATCTACAGGTGGCACTGGGTGCTGATCAGATACGTATTGACCATATCGGCAGCACATCGGTGGAGGGACTAGCGGCAAAACCCATCATCGATATCCTGGTGGGCATCAATAACGAAAGCCTTTTGGATAAAACCGTTCAACCGTTATTGAACGCCGGTTATATTTACTTCGAATTGTACAATAGGTATATGCCCTATCGCCGGCTTTTTGTCAAAACCAAACACGATCAGGAAATAGGCCGATCGATCCTCCATGAGGATGAGATCGCCCGCCAAGACCTATTAACGCCGGAAAACCGGCAAGCACATATCCATATCTTTTCTAAAGATTCGGTTCACTGGTTGAGGCATATCGCATTTAAAGAATACCTCATTGCGCACGACATCATCCGGCAGCAGTACCAAGAACTAAAGGAGATGTTAAGCCAAAAAAACTGGAAAGATGGAAACCAGTACAATCTTGCCAAAGATGAATTCATCAAGTACCACCAGAACCAGGCATTAGCATGGTTTGAAAAACAGGGGGAATAAACCAGTGTGGGAGCGCGCATGAATAGGGAAATAACTGCTCCAGTTAATGAAGAGGGCAGAAAGGAAAGCTGGTCCATCCGCCAGATTACATTTTCTTCATCACTTTTTCAACAGTATTCAGGTTACGCGAGGTAAAGGAATTCTTTAGATTTTTTCTCCCCAGTATTTTTCCGAACTCGGAATCCAGGGTGTTTCCTTTGGGCACCTTCCAGTAGAATTTACCCCCAACAAGCCGCGCCTCTTCGCCTGATGCCTTTCTTGATTTTTCAAATTCCGACAGCAGTGTGTTCTCCACACCATCCAGGCCAACAAAACAGTAAATGTGGTATTCGGGATCGGCTTGAAAAGGGGCTTCACGAAAAATAGCCTCTATTTCTTTTTGGTTTTTGACAAATAGAAAAGCCTCGTAGGAGAAATGTTCTGACATCGCACGCCCGAGCGTTTCGTTTAATTCTATCGGGTTTTGTACCGAGGAGAACAGGATATTTCCGGAGGCCAACACGGATGAAACATCTTTCATTCCGGCGCTTTCAAATACGGAACAGACCTCTGCCATTTTCATGTTCGTGCCTTTTACGTTGACGCCCCGGAGAAATGCACAGAACTTATTATTTGCGGATTGAACTGCAGGTACCTTCTTCATTTTCGTCGGTGATTTGGTTAGACGACATTAAAGATAGCTGAAATTTGTTTTGCATTTAATACGAATTATAGATTCAGATGAAGCATTCATACTTATGCCCCGTACAGCGTCGATGAATAGACTGCGCTTAAAGTTAACCCGAAGCGCTATAGAGAGCCTATAGGATCTTTGGCTATAAGTATCTCTCCTAAAACACAAATGGAAGAATTAGCGTCTAGATCATATAGGCCGCCTGCGCCAAAAAAAGACGTTTTAAGATCCCTTACAGATATACTTTGAGGTTCATTAATCGGCAAGAGTACTCGTGGTATCATCTTCGGGGGTTCGATTCAGGTTGTCCATCGACACACCAGAATTGGGTTCCACTTGCTGTTCAACAGTATCGGTATCGCGACTCCGCTCTAGATTATCCAATGGCACCCCATCGTTTCCACTGGGCTGCGAAAGCGAATCCACCACCTCATTCGACGAGGATTCAGTTCCGTCACTACAAGCGCTCATTAGTAGCGCTGCGAGCAGCACCACTAGTGCTGAGGCTCCTTTAAGTATCTGATAGGTATCTTTAATTTTGTTCATCTCGAATATTCTTTTGTGTCCTGGTGACAAAAAACTTGTTTCCTTGCTAAAAAGAAAACAACCTCATGGAGAAAAATGTTCGGTCCATTTAAGCGATTTACTTAAATAGACTGATCACGCCCCTAATCTTAGAACTGTAGAAAAAGTTCGGACAAAGGGGCAAGTCAGTGAACGATTACATCGGTCATTCTTGTCCCCAATTTGGAGCCCTTAAACTTCCCTTCGAGCTGTACCATCACCTCATCGGACGTGCGTGCAAGAATCATGACATCAGCGGTATAAACAATACGTTCGTATTTCCGGAAAATTTCCAATTGGCTTATTTTTCCCTCCAGTTTTTGCGAAACATCGCCTCGTAGAACGGGGACAAAGCCAAGGGCCAAAGGAAAGTTATTGACCATAAGGGAATCACCTGCCCCGGCTAATGACACGACGGGATCACTAATTCTGACTTCTGGAAGTAGTAAACCTTCCACGAGTCGTGTGTTATGGGGTAAATCCAGATCAATGTTTATACTGTCCATAACCTCCTCATACAAATCACCGAGATCAAGTTCCGTAACAGGCGTCTCAAAAATTTTTTTATAGTCCTCCAGCTTTTCTATCGCCGTGTCGATTTTTACCTGGTTATACTGTATTGACTCCAATGAGGTGATGAATACGGCGTCTTCATCTGGATCCTTTTCAGGCGCAACATCCTCTTTGCCACACGAAGTCAACAGAATGGAAAATAGCGCGCACACAAGGACGACAACATAAATTGCGAGGGATTGAATTTTCACGATGGTCATACCGGTTGACTGTATTTATAATTGATTTGTATTGATTAACGCACTACTGGAGTATTGCATGGGTTAAGGTACAAATAAATATTAGACGCCGCTACTTTATAAAACGCGTTTCATTAAGGATATCTGATGCAGAGGCAAACCATCTTCTTTAAAAGAGCGCCTCTTGAAGAGTTCGGCTCAATTGTGTCGTTCCAAAGGTGCTAAAATGCTCTTGATCGTACATGTACGCCTGGCCGTTATTCCAGGACGCACAATCTTCGCAGCGTAAGATGTCCACGTAGTGTGGTACTAAAGCGGATTCTTTCATGTACTGATTCGCTTGAAAGGGAATGGGACGTAAAAAACGTTTAACCGGAATGCCATAATGCTGTTTCATAAACTCCACCACCGGGTATTCAATCCGGTACTTATCGGTTTGACCAATATAAACGATCGGTATACCCAGTTTTGAAAAGTATTCCTGATTAGCCACTAAAAATCCTTCTAACTGCATCTTGCTGTAACCTGCATAGTTTGCCATAAGAATCACTTTATCAATTCGGTGCGCGTTCTCGGGGAGATAGTCGTTAAAAAGGTAACGCCTCAGGGAGTCCGGCCCTACAAAAGGTGAAGAGGAAATCGGCGTTGGAAAAGTTTCATCCATCGTCGCCTGCAATAGATGAATATTCTCCTTAGCAGCGAGCGCTTTAATGGTTTGAGAAAACATACCCGCGTGACAGTCTCCAATCAGCAGGTAATTACTATCCCGATCGCTGAACTCCTGGAGCGCTCGGCGATCAAAAACCGACATCTCTTCTTTATATTGAAGATGTGTTTTTTGAAAGCCATATTGTTCGGCGGTCTGTGTCCGTCGATAGTCGTATAAAAAATGGAATAACGGAAATTGGCTTTCTGGCAGTATCCTGTCGTATAATTTGGTTCTCGTGCCGGCGTAGCAACACAAGGTAACCAGGATACTAACCGCAGCAACTCGGAGTGGCGGAAAGAAACGGGATTTTTTTTCCAGCAAAACATAACTGCCGCTCGCGAGCAGTAAGGAAATAAGAAATATGCCGATCTTGATCTCTACTCGCTCAAAGACTCCTGCATAATTCGCAATCACAATCAGCGGCCAGTGCCATAAATACATACCGTAGGAACGTTCCGCCAAAAACCGAACGCCGGGCCATCGATATGCCCGCTTTCCATCGAATAACAGCAGCTGTCCGGCTGTTGCCAAAACCGGCAATAGTGTTATGGCCGAAGGCCAGGCCCCTTTTATTCCTTGATGCGCTAAAAATGGGGAAATCACAACCAAGAGCATACAAATTCCCGCAAGTCGGTTTCTGGTACTAGCCACTATCCGGCGCGATACGGCCGGTCGTAGCAAAAAAGCCAGACTTCCGGCTAGGAATTCCCAAAGTCTGGTATGAAGCATAAAGAACCGAAAACTACTATCCTCCGATCGCCAAAAAGAGGAACTTAGAAATGACAGCAGGGCCAAACAGCCGAGAAACAAAACAAGGGCACCTCGATGTTTTCCCGTATAGCGAAACAATAGCCAGAGTAGCAGCGGGAATAGTACGTAAAATTGAATTTCAATGGACAGCGACCAGGTATGCAGCAAAAAATTCAATTCCGCTGCGGGTTGGAAATAACCCATCTGCAAATAGTAATAGACATTCGAAACGAACAGCGCGCTACTGACTGCAAATCGGCTATAGTCATATAACTTGATTCCCAGAAACGCCCAAATAATAAAGAAAAAGGTAATGAGAACCAGAAAAAACACCGGGAAGATTCGGTTCATCCTTCTTTTATAGAACCCCCACAAATGGAAACGTTGGTGTTTCAGCTCACCCCAGAGTATTTGGGTCATTAAATAACCTGACAAGACGAAAAACAAATCCACACCTAAAAAACCCGATCCAAAAAAGGGAACTTGAAGATGGTAAAAAAGGACCATTAGAATTGCCAGACAACGCAGGAAGGCTATATCGTATCGGTAGGTTTCTTTCATTGGTCTGGCGGTCATCTAAGCGTAGGTTAAGATAGCAATTCCAAAACAAAAAAAGAAAGTGGGCCGATCGACCGAAATAGATTTGGACAACTCTTTTAGTTTACGACTCTGTGGAGTTTGGGACAAGGGGTTGGATCGAAGTGTCCCGCAGCCATGGAACGACGGTCGGATTGCACAACAACAAAATCCGTAACGTAGCTCATGAACTTATTTCAATTGGATTTCGGAAGCCGGCTATAGCGGTTCAGGCTATTCTAGACGACGCCGTTTCCACTAGTCATCGGTATGGGGCGATGAAAACAAACCCCGTTGCGTTAAATAAAAAAACCGATCACCCCTCGGAATGGTGAACCAAACGGAGGGGCGATCGGTCGGCTTTAGCGCTAACGCTAATTAGTAGCCTGGGTTCTGATACATCGATTCGGGATTCAATTTATACTCATCAAAAGGAATCGGATAATACCGGTCTTTCGTTGAAATATTTGACAACTTGGCATTCCCATAGTTCGCTTGTTCTTTTCCCTTAAAGTACGTTACGAGTTCTTCCGGTGTAAAGTTACGGATTAGATCAAACCAACGGTGGTTCTCGAAAGCCAGTTCCACACGGCGCTCATGAAGAATCGCGTCCTTTAAGGTAGGATATTTGCTGGCGTACTCAGGATTTTTTCTGGATTCTTGGTAACCCGGTAAACCGGCTCTTTCGCGTACCTGGTCAACAAGGGCAATCGCTTCGGCTTGTTTGCCCAGATTCATCTTGGTTTCCGCTAGCAGTAACATCACATCTGCGTATCGAATCAATATCCAATCATTACCACCCCATCCGCTGGTACCAGCCTCGGCGCTATTGTCTCTAAATTTGGTAATAAACCAATCATTAACGACCGGGCTGCTGGCAAACTTGACCGAATAATCCATCCTAAGATCAGCGTCCTCGTATTCTTCGATCAGGTCCTTAGTCGCTCGGGTTCCAGAACCAGTAGATGGGAAACGGGAATTGATCGTTTCATCTCTTGCTTGGCTATTACGCGCAATACTGGAATGATAATTCTGATCTCCTTGCAGATACTGGACCTGGAAAATCAATTCATCGCAGGTCATCTTTTTGTCTACATCAAAAACATCTTCATAGGGTATCTCGGCTAACTTCCCAAAAGGGCGCGCCGCATAAGCCGCACTCAGCTGTTCTTCGGCTTTTGCTAAATTTTCTGACCTGCCCTCTGTTAATGTGCTGGCCATTGTTAGATAAACGTGTCCCAGCAGAGACTGTACAGCCACCCTGGAGGCACGGCCGACGGCATACTCCTGTTGATGCGTAGGCAAATCACTATCCAAAGCTTCTGTTAAATCGGTTACGATTTGAGCATAGACCTCTTCCTCACTCACACGAACAGCTAACGCATCCACCTCGTCCTTAGAAACAGGTTGTTCGGTCGAAAGGGGAATCGCACCAAACTTGCGAACCATATGGAAATAGAGCAACCCTCGCACGAATTTCGCTTCCGCCAGATAGCGGCCTTTCACGTCCTCACTGGAGAAGTCCACTTGATCGATCCGGGTAAGGATGGTATTGCATCGCGCGATACCGTCATACATGGACGACCAATGCGTAAACAGGTTAGTATTACTCGGTAATAAAGAAAAATCGTTGAACTGGAAGGGCTCACCAGCGTTGGATTGGTTGTCATTACGCCCCGAATTATCCGAACGTTCTTCATTATATAGCAAGCTTCCTTCACCTACCGTGCTGCCTGAGCGAAGCGCGTGGTACAATCCGTTAACGGCTAGAAGGACATCGTTCTCGGTTTGAAAATAACCGTCTACGGAGACTGCATTGGGATCCTCTTGATTTAAAAAGTCGTCGTTACAGGAGCCCAATAACAATAAAATTGCCGGTAATAAATATCTTTTTTTCATGTCTGTCTTTTAAAAGATCGCTTTCCCGTGAGAAAGTGATCGCTTATTGTCTTGAATCGATTCGTTAAAAAGTGACTTTCAGTCCTAAATTATAGGTGCGTACTAATGGATACAAACCGTAGTCGACACCGGGGGTCAAATTGCCACGTTGGTTGTAGTCTGGCTCCGGATTATACCCCTTGTATTTAGAAATTGTGAAGGGGTTGTCCACGCTTGCGTAAATTCTTAATCCCGCTAACTTTATTTTTTCTACTACGGGTTGCGGAACTGAATATCCCAAAATGACGTTGGTCATACGAAGGTAAGAGCCATCCTGCAGGTAGAAAGTAGACAGGCGCGTGCTATTACTTTGCGTACCACCTCGAGAAGCGCGATACACTTCACCCGCACCGGGGTTTCCAGGCGATCTCCAGCGCTGAGCAACGTTGGCATATTGGTTTCCTGACCCTTCCATATTGTAGAGGTAATAGTCATACCCGTCTAGGACCATATTCCCTTGCGATCCATTGAAAGAAGCTCTTAAATCAAAATCCCGATACGCCAAGTCAAATGCAAATCCATATGTAAAATCCGGATGTGGATTACCGATGATGCGTTTATCATCGTCGTTTACGATCCCATTTCCATCAACATCTTCGAAATAAAGATCTCCCGGTTGTAAAGGTGTAGTGGAAGCGGCAGACGGAGCTACCTGATCATAATTTTCTTCCGTGGCTATGCCCTGAACCTGGAAACCGTAGAACATCCCGATTGGACTTCCCTCCTGGGTGATGTGCGTGTTATAAGAACGTTCAGCACCGTTGGTGATGATCGTAGAGGCGCCACCAAGATCCAACACTTTGTTCCTGTTGACGTTGATATTTCCGCTAAATCCAAACTCCCAATCTTGAGTTCTTACAATTCTAGCGTCGACTTGGACATCGAAACCTTTATTCTCTACTTTACTATTGGGCAGGTTGGTCAACATCGTCGTTGCACCTGATACCGCAGAAATTGGTTGGTTGAACAGTAGATTACTAGAACGACTTAGATAGAAATTGGTCATTACCGAAAGGCGACGATTCAAAAACGTCAGGTCTAATCCGCCATTGTACTGCGAGGTAATTTCCCAACCTAA
Source organism: Sphingobacterium sp. (assembly GCA_052092145.1). GTDB lineage: Bacteria > Bacteroidota > Bacteroidia > Sphingobacteriales > Sphingobacteriaceae > Sphingobacterium. The sequence continues at coordinate 18,682 of JBQDCW010000031.1, read as the reverse complement.
ACCTTCATCTTTCAAATCCAAAGGGTAGTACGCCGTCTCGACACGGTCACCAATAATAACACCAGTTGGGCTGCTATAACTAGTAATTGTTGCATAATCACCAATGTTGTTGTTTCCGCTACGTCCCCAGCTCGCTCTCAATTTCATAGTCGATCCGGCGCCCAGCCAATCGTCATAGAACGATTCGTTCGAGACCGTCCAGCCAGCAGATATGGACGGAAAGACACCCCATTTATTGGTTGAACCAAATCTAGAGGAAGCATCTGTTCTTAGCGTAGCCGATAGAAAGTACTTCGAATCGTAATCGTAATTCACTCGACTGAAGTAAGATTGCAACGTCGTCACTCGCTTGAACGCGTCTTGCAAGACAAAGTTAGAAGGATCACCCCCCTTATCGGTTATTTCACCAATGGCATCGTTTTGGAATCCTCTAGCACGCACACCGATGTAGTCGATGTCTGTTCTTTGCGCCGAATATCCAGCCAATACGCTCAATCCGTGCTTATCATCAAATACCTTATTGTAGTGTAAGGTTGCCTCCACGAGTTTATCAATCTCACTACGGGTGTTGGCATCGGCATAAGCTGCAGCCTTCGCATTATCTGAAAACGGTGGGTTGTTGCCATCAGAGATGCTGGTCGGACGGAAGTAATCGAACTTTTCATCGTAAGTAGATAAACCGCCGTTCACTTTAAGATTCAAACCCTCAATGATCTTGAAATCTGCAAATGCGTTGTAAAGACCGCGTTTACCTTTTCGTGTATTCTTGATTTTCGAAAGATAGGCCATCGGATTCTCGGGGTTTTGAATACCGTATTGATCGGCCGACAGCTGCCCCATATTGAATTGTGCATAACTACCGTCCTCATTGTAGGCAGGCAAAGTCGGTAGAAAAATCAGCGCGGACATCGATGGACTTTGGTTGTAACGCCCGGTGGTCACTTCACGGTTGTCATTGTAGGTAAACGATACGTTCGCGCCAACCGTTAATCGGTCACTGACTTTGGTGTCCACATTCGTCCTAAAGTTAAACACTTTTTGTCCCGTGTTCAACATGATGCCTTGTTGGTCTTGATAGCTCCCACTAACAAAATAGCGAGACCGTTCATTCCCCCCATATACCGATAGATTATGTCTTTGGAAGGGGGCTGAGCTATAAAGCTCATCCTGCCAATCCGTGTTATATTTGGCAGGCTTGGCTTGACCGGCAGAGAAATCATAGTATTCCTCAGGGATCGTAACCGATCCTGCATTTCCTACGTTTCCTACCCGAGTGGCATTATCATGATGGACCATGTCATCACTCCAATTGTTTCCCTGACCAGTGATCAGATCTTTATAGGAATTATTACGACCATCAATTAACAAATCAATGAATTCGTCGGCATTCAGAAGATCCACTTTTTTGGAGAGTTCACCGAATCCACCAATCACCTCATAATCTACGTTACTGGAGCCAGCTTTACCGCGTTTAGTGGTGATCATAACCACCCCACCTGCAGCTCTAGAACCATAGATGGCAGCTGAGGCTGCATCCTTCAGTACATCGATGCTTTCGATGTCGTTGGGATTGATATTCAGATTGTTGCCCGCAGGGTAACCATCAATAACATACAAAGGATCTGAACCCGCATTAATAGATCCCATCCCTCTGACACGTATCTTGGTCCCGTCATACGGTGCACCCGAAGTTTGCATGATCTGGACACCGGCAACTTTACCCACCATCGCTTGTGAAAGCTTAGGCGCACTGAGATTGAGTTCTTCCGCTTGCACACTGGCTATTGCCCCAGTCACATCCGATTTTCGGACCTGTTGATAACCAATGGAAACCAACACTTCCTCAATCTGCTCATCCTGCTGATTCAGTACGATCTCATTGCCCGTGAGCGTCGCAATCTGAAAATTAGCTGTGGAATATCCGACATATTTTACTTCTAAGGTCTCGTTTATACTTCCAGAAACACTGAATATACCCTTTTCATCAGATAACACAGTCAGCGAGCGCCCAACCACTGTAATGGTGGCCCCTGCAATCGGTTTCCCGTTCTGGTCGACAATACGGCCGGTGATAGTTTCTTGAGAGACGGCCTTGATCACCTCAGATGATGGGTGCAAGGCGATAGCTTCGGCAGATAAGGTACCGGCGGATAGCGAGACTAACAACCAAAATACCTTCTTCGATTTAATTTGCATAATATATTCTCGAACTAGTTTGTTGAGCAGCAAAGCTATCGTACTAATCTTAATACAATGTTGTCTATATATAAACTTATTGTTAAGTACTCAAGGAAAGTGAAGGCAAAAAAAAAGTGAAAGCCAGTCTGGGCCGGGGGAGACAAAATCCGATCGTTCGGATATGACGGCCTTGTTTTTGAAAGGTGAAAAACGAAAAGCGAACAAACCAGACCCTCACCGAATAGCTGGCCATTGCGGTCTATAGAATACTGTCCCGCTCAACGGGTAGCGGGAATAGAATACATTCGGATCCTCTTAGACAGATCCCGAAAATTCGTTACAGAACACCTACTCTATTTGTTCGCAATTGTATCCTAATCCCATCATATACTGAACAATATCACGCGTTGCAATAGTCGAATAATTGGTTTCGACCCGAAGGATATTCTCCTCATCATCTAAATCAAAGTTCACTTTATAATTGGGATAAACCGTGAGAAGTGAAGTCGTTAGCTGAACAGCGTCTTGATTCTTCGAAACGTTTGTTCTAAAAATTTGGACTGTTTTCATTCAAAAAAAGATTTATCGTTCGTACTTTGTTCCTATTTAATTTTTTGTTTTAATCAGTTGATTAAGGCAGCAGCAAAAAAATTACACCTCTAATATGACTTTAATCCATTTGGTAGCCAATGCTTTTCGCTCCTGCATCAAACGTTTAAACGTATCATCATCGGGAAATAAAATCTGTCTAGAGATAAATGGAAATATCGTCATCCCCAGTAGCGATACAATAAATTGAACCGGTTCTACATCGCTCCGTCTTTCCCGCAACTGACGAATCAACGAGGAGTTCTCCAATATCCCCGGAACTTGTAATTTATCTTTGAACCCACCTGGATTCGTCTTAATTTCTCCGATGACAAATAAGGGTAGGTCTGGGTTTTCAAGAAGCATATCAATATAATTCTCAATCAATAAACGCAACTTCTCATCTAACGTTAAATGTTCATCATTTGCTACAGGAAATATGACACTAAACAGCAGCTGCATTTTCTCTTCCATGATGAGCTGAAACAGCTTTTCTTTACTTCTGAAATAGTAATTAAGTAGCGCCAAATTGATGCCCGCTTTGTCCGCAATGTCCCGAGTACGAGTTGCTGAGTACCCTTTCTGAATAAATACTTGCCGCGCTGCGTCGATAATCCTCTCCTCTGTCGTACAATTCACGTTTTCCACTTTCTTGTTTTTAGCCACCCGTATATAGATCGTTGTTGAACAACAAAAATAAAAAAAAGCCATAAGTTAACCAAATGTTTTAATCAATTGATTAAAACTAATTCGATCACATCTACCGCAAGAAATGGTTTTGCTGAAAGATTGAAAAATAAGTGCTCACCAAGACAAAGGTATTTCTATCGGACCAACCGCGTCTACGCCCATGCCCTATACATCGCTTAGACAGATCCAATCCAGTAACTAAACGGTTAACTTTTCGCTTTGAGAATAGAAAATCCAATTCCCATTTTCCAGCTATAAAAAAATGAAAATCGGATTTTCTGAATGCTCGTCTAGTCTGTTCCTTGTACGTTAAAAACGTTACCCGCCGGATCCAAAATCCAATGCATATTTGCTGGGAGTTCCTCAATCTCGTCGCATGTCTCAATGCCCTTCTTTTTCAGATCGTTGACCGCTTCCTGTACATGCGGTGCTTTAAGTTGCAACCAGGTTTCGCTTCGCGTATAATTATCTACGCAATCCAGCCAAACAACGTTGTGACCGAATTGGACTCGATGCGTCCTTGAAACCGTTGGACTATCAATCGTTTGTTCTTCTACCTTAAACTGCAGGACGTCCCGATAGAAGGCAACGGTCTTATCGTAATTCCGTTTGGGAATTTTCATTGCAATATTGATTCCTGCTTCAAATTTGGTTTTCATAATAGCGTATCGATTTAACGTTGTTAGTTCGTAAAAGCCCAAAGGTAAATTACAGGTCGCTATCATCAGCTGTCATAGGACAATAAATCAGGTCCGCCACCTGATTACCAAGGAATATCCGACGTTTGAGACAAGACCTATCAATCGGGAATACGTTATTGCAATAGCGCAAAAACAGACCAGAGCATGGCAGCTTGTCCGTGCATGTCTCCGGTCAATTTCCTTCTATCCAAATAGTATTGCCTGTCGTTCTTCTTGTTCGTACCTTCACACACATTGCGAATATCTCCCCGTTCGTCGAGTTGATCCATAAGGGCCAGCCAAGCTTTTCTAGTTACAGGCCCGAATTTATCCTCCTGCAACCATCCTTTTTTAACCCCCATGGCCATCGCATAACAAAACATCGCCGTACCTGAACTTTCATTCCATGATTCAGAATCGTCCAACAATTGCTTCCACATTCCGGAATCATCTTGGTAAACCACTAAGGTTTCCATCATTTTCTGATAACTATTTAAAATGTACGGCCGATCGGAATTTGACCTCGGCAAATCCCTCAATAGCTCAGCCATTCCTGCAGCATACCAGCCATTTCCACGTCCCCAGAAAAAAGGAACATCTTCTGCGTGATGAAACAACCCGTTTTCTTTTTGCAGCTTGTCCAGGTACATGCACATTTCTCGAGCGGCTCTATTAATATATAGGGTATCGCCAGTTGCTCGATACGCCTGCGCCTGAACCGCCGAGATCATGAACATATCGTCAATCCACAATCGGGTCTGCCAGCTATACCCTTGTTGATGCCATTTCTTTTCCTCCTCGGTCGCATGTGAAGGGAGCTCCCATTGATCAATAGCGTAACTTAATCCTTCCTTTAGATATCGACTGGAATCCGTCTGCAAATAAAGTGCTAATGGAATACTGCCAAACACCGTATGGTCCACATGATCCGCCTTGGGAATCAAGTTTTTCTCAGTGGTCATCGCAATTTCATATCTCCCCTGAAGCGCTTTTAACAAAAGATCATTATTCGTAACCTCAGCAAATAGCAAAGCGCCGTACCAGGTACAAGTCTCCGGATAGGTAATTTCATTTGCAGGGCCAGGGTTACCCCAATTGGGATGGGGAGATTGAACAAAGCGTCCCACTAACCGGTCTCCGATTTCTCGCGGGGATTTTCCATCAGGCCAATCCTGAAAGTATTTGTCTTGCGCGTTCCCCTGGTACATAGACGCACTGCATAGCACCAAAAGGACCGTTATTAATTTATTGATAGCTGACATATCATGTGGTTTAATTGTTAACTATATCGATGATCAACCCGGTTTCTGCCGGTAGCACCTATCCTCGTGCTGCGCGCGTGGAGCATAAGGGAATCCTGCAGCTCAGAAATCGACTGGATTTTGGGTGCGGCGGGATCACGATCTACGCGCCTTATACGGTATGAACTGGTCGATTACTCTTTTCCTTCTAATTCCGCGAGCTGAGCAACCATTTCCAAAATAGCTGCCTGGTGGATGAGCTCCCAATGGTCCTGAGTCGAGGTCCCTTTAAAGTTTTCGTTAAGCAGATGGGTGTCCTGCCGCGCATCCGACAGCCAGGCATGCTGTAGCGTTTTCTCATAGGAATCGATATATTGAGGATTCTGGTCGATTCGATAGAGTTCGACGAAGCCCCGCATCATGATCGCTTGGAACCAGACATGCCCGGGTTCAAGTATTTGAAATGATTCATCGATCAAATACGACCGAAAGGGAACGAACCATCTGGCGAATGCGGCTTCTGCCATTTCCTGGGCGTCTTGAAGAAATGCCTCATCGCCTGTAGCTTTGTAAAGAAGTACGGCCGCCTGCATGGGTTGTCCGGTATTGTAACTGTGCTTGGCCGTTTCGACAACCAGCTCGGAGTCTGGATCATTTTCATCCGAGAAGCGCACGTTATCCCAAAACAGCTTATCTGACGGGTCCTGAAGAAGTTCCTTCCCCCAAGCATACCAGGCTTCGGCTTGCGCTAGATACTGATCCTCTTGCGTCGCCTCGTGCAAGGTCAGCGCCAGCACTGCGGCGGGAAACGTCGAACAGGTGTGTTTCGATTGCAAGCCTTCTTTCCAATAGACTCCCCCGCCCATCAAGTCATCCGACCCCGAAAGCACAAAATTCCAAACCAATTTAGCCCGATCGAGATAACGCTCGTCCTGTGTCAATAGGTATAAATTTGCCATATCGATACCCACCCAGATATTATCGTCATAGTACCGTTCATCACCTTCCCCAGGATACACAGCATACGCTTCGGGACCACCGTCTCGTGTATTACGGAATTGATCGATGGCCGTTAACAGACGATCGTCGTATAGCTCCTCGATGTTCGCACGTTCTTCTGTGAGACTCCAGGTTGCTTTCTTAAGCGCGGTATATCCAGAGAATGCAGCGCCATGTCCCCAGATGACCGCAGCGCCATCCCAATAGCCCTCACCCTGTGGATATTGGGAGGTCCATATATCCAGAGGTTTACCGTCCAGATAGAGCGTCACTAGTGCATTCATCAGGGTGTCCGCTCGAGCGACCCACTGCGCGCGGCTTCTGTTCTCAAAATTCGCGATCACGCTTGCTGACCGTACACCTTTTTTATTAATAGCGGTTAGCGAAACGGTCGGGCTACCAGAGGCTTGCGTTGCGATGGTTTCGCGCATGTCAAGTCCGGGTTGCGCCGCAAACAAAAGAATTGTCTTCGGGGATTCCTCACCCGGCAGCTGATAAATCAATTCGATTTGATCCAGGAAGGTGTCATCCGGGTTGGTCCAGGTTATTTCCAGACTGTCTCCAGAGGATACCTGCCGGATTTGGGCATTGGTAACACTATCAATCTGATCCGGAAGCTCATCGAGCGCCAAGGTTGTTTCTTTGCTGCAGGAAAACCAAATCAGCGGAAAGATAAGGAGTACGTAAACCAGAGTACATTTTGGAGATTTCATACGATTAGTTCTTTGTAGTTTTACCATGGACAATTAAATTCCTCGAAGCGTGCAAGTGGAACATCTACCGCCTGGTAAGCGCCGTTAATCTTCGCATCAGATAGAATCAGGTCGGTTCGATAGGGCCCTTTTTGGCTGTCTGGGATGTAATTCGTAGCCGTTCCGGATGAGAAATCCCAAAAGGCCAATAGCCCTTCTTCTGCTGCTGCTGGATCCACTGTACATAAGTTCCCAGCAATTTGTTCAGCAGTTCGCGCTACGGTCCAGACTTTAGCTTGGGAAACCTGTCCCCGTAAGGCACGCCAGTCTTGTCCGAACGCCCGCCCGATTTCGAAGCGGCCGCCATCACTGCTTTGGGTCAGATCGATGGTTTCATGTGTTTCTTCGTCTCGAATAACTTGAAGCTCATCTTCCACGCCGTTGATGTACAGTTTATACTTATCGGTTGGATTGGATTGGGTACCATCGACCACCAGGGCTAAATGAATCCAGGCGTCTAAAGGAAAGCTGCTCTTGCTTTCGAGCATGATTCGATCGCCCAATCCAGCAATTTCGATCGGATGCGTATCGTGATGTGCGTCGTGTTTACCTCGGACGATTAGGTAGCCTTCTAGACCTAAGAAGGTTTGTAGACCCCGATAGGCTTGTATGTTGCACGTCATTTCGAAGGTCACCTGTTCCAGGTGACGAATGGATTCGTCGACCACGGCAATTGGCGAAAAGTCGGCATGAGCGAAATATTGATCGCCGAAATCTAATGCCTGCGGTTCTCCACCCACATGAACCGGAATTTCTACCGTTGATTTCCGTCTATCTGTTATTTGTAGGGTGCTTTTTCCGCGCCCCAACCCGGTAATGATGAGTTGGTTTTCTTGCTGATGTACGTCCAGGGGAGCGCCTTCAGAAACCTCGATCTGGAATGGCGGAAGCCCCCCCAATAGCGTCAAAGTATCAGAAAGAAGGACCTGCGAAAAATCCAGCGTCTGTTGATCGACCTGCAAGGTATCAAAGCTGGAAAGTTGTACCAATAAGGAAGCACGAGAGTTATTGGCATCCTCAATATAGACCATCGTTTTGGCTTCCCCCTGAAATGATTTGGCACGGAGGATCAGCCGATCGTCTTCCACCCGCACATCGAGCAATTTGGGATTAGAAGCTTTGGCTTCGTAGGGCATCACGCCGGATTGAATCTGAATCTCCGTTTCGTCTCCAGGCTGGATGACTACGTGCTCGTGGCTTAGTTGCAAATCGGTCGGTGCTGTGGATTCTTTAGCACATCCGGACAGAAAAAGCTGTAACAGGAGTGTGACCAGAAAACTCGCCGTCGTGTAAGTATAGACTTTCATGGTAGTTTATAATGGTTGCAGTTTATTAAATCGGTTTAGCTAATATAAGTAAAAACATTTACTTAAAAGGCCCCAGCGGGATGAGTCAGGGATGGTAGCCCCCTATGATCTCAAGGACACTTATCCTCGATCAAGGGTTTGGTCTGGTGATGACGACTGACAAAAAACAGGCATCTTCATTTGCTACAGCGTTCCCGCAAAAAAAACACGGCGTTACCACTTTAAACAGGTATCCTCTACAAAACAAAATATTTCCGAAAAGTTAACACCACTCCAGCCGAGCAAATTCCAGTTAGGGGTATTCTCTTAATTTGTTCAAAATCGAGTGTATTGTTGCGTAAATTTTTAAAACTCAAAACAGCTTAAGGCCCACGATACCCGCAACAATGAGCGTTGCGGAAAGCAATCTTAAAAAATGTGCGGAGTCCCCAAAGAAAAATATACCCACCAACAAAGTACCAACGGCTCCTAAACCGGTCCATATGGCGTAGGCAGTTCCTATGGGAATCGCTTTCTGTGCGTAAAATAATAGCGCCCCGCTAATACTCATAGAAACAATAGCTAACACTATCCAGCCGACTTTGTTGTTATCGGGTTGCTGTGCCATTTTCAATCCCAATGGCTAACCAATCTCGAAAATTCCAGCAGCAATCAATGCAATCCAATTCATTTTCCTCTTATTTGGTATGGCGCAAAATTAAACGACTCCCCGCTTTGTATTTTTGATCTAAGTCAAAATCGATCAGAACCTTCTAATACGGCTCAGTGTTTCTTGCGTAATGCCTAGATACGACGCAATGTGCCCAAGATTGACTCGTGAGACCAAATTAGGTTGACGATCAATTAGTGAACGGTATCGCTCAATAGCCGACTCGGTATGCAAGGAGATAATGCGCTCCTCCAGAAATACACAGACCTCTTCGGCTATCTTTCTACCGATGAGGTTTAGTGCTGGGTGTCGCTGGTACAATCCATTGAGATCGTTGACGGAAATGGCGTAGACGGCGGAGTCTTCAAGAAATTGAAGGTATTCAAAGGATGGTTTATTGGTATAGATCGGCAAAATAGATCCAAAAACCTGGTTTTCTTCTCCAAACCAAGTCGTCACCTCTTTATCACCTCGATGAAAATAAGCTCTGACCACTCCTTTGTTGATCACGAAATAACTCGATAAATTTTGTCCTTGTTTCAAAAAGTGTTCACCTTTCTTTTTTTGGAAATGTTTGGTGTGTAGAAGCACATCTTGTTCACATTCAGGCCCCATGTGACCGTATTTTCTGAATTGCAAAATTAGGGGATTCATAAGCTGGGAATTAGCGCGTCGTTGAACGTCAATTTAACAAGCGAACCTAAAATACATTTTTACCGCAACAATAACACAATTATGGATGCTAATGCATTCCTTCTTTCTTCTATAAATCAGCAATGTTTAAAACTCCTCTTTATAAATTATATTTGATGGAAATTCAAACGGACGTCATGGCTGACCAGAAATGAAAATATACGAACAAATTTACCCAACGATGCTGTTTATATTCTTTATGGTCTGTTGTTCTTTCAACGGATTCCCGCAGGGGAATACTGAAAATCGAGTCCGTCAGAATTTTCAATCAGCGTTAACGACCTTTGCTGCATTCGAAGAGAATCATCGCCGTTTCTTAGCGGTCGAAAATGGTCAACTCTCCTATCTGGAATGGGGCAGCCAGGAGAATAACGCCAAGGTCTTCATCTGGTTGCATGGAAGCTTAAGCAATGCCTACGAAATCAGACCTTTCGCCGAGGCAATCGTCAAGTTAGGCTATCGGGTCATCTCGATCGACCAATATCACGCCGGCTTAACGCCGCTTCCGCCCTTTGACGCCTCGTTCGACGATCTATGCGTTGACATTAGAACATTAATGGATCACTTAACTATTGAAAAGGCAGTTTTCGCCGGTTTTTCACGCGGTGCATACCTGGCAACAAATTTTTATGGATTATACCCCGATCGTGTTAGGGGAATAGTCTTAGAAGATGGTGGATCGGTGGCTTTTGACAGGCCTTATCTTAAACTTGATAAACAGGCACTTGCTGCAAAGTTACAACGTATCAATATGCCCCAGGAGGTCTATGAACGCTATCACGGATTTAAAGCGACTAAATTTGATGCGTACCAGAGTCTTTATGATGTCAATAACGCTTCCAATCAATTTGAAATTCTAAGCTTCATCAGACCTATTGGTGAAAAGTGGGTGACCTACCGAGGTCAGCCGGAGTACTATCATATGCAGGACAGCCTGCATATGGCAGAAATATTATTTGAACCAACTAAAGCCAGTAATTATGCCAGATCGATTGTTAAACTAGATCCAGAAGCAATTTTCAAAGATCTGCATATCCCACTCTTAATACTGGACGCTAAGTCTGACAATGATCCGACTCCCGTAGAAGAAGAAAACAAAGCGTTAGCCGAACAACACCCTGATTTCATTCGCCATCTCGTTTTTGATGGTGTAGATCACAACATTCACTTTGCCAGGCCTACTGCGTTTCTGATGACTGTCCTGGATTTCTTGGAAAATCTGGAAACCGGTACAACACCGTGATCCCTGAGTTGACCGTTACCGCCATCAAACGCTCCAAAGGTCCATTTTCAGCCCTTATCGATCTTTTGTAGTCACTTTGTAGTCGATTTTTCGTGCTCAAAATGGCTCGTACTCCATTCCAAACGACCATTTTAACGTTAAAACTGTGTATTTTTGGTTGGAAGTGAAACTACTGAATAGTACATTTTTTATGACGAGATTAGCAATCCTATCGGTTATGGCGTTAAGCACTGCATTGACGGTTTCCTGCAATCCGATACAGAAAAGTTTCGAGGATACATTTACCCCCATAGAGGAAGTAGAAGAAGCCAGGCAAAATGCCGTGGACCAGTTCCTAGTTAATCAGAAAACGAAAAACTTCCTATCTGACAGCGCCGCATTGGTTAAAGCACAGGCGGAATTAAGACAAATGGACTCCTTTAAAAATAAATCAATACAGGTCTATTCCAGCGTTCACTTCTATGACGACGGTCGAATAAACATCAAACTACAGGATCCTAACAAGCCCGAAAACATTGATGAATATGGATACCGCGACGGGAAATGGGGGGATCCTGAACCGGTCATTTATCGTAATTTCGAGAACATCCGTGAACAGCTTTACGCATTGGACGATATTAAGTTCTCAGCGGTAAATACCATGTACAAAGATCTAGCGCAACGTTCGACGGATATCGAAGGGGTCGAAACGGTTACCCATATTTACTATATTCCTGAGGACAACCCAAACAGCAGCACGTGGAGAGCCTCGATAACTGGCACTCGCGAAAGGTATTCAGCTGAGGCAGACCCATCGGGGGAAATCACCGAATTTGAACGTTATTAAAAGGCTATTTATGAGCAATAAATTTTGGATTGGGTATATCCTCTTCTTTATCTTTATTTTTCCGATGATCTTCGAATATATGCCCTATTTCTTCAGCGGCACTTACGGATTCGGACAGCGGACCTCTTCTACAATGGCGCTGGTTTATCTGGCTGTTGGAACAATTGCTTGGTTGGGATTCATCTTCTGGTATTATTTCAATTATGTAAAAATCATTGGGCAAGAGGTGAAAAACATCAAATCGATATTAAAAGACGGAAAACCCATAACCGTTCGAGTTGAAGAAAAAAGTATTGAAAAAGAACTGGATACGCACCAGAACCTGGAGTTAAACATCAGTTTCAAAAACCTTTCCGGCACCCCGATACACATTCCCTACCCGATCCTGGATACCCGTCCGCAAGATCGTCGCTATGAGATAGGAAAACAAATCCCCATGCGGCTGGATCCGGAGCTCCGCCCGCCGGTGCTTGTTCCGGAAGGAGTCGCGATTCAAACCAATACCTCGACCACCCGCGTCCGCATCTTTGGTTTTATCCTCTTGATCGCCTTTTTTATTTTTTATTTAGTTTTCTCTTATTGGCTACAAAGTAACGGGGCGGGTTGGCGATTCTTACATTTTTGGCATCCTTGGGTCACCATTCCGTTCTGGGGTTTGCTTTTTGGATGGTTACTTCTAGGGCTCTTAGTCGGCAAACTCATCGGTGGCCTGAATCAATCCTTGTCCTCCAAGGAGCTTAACGTACTGTTTAAAGGCAAAGATGCACAGGCGCAGGTGCTCACGGCCGAACAAACGGGATTGACAATTAATGAGCAGCCTGAAATCAGATTCAAACTGCAATTTCAGGACGATCGAGGAAATATTCGAACCGCTAGTTTCAAAAAAATCATCAGCCTATTAAGCCTGCATACGATCGGAACACAGCAGCGAATCATCCTTTATTTGCCGGAGGATCCGACCCAGATCATGCTGGCCGATGAATACGTTAACACCTTATCTGATTAAACCGTGGAAAATTCTATTATAGAACGCATTAGAGCACTGGAGGGGGACTTCCTTCCTACTGACGAACAATCTCTTCAATCGCAATTGACGGCAATTGTCTTAAAGACGCCGCTTTATCCAAAACCGACCGATACACCTTGGGCGAGCGCAGCTGAATCCGAGCCAATCATTGGAATTTCACAATACCTAACCGAAAACCAAACGCTGTTAGAGGCTAACCAGGCGAAATTCTTCCATCAACTGCTTGTGCATTATTTCGGGCCTGATCATGGTGCTCGATATCACGGTCAGAGCTATTTCCAGACCGAGCTGTTCACGCCCTTCCGAGAGGGCACCGCTGATTATCAGCGGTGGCAGGGCTTAATTGCAGTAGATGACGTACACAGCGTGGTTCGGTCTACACCACTTGATTTTATGAAAATCGCTTGGTCCTACGGTTATCCCGATGCCTATTATGTCTGTTTATCTGATCCCAATCCCCAAAACCCCATCGTTTACGGCACCGATCATGAGGAATTCTTTAAAGAAATAGAACCCAATGGCACTTTACTCGATTTTTTAAATTCCTTTTTTACCAAGGCGGAACTGCTTGCTACTTTTGATCGGTTTACAACCCAAATCGGCGAACGTTCGTGATATAGTACTGTACCGTAAAACACAATTCAATCAAATAATAGTATCTTTATTTGTGGTAACTCCTCGGAGACCGCTTATTGTTAAGCTATCTTTAATCCATGTTTCCCATAAAACGGCCAACACTATTCTTAGGTCTGGTGCTATCACTGGTACTGGCAAGCTTGGCGCAGGCCCAAGAACTACGAACATTACTGGATGAGGCGTACCAAGCCCGATTAACTTCCGATTATCAAACCAATATTCTTCGACTTAAGGAAGCGGAGCTTCAACCTAAGAACGATCAGCATCCGGCCCAATGGTCCGAACTTTTGATGGAATTAAGCAAACACTATCTAACTGAAGCGAAATACGATAGCGCAAAGTACTACGCTACTCAGGCGCAAGAATTTGCAGCTGATAAAGATTCCCCGACGGTATTGGCTTATGCTTATCTCACTCAGGCCACTTATTTCAATTACTTAAACGCTGGGGAACTCGCTATTGAAAACGCACAAAACGCGTTACAAGTACTCCGAGAAACTAACCAACCAGCACTTCAAGCCAGAGCAAACTATATTTTATACGGCGTCTATTCGGCTTGGGATAACTTAGTTCTTTGCGAAAAATATATTAAACAGGCGATACTATATGCTAATCAAGCCGAGGACTACGAGCTACTGGCCAACAGCTATAATGGCAAATCCGTTGTCATGGAGTATCAGTTCAAAGAAAGTGGTCAGCAAGCGTATCAGGACAGCATCTATTTTTACCTGAACCAATCTTTACAAGTTTACAAACAACATCCTACACGAGTTGCCGTCCGTACGTTCGCTATCACCAACACCAATATCGCTAATTATTTTTTTAAATATCGAGCGATCGACGAGGTCCGAACGCAAGATAGCATCGTCCATTATGCACAGACAGCCAAGACGACGTATGAGGCGTTCGACCATAATTACGACATTATGTCAAATGTCAACGGTCTGCTTGCCGAAGTGGCCTCTGCGCGAGGCGATTTACCCACCGCTGAAATGTACTTGTTGAGATCTTATACTCGCCTAAATCAACTCAAGCAGCCCTCCTACTACAATTTGGTAAACGTATCGCAGGGACTTATCGATCTGTATACCAAAACCGGGGAATTAGCGAAAGCGTTAGATTTTCACAAAAAGAAAGAAGAATATACCCAGGAAATATTTGATGCCTCTCAAATCGAGCAGGCGAACAAGCTAGAAAGCCTCTACGAAAACAAAAGATTGGCGACTGTAATTCACGAGGCGGAACAAGCAGCGATCAACCGGCGTATCCAAATGGGTTTGCTTGCAGCGGTTTGCGTGTTCTTGGCGGCGAGTTTGTGGTTCCTTCGCGTGTCGTTTCGTAACAAACACAAACTGGAACTGGAACGCAACCTGAGGTTACAACAACAAAAAAAGGATATCGAAGAACAAAACCGGCTGCAAGGACAGATTCAGCAGGAGGCGCAAGCTCGTTTACTGTCAGAGCAAAAGCTTTTGACTATTCAAATGGATCAAATGCAAAAAGAATCGATGGCTGGTGCGCTGCAAATTGAGCGAAAAAACCGGTTGTTGCTTCAACTTCGAGAGAAGTTAAAAAAACTAGAGACGGCGGAAAACACGGGGTTTGTAGATCGGATGATCCGGGAGGAGATGCGTTTGGAAGAACGCGTCGAACAATCCGTTAAAGAATTCGAGAACATCCATCCTGAATTTTTCCAACAACTGAAAACACAATCCGAGGATCGACTGACGTCCTTGGAATTGAAGCACTGCGCTTACATACACCTGAAGCTGTCGACAAAAGAAATAGCGGTGGCCTTTCATATCGAACCTAAGAGCGTCCGAACCAGCAAGTACAGAATCAAACAAAAACTAAACCTGGATAAAGACGTTGACTTGGACCGGTATCTACAGGACCTAAAATCTCATCTATCTAAATAACGACATGCGATAAACAGTCGTGAATAATCGGCTTTCTGTGTAAAAAAAACTACATTTACCCCTACTATTATTGAAAGGTTTATTTGGGAAAAAAATGAAAAACCGCCTTTACTTATTCAAAATGGCAAGAGGATATAGTCAACCTCAAGCTATCCATTTCCGTTATGCTCTACTTGATAATAGAGACGCCCCTATTGATGACAAACTAAGCAATAAGGATGATCTATTCATCGCACCAGACCGTACAGTTATCGCACCTCGAGGGCAAAACTGCTACGCCATTAAAAACCACAAGATTGTACTGTAACGAGAAATTGAGGTGAGGGTCCGATCAAAATTTCAAATTAAGGTCAATGTCCCTACAAATCGGCACTACTAATTTACCAACCCATCGAATTCAAATTTTTAAAAAGATCAATCCTTGACGATTCTATTTGTTCTTCTCATTAGTTTTGTGGCCTCTTTAGTACGATCGACATTGGGTTTCGGGGAGTCGCTTATCGCCGTGCCCTTATTTCTTCTTTTTTTACCGGTTGATGTCGCTGTGCCGTTATCCGTGATGTTATCGGTGGTGATCGCACTCATCGTTGTCATACAAGATCATCGGAACATTCATTTCAACAGTGCTAAATGGTTGATCTTCTACGCCATTCCCGGTGTACCTATAGGAATCGTTATTTTGATGTATGGCAATGAAAATCTAGTAAAAATAGGCCTCGCCGTGCTGATCATAGCCTACTCCCTGTATTCCCTATATTTCGGGGGCACAAAAGCAACTAAAATAGGCCCTAAACTCTCGTTATTCATTTGTGGTTTTTTGTCTGGTATATTTGGCGGCGCTTATGGTTTGAACGGTCCGCCGCTTGTAGTCTACGGTAAGATAAGACAGTGGACCGCAAAACATTTCAGAGCAACCCTTCAGGCGTATTTTTTACCTGTTAGCCTGGTGAGCGTCTTGATCTATTATCAAAATGGTCTAGTCACTACCGAAGTAAGTAACTACTTCCTCATCGCGCTACTCTCAACCATTCCAGCTATTTTTCTTGGCAGGTACTTCAATGGTCTCTTGAAAGATAACACCTTCTTCCGATACACGTATTGGGGACTCATCATCATCAGTATTGTTTTAATGACAACCGCTTTCCAATAATTAGCAACAGTGAACATATACCTATACTGATCATTAATACAAAATCCTTTTACAACTCATAAACAGCACGTTATACACCAATAAACACCTATACTTCGTAACCCTATTCGTCGTTTCAACAGCGTCGCAAAGGGCACCTTACCGTGTTCGGATAACGCGAACTGAACACGGTTTCCCTCGCCTGTAGACCGGGCGCTCTGGATAACCGATAAATCGGCTACGATTCCTCGCCGATGACCACCGGGTCCGCTTTAGACTTCCCCAGTCCGAGCAGTGAGGGGGTAAGAAATGAAGCGACCCCAATCAACATCACTAACCCTCCAGTAATGATGAACGCATTGGGGACACCAATACTTTCAGCAATCAAACCGGTAAACAATAACCCGATAACGCTGGGTAAAACGGCTAAACTGAAATATAAGGAAAATACTCTCCCTAACATTTGTGGGGCGACTTCAAGTTGCAGTATCGTGGTAAACGATGCGGAGAAAATAGACAAGGCAATTCCCGATAAAATGGTCGCGATACCAAACCCGACAAACCAGTTCGAAGGCAGCCAGCCGCATAAAACAAAAGATAAGCCCAGGACGAGGTGCATCGTATTGATCAGCAATATTTTAGACGTCCTGATATTGAAGAATCCTAAAACACTGCCCCCGATGAGCATTCCGATACCCCAGACAATCTCAATGATACTCATCTCCCATTTACCTCCTCCGTAGTATCCTGTGGTTAACAGCGGAAACATAATGGCGGCTGGCATGATAAAAAAGGTGACCAACATGGCGTAGAGAAACAGAAAACTCAATCCTCTATTTTTCCGCACCGCGTTAAATCCGTCAGACAGTTCACTCAGCACACTCGCTATTGATGCTTTTGCTTCAGATTTCACGTGCGGAATTGTCACAAACAGCAGTGAGGTAATCGCGGCGGCCGCACCGATAATATCCAGGTAAAGGACATTTGATATGGAAAGATAGGTGATCGCAAGCGCTCCTACCGCTGGTCCTGCAATACTACTGATCGACTGCAACATTTGGTTTACACCAGACACTCGAAGTAACTGATCTTCTGGCACAATTAAGGGAGCAACGGCCTGCATCGCCGGTGAATGAAACGCATTACCAACCGAACGAAGCCCTAACATCAAATAGATCCAATTGAGATTCACGGTCTCGTCTTTTAAAAGGAAGACCATGATGAATGCACATAATGCCAAAAATGCGTCTGAAAAGATCATCACTTTCTTACGGTCCCATCGGTCGATGTAAACGCCGGCAAACGGACCAATAATAGCCTGAGGAAGCATGCCGGAAATACCCGCAAAGGCTAAAACCTCAGCAGACTGATGTTCCAAGCTTAACCAGATGATTACGGCAAAATGCACCGCATAACTGGAGAGCGTGGACAAGAATTGACCAGACCATATAAACAGATAGGTCTGCAACCATTTTTTATTTTTCATGAAGTTAAAAGCAAAATTATACAACAAACTTGAAGAGAATCAATAGGAAATCTCTTCGGTTAACGAACAGGTGTCCTAAAGGACACGAGGGTCAGCGAATCCGGGGTATCGCGATCGCTGTTGTATTTTGTGATAGGCTCATGAGGGCAAAACTATGAAAAACACCGAAAATATTGAAATAACATCGTTATTTTTTCACATTTTTTTTCAAAAGATTGGGTCCCATAAGAATCTTTCGATTCCAGGATAGGGAATAGACAGAGAATTTTTTATATTTTTAATCCATGGAAATCGATTTGGCTATGCTTGATAGCACACCAGATGAGCGGATTTTTGGTTTATCAAGTCGCGATTTCGTCGCATTGACTCACTTCCCATTTTCGCCCTTTTGCCCCATTCAGCTCCAAACTGGGATTGACGATCGCACCTTGGATCAAATTCCCTTTTTGAGATTGTGTGAAGATTTCATGGAAATCATCGCCGATAGCGGCGAACTGACTCTGACCAAACTCGGCAACCTTCCTGTAAAAACGGTTCGAGAATTGTATCATCGGAATCCGATCAAAGATCGGTTCCTCGAGGCCCGGAATATCACACAAATCCGGGAAAGTGATGTTCCTTCGATCATCGTCGCGCGCA
>JBQDCW010000030.1:0-42148 GCA_052092145.1 Sphingobacterium sp. | reverse complement strand
AAAACACTCCTTAAGATTCTAAATTATCATGTCCACTTTTTGCTGACGATTTACATACTTCATCACCACCTCTGTATTTCTTTTCCCAATTCATTTCTCCACCCCAACGGTCTTCATATACGTATCTTCCTGCCAGAGTAAAAACCCTATTGTCTTTTCTGTCAAAGCTCCATTTATTGAATACTGAAATTCGGTTTTGCAAGGTAACATCCGTAAAGTTGTCATTGTTATTGTCAATAGGATTGCTGTAATTGAAATAGTTTACGCCTAAAAGCGATTGAGCTTTTTTCCCTACGGAAAATTTGGCTGCTAAATCTGCATTTACCTCTGCCCAAGTTGTACCAAATACATCGGCTGAAATAATAGGAGCATTACCCGGTCTTTTTGTAATAACGTTAATCAGACCACCAACAGCCTCACTACCATACAGGGTGGAAGCAGGTCCTTTTACTACTTCGATACGGTCAATCAGAGCTTGTGGTATGCCACTTAATCCGTACACAGTAGATAGACCACTGACAATAGGCATTCCGTCTATTAGTATCATTGTATAAGGACCTTCCAAACCGTTGATATGGATATCGCCCGTATTACAAACATTACAGTTCAGTTGCGGACGTACACCATTTATATTTTGTAAGGCATCAAACAGCGAAGGCGTAGGGTTAGCTTTGAAGAACTTTGAGGTATAAACTTCCACCGGTACGGGACTTTCCAGTTTAGACACTTCCTTCATTGTGCCTGAAATGACCACTTCTTCTAATTCATCTAATTTTTCTTCAAGAATAAAATCTTTAGAAGCTGATTCGCCGTTAATAGTTATGGATTCCTTATGTTTATCAAAACCGATATGGTTTACTTCTACTTCCCACGTTCCATAAGGTATATTCTCCAAGACATAATCACCCTTGTCATTTGAAGATGCACCGACATTTAGTTTGGGGATGGATATAGATGCAGCCACAAGTGGGACTCCTCGTATATCTGAAATTTTTCCCAATATTTTACCTGTTTGGGCATATGTTATAAAGCCGGTAAGCATAATAACTGCTGTAAATAGTGTTTTGAATTTTGCCATTTTATTTTATTTATAAAACTATATTTTTAGATTTGCAAAATTAACAAGTTAGATGATACTAACAAAATAATTTCTAACTTTATTGTTAGTGATGGCTAATAGTAATAAATTTGCCTTATGATATCACAAACGGAAGAAAATTATCTAAAGGTTTTATATAATCTTACAAGCTTGAAAGGCGAAGCCAGTGTCAATGACATCAGCAAGCAGTTGGACATCAAAATGCCTACTGTTAACAGTATGATGAAACGGCTTGCCGAAAAGAAACTTGTCGTTTACGAAAGTTACAAACCGCTTAAACTGAGTGTTGAAGGTAAGAAATTGGCGGCTCTGATTATCCGTAAACATAGATTGACAGAAATGTATCTGGTAGAAAAAATGGGATTTGGTTGGGAGAATGTGCATAACATAGCCGAGCAAATCGAACACATACAAGCACCAGAATTTTTTGACAAAATGGATGAATTATTGGGCTTTCCTAAAGTGGACCCTCACGGTTCTCCTATCCCGGATGCTGACGGAAATATAGCATCAGACAATTACCTAAAATTAAGTGACTGCAAAGTAGGTGAAAGTGTTACTTTTATGGCTGTACAGCCATCTTCCGAAGATTTGCTGAAGTTCCTGACCAGTCGTGAACTTTCTTTAGGGCTTGAACTTAAAATAAAACAAATTGAACCATTTGACGGCAGTATGGTTATCAGCTATGCCAATAAGGAAAATGAAATGCTGAGCAGCAAAGTTTGTGATAAATTGCTCGTGAGCAAGAAGAGTAAGAAAAAATAAACCGAGTCCTGTATTAAAGCAAAACATTACAAATCAGCTTCTCTTTAACAAAGGAGAGGTGCTATCAAATACTAAAAAGAAAAATATGTCCATATCAAAAGAATCAGAACTATTTGGGATGAGAAAAGCGAGTCACGCTGTTGCATACACTTTAAAAGAAATGATACGTTACGCTCAACCAGGAATGAATACAAAAGAACTGGACGAATACGGAGCGAAAATCCTATCGGACTTCGGCGCAAAATCAGCTCCCCATTTAACTTACGGGTTTCCTGGCTGGAACTGCATAAGTGTCGACAATGAGTTCTGCCACGGAATTCCTTCTGAAAAAAGAATATTAAAAGAAGGAGATTTGATAAATATAGACGTTTCTGCGGAGCTGGATGGTTTTTGGGCGGACAATGGTGCTTCATTCGTTCTGGGAAAAGACATTCATCAGCACCAGAAATTGGTGGATGCATCCAAAGAAATTTTACGAAAGGCGATCAGTAATATTAAAGGCGGGGTGAGAATTGGAGACATCGGACATATAATGGAAACCGAAGCGAAAAAGAGAGGTTATAAAGTCATAAAGAATTTGGGCGGACACGGCATCGGAAGAAGTTTGCACGAACAACCGGATGAAATTATGAATTACAAAAACAGATTTGACCAAAGACGTTTTAAGAAAAATTCTGTAGTCGCAATTGAAACTTTCATATCAACAACTTCAACATACGCTACAGAATTGAATGACGGCTGGACTATGGTTGGTAACAAAGGTGGTTATATGGCTCAACACGAACACACTATTGTGGTAACGGACGGAAAGCCGATAATTCTTACCGAAGCAAATGAGATACTGAATTAAGATAAGTACTTTTTCTTTTAGATATTAAAGGAGATAATAAATTGGTTACTCCTTCAAAACAATCTTTCTTTCCACCGAAGTATTTTTCCCGGTCAAAGCATTTCCAGACGCGTGAACCAATGACAGTTTTATTGTATTGTCTCCGAGTGGCAAACCTTCTATTTTGTAAGGTTGCCAGTTATCTAAAATAAAAACTTCTCCGTTTATCTCCACCTGCACTTTATGTCCACCTTTCGCAAGGTCAGTATTTAGAAGGTAGAAATCCAATAATATTGTTTTGGTATCTTTTCCTGCATATTCTCCTTTTGGTCTGCTGTAAAACAGCATTGGTGTTTTGGGTGTTTCCAATTTCTGATATTTACCATCATCTGTTACTTGGAAACGGTTCAGTACAAATGCTTCTGGCTCTTTTATGGATTCGTGGTACGAACGGGAAAGAAAAGACAGTAAATAATGCTCCGTTCCTTTTTTGAGTTTTATTTCATTTTCAGATTTGTACAATGCCGTATAGGGCGAATTATCCATAATGAAATGGATATGCTGTCCGTCGTGTGAATTGGCAAGATGACGTGCATTGTGGTCGTCGGTGTATGCCGTAAGCGTAAAATTTTCAATGCCGTAATTCACTTTGAAAGTTACCGAATCCGATGAAGTAGTTTCCTTTACCTGAATGTCCTGTATTTTCAGCGTTGCACCGGGAAAAGTCCTGGAATGCTCTACCGGAGTAACCGATAAATTGCCTTCGTTTGTCTGATTGTGTTCTTTTTGCCCTTTGCTATTGCACCCTGCAAGAAGCATTAATGCAATAACGTTAGTCCCGATTATCCTAAATGTCTTCTTCATTATTTATAATTTTTTAAAATCTGTTTACTCTATTTTTTGCGAAAGCAAAGTATTCCTTGCTGCCAACTTCAATCTTTTGTTTTTCAGTACAAACTGTGTGTACACGAAAACAAGGGCAAATACAACTCCCGTCATTAACGCCATACATCCGGCAATAGACGCATTGAGCCAGTAAGCCAGCCAATATCCGGTAAAAGAAACCAGAATACCGATGCCAACGGTAATGAACAGCATTTTCTTTAAATCTTCTGTAAGCAAATAAGCCGCTGCAGGCGGACCAATAAGAAAGGTAATAACCAGTATCGCTCCGACAGATTCAAAAGCACTTACGGTGGTAAAAGACACTGCTGCCATCAGCAGGTAATGCCACAATGCGGTAGAAATGCCGATAGTCGCAGCAAAAGACGGGTCGAATGAGGTTAGCTTCAGTTCTTTGTAGCCGACATAAATAAACAGTACCACCAAGAGTAGCACTACCGAAAGTATATATACCGGTTTTGGACCGATGCTTGTGCCGTCAGGTAGTATCCAGAGATTGATAGGTACATAAGCGAGTTCACCGTATAGTACACAATCCTGGTCAAGGTCAATTTTTCCGGCAAAGGTGCTGATAAGGATAATGCCCACGGCAAACATAAAGGTAAAGACAATCCCGATAGCAGCATCGGTTTGTAAGCGGGCTTTACGGTGCAGATATTCAATAAAGAATGTCGCCAATAATCCCGTGGCTCCTGCGCCAAGAAGCATAGGAAGCGTATCACGGCTGCCGCTCCATAAAAAGGCGATGACGATGCCCGGAAGCACGGCATGGCTGATGGCATCGCCTACCATACTCATTTTGCGGAGTACGAGAAAACTGCCCAGCAATCCGCAGGAAATCGCCACCAATGCTCCGGTCAATATAATCCACAATGCTATCATTTTATCTGTTTTGTATTACTTCGGTATCATGGTCCCATGCGGGTCTGTTTCCGGATTATCTAAATATTTTTCCAATTGTTTTTCCAGCTCGGGCGTGATGTAATGCTCCATTTCTTCGGCATTGTCGTGTACGTGGTCGGGAGCTATTTCCATATAGTTTGTCAGGTACAATTCCCACAAACGGTGTAACCGAACGATTTTTTTCGCTTTCAGAAGCCCGGTTTCGGTCAGTTGTGCCTGTTGGTTACTGTAATCCAAAAGACCTTGCCGGTTTAATCTTTTCATTCCTGATTTTAATTGGGTCGGCTGCATTTTTTTGAAAGCCAGCAATTCCTCCACCGTTCTTTTCATTTTGAAATTTTCGTCCCTTTCGCTTATTTGGTAAAACAGCTTGAGGATATTTTCATCCATCATAGTACGGCTGTTCTTGTTGCGTTTCAACGTTTTTGGGACAACACCCAACGGGGCAAAAAAGAACGAGAAAAAAGCAATCAATGACGAAACCACCACCATCCACGGACCTGTCGGCATCGCCGGAGCGATGTATGAAATATAAGCTCCTGCCAGTCCCGAAACAGCACCGAATATAGCGGCAAACAAGACCATCCGCCTGATATTGTGTGTCCAATATCTTGCGGCAGCGGCAGGTGTGATAAGCATCGCAGCCATCAATACAACGCCTACTGCGGTAATACCCGATACTACCGCCAATACGGTAAGGCTGGTCAACAGCAAATCCAATTTCCGAACAGGCAATCCCAATACTTCGGCATAATGTTCATCAAAGGCTATAATCGTAAATTCTTTGAAAAAAGCAAGTGTAACGGCAATCAGTACCACGGCAATAACAGAAAAGGTTATCAGGTCGCTGCCTATAAGTGTTGCCGCTTTTCCGAATATAAAACGGTCCATACCGCTTTGTGCCGCATTGCCCGATTGCTGAATATAGGTCATCAGCACAATGCCCAATGCGAAAAACACCGAAAGCACCAGCCCGATGGCAGCGTCTTTCTTTATCTTTGATTTTGCGGTAATATAGTCTATCGCAACGAGCGAAAGCCACCCTGATATAAACGCTCCGACAAGCATCAGTGAAGTATTCTTAGTACCTGCAAAAAGAAAAGCAGCACAGATACCCGGTAATACCGAATGCGAAACGGCATCTCCCACAAGAGATTTTTTTTTCAGCACAATGAATGAACCCACAATGGCAGCACTTACCGAAAGCAGGATGCTCCCGAGTACCACGTACCTGACGTTGGGGTCATTGAATGAAAAAAAGTTAACGAAATTATCCATTGTATCTGTTGATTATTTTTTTTCGGAAAATTTATCTTTTGCCAGTAAATCTCCTGCTTCTGCCAATACAGATAAGCGTGTGCCGTAGGTTTTTTTGAGCAATTCGGGAATGTAAACCTGCTTCATCGGACCCGAAGCTACAAGTCGCATATTGAGCATTACCAGCCAATCAAAATATTCGGTAATGGTATCCAAATCGTGATGTACAACGATGACGTTCTTTTTGGCATTGACCATTTCACGTAATAAAGTGATAATGGCTTCTTCCGTAGCAGCATCCACACCGGCAAACGGTTCATCCATCAGGTAAAAATCGGCTTCCTGTGCCAATGCCCTTGCTATAAAGACACGTTGCTGCTGTCCGCCCGAAAGCTGGGAAATCTGCCGTTTGGCAAAATCGGTCATTCCCACTTTTTCAAGACATTCCATTGCGATTTTCCTGTCCGAACTGCGTATGCTGCGAAGCATTCCAATTTTGGCATATCTTCCCATCAATACCACATCAAGTGCTGATACCGGAAAATCCCAGTCCACCGATTCCCGTTGGGGAACATAGCTCACCCGGCTGCGCACTTTGTCTAAGTCTTTTCCGAATATTTTTACATAGCCGCTTGATAGAGGAATCAAACCCATTATGGATTTGAGCAAAGTGGATTTACCCGAACCGTTGGGACCAATAATACCGGTAATGCTTCCTTCGGGTAAACTGAAATCAACACCCCAAAGAGCCGGTTTGCTTGAATAGCTTACCGTGAGGTCGTGTACTTCCAATACCGGATTTTCAGATTGAATAATCATTTGTTTACTGTTTTAATGCGGTTACGATGGTATTCACATTGTGTTTTACCATTCCGGTGTATGTGCCTTCGGAAGTTCCTTTTTCGCCCATTGCATCCGAAAAAAGATTACCTCCGATGGACAGTTTTTTTCCTTTGTTATTCACGCCTTCCACCACAGCCTTTAGCGATTTATCCGATACGGAACTTTCGACAAATACTGCGGGAATATCATTTTTGATAATAAAATTGACCAAATCGGTAACGTCCCGCAAACCGATTTCCGACATCGTGGATATACCTTGCAATCCCCTTACCTCAATTCCATAAGCCTTTCCAAAATAGCTGAACGCATCGTGTGCGGTAATCAGTACCCTTCTGTTTTCGGGAATGGTAGAAATTTCGGCTTTCACCCAATGGTCGAGGCTGTCCAGTTCTTTCAGGTATTTATCGGCATTTTGCTGATAATACACCGTGTTTTCAGGATTGAGCCGGATAAGGCTTTTCAATGTTATTTCCGCAGCTTCTTTCCAAAGAGCTACGTTGAACCAGATATGTGGGTCATAGGTGTTTTCGGATACACTGATTATTTTTCCCCGGATGATGGAGTCACCCAAAGCAATCACGGGCTTTACGTGGGTTTGTTTCTCCAGTATTTCGCCCATTTTACCTTCAAGGTGCAGACCGTTGTAAAAGATGTAATCGGCATCTATTATTTTTTTGAGGTCACCCTGACTGGCTTTGTACAGATGCGGGTCTACTCCGGGTTGCATAATAGCTTCTACCTTTGCCGAATCTCCAGCTATGTTTTCTACTATATCGGCTATCATTCCCGTTGTGGTAACGATATAGGGTATTTTGCTTGTTGCCAATTTTTTGTTTTCTCCACAGGAAAGTATTAAGGAGAAAACGACTAAAACATAAAGACAATTTATGTGAGTTTTCATTTTTATCTGAATTACGCTATTTTTAATCATTCACTGAATCGATTAAGATTTATTTAGGCAAATATAATTAAAAAGTTAGATTTGTATAACTTTTAAGTAATAGTATTCTATATTTGCTTTTATACAAACTGTTCATTGTGATAAAGATTAATGGTGATTATTGAATTATTTAATATTTGCATTTTGATCCGAGCATTTTCATCCAATAAAATGAGATATGAAAAAAGTAAACGAACTGACTTATGCTGAAAAAATTTACCTGTTGAAAATTTATCAAATCTCAATTGCTGAGGATAAGCATATTTCCACCACCCAAATAGCTAAATCGCTCGAAGTTAAAGCTTCTTCCGCCACAGATATGCTGAAAAGATTGGCTTTTAAAGGATTGGTATTGTACAGCAAATATCACGGTTGTGAAATGACAACTGAAGGTATTGGAATTGCATCAGTGGTTGTTGAACGATTTCTATTAACACAACGGTTTCTAAACACGAAACTGGATATGGATATGGAAGATAGCCAACGTATTGCAGAAAAAATCATTACGCTGGATGTTCCTGTATTATTTAACAAAATAAAGCAAGCATTACATTAAGATTAAATAATACAACACATCTGAAAATTGATTTGGACATTAACCTCACTAAGGAAAAACCGATTATATCCGATTTATCCGCCAAGTCCAAACCACTTTTTCTTTTTATAGTTGATATGAGCCTCTTTATTCCTTAATTGATGCGCATACTCGCCACCTTCGGGATGAAGTGCCTGCCATATTGCATCCCAACCCAGAAAGCCGCCTACATTACGGTCATCAATAAAAATATCTGCGTTTACTTTCCTGCTGAAATTACCTTCGAGAGTTTCTCCTGGATAATTTTCGTTGACTGCATAGAATACCATACCATTTTTCGTACAAAACTCAACGGCATCTTCCAGTGATTTCCCTTTCCTGTAAGTCCACAATATCAAACGGTGTCCTTTGGATTGAAGCGCTTTAAGTGTAGCGAAAGCAAACATCATTTCGTTTCCAATTTTTGGATAAGCATGCTCTACTATCGTACCATCAAAATCTACGGCAATTACCTTACCATTTAACTTTATCATATGCATTATGGTGTTCTTTTATAAACTAGAATCCCTTTTTTATATGTTTCAAGGACACAAAGACCGTCATCTGTTCTTTTCATAACGACAATATCCGCAAGAGCACCTACTTTGACCCCTTTTTTTTCTTTCGAACCCATAAATGCGGAGGGTAATAAACATGCTTTTTCTATGGCCTCAGAGAATGTACATATTTTACGATTTATTAAACAATTGATACCGTGAAGGATATGCTGGGCAGATCCAGCAAATATCTTGGGATTACCTTTTAGGTGAAGCAAACCCTTATCTGTTAATGTTACGTATCCACCAACCTCTGTCTCATAATCACCGGCAGGCATTCCAGCTAATGTAACGGAATCACTTACAATCATCATTTTCCTACGTTTGATTTTTTGGAACACATTAAGCAGATTATTCGGTAAATGGTGTCCATCTGCGATTACGCTAGCAAAAAGTCTGTCATCACTCAATTGATCCCAAATATAATTGTGGTGCCGGGGCAAAGTAGCATGAGATCCATTTCCCAAATGAGTTGAAAGAGAAGCACCTGCTGTAACTACACGATCTATTTGCTCTGATGTAGCAGCGGTATGGCCAATAGCCACTTTCACACCTGCAGCTACGGCACTCATGGTAAAAGAAACCGCTTCCGAATATTCTGGCGAAATGGTAACTATCTTTATCATGCCAGAGGCTGCGTCTTGGAGCCGACAAAATTCCTCCCAATCAGGTTTACGAACATGTATTGCCGAATGGGCGCCACGCGGCCCGTCATGTGGAGAGATATAAGGTCCTTCCAAATGGAAACCCCCAATCATCGGATTATTTACAAGAATTGCAGTATGCTGTTCAAAAAGAGTTTTGAGATTATCATATGAATTTGTAATCAATGTTGGATAAAATGTGGTAACACCCACCGACGCCAGTTTTTCAATTACGTTCTTCCATGCTTTCTCGTCCATTCCCGATTTATTGAAATCGTATCCCGCATAACCATTAACCTGTATATCTACCAATCCTGGCGTAATAATTCTATTTTGTTCTATCGTTTCGCGGTCTTCTAAAATTGAGGCAATTTTCCCCTTATCAATGATTAAAGAAATAGGCTTTTTCGTTTTGTAATGAATACCTGTAATCGACCCTTTGAAGTTAAGTCTATCAAGTTTCGTTATTTGCTGAATTTTTTTCTCCATTTTAACTTTTCATTTTGGCGGTCTATAATCAAACGGGCAATGATATGTCCAGCAGTTTCTTCCTTGTTAGCATTAATCAATTCTTCCCTTACTTTACTTTCATCGACATCAACCCTGTACAGCAATGCCAACAAAATATTGAAATTCGAAAGAATAAGTTCATTGATATGTTGGGCCATCATGTCCAACATATCAGAAAATGCAGTAGTACCGACAGAAGGAATCACATTCATGGATTTTAGTGACATCAATAGTTCTTCTAAGCGTTCTTCTTGTGATATCTTTTCGCTCATGGTGTGTTAAAGTATATTTCTAACTTTGCCCAGTTTTACAGCTTTCATATTTCCATCAAAGAAAACATATGTCAGGGGCTTGCCTGTCGCAATTTCCCTTTCGAGTATTTCTTTTGAAGAGAGGTGTTCCAAATACATAATCAAAGCCCTTAAACTGTTACCATGAGCCACAATTATCACATTCTTCTGCGCTTGCAATTGTGGCTGTATAAAATGTTCAAAATAAGG
The DNA here is from genome assembly GCA_052092145.1 of Sphingobacterium sp. Taxonomy (GTDB): domain Bacteria; phylum Bacteroidota; class Bacteroidia; order Sphingobacteriales; family Sphingobacteriaceae; genus Sphingobacterium. Next base: position 31,824 of record JBQDCW010000030.1, on the reverse strand, counting down.
TATCACACGATTGTAAGTGTCTTTTAGGCTTTCGCCACCGGGAGGGGCTATATCAAATGAACGCCGCCAAATATGTACCTGTTCAGCCCCGAATTTTTTAGCAGTTTCAGTTTTATTCAGCCCTTCGAGTTCGCCATACGAGCGTTCGTTTAATGCCTCATCCATGATGACAGGGGTGTCCGTTTTACCCCTTTCGTTCAGGATAATTTTCAACGTATTTTGTGCCCTAATGAGCTTCGATGTAAATGCCACATCTATCTTTTCTTCTTTCAGAATTTTCCCTGCTTGTTCGGCTTCCAGTTGTCCAAGTGCAGTAATATCAACATCTTTCCAACCTGTAAAACGATTTTCCAGATTCCATTGTGATTGTCCGTGTCGGACGAGAAATAATTTTGTCATAGTATTATGTATTAAGTTTTACTAAGGCTTTTCCTTTTAGGTCTTCACTAAAATGCCCTTCTTCATAAACAAGATATCCATTGACAATTGTGTGGCTTACCTTGGTTTGAAAAACAGAACCTTCCAACGGCGACCAACCACATTTATACAGTATATTGCCTTTTGAAACCATCCATTCCCTGTTCATATCCACCAATACCAAATCAGCATAATATCCCTCCCTTATAAATCCCCGGTTCTCGATTTGATAAAGTATAGCAGGGTTGTGACACATCTTTTCTACTATTTTTTCAAGCGAAATAATTCCCTGTTTATAATATTCAAGCATTATATTCAGCGAATGCTGCACCATAGGTGCACCTGAAACTGCGGTAAAATAGTTGCCGTCTTTTTCTTCAAGGGTATGCGGTGCGTGGTCGGTGGTAATCAGGTCAATGCGGTCATCTAAAAGGGCTTGCATCAAGCCTTTCCTGTCGTTTTCAGATTTTATAGCCGGGTTCCATTTTATTAATGCTCCCAAACGGTCGTAGTCTTTTTCCGAAAACCAAAGATGCTGTACGCAGACTTCGGTCGTGATTTTCTTGTCTTTGAGCGGGATGTCATTTCTGAACAGACGTGCTTCTGCCGATGTGGTCAAATGCAGGATATGCAGGCGTGATCTATATTTTTCCGCCAATGCGATAAAATCCTTTGTAGCTTCTATGCAGGCAGTTTCGCTTCGTATCAGCGGATGAAGACTAAAAGGAATATATTCTCCGTATTGCTGTTTGTAAATACCTTCGTTAGCTGTAATGATAGTTTCCTTTTCGGCGTGTACGGCAATAATACATTTACAATTAGCAAACAGGTTTTCCATTACCTGTGGATTATCTGCAAGCAGGTTTCCTTTCTTAGTAAAATACAAGCCGTCGTCTGATACTGCCAAGAACTGCGAGGTATCCATCTGAATAATTTCATCAATATTATCAGCATTTACTCCCATAAAGAAACCAAAGTTTGCCAAAGACTTTTGTGCTGCCATACGGTACTTTTCTTTCCATAGTTTCAGCGTGAGCACATTAGGTTTCGTGTTCGGCATATCAATAAATGAGGTAACTCCCCCTGCTATCGCTGCTTTACTTTCGGTATAAAAATCTGCTTTGTGTGTTAATCCCGGGTCGCGAAAATGAACCTGCGCATCAATGATACCCGGAAATAAAAATTTACCAGTTCCGTTAATCACTTTTGTATTTGATTGATTAAGTGCAGTACCTATTTTCTGGATATTTCCATTTTCAACGAGTACATCTGCATTCGTAATGATGCCTTCATTGACTATATTTGTATCTTTTATGAGAATAGGTTGTGTCATTTTTATTGCTAATTCCAAATGCCGTTGGCTTCTGTTAAAATAACAGGAGTGCAGTCAGTAATGATAATGGTATGTTCGTGCTGGGCTACATAGCCGCCTTTATTCCCTACAAGTGTCCATTCATCCGATTTCGGATTGCTCAATACAGCCATTGTAGAATGCGTGGCTATAAATGTTTCCACGGCAACAACTGTATTTTTCCTAAACCGGCTAAAATTCATTTTGTCCCTGAAATTGGGTATGGATGGTTCTTCGTGCAGCCTGTTTCCGATGCCGTGTCCCGTAAGATTGTGTATCACTTTGTAGCCTCTTTTTTTAGCTTCCGTTTCAATAATAAACCCCACATCTTTTACCCGTATACCGGCTTTGATGTTGCTTATTGCTTTCTTTAGGATTTGCTTGGATGCATCAACCAAAACAGCGTGGTTGTGAACATCGTCTCCCAATACAAACGAACCGCCATTATCAGCCCAAAAACCGTTTAGTTCGGCAGACACATCTACGTTTATCAAATCACCTTCTTTTAATATTTTTGCGGCTGAAGGGATGCCGTGTGCAACCTCTTGATTAACACAGATACAGGTACAACCCGGAAATTTATAGGTGGAATAAGGCGCTGATTTTGCTCCAAAACTGTAAAGCATCTTCGCTCCGAAGTCATCCAGTTCTTTTGTGGACATACCGGGTTGGGCGTAACTCTGCATTGCCCTTAATGTAAGGGCAACCGCTTTGCTTACTGCCCGCATCCCGATTAAATCTGTTTCTGTTGATATTGACATTGCTTTTGATTATTAATTGTTTAACTCCCACAGGCAATACACTCTTCTGGATTATCCAGTGAGCAGGAAATATCCACTTGTTTGTCTTCCGATGATTGTACCGTTTCTACTGTGAATTTGATAGCATCTGCCGCTGCTTTAGTGCGCAGGTAATACATACCCGTTTTCAATCCGCTTTTCCAAGCATAGAAGTGCATCGAAGTCAGCTTTGCCATATTGGGTTCTGCCATAAATAGGTTGAGCGATTGGGACTGACAGATAAATGCACCCCTATCGGCAGCCATATCAATGATGGTTTTCTGTTTAATCTCCCAAACAGTCTTGTACAGTTCTTTTAAGTCAGCGGGAATTTCCTCAATATTTTGAACAGAGCCATTCTCGGCAATCAACCTGTTTTTCATTTGAGCGTCCCAAAGGTTTAACTCTATCAGGTCTTTTAGTAAATGCTTATTGACCACTACAAACTCACCTGAAAGTACACGCCTGTTATAAATGTTACTAGTATAAGGTTCAAAACATTCATTGTTGCCTAATATCTGAGAAGTAGAAGCTGTAGGCATCGGAGCCACTAACAAGGAATTGCGTACGCCAAATTCCATTACATTTTTACGTAAACCTTTCCAATCCCAACGGTCTGATGGCTTTACATTCCATAAATCAAACTGAAATTTTCCTTCGGAAAGTGGCGATCCCTTAAAACTTTCGTAAGCTCCTTCTTCCTTCGCCAATTCCATGGAGCTTTCCATTGCCGCATAATAAATCGTTTCAAAAATATCTTTATTCAGTTGCCGTGCTTTCTCACTTTCAAAAGGCATTCGCAACAGGATAAATACATCAGCCAGCCCTTGTACGCCCAAACCTATCGGACGATGCTTGAAATTGGAATTTTGTGTTTCGGGCACAGGATAATAGTTGCCGTCTATGACTTTATTAAGGTTTCGGGTAACGATTTTGGTTACTTCATACAGTTTCTGAAAATCAAATCCGGTGTCTGTAACATATCTCGGTAAAGCCAATGAAGCCAGATTACATACCGCAACTTCTTCGGCATGGGTGTATTCCATTATTTCCGTACAAAGATTGGAACTGCGGATAACACCAATGTTCTTTTGGTTGGATTTCTCGTTGACCGCATCTTTGTAGCACATATACGGTGTGCCTGTTTCTATTTGGGCTTCCAGTATGGCATTCCACAGTTCACGGGCTTTTACCTGTTTACGGAATTTTCCTTGCTGTTCGTATTGCTGGTACAATGTTTCAAACTCATCGCCATAAGTGTCGTATAATCCCGGAGCTTCGTTGGGATCAAATAATGACCAATCGGCATTTTCTTCCACACGCTTCATGAAGAGGTCGGGTATCCAAAGGGCAGGAAACAGATCCCTTGCCCGCATCTCTTCTTTACCGTGGTTTTTGCGGATGTCCAAGAAATCAAAAATATCTGCGTGCCACGGCTCCAGATATATTGCCATAGCTCCTTTCCGTTTACCGCCTCCCTGGTCAACATATCGGGCGGTATCGTTATACACCCGTAACATCGGGATGATGCCATTGGATATACCGCCCGTACCTTTGATATAACTTCCCGTAGCCCGAACATTGTGAATGCTCAAGCCGATACCTCCGGCAGATTGAGAAATCAGGGCACAGCGTTTCAACGTGTCAAAAATACCACCGATGCTGTCCTCGGTCATACTCAACAGAAAACAGGACGACATCTGCGGTTTGGGTGTTCCGGCATTGAACAAGGTAGGTGTAGCGTGGATAAACCACTTCTCGCTCATCAGATTGTAGGTTTCGATTGCTGCCGCAATATCTTCCTTGTGGATACCGATTGCCACCCGCATAAACAAGTGCTGCGGACGTTCGGTTATCTTTCCGTTGGTGCGAATGAGGTAAGAACGCTCCAGTGTTTTAAACCCGAAATAGTCAAAATTATAATCACGGTCATAGATAATACTGCTGTCTATGGCATCTGCATTTTTTCGGATGATGTCATACGTTTCTTTGGACAGTAAAGGAGCGTGCGTATTGGTTACGGGGTCGATATAATCGTAGAGTAATCTGGCCGTTCTGGAGAAAGATTTCAAGGTGTTCTTGTGCAGGTTGCTCACGGCAATTCGGGCAGCAAGCACTGCAAAATCAGGGTGTACGGTCGTGTAAGCCGCTGCCGTTTCGGCGGCGAGATTGTCCAGCTCGGTAGTGGACACATTATCATAGATGCCCTGAATTACTTTCTTGGCAATTTCGATGACATCTTTCTCGTCTACGGCAAGTCCGTATACTAATTTGTGAAGCCGTGCCGTAATCTTATCGAAGTGTACTGCTTCCTGTTTTCCGTTTCTTTTTATTACATACATTGAGTTGCGTTAAATTTTATATCTAAATTTCTATATCCAATTAAAAATCCTCATCCAGTGAAAAACTGTTGTTTTCTTTCACTCCCTGTGCTACACCGGTCTTTTGGTATTCGCCTACACGGCGTTCAAAGAAGTTGGTCTTTCCCTGCAAGGAAATGAGTTCCATAAAGTCAAATGGATTGGTAGCATTCCAAACTTTTTTACAGCCTAAAGCCAGCAACAATCTGTCCGCTACAAATTCAATGTATTGGCACATCAGTTCGGCATTCATACCAATAAGCCTTACGGGCAAGGCATCTGTCACAAATTCTTTTTCAACTTCAACAGCATCTGCTATTATTTTTTGTACAGTTGCTTCGGGCAGTTTGTTTTGCAGATGATTTACGTACAGCAAACACGCAAAATCACAGTGCAAGCCCTCGTCACGGCTGATAAGTTCATTTGAAAAGGTAAGACCCGGCATCAATCCTCTTTTCTTCAACCAGAAGATAGAACAGAAACTGCCCGAAAAGAAAATGCCTTCTACCGCAGCAAAAGCAATCAGCCTTTCAGCAAAACTTTCGCTCCCGATCCAACGCAATGCCCAATCGGCTTTTTTACCTACACACGGAATGGTTTCGATAGCCCGTAACAGGTAATCTTTCTCGACACTATCTTTCACATAGGTATCAATCAGTAAGGAGTACATTTCCGAATGGATATTCTCAATCATAATCTGAAAGCCGTAAAAACAACGTGCTTCGGGATATTGCGCCTCCTGTATGAAATTAACCGCAAGGTTTTCGTTGACAATACCGTCACTTGCCGCAAAGAATGCCAGCACGTGCGATATAAAATAGCGTTCGTCTTTGTTCAGCTTGTTTTGCCAATCGTTGATATCCGGCGACAAATCCACCTCTTCGGCAGTCCAAAAGCTGGCTTCGGCTTTTTTGTAGAATTGCCAAATATCATCGTGCTGAATGGGAAAGATGACAAAACGTTCTTTGTTATCCTGTAAAATCGGTTCAGTCATCTTTGCATTTCCTCTTTATAAATTCATACAGCAACCGTACAGGTACAGCCGTAGCTCCGCTTTGCCTGTATCCTTTGGTTTCTTTGACAAATGCTGCCCCTGCAATGTCCAGATGTATCCACGGGTAGTCGGCAAAATGTTCGAGGAAAATGGATGAAGTACTCACGCCTCCAATCGGACCTCCCAGATTGCTCATATCGGCAACCGATGATTTCAGTAATTCTTTATATTCTTTCCAAAGGGGCAGTTGCAATAACCGTTCGTAAACCTGTTCACCAACTTCTTTCAGTTCGTCTATTCTTGGTTGGGTATTGCCCAACACGGCTATGCCGAACGAACCTGTAATAGCAGCCGAAGCTCCGGTTAAGGTTGCCATATCAATGACCAGTTCTGGCTCAAACCGTTTGGCATAGGTCAGGGCATCGGCCAATACCAAACGTCCTTCGGCATCGGTATTCCGTACCTCTACCGTAGTGCCGTCCATCATTGTTATCACATCATCAACGACCAAAGCATTGGCAGAAATCTTATTGTCGGTGGCTGGTACAAGACCGATGACATAGTAAGGTAATTTGTTTCCGGCTATAGCGGCAACCGTTCCGAGAACTGCCGCTCCGCCTGCCATATCGCATTTCATCGTGAGCATATTCCCGCTTATTTTCAGGGAATAACCTCCCGTATCAAACATTACGCCTTTGCCGACAAATACCAAAGGCTTTTCATTGACGGCATTATCCGGTTTGTAGTGAAAAATATTGAACGTAGGGGGTGTTTCCGAACCTTTGTTCACAGCTAATAAACCGCCCATTTCCAATTCCTGTATCTGTGTTTTGTGCAGGACTTCCGTTTCAAAACCGAACTGTTCCCCTGCTTCGGTAGCCACTTCTGAAAACTTTAAGGCATCCATATAATTGACCGGCTCATTGACCAATGTTTTGGTCAGAGCAACAGCTTCTGCAAGCGTTTTAAGTTCCGCAATTTTTTCTTCGGGAAATGAACGCCTGCGGATATGAACCGCTATCTGCTGTACGTTCTTCTTTGCTTTGTATCTGTCAAAATCATAACTGCTCAATAGCATTCCTTCCAGAAAGGCATAACGCTCGTCTTCGGATAGTTCATCCAATCCCCGCATTCTTGCGGTTTGAATTTGCTGTTTCTGCAATGCAACATACAGCGAAGCTCCTGCCAGTCTTAATGCCTCTTTTTCCCTGTCGGGTGTTACGGCTATGAAGTTTCGTCTATTGCCAAGCGTGGTAATGACCGCTGTTTTGTTTTCCGTAAACGCTTTGTCTATATTTTGTGCCAATGACTTTTGAAATCCAAACCGGTCTGCCTGCTCTTTGGTAACAATGAGCACGATATTATCAGCCTCATCGGGAACATCTTCTTTATTTGCGTAGGGTATAAGTTTTATATTTAAGTAATTATCCTGCATTTTGTTCGTTCAATTTTGCTGTTACCGTTTGTTGCCCCGGTGTCCAACCGCAACCTGTCAGTTCCTCTGTCTGCAAAGCGTCCAGCACACGCAGCACTTCATCCACATTTCTGCCTACATTCATTGGATAAGCACTTACCCATTGGATAATGCCTTTAGGGTCGATAATAAAAGTGGCACGGTAGGCTACTTTTTCATTGCAATCCAGGATGCCCATTTCTTCGGCTAAGGATTTAGAAGTGTCCGCCAGCATCGGGATAGTGAGGTTTGCCAAGCCGGGATGATTTTGTCGCCAGCCCAGATGCACAAACTCGGTATCGGTGGAAGCTCCTATTACGATGGCATTACGTTCCGCAAACGCCCCATTGCTTTTGTCAAATTCTATAATTTCGGTTGGACACACGAATGTGAAATCCTTTGGCCACCAGAACAGCACAGTCCATTTGCCCTGCTGTGAGGCGTGCCCTTGGTTGATGTCCGTAATTTCTATTCCCTTTTCGGTGGTTACCACGGCTTTCTTACTAAAGTCGGGCAATTTATCGCCAATGGATAATATGCCTTTTTGCACCAATTGTGCCTGCTGACTGCTCATTAATTTCTTTACTGAATTGCACATAATCTCTAATCAATTATTATTAAATTATTTTCTACTAATTGTTCTTTAAGTGTTCTAAAAAGCTGTTCCTGCTTTACTTTTCCGGTATGATTTTTTTCTGCAAACCGCACATAACTGAGTGTAGCTCTTTTCAGTTCCGACTGTATTTCATCGGGATTAAACTCTTTATTAGCAGAAAGATGCAAGAGGTAATACACGGTGCGTTTGAGCATATTTTCGGCTTCTTCGAGGTTGCCAAGCTCTTCGTAGGTATTCGCCAAATTGTTGCAGGAAATGATGTACACCTGTATGAAGGGGATTTTTAAGCGGATACAATCCGGAATATGATTGTTCAGCACCTCTGCCCGGTACAAAGCATCTTTGTAGCCGGATAATGCTGTTTCAAAATCTCCTTTATTAAAAAGTTCGTTATTAGCGACCGTTAATGCCTGCCAATATTTTTCTATGTGGTTCATACAGGTATCACTCATTTTATTTTAAGTTGTTGTTGGCAAAATCCCAGTTTATGATTTCCCAAAATCCTTCTACAAACTTTGGACGGGCATTGCGATAGTCGATATAATAGGCGTGTTCCCACACATCCAGCGTTAGAATTGGCGTTTTGTTTGCTGTCAAAGGCGTATGGGCATCTTTCATCGGTACGATTTCCAGCTTTTGGTTCTCGTCCTGTGCAAGCCACGCCCAGCCACATCCAAACAGCTTTACTGCCGTAGAAGAAAACTGCTCCTTGAAGTTTTCAAAGCTGCCGAAGTCTCGGTTGATGAGTTCGGCAATTTTACCTTGTGGTGCTTTGCCGCCATTGGGCGAAAGGCAGTGCCAAAAAAAGGTGTGATTCCAGTGCTGTGCAGCATTGTTGAATAAAGCAGCATTGTTTTCCGAAAAGCCTTTTCGTATGATTTCTTCAACTTTAGCTGTTTCTAACGGAGTGTCCTTTACCAACCCGGACAGGTTATTGACATAGGTAGCGTGATGCTTGCCGTAGTGATAGTCAAATGTTTCCTCTGTAATAATGGGGTTCAGTGCATTTTTGTCGTACGGAAGCTCCGGCAATACTTGTGTAATTCTCATCTCTTATTGTTCTTTAGTTTTAAAATTTTAATAGCTCTTTTTAATTGACTAACCTGGCTTAATTGCTCTGTTGCTTTCTTCATATTGCTCTGCATCAGGTTATTGTCCCGGATATTTCTTTCCAGGTACTTTTTATTTTCTTCCAATAACTCTATTACATACTCCATATTCTGAAAATTCACAAATTAGATTAGCAAAAATAATAAGTTAGATAATACTAACAAAATAATTAGACAAATTATTTTATTGCTTACTAAAAGTGAGTGTTATAAATAGAATTGTATAGAAAAGCAATTACTCCCGAGTAGTTAGGAGTAATTGGATTAAAAGCAGAAGGATATGGTAATTACTTTTTAAACTGGCTGGGAAGGATACCGAACTGTCTTTTAAAAGCAGCAGAAAAATGGCGTGGGTTTTTATAACCGATTTGTCGGGATACTTCGCTTACTGTCATATTTTGCTCGGTGAGTAATTGTTTAGCCTGTTCCATTTTGGCATTGTTCCAGAATGCGAAAACAGTTGTTCCGAACAGTTCTTTAAAACCTTTTTTCAGGATAAAGTCATTGGTTCCCACCTTATGGGCTAAATCTATAAGCGAACAGGCTGCATCCAGATTTTGAAGTATAAACTCCCTTACCGCATAGATTTTATCTACATCTACCTTCTTTATAGATGTATTCAGGAAAGAATTGTCTGTGAACTGTTCTAACTGAAGTAATAAAAGCTCGATAACTTTGGCTTCCAAAAACATTCGTTTAAAAATCCCTGTTCGCTCGCAATTCATTATTTCATCTACAATCTGGTACATCTTATGGCTGACCGGATGATGACTTTTTGCGAGTAATCCCGATTTTCCTTTCTCCATTGTGTTTCGGAACACATCAAAAAGGTGATGTTCCAGGGGAAGGAATTTTTTAAAAAATTCAGGGGCAAGATTGATTTCACAAAGCTGAAACTGGTCGCTTTCCCATAGCATTTTACCGCACATTCCATTTGCATAGATAATATTATGCTGATGCGGTGTAAAACTCACAGACTTATCTAAAACATTTGTTGACACTGTACTTTTTCCTTTTAGGGCAAAGTGCATTTCTATGGTTTCAAAATCACTTTCAAAATCAAGCCGGACACTGTTCCGCAATAGGGTATCTCCAAAGCCTATGTGAACACCTTCAAAGTAGATTTCCTTATAGAAGCCCTTACCAAAATAGTGCTCTATAAAGGTGGTCCTTTCAATAATACCCTCTTCCGAAGATATATTCCAATCCGGATATTCTTTCTCTATGAGCGTAATATTTTTCTCATTGTCATACAACCGTAAATTCATTCCTTATTGTATTAATAATCCGTTTTGCGGACATTTTAATCCCTCTTACATACCTGTTAGTATAATCTAACTTTTTATCTTTGTACAAAGTTATAAATAATTTAGAACCATTCTTAATAGAGGGCTATATTTTACCAATGAGTGATAAACAGAGAAAGAAAAACGGAATTTCCAGGCTGCTGGAAATTGCAGGAAGACGAAAATTATTGCTTTTCGTATCTGGCTTTTTTGCCGTAGTACACGCTATATTAAGCCTTGTACCTTATGTGCTGGTATTTTACATTATCCGTGAACTGACTAAGGATACAGTAGATTTTACACTGACACGTACCTACATCATTTATGCTGTCATTGCTGCTGTGGTGAGTATGATTGTATTGTTCCTGTCCGGGATTTTATCTCACATTGCTGCATTCAATATTTTGTATGAATTGCGGAAATTCATTGCTGATAAAGTGGGAAAGCTGCCGATGGGTTACCTCAACAACCGTAATTCCGGTGCGTTAAAGAAAATCCTTTCGGATGATGTGGAGCGGATTGAAAGTTTTATTGCCCATCAGATACCTGATTTTGTAAAGGGAGTAGCCCTGCCTGTCATCACCATTATTTTCCTGTTTTCACAGGATTGGCGACTGGCTGCCATCAGCTTTGTGCCCTTGTTGGTTTTAGCGGTAATGATACCTAAAATGTACGGAGGCAGAAACAAGCAACTGATAAAGGATTACCATCAATCATTAGAAGATATGAATGCGGGCATTGTGGAATATGTGCGGGCTATGCCGGTAATGAAAATTTTCGGACAATCGGCAGAAACATTTGATAAATATGGCAATACCGTAAAGCGTTTTAATAGTTTCGTGGCAGAATGGGTCAAAAGCAGCACTCCGGGCTTCGCGGTGTTTATGAGCTTTACCAGCAATGCCATGTTGCCGGTGCTGGCTTTAGGTTTATATCTGTATTTTCAGAACGGGGTTACACTTGCGACATTTTTATTGTTCCTGATTTTGGGAACGGGTTATATCAAACCGCTTTTTGTGTTGAGCAATATGGGAATGCAGCTTTCCATCATCAATCGTGGCGTTGAACAGATTGATGAACTGCTGTACCAGGAAGATTTAAAGGAATATGGGGAAGTCAGAAAGCCAGAAAATTTCAACATCGAATTTCAGGATGTTTCTTTTGCCTATCAGCATAAGAATTGGGTATTAAACAATATCAGCTTTGAAATAAGAGAAAACACCATAACGGCTTTGGTTGGTCCTTCAGGAGCAGGAAAAAGTACCGTGGGACAATTACTGTCCAGGTTTTGGGATGTAAATAACGGAGGGATCTATATCGGGGGAATTGACATAAGGAAAATTCCTACCGAGCAGCTGATGCAGATGGTTTCCTTTGTCTTTCAGGACAGTTTTATGTTTCAGCAAACGATGTATGAAAACATCAGAATGGGTATGGACAAAACCCGTGAAGAAGTAGAACAAGCCGCCAAGGCTGCACAAATTCACGATTTGATATTGAGCTTGCCCAATGGATATGAAACGCTTTTCGGGCAATCCGGTGTGCACCTCAGCGGTGGGGAGCAGCAGCGTTTTCAATTGGCGAGAGCTATCCTGAAAGATGCCCCTGTTTTGATATTGGACGAAGCCACGGCATTTGCCGACCCTGAAAATGAATATAAGATCCAGCAGGCATTCAGCCAACTGATAAAAAACAAAACCGTACTGATCATCGCTCATCGTTTGAGCACCATTACCGATGCCGACCAGATATTGTTGTTTGATAAAGGGCAATTATCCACAAAAGGCAATCACGATGAGTTGTTGAAGCAAAGCGAATTATACCAACGAATGTGGAATGCCCACATTAGGGCGAAAGAGTTTGTAATTTAATGGATAATGGACAATTGAAAGTGGAAAATGATCTTTCAACTTTCCATTCTCAACTTTCAACTAAATAAAAATGAGCAAAATAGAACTATTTGAAAATGAAAGAGCATCAGGATATAATCAGTTTGTAGAAACCTGGATACCCGGTTATAACTTTTTTTTAGACCATTTGCCCAATCTGTTGAGCGAAACGGAACAAAAAGATTTGTTGGTAGTGGGTTGCGGAACGGGGAATGAAATAGAACGATTTGTCCAAACAACCGAGCACTGGAAAATAACCGGTATAGATCCTTCTCCTCAAATGATTACGCAGGCAAAGGAAAGGTTTCAAGATTTTGAGAATGTAGAATTAATGACCGGCTTATTGTGTGATTTAGATAAGGAAAAGAAATTCAGTGCCGCTACGCTTTTGCTGGTTTTACATTTTATGGAAGACAACGGCGATAAACTCCGTTTATTAAAGGATGTTTCTGAAAGACTGGTTTCGGGTGCTCCATTTGTAATGTTGGACATCACTGGCGACAAAAGTCAAATCAAACAAAACCTGAATGTTCTACGGCTCCTTTTACCTGACGGATTAGACGAAGAGCAAATAGATAATAGCCTGAACAGAATTGAAAATGAGCTGTATGCAGTTTCTGAACAAAGATTGTCGGAATTGTTGCAGGAAGCAGGATTTGAGCCTCCACTTCGCTTTTTTCAATCCGCTATTTATATGGGATGGTTGACACGGAGAAATGGATAATGGTCAATGCTAAAACATAATTAAGTAAAAATACTATGCCTAAAGTACCTAAATGGATGGCAAATGCAATGGAATCACTTTTTAGCGGGATGTATCATCCGGTTAAAGTTATTGCAATTGAAGATTTGCAACCTCGATTAAGAAAAATTCGATTTGAAGGAGATTTTGCAAACGTCAAAAAGGAGTTTATTCCGGGGAATGTCATCGAGTTCAGGATCAGTGATACGGAGTTCAGACATTATACGCCTTCATATTTTAATCGGGAAGCAGGTGTCTGTGATGTCTTGTTCTACCTGCACGACAAAGGCCCTGGAAGCAAATGGGTAGAAAATCTAAAAGTTGGAAATAAATTAAACCTGTTAGGTCCCGGCGGAAAGATTAGATACAATCCTGAATTCAAAATACATATTGCCTTTGGCGATGAAACCTCGTTGGGTTCTTTCGTCTGCATTAAAAATGAAACTGAAATACAAAATCATCAGTTTTTTGGAATTGCAGAATTAGACCATAAGAACAAGCATTGGACACAGGTGTTGGGATTGGATGTTTTTACAGTTTCAAAAGATGAAAGCACAAAAGCTAACAACGCAATATTGAAATTAGAAGAATTGTTGAAACAAGAAAATCTAAATAAAAGCGAAACAAGTTTTTACCTGACCGGAAATGCAAAATCTATTTTGTCAATAAAGAAATTTCTTATTGGAAATGGTTTTACAAGCAAACAAATTCAAACAGAACCTTATTGGGTAGAAGGGAAAACAGGACTTTAATAATAATGGATAATTGAAAATGCACTTTCAATTAGCTTATACCAAAAAAAATGAAGATACTCGATTTTAAATACAGCTTTAAAGTATGCTTACTGCTATCGTTCAGCATTATGGTGCTTTCTGTCAATAAGATTTCTGCACAAACCCAATCGAAAAGAAGTGATTGGGTTCAAGCATCATTTCAGGATAAAAACCCGCTTCACCTTGTAAATATAGGCGATGCCGATTTGGGCGTACGCTATAAAAAAGGCGAAGGAACACCGATTGTATTCGTTCATGGTTCGTGGGATGATCATCATTCCTGGATACACGTTGCAGAGATACTTTCAACGAAAATAAACAATCCGATTGTTCTCTATGACAGAAGAGGACACAGTGCTTCCACTCCTGATAAAGAACAAGGAACGATTTCGCAGGATGTAAGTGATTTGGTTTTGTTAACCGAAAAATTAGGATTTCGGAAAGCTCATTTTATTGGCCATTCTTATGGTGCCAATATTGTTGTGAAATTAGCTACTGACCATCCTGAAATAGCTGAAAGTATTGTTTTGTATGAGCCTCCGATGTTTGGGGTACTAAAAGATAAACCTGAATATAAGACTGAAATGCAACAGGTAAAAAAAGCAATGACAACGTCAAAATCATTATTGGAGAAGGGTGCAATACAAGAAGGAACTATTCAATTTATAGAGAAAGTAGCCTTTGGCGAGAACAGTTGGAAAGAAGTTTTTGATGACCGGGCAAGAAGTACCATGCTGGCAAGTTACCGTACCTGGCTCGACCAGTCTAACGATCCCGAAAGGCTCAATATTCATCCCGAAAGGCTTAACTACTTCCAAGGAAGCATCACATTGATTGTCGGGACAAACTCTATTCCCGTATATCCGGCGGTAGCAAATGAGCTGAAAAATAAAATGGAGAAAATTCAAGTTAAATCTATTTCCGGAGCAGGACACGGTGGCTTGATCTCGCATGTAAACGAAACTGCTGAAGCCATCCTTTTAAGCTTAAAAAGTGATAAATAATACCCTTCGCAAAGACAATTCAAGATAATTATGATCAAGAACTTACAATACGTTACTTCATTCAACCGAAAAGAAACCTGGAAAGTTGCTCTTTGGGAAATCGTTCACAGCATTTTTATAGCAGCACCTTCGGGAATTTTGCTGGTCATTATCTGGGAACTGTTTTCCGATCAGCCGGATAAAAGCAAGATCTGGACAGTAGTGGGATTGATGGCAATAATGTTGGTGATACAGTTCTTCATAGCTTCCAAGTCAATGGTTAAATCCAACATCTGGGTGTATGATTTATCCACCAAGCTGCGTATTAAATTGGGAAACCGCATCCAGAAATTCTCACTGGGCTTTTTCAAGAAGAAAGATCCGGGAGAAATCGCTTCCGTGGTATTACAGGACGTGGCCAACTTTGAAGGTATTTTCGGGCATAGTGTCGGCAATCTGGCATCGGCAGCATTTGGAACAGTGGTACTTTCCATCTTTCTGTTTATTTACGACTGGCGTTTGGCACTTTGCCTGTTGACTGCTTTACCTTTAATCTATCCGTTTTTGGCATTGGCAAATTATTTTGTGAGCAAATTGGGTAAAAGGCAAATTGCAGCACGCAATACAATGGGGGCTAAATTTCTGGAATATGTACAGGGCATCCGTCATTTGAAATCTTATGGTTTAACAGGTGAAAGACACAAAGGCCTGGAACATGCTTTTGAGGATTTACGGAAGAAAAGCATCAAAATGGAAGCCGTTCCCGGTCCGTTTGTCATTACGGCAGGTATCGTGTTTGAAATCGGTTTTCTGGCAATGGTCGCTTTGGGATTATATTACCTGAGTGGAAACTCCATTACCATTCCGGTATTGATTACGTTTCTGATAATGGGGTATAACCTTTACAATCCCTTGAAAGTGGTAATGGTTGATTATTTGATTCTTCGGTATATGAACGAGAGCCTGAACCGTGTCGTCAATGTGATGGAAGAACCGACAATGGAAACCGGCAAAGATGAGTTGCCTACCCGTTTTGATATTGCTTTTGAAAAGGTAAGTTTCGGCTATCTGGATAAAATGACGGTTCAGGATTTGAGCTTTACCGTTCCAGAGAAATCAATGCTCGCCTTGGTGGGGCATTCCGGTTCCGGTAAGACAACAATTGCTTCGCTCATTGCACGTTTTTGGGATGTCAATTCCGGAAGCATCAAAATTGGTGGTGTGGACATTCGAAACATCAATCAGGATAAATTTTACGGCTTCATCAGCGAAGTCTTTCAGGAAGTCTATCTGTTTGACGATACCATTTATAACAACATTAAAATCGGTAAGCCTAATGCTACAAAGGAAGAAATCATCGAAGCAGCCGACAAAGCACAGGTATTGAGTTTTGCCTGGGAGTTTCCCGATGGAATGGACACGCTGGTTGGTGAAGGCGGCAGTAAACTTTCGGGCGGGCAAAAACAGCGTATCAGCATTGCCCGTGCTCTACTGAAAGATGCTCCAATTGTTTTATTGGACGAAGCCACGGCAAGCCTTGACCCTGAAAACGAGATTTACATTCAGCAAGCTATCCAGGAACTGGTAAAATCTAAAACCGTTGTGGTTATTGCCCACAAATTAGCAACCATTCAAAAAGCCAATCAGATATTGGTTTTGGAAAATGGTAAAATCGCCGAAAACGGAACGCATACAGTATTATTGAATAGAAACGGTATTTACCACAGAATGTGGGATATACAGCAAAAATCTGGCGGATGGAAAGTAAAAAAATGAACTTCGTAGCAACAAGCTATAATAGCATTACTCCAAATTTAACTTCCTTTCCTGTTGTATATAGGAAGAAAGAAAGTTCGGGAATTTACAGACATGAAATTATATTGGATAAAATAAAGATTGTTTACATCGAGAATTCATCCAATCAATATATTGTGTTGGATGTTGATTGCAAAGAAAATAGTGTTGTTTTTTATTATCAGTTTTCAGGAAATGGAACATTTGGTGCTGGACAAAATGAGAGTATGACACTAGCTGCCAATGAGCAAGCTTATTCACTCAATACTCAGAAGAAAGACCAGATAAACTTAAGTTCGCATTCCTCTTGTTGTTTGATGCAATTAAAATGTGAATATATTGATGACTACCTGAAAGAAATGGATAACAGATGGTTTTTTCATTTTTCATTTCATCATTACATGACTGCTCCTTACCACAAACATCAGCTTCCTATAACGCCACTCATGCGTGATTGCTTAGAAGAAATTTTCCAATCCAAAAGAAAAGGTATGTTCTTGAAACTTCACATAGAATCACTTACATTACGTTTGCTTCTCTTACAGTTTGAACAGATGGAGAACCATGATTTCAGTGTTTTCTGCTCTTTAAAGAAAGCGGATGTAAATAAAATTTACAAGGCAAGAAAAATCATCACTTCAAAACTGAATCAGTGGATAACCGTTAACGAACTGGCAACCCTCGTAGGAACGAACGAGTACACTTTGAAAAAAGGTTTTAAGGAACTCTTTGGAGTGCCGGTCTTTGAGTTTATTCAAAACCACAAAATGGAAGAGGCTCATAAAATGTTGTATAATTCTGAAATGAATGTTTCAAGTATTAGCGATATGATTGGTTATAAAAATGTCACCCATTTTTCCGCAGCTTTTAAAAGAAAATTTGGCTTCAGTCCAAGCGAGTTAAAACTATCTCATTTAAAAAATAAAAAATAGCAGAGATTCACTTTTTTTCTCTGCTATTTTTTGTTACTTGAAATATTGGGATTCCAATAACTTTTGCTTCTCGTCTGGCGTTGATTTTTTCAGTAGATTGTACCAATCGATAGCCGTGATTTTCTCCTTTGAATCTTTAGCATTAAGATAGAATTCTCTAATTACGCTTAAGAGCATATCTTCCGAAATAATGTCTGCACTTGTATTACTTAATACTTCAATTCCCTTATGGTCAAAAATATAATTCTGATTTTCATCGCAAAGTAAAAGTGGGACTTCTTTAAATCCGGCAGTAGCTCTACCGGCCAAATATTTATCGTGGTTCTTTTTAAGAAATTTCTCTACGGAGGGTTTCCCATACAATTGATTCATTTGTACCAATGCCAAATAACCTGGAATAGATTTGGTAAGAAAAGGAAATCCCTCAACACGGGCAAAATTTCCGGTACCGAAATATTGCTCTGCAATAAGCTGTGTCGTAACAAAACGAAGATAATCTCTGTCCTCCTCACGACTTATATCGGCAATCCATCCATGGTTTTCCGGCAACACCATTACATTGGCAGAGGTATGCAGGTCTTCGTCATATCGCGGTCTTTCTGCAATTACTAATTTGGAATAAGGGTATGCTTCCAAATGCTTGTTCAGAAATGCTAAAGCTTCTTTGGCTGATTCTATCCATACATCGATATTATAGGGATGCCCAGGATGATAGTACACTTCAATTTCTATAGCTTGTCCAGCGATTTGTACTTGCTGTTTTTGAGAAGCGTAATTGGCCGATAAAATATGCCATTGAAAAGGAATTGTCTTCTCGCTTTGGAATTGAAAATAATTTTTTCCGTTATCTTTCCAAGATTTCACCCGTATTCCTGGACTTACGATTTGTTGCTTTTCGGAGGTACTAATCACCGCATTGAAAGTAAATCCATTAGATTGAGTAGAAGCAAAAGAATAATTACTATCTATGCTTTT
This sequence comes from Sphingobacterium sp., assembly GCA_052092145.1. Classification (GTDB taxonomy): domain Bacteria; phylum Bacteroidota; class Bacteroidia; order Sphingobacteriales; family Sphingobacteriaceae; genus Sphingobacterium. The sequence continues at coordinate 13,371 of JBQDCW010000030.1, read as the reverse complement.
TTCTGCACTAGGCAATGACGAAGTAAAAGGCGATAATGCATAGACCTTTCTGTACTTATTACTTATCAACTCTCTCCTGTTATCATAGCCGCCAATAAAAGGGAGAAAATCTTCTGACATAAAGGATCCATTGAACGCAATGTCCAATTGCGGATCATCGTTCGTAAATCCTTCGTATTGCTTTTGTACCGTTACATTCAATACAACAGTATCCCCAGGAAGAATTGGTTTTTCTAATTTGTATATAGCATGTCTATGGTCATCATCTTTGGATAACAATTCCAACTTGTTTCCCAATATAGATATGGTTTCAATTGTCATAAAATCTACCCACTCAACATGTAAATTTTGAATGGCTTCCGAATAAGGGTTTACCAAACTGATTTTTGCATCGTAATCAAACTTTCTTATATCAGTATCCAGATTCATGGACAAATCTATGTGTTGTATCTTGGGCTGCAGTAAATGCTCATATTGCTTATACTTCTTCTCATAATCAGCATCGTTACTACGGTCTTCTTCTTTTGTAGAAAACTCATTTTCTACATTCACCACCTGATAGATATCGCGAGCCGAATAAACAAATACACATACAGCTATAAGGCACAATACTGCTATTGTTTTTGAAGTTTTCCCTTTCAGATTAAACCGCTTAAGAAAAGATGCTGCTAATCCTCGAGGCCATACCAATAGACCAATAAGAGCCAACGATAGGCTTAATGAAATCCAATAAATGCTATACCATAAATTAGCCAGGCTGTAAAAGCTGGCTCCATTCATATCGGTATATTTAAGCGACCCTGGCGAAATAGCAAATGCAAAGCGGTGTTGCTCCAAAACCTCTATTTCGTGAAGAATGATGGTAACCACAAGAACAAGAATTGTGAGACTGTGTGCAGCATATTTTTTTCCCGTTATTCCTGCAAAAGCCACAGCAATTAATATAAACTCAATGTATTTGGGCATCCATCTAAAAAGAATCTCTTTAAAATAGACACCTAACTCAAAATTGAAATAGCCCTTAGCTGCTTGTACCGAAATACCAAAAACAATAAGACAAATACACAAAAGCAGACTAACCAATACCATAGCGTTCACTTTAGAAACCGCTGTTACCCATGAAGGTACAGGTAAGGCATCTGCTATTCTCCAAAATTCGCTTGTCTGGCTACGGAACAGTAATTCTACTGTATTAATACAAATAAATAACAAAAAGTAAAAAGATAGTGCAATGGTGATATTGGTTACCTCCACCGTAACAGGTAAAGTGGGAGCCACAGAATAATATTGCTGTTGCCAAACCGCAATGAAGCAAATGTACATGACCAATAATAACCCCAAAAAAATCTTAAACCCAATAGGTGAAACAACACTTCGAAACTCAGTTAGCGTGAGGGAAAACACGTTTTTCCAATTTAACCAAAAGGAGAATTTCGGTTTCTCATAAGCAGATTGGGGATCCCTGTTGATTATCGATTGTGAAACAGGTAAGTCTCCGTCTCTTAGCTGTTTTTTTCTATCTCCAGCAACAGCTTTGCTGAATGTTTTAAATGCAAAACGTTTTCTGCTTATCCAGAGAAATACAATTGCTAAAAAAAGCCATCCTACACGGTTCCACATCAGGTTTTCACCTATCGAGGGTATGTAATTGTTCTTTTCTGCGGGAGACATGTGTGCCAATGCATCTTCCAATACACCAAAGGCAGTTGGATCGAGCAAAGCAACCGCACGATTTACATCTTTCATAGAAACGGCAAATATCATGAACAACATGATAAACATACTAGCCAGATAAGCACTCCTTACATTACGTGTTATGGTGGCAGCACAAAAACTGAATACATATAGTATAAAGGTATTGGGGATAAGGATGTAAACTATTGCCATAAGCAATGCCTGAAAATTTACGGGTCCCATGTTTGGAATAGGCAAGAAAGAGTAGCAAAACGCACCTAGAAGATAGAATAAATTCAACCCCAGCATAATGGTAAATCCTGCCCAAAAACGTCCCCAGAAATATCCGGATTCGGATGCAGATGTGGTAAAAATGATGGAAGAAAACCGGGCTTGCAAATCCTTGGTAATGACCGCTCCTCCAATGATGGCCGTAACGATAAAGCCGATGTATCCTATTCCTGCAAACACGGTGAAGAATATAGCCGAAGCGTTGGCATAGGTTTCATCATTGGCATAATACTCGCCACTGTGGTGCATGTAGTAAAGACCTTGTAAGAACATCAAAATACAGATGATCCATATAAAAGGACGCTTTAACTGTTGTATAATTTCAAAATTATATATGGTTTTAAACATGGTTCGGTTATTTGATCTGTTGTTCAAACATCAGGTTAAAATAAGCATCCTCCAGTGTAGGTTTCTTTGCTTCAAAGGAGTCATCGGGTTGATGGTCAGACAAAATTGTTACGACTGGTTTCCCCGCTTCATAATAAGAAGAGATAACCTGCCATGTTGCTTGGGCAGAAGCCAACTCCTTCTTATCTATTTTTTTTGTCCATAGTTTTCCCTTTAATTCATTTTCTATTATTGACGGTTTTCCGCTTTTAAGCACCTTGCCATTTCCGATAATCGCCATGTCATTGCATAATGTAGACACATCTTCAACTATGTGTGTGGAGAGAATGACAACGGTATTTTCTCCAATATCGCTCAACAGATTATAAAACCGGTTTCGCTCCATCGGATCCAAACCTGCGGTAGGTTCGTCAACAATGATAATTTGTGGATTTCCGAGTAAAGCCTGTGCAATACCAAAGCGTTGTTTCATACCGCCAGAATAATTGGAGAGCTTCCGGTCTTTTACATCGTAAAGATTTACCCTATTCAATAAGCCATCAACCGCCTGTTTTCGTTTTGCACCATCGGACAAGCCTTTCATTTTAGCAATATGTTTTAGCATATCGTATGCTGTAACATTTTCATACACACCAAAATCCTGTGGGAGATACCCTAATATCTTCCGCATTTCTTCGGGTTGCTTCAATACATCAATATTGTCAAAAAAAATGTCGCCCGAATCGGGGTCTTGTAGCGTAGCAATGGTACGCATCAGGGTAGATTTTCCTGCACCATTTTGCCCCAACAAACCAAACATTCCTTTTTGTATAGAAAGCGTAATATCGGATAATGCTTTCTTTTCTTTGTTATATGTCTTGGATATATTTTTTATTTCTAATGCCATAAGAGTAAATTGACGAATTAAAAGTTGACTTTTGCAGATGCTCCAAATGTAGTAGGAAGTCCCAGGTTAACAGGGGAATTATTGCCTCTTTGGTTTGCGTATACGAAAGAAATATAACGGCTATCGGTAAGATTTTTTGCCCATAACTTCAATTCGTAATTCTTGAATTTTATCCCGGCATTGATATTGAGCAAGTGAAAGGGATCTTGAACCAGGTCATTATAATAAGTCATGTATTGTTTTCCCAAATATTTCCATTCCGGAACAATATAGAATCCTACATTTTTATTGATTTTGCCGGAATAGGTGACAGATAAAGCCGACGAAAAATCAGGTGTGAAAATTTGTTTGTTTCCTTTGTAGTCCACATTTGTCATGCCGTCATCCCCCAACAATATGAGCTTGTCATATTTTGTAGTTACAACACCGAGATTGTAATGAACTTCTATATTTTTGAAAGGTAGAGCAGTTACTTCCAGCTCTATTCCTTTACTAGACATTACACCAATATTGTCAATATACATTTCTGGTGCCATGATGGTTTGCTGTTGATCTTTCCAATGAGTGTAGAAGCCTGTAAAGTTGGCTCTTAAACGACGGTTTAACCATTCTGTTTTTACACCAATTTCATAATTATCTGTATATTCTGGCTTGTATGTTAGGCGAGTACTGGTAGAACTTCCATATTGGTTTACACCACCTGGTCTGAAGCCTTTGGCATAATTAGCATATAAAGTAATATCATCTGTTGCTAAGTAAGATAAATTGAGTTTTGGAGATACAGCATTTGCAGATGTATTAACGATCCTTTCAGGAAATACTTGCACAGGGTTAGGCTCTTTTTCATATTCATCATGAATGTTGAGTTTTTTCTCATCATAATCGTAGCGAAGTCCTCCGGTTAACTTTAATCTTTCCGTTAAAGCATAGGTTACATGTGCATAGGCTGCAAATCCTTTACCGTTTAGATTAGAAATACTAGAATATAAATAAGGTGCATCCGGGTATGTTGACACTGCATCCGGACCATAGTAATATTGTGAATTGGATTTTCTATTTTCAACAAATCCAAATAGACCACCTGTAATATCCCATCTACCTAAGTTGCGGGAAACAAATTTAAATTCCTGTGTCCAGGTTTTTTGCGGTCTGTCTGGAACTATATAACTCAAAAAATCATACGCACTAAAATCCTGATCATAATCATCATAAGTGTCATTTAAATAATTAAATCCTGTTAGCGATGAAATCTCCCATTTATCCAACTGGTATTTTGCCTGCAATGAAGTGGTTGATAAAGTACGATTTTCAACATTTTTCCCATTTTGGTTTACGGTATACGGTTTTTCAAATGCGTAATCTACATTGACGGCATAAGGAAACGTTCCGTGCAAATCGTTTTTTTCCAATTTGGAGTTTAAGATGAGGGATAAACGATCGGTAGCTAAATATTTCAAATAGAAATTTCCACCATAGTTCTTATAATTATCATAATCTTTACCGTCATATTCATTAGTGTATAATCCCTTCCTACCCGTGTAAAATCCATTTACAGAAGCAAAGAGTTTGTTTTTAATCAAAGGTGTTGAAATCCCGGCTCTGTATTCTTGTGTGTTGTAGTTACCCATTCCTACTTCGGCAAAACCTTTCGTTATATTTCCCGGCTCTTTGGTAAGAATATTTACTACGCCTCCCAAAGCATTTCTTCCATACAATGTACTCTGCGGCCCTCTCAATACTTCTACACGATTAATATCCTGTAGTTGCATAGAAGCAGCATATCCATCAAACATGGGAACCCCGTCAATGTAAACTCCAATAGCAGGATCTGCGGAAAATGTCAGAATACCTCTGATCGACATAATATTCAAACTGGGAGAACCTCCTGTCATCGTAATTAGATTGGGTACATTCATTACTAAATCGGTCATTTCCGTCATCTTCCGCTGCTCTAATTCTTTTGAAGAAATTGCAGAAACTGCAATGGGTGTTTTTTGAAGTTTAGTTTCTTTCTTTTCAGCTGTGATAATAACCTCTGATAGAGTAGTATTATTTTCAATGAGGACAAATAATAAGTTGTCTAAATTGGTTTTGCTTAAATTAATAGTTTGTTCTGCACTTTCATATCCTATATGAGAACAAACAAGGTGAATTTCGCTAAAATTAGGAACCTTTAACTGAAAGAAACCTTTGTTATTTGACACCGTGCCTTCCCCTGTTTCTTTAATGGTTACATGTGCCCCCACTATTGGGGTTCCATAGGTGTCCTGTATCGTTCCCTGTATCGGTTTTTGATCTTGTGCATGAACCAATAGTATGGAACTAAACAAAAATAGGAGTTGGGTGATTACAACTTTTGATCTCATAAAATCTATGTCTTTTGTTATTTTATTTAGAATAGTTTTAAACTAAACAAATGTAAAAGATGCGTTTTATGTATCTGTGACGTAATTAGGAATATTTGTGACGTGATCGACCGTTACGTTGTAGTTATTACCCACAAATTGGCAACCATTCAAAAAGCCGATCAAATATTGGTTTTGGAGGACGGAAAAATCGCCGAAAACGGAAATCATTCGGAGCTGTTGGATAAAAACGGTATTTACCGGAAAATGTGGGATATACAGCAAAAATCTGGCGGATGGAAAGTTTGATTTTACCCTTCTTGCACCAAATGCTGTAAATCGGGGTCATTCTTGATACGTTCTATTTCACTTTCAACAATATGCACAATGTCTGATTTTATCCGGCGGTAATTGCTTTCAATTTCCTGTTTCATTTTGTCCGCTCCCTGCTCATCTACAAAAGATAGGATTTCCGGTATCTTCTGGTAGGCTTTGGTTTCGGCTGCAACCTTTTCATTGTCCACAACAATTTCAGCGTGAAAAATCTTTTGCTCGATACGCTCGTCAAAGTTATCGGAGATAGCACCGACAAACATACCTTGTGTCAATGTTGAAATTTTCGATGCAGGAATAAGGCTGTCTAATTGGGTAGAAATAGAAGTAGATTTATCGTTACGATTGATGGTCATACTTTGCCGTTTCTGTAATACTTTTCCGAAGCGTTCAGAGAGGCTCTTTGCCGTTTCGCCAACGACCTGACCACTAAAAATATTACCTACCGTATTCTGAATTACCTTAGCTTCCTTGTCGCCGTAATCTCGAATTAATTGTGAAAAGTCCTGAAAGCCCAAACAAACAGCAACCTTATTGCTTCGAGCAGTAGCTATCAAGTTATCCAGTCCTCGGAAATATATCGTAGGTAACTCGTCAATGATAACAGAACTTTTGAGTTGTCCTTTCTTGTTGATGAGCTTTACAATTCTTGAATTGTACAACCCCAAAGCTGCCGAATAAATATTCTGACGATCAGGATTATTTCCTACACACAATATCTTTGGTTCTTTGGGATTATTGATGTCCAATGAAAAATCATCGCCTGTCATTACCCAATACAATTGTGGTGAAATCATTCTTGATAAAGGAATTTTAGCCGAAGCAATTTGTCCTTGTAACTGATCTTGTGCTCCTCCTTGCCACGCATCCATAAAGGGAGATAAATAGTTTTCCAGTTCGGAATAGGATGTGAGAATTGTAAATACATCCGAGTACTTTTTATTTAACAACTCAATGGCGTGCGGAAACGTACAATACTTACCGTTATCATATATTTTCAAATACCAGATGATGGCAGCCAAAAGGATAATTGGAGATTCTACAAAAAAATCACCTTGCTTCTGTATCCACGAACGATTCAGGTTCAACATGATGGTATAAGCTGCTTCATAAGCATCCGAAATGTCGGTCATAAATTGGGGATTGAGTGGATTGCATCGGTGGCTCTTGCGTGGGTCGTCAAAGTTTATCACATAGAATTTCGGCTGAATTTTGTATTTATCCCTGTGCTTCAGTAAGTGATTGTAGGCAATGGTAGATAGGTCGTCGAATTTAAAATCATATATGTACATCGAAAAGCCTTTTTCGATTTGTTGCTTGATATAGTTGTTTACTATGGCATACGATTTTCCCGAACCGGGAGTACCCAACACAATGGTTGCCCTAAATGGATTGACGATGTTTATCCAACCGTCATTCCATTTGTTCTTGTAATAAAACTTTGTTGGAAGATTGACGGAATATTCATTTTCCATCAATTTAGTTTCCTGCTGAAAACTTTCGTTCTCGTTATTGAAAACATCATCCATGAGGTTGTTCTTCAATAAACGGGTGATCCATGCGCCGGCCATCAGTAATGCTATATATCCAAGAGAAAGCGTGAGTATGTAAAAGAACGTACCTATAAGTGGCGAAAGTTTTAGAAGTGGCGTGTTGAGGAAAAAAAGTATAAATCCTATGCCCAGTGCTACATAAATTTTAGACCAAGTTATTTTTTCGTTCTTCACACCCTTGGTACCCAGACAGCTTAACGCAAGCAAAATAACAGCAAACACTTTGGTGTAAAGCGTATGTGAAAACAGTCCCGCAGTCCGGTCGAAATTACCCAGTATCTTATTGATAATCTCTAGTACCCAACCTTGTTCAACAAAAAATCCATAACAAAACCAGTAGAGGTGCATTAGTACCAATAGTATACTTACTGCCCGCATAAATGCCATAATCTTGGCAAGCCCTCTTAAATCGTCTTCTCCCTGCATTATTATAAATTTTAATGTTCGGGCGTGAATTTAAATGGTAAAAGGATGGACATTAATTAAGTGGTAGTCGATGGCGGTGTTTGGCGGTGTTTGACCAGATTAAGAGTACCACTACATTGAGCAAACTGAAATTTCTTTTCCTTTCTCATAGGTTTTCCCCCAATTACAAAGGCTTTCCAAAATTGGGACTAAATCTAATCCTTTATTTGTTAATATATATTCAATTCCGAAAGGAACAGTTTCGGGAATTTCCCTTTTGACAAGTATTGCGTGAGCTTCCAATTCTTTGAGTTGCCGACCCAAAACCTGTTCAGAAATATTCGGTAATTCCTTTTTTAACAAATGAAAACGATTGTTTCCCTGCGAAATGGAATAAACAATTTGCGACTTCCAACGACCGCTAATCATTGCAATTGCTGAATTTAATTCGCATACCTGAAACAAAAACTGTTCATTTATCGCATTGGTAGAATTTTCTTTACGCATAACTGTCAACTTTATAGAGGCTCACAATTTTGTTCGTTATTGCATACGACAAAATGCTTGCTGAATTTTGCAACAAATATATTAAATATGAATAGAGCAATTTTTATGTTGATTGGTTTATTAATGATAAACTTTTCACTACAAGCACAGGAAAAATGGATTTTAAAATCGGAGTATTTGGCAAACCCTGACACCGTTTTTGTTTTCAAACCAAAAACATACAACGAAACTGCAAAATATCCTTTGGTTTATTTACTTCACGGTTACAGCGAAAACTACAAACAATGGTCGCAGACAACAGATTTACAAAAATTGGCTGACGAATACGGTTTTGTCATTGTAACGCCAGATGGTTTTACGTCTTACTATATCAACAGCCCGATAAACAAAGGCTCACGTTATGAGGACTTTTTCTTCAAAGAGTTAGTTCCCAAAGTTCATCAGTCTTTTAATACTGACAATAAAAATATCTTTATAAGTGGTTTGAGTATGGGTGGTTACGGGGCTTTGCGGTATTTCATTTTAAACCCTGACTATTTTAATACGGCAGGCTCTACAAGCGGAGCTTTAGAAATCGACTATCCTAATTTTCAGAAAGTAAGCCAACAGTTTTGGCAGACAAACAGAGTGACAGACGATTTAATAAAAAATCTCGGAAATCCTACAAAAGAAGATTGGAACAAGTACAGTATTTCAACATTATTAAAGCAAAATCCCAACTTCAAAAAACCGTTCATTTTTGACTGCGGAACAGACGATATTTTATATCCAAACTCTGAAAATTTAAAACCCTTAACTGATAGTCTGGAAATCCCGACAACTTTCATAAGTCAGCCGGGCAATCATAACACAGAATATTGGAATAAGTCTATTGAACATCATTTTGTGTATTTCAAGCAACATATCAAGAAATAATAAGAATCTATTTCTGACCTCTTTGGCGTTTTCTTTTTTTCTTCATCTTATTGGTAAAATCCTGTTCCTCGTAATCTTCGCCCTGTGCTTCGGGTATGAGCAAACCGCCAACGGCTTCTATCAAGCCGTCTTCGTGTCTTTCAGTAGTATTCAGAAAGTCAAACAAATGATGTGGTTCTTCCGCAGGAATATCCACATCATTTGATGTGGATATTTTTGGTGGTTGTAAGGCAGGTTCTTTAATCTCCGGTTTGATGTTATTGTTCCAATAATCATTAAAGGTATTGGCAGAAAGTTCCTTGCCTAAGCGTGAACCGTTCCAAACGCTTTTAGAATTGTGGTCAATAAACGTTATTCCGTAAATACGTCCGGTGTCATTTCTACGCACCACAACATTAATCCCTTGTTCCCCTAATTGTCTTTTAAAAGCCTGTTCATTGCCCGTGGATTGCAGTGCAATGGTAACGGCTGATTTTAAGGTCTGTTTGGTCGGGGTGTCTTTCAGGGTTGTTTTGCATTTCTCAAAATGCAGTTCCAAAGCCGGAAGCCCTGCGTTCTTTCCGAAAAGCGAAGCCTTGAACGGATGTCCGGCTCTTTCGCCTTTCTCATTCAATGGAATGTACAATAAACCCTGCTGTGCCTTTCCGTGTAATTCGCCCTCCACTTTCTCGGTGGTAATATTGAACAGGGATAGCAAAGCATTATATTCTCCCAAAGTTTGGTGTTGATAATAGTTCGGCAGGTGTCGGACTACTGAAGCTATCTGACTTTTTACGTCACCTGCCCGATAATACACCGGACGAAAAACCTTATCATTCTGATTACGTTCTTTATCCGTTGCAGGTATCAGACCGTGTTTTCTTTCCAGTTCACGGCATATATTCATAGACCGCATTTTCTCAAAACTATCCGAAATTTTCACGCCCTGTTCATCCACGCAGACCGATACGATATGGATATGACTACGGTCAATATCGGTATGTTTGAAGACCACAAAAGGCTGTTCGCCGTAACCCATTTCCCGCATATATTCTTGTGCCATTTCTCTATACTTGTCATCGCTAACTTTATCTTTTGGGTCGGGATTGAGCGAAATATGCAAGGTATGATATTGCGTATTGCGATTTGCGATGAGGTACGGTTCAAAAGATTGGGTTAATTGTGCAACGGAATAATTCCCGCTTGGCGTTTCAATTATCTTATTTGTGAACAGAATTTTCCCGTTTTCATTCTCCACTTTCTGATTGTTATACGCCAATGCACCGTACAAATTTTCGCTTCTTCCGATTTTTGCTATCATTTTTCATTGATTTTTTTATTTTCTTAATGGTAATGAAGCGTGGATGAGCTATTGATTTTTATCTTTTAATGGATAGCTCATCCAGGTCTAACGCTGTTTTTTCAGATGTTTGGCTTCAAATTCTTCGGTTATCTGAATGATTTTTTGACACAATACCGCCATTTCAGCCGTCTGTTTTTCCAATTTGTAAAGGAACGCTGCGGCTTTTTTCTCCGAAAAATGACGGTACAACAGCTTCACAATCTGATTGTAATTCACGCCTATTGCCCGAAACTGACTGTGAAACGAAGTCAGTCGCATATAAAAATCAACCGTTCCTTTATCAATTTTGACCGACTTCATTTCCTTTCCAAACACCTGCGAAATGATAAACTTTGCTTTATTGGGCATTCCCGATGCTTCAAAAAGCGATAAAAGTTTGGCATTTTCCTCATCTGTAAGACGGAAAACGTGGCGGTGGATGCTCGGGTTGAGTTTTGGCTTGCGACCGCACTTGTTCTGTTTGCTGTTCCTGTTGTCATTCATCACTAATCCATTTATAATTCACACAAAAAGCCGACTTCGGAGGTTTTTTCTGCCCCTGCAAAGGGCAAGTTGTTTTGAGGCACTAAACTCGGTTTCGAGTGCCTCAAAACACAACTTGCCGTGTTCCGTTGAACACAAAAATCCGCCCTGCGGGACGGATTAAATGTAACAGGGAAAAACGGCTCGATGCCGTTCCCGTTACCCTCCGATTTGTCAAAAGACTTTTGCATAAATCCGTTAATAAAAATCATTGTACAAAGTAAAGCCCTGTTTACGAAAGCATTGTACTGCATAGCAGTGCCAAACACTGCCTTTGAACGCCAAACACTTCCACAGCTCAATCAGCGGTTAAATCAATCGCTTTATTTGCCGTATAATTTTAGTGCAGGTAGTAAAAAATGTATCTAAACAAAGAAGAAAATCAGGTTTGCAAACAGGTAGTTTGGAATAAAAGTATAAGGTTTTAAAAGCATAAAACAATAAAAGTGTAAAAGCATAAAAGCGGTAAAGCAATTTACCTGTTGCAAGTTTTTCCACTTGCCAAAGAATGTACCTGACAAGGCAAAAATGAAAGCAAATACCTGTGCAGGAAAGCACCCAAAAGGGAATGCAGGAATATATGAACGAGGTAATAATCAGATAAACCAATATTCAATCCTACAAAACAGATAAAGTGTGTAACAATAAATTTTTAAATAATGGAAACAACAAAGAAAACTTTAAAAATCAGCTTCTCCACCCAAAAGGGCGGTGTGGGAAAATCCACGATGACCACCTTGCTGGCAAGTGTGCTTCATTACCGTTTAGGTTTTAATGTACTGGTGATGGACTGCGACTTTCCACAACACAGCCTGACCAATATGCGTGAAAGGGATAAGAGGACCATAATGCAGAACGACTACCATAAAAAAGCGGCAATGAAGCAGTTTCAAGCAATCAACAAAAAAGCGTACCCGATTATTAAATGTAAAGCTGAAACGGCTCTGGAGAAAGCATCGGAATACAGAAGCCAGTCGGCGGTTGTGCCGGATGTGATCTTCTTCGACCTGCCGGGAACAGCCAATACTAAAGGCGTTTTGACCACTTTAAAAAAAATGGATTTTATCTTTTCGCCCATTACTGCCGACCGTTTGGTAGTGGAAAGTACATTGGGCTTTACCAAAGCCTTTCTCGGGCTTCCTCAAACGGAAGAGGGCAATCCCGAACAAGAGATGTGGCTGTTTTGGAACCAAGTGGACGGCAGGGAAAAAACAGGTTTGTATGATGCTTATCAAAATGTCATCAAAGAACTCAACCTGCCCATAATGGAAACAAGAATAATGGACAGCAAACGTTTCCGAAAGGAAACAGACGACACAGGCAGTTATGTGTTCCGATCAAGTTTGCTGCCTGCTGAACCACAGTTGATGAAAGCAACGAAAATGGATTTGTTTGTCGAGGAATTTTTAAAAATCACTCATCTATAAAAACAGTAAGTATGGCTTCAAATAACAAAAACAACGATTTTGAAAAGCCCAATGTTGATGAGGAATACCTTATGAACATCATAAGCGGCGATGAGCTTGTAGCGCCACCGAGCAATAACAAAAAGCAGGATGTACCAAAGGAAACCAAGCCAAGGGAAAAAGCCCGTAACAGTTCATCAAAAAAAGTGGACTATGAGGAAACGTTTTTGGTCAATCGGTTTCCATCGGGGCGTAACGGCAAGGTCGTTTACATACGCCCTGAATACCACGAAAGATTGCTCCGCATCGTTCAACTGACAAGGGAAGAAAGAACAACGCTCTACTCTTACATTGACAACATTCTCGAACATCATTTCAGGGAGTACGGTGAAGATATTACCGATTATTTCAACGAACATTTTAAACCTATTCTATAAGCTATGGAAATAGTAATTGTGATATGCCTACTCATAGTCATTGTCCTGCTATTGCAGGATAAAATTGTAATTCATAAAAGGTCGAAACAAGACCCTCCGCATAAAAAAGTCAACCCGAACTTACCCGATATTATGGGACAGCCCAAACCTATAGAACGCCTTTCAGTGCCAAACACTGCCACTGAACGCCAAATTCAGGAAAACGAAATAAACCCTGCTAATTTAGACATTGAATACGACGAAAATGAAAACGTAAGTGTTCAAATTCCGCAGGAAGAGCTGGACGAAGTTTTCAGAAATATGCCTGATTTGGATGAAGAGGAAGAAGAATGGAACAGGTACGGAATATCCGGTGGTGATAACGGTTTTGCCCAAGGGGTTACCTTTGAAGAACTAAGCTCCGTGGG
>JBQDCW010000029.1:0-42418 GCA_052092145.1 Sphingobacterium sp. | reverse complement strand
AATTCATAACCGAATTCTCTACTTTTAAATACTCCGGTTTTCAGGGGAGAGGTCAATTTAGTATAGTATATTTTTCAATTCATGGATACGATGACTATCCGGCAATTCTCTTCCATTGATATATGGTCGGAGTCGCCCGAATTTTCATGTCATTACCCCATTTGTCCATTCTTTATAAAAGAATTAATACATAGGATTTCCATAGTTGAAAGCGCTTCACCTATCCATGAGCTTTGTACAATTTTATTCATTAATGATAAGTTTTGGATCGTTACTATCCATTTCAAAAATCAAGTCTAATCCTTTCCTCCGGTTTCAATTTAACCTCTTGCCATGTAAAAAAAAGTAGAAGCAATCTCGGTTAGTCCTCTTAATTGGGATCCAACACTGGAATAACTCACTATAATGTAAAATTGAGTATTTCGCTTGACTACCAATTGAAAAAAATCAATTTCCATATCTATTTTTTTGGTATTTGAAAACGAGCACGAGGATAAGCGCATAGATCCATCAGGTAATTCCTTTGTGCTAAAACATCAAAACACGAAGGCTTACCATTTCCTTTTCCATTAATCATCTAGATATTGGATTTTATTTTTTTCTCCACTAACCCTAAGATATAGAGCTTAATATACAAAATATAAAATCAAGTTTCAATAAAAAAAAGCATTCAATACAGAAGAACTATTTATAGGGTTGACACATTTTTTTTTGATAAGCGTCCTCTTTCTTATAGGACTCTAATAACAAGACACCAACGTATTCTGGTTCAAGACCTTCTAAAGACTCCAAGTCTTTCGCGACCCTACCGTACATATCCCCTATAGTACCCTTGATGATAAACTGATTAGCTATAACTTGTTGTTTTAAATTTAGAAAAATCATCCACCCAGCTTTGCTTCGAATCACAACTGGTTATTTGCTCCTCAGGTTCAACACTATTCTCCTCCTAAAACAATCCTAAATAGAGAACTTCCTGATTCACTAGTGCCAGAAGAGGAAATCCGTTTTCCATCGAATTCGATGTAGACACATTTTTTTCGATACCATTCGCCCTCCCATACAGAGACGATCCTGTGCTCTTTCCTATCGCTAAAAATAGCTTCTGAGGTCGACAGATAAGTAAGTTCAGAAGGACGGTAACTTTCCCGACCCGGGGCAGTTGTAGTTCTAAGAATCAACCTGTTAAACTCCACATCATTTTGTAGCATAAGGGGCTTGAGGAAGAGCTTGGTGCTATCGATATCCGCATCTATAGCTAACGCGTATTCTGCTGAGTCTATCATATACGCGACTGGGGCTGCCCCCTCACTATCCATTAAAGGTAGGGAGTCTAAGAGGTCGCTTTCCGATTCGTCTACAATTTCAATCCTTAGATCATAAAGCAAACCGGGCACGGAATCGAATTCTGAATTTTTAGAGCAGCCCGTATTGGATAAAAAGCAAATGCTAATTAGCAGAAGTAGGAAACTTATTCGGTAAACGATAATTGGCGTTTTAATCATATCATTTTACTTAGGATGAATCTAACAGGTTTTTTTTCCGAGGCTAAAATTGCCATTCGATTGAAAATAAAACTGGCCCTTACAGGCGACGTTTTTTCCTTTGTAAGCTATTGCGAAAACTATACATGATGTTGATAGTTTTTAATTCACAATGTGTCTGTTTTCTCAAAGGTTTCTCAACAATTCAAGTACTGGAAAAGTTCATTTGCTGACCTCGGTGGTTAAATTGGTCTATTGTTAAATAGTTAATAGTTTTTTAAATATATAAAATTTACCCAGAAGTCTAAAAGACTCTTGAATGTATCATTTCGGCCGTCTCCCTCTCTCAACAGTTTAAGGATGACAGCAAGATTATTTGGGTATCTTCACATCCAGTGATATCAAGGAAATAAAATATTAAATGACCCTAATATAGCGCCTCAGCATCTAGTCACCAGCCCAACCCCACCAACAAGCTCTAATCAGATGACTGAACAACATTGCATTTTACACCCCCATTTTATTACATTTGCCAAATTAACGACGCTCTTGGGACTAAAAACAAACATGAAACGTGTAGACAAAATTCGATCTAACCGATGGATACCGATATTTATTTTCTACATACTCATCCTGGTTAGCACATTTTTCGCTCGAAAATTCCCCAACGGTTTGCAGTTTGCACTTCATGAATTATCAGGCCATTATTTTCCTTGGAATTTTAATCACGGTGTTGCGCTCTTACTAATCTCTTTAATTTTCTACAAGCTCTGGCCACCAAAAGATATCCAGATCAAATTATTTGGAAGCAATTTTTTAAAATCCCTTCTGTTTCCTTCGATTTTGTTAATTGCTTATGGTATTTGCGGCTTTGAAAACCGTTTTGATATTAATCCCCATCTCTGGGCCATTTTATATTGTATCATGACTCTCGTTTATGACCTAACTGAAGAATACGCCTGGAGAGGTTATCTAATTGATGCGTTGGACGGTTTGAACTGGGTGTATAAAAGCTTAATATCAGGTCTTGCTTGGGCAAGTTGGCATTTATTGATTTTTGATGATTTCGATCAATTTGGTGGGTTTTGGGTGTTCGTAATTTTTTCAATTATTGTGTCATTGGTCCTAACATATGCCGCAATTCGCACAAAGTCAATATTGGCACCGGCTGCTATACACGCAACACTGGTACGAACCAACTACGTTACTTTAATTTGTTTTATATTGTATTTCCTCCTATTATGGAGATGGGATGGACCCGGTCGGAACAATGATAAAGACCTTGGTATCCCCTCCAAGTAGCGAACCAACCTATTGAATCCTATAGGATCGAATAGCCAATCATCAGAATTGGTCATTTCACAATAGTTCAAATTGGACTAACCGATATTTATCTGGTGCATCAGTTGTTTTTATACGTGACTAGTGTGTTGGTCGAATATCCTTTTCCGCACAACTATGCGGGTGCTTACACGAACAATTCGACCAATGAAAGTGAAATATACGATCTGCTTCCCTATTCATCTTAACCAAGAGCAAATGTCCGTATTGTGGATAAGATTAATGTTCTGATTCATCATATACCCGGACAGAATTTATCGCTAGTTATTTTTTACATCGGCTTGTAGTGGCAGGCTTGATAACAATAAGACGGGGGCCAGTCGGTGGAATATGTGAAAGAACCAGACACGTCCTATTTGGATCCAGATTACGATCATCTCCATCTTAAACCCGGATGGTCTCAGAACATCAGGAGACCACAAATGTCTGAATAACCTTATGGATACCCTCGAGGCCTGCCTACAAACGGTCGATAACCAAATGGTGTTAAAATTGAGCCAAGAGGAGTTTGTTGAAAAGTGAAAGTTAGTATATTTGATAATGGGTTTTGATGCAGAACCTATATTTTCACAAACCTACAAAAATCACTATCAGATGGAATTCAACCCGAACAACAAGGTCGTTAAATTATGCATCCAAGGCATGGAGATGGAAGAGAAAGGAAAACCAGAAGAAGCCAGCAAGTTGTTTCTTCAGGCATGGCATGAGGCAACAAATGATTTTGAAAAATTTACGGCCTCCCATTATGTTGCGCGGCATCAGAAAAACTGTGCTGACCAGTTAAAGTGGCTAGAAACGGGTTTGGAATTCGCCTTAAAGCTAGACGATGATGCTGTAAAAGGGGCTTTTCCTTTTCTATATTCAGACATTGCTAAATGCTATGAAGAGTTAGGTGATTTAGATAAGGCAAAAAAGAACCACAAATTGGCAAAGGAATTCCAAGACAAACCCGCTGACCAAGGCCCTTTTTATCATGGCACAAAAGCTGATTTACAGATTGGTGATTTACTGACTGCAGGAGGTACATCGAATTACCAGACCGAACTGGTCATGAATCACATCTATTTCACGGCCTTGATAAACGGGGCAGGACTAGCGGCTGCCTTGGCTAAAGGTGATGGCCCGGACCGTGTTTATATCGTTGAACCGACCGGGCAGTTTGAGAACGACCCAAACCTCACCAACAAAAAGTTTCCCGGCAACCCTTCCCGTTCCTATCGCAGCCAAGAGCCGCTTAAAATCGTGGGTGAACTAACAGATTGGATACGAATAACACCTGAAGAGTTAAAAAACTGGAAAGATAAACTGGCGAATAATAAAGGAGAAATTAGTAATTGAAACGATCTTCTTATGAAAAAATCGAGTTGGTCTGCCAAGGGGAAACTTCCCATTGTCTTCGTCCTTTTGGTTTATATTCTCTCCAATACCCAAGAGCATCATTCAATGTGATTTCAAAACCTTATTCCGCGCAAATTCAAATCCCATTGCGTGTCGTTGAAACGATCACCCAGAAGGCTTTTAAGATATTCGCCGAATTCTAAAAAAGTTTCTGTTTTATCATCGCTTCTCCTTCTCAGTATTTCTTCTTTCATTAATGATGGGCCCGTTAAATTTATTTTGGTGGCGAAAATATGGATGTGCTCCTGTGGAATAGAAACACCCAGCACCATCCCAGGAAGACCGGAAAATATCGATGGCCCGAACGAAACATCGATTTGGGGACAATAAAATGCAACAACATAAATCGAATCCATTAAAAGACCATTCGCCCGACGACATTCGTACCCTAGGATGTCCATTCGCTCGTTGGTATATTTCCATTTTATATCTTGAGATCTGTCAGCGATAAAATATTGATCGTCTCCGAATTGCTTTTTTATGAAAACCGAATCCACCTCCGGTTTGCGAACGATCTCCATCGTCGGAATACCGATCAATAGATCAATAAAATCGTGTGAGACTTCGGTATCCAGCAACCCGTATACACTCTGCGTTTTGTCAAAATCCAACTGGTAATCTCTCGTATGAAAACGATTGCTCTGCAGCGAAAGGATATATTCACGGTATTTTGTTGAACTCGCCAGTAGTCCTAAAAACATTTTGGCCCGTTCCAGCCGATTGACCTTGCTCTCATATGTTATACTCCCCTGATGAATGATATGTTCATACTGGGCCGACGATTTAAGACATAAGATCATTAGAAAAACAAAAGAAATTAGCTGTCGTGTCATTTAATCCCCCATTTGGTTTAAGTCCCATTTAAAACTCAGCAAAAAATATCTGCCGATGGCTGAATACCTCCTTTCAGTAAACCCTGTGTTACTAAAGTTCCTTTTTAGTCCCTGATTTTGATCCAAAAGATCGTTCACCGACAGTTCAACAGCAAAGCTATCTTCCCTTCCGAAGTTTTTGATCAGCGATAGATCCCATAGCAACTGATTCAACGAGGTACCCAGTAGTTCGTTCCGCGGTTTATAGGTGTATTGAAAACGTTGCTCTAAACGAAGGGCTAGAGGAAAACTCGCGTCTATTCCTCCCTCTCCTTCGAAACCAAATCCGTTAAAATTAAATTCTTCATTTTGGGAATACTCCAGGCTCTCGAAAACCGGCCCTGCGCCTAAGTTGAACCGAATCCCTGCCCGTTCTTTAAATGCCAAGCTGGGTCGGAATTTAATAAACGCACTGCGTAGTCTGTTTTCGATTTCGTTTACATAACTATAACTAATAGACTGCATACCATCCACTTGCAACCATAGGTAGTCTTTTTGCCCGGTAATTTCTTTCCCGTATGATGTACTGAAGGTATAATCATAGGTAGCCTTATCGATATGCACAGGGCGAATGGTATTCTGGTCCTCCTCTGTCAAAATGGAGTAGCCAATATCATTGCGTTTTAAGTTGTATTCAAGGGAGGCATTGATGGCCCTCAGTTTTTGGAGTTTGAAATTATAGTAATCTAAAAATAACCGGTTGATCGATCGCGGTTTCAATGCTGTATTACCAATATATACATTCAGCAGATCCTCAGCATCTGCGAACGACTGAACAAGAAAAGAAGTGGGCCGAATATTGGTTTTACTATACCCGCCTTTTAGCGTATGATTCTGGCTCCACCTGTATTCCAGGTCCGCTGTCGGTTGCAGGAAAATGAAATCGTTACGATCGGTGCTGCCCCTAGTGATATCCTCTAGGTCGGATCTATCGAATGAGAGCGCGGTTCCAAATTCGGTGGTGAAACCTTTTATCGTTGCTCTATATACCGATTTGACTCTATTCACTCTATAATTGTATCGAAAGTGTCCCCCAAAGCTCCCGGGGTAGCTCCTCTCCTGGTTTCCAACTTTTGAGTGGTTTCCAGTGAGATAATTCTTATTTTCAAAACTGCTCACCAGTAATCCTCCGAAAATCGGTTCACTATAAATCAGGTTAAAATCTAGATTATTTTCATGCCGAATTCCTTGCACCAAAAGTTCGCCCGTTCCTGAAGAATCTAGGCCGCTCCCGTGCAGTTTAATAGCGTTGTCGCTATTGGCGAATAGGATATTCGGCCGCAAACCTACGGCTATTCTCCTACCCTCCTTCTTTAATGTTTTCGACCAGTTGATCTGTAGGTCTGTCCGAAAAACGTTTTCCTGGGAATGGTTGTCCTGGCGTAAAGTACGGATGGCACCATCCTCACCCAGGTCCTCTATTCGCGACCTCTTTTGATACACGTTAAAAATCCGTTCATTTTCAGCGCTTAGCAAAACATTTAGCTTGGAGCGGCCGACCCACTCGTACTCAAGATTAAAATGTTGTTCATGATTTGTTCGCTGAAAGTTTGTTGTACTGCTATTCTTCTGCGGCCGGGTCTCCGAATCAATCACCTGATCTATTTCTCTGTCCCCGTTGACTGTCATACCTTTCACGCTTACATGAGTGTTTAATTTGTGCTTTTCCCAATCGTTCGAATAGCTTAATCCGCTACTGTAGACCTCCGGTCTCCCCTCACCCGTAAAACTGCCGGTCTGATCATCGAACTCTTCCCCCAATCCGGAACCGCCATCCTTCGTATTTCGATAACCAACTCCGAGTTTTCCGGTATTGCTCAACACGGCGTATCCAAAAATTTTCTCTTTCCCATTGAACCGATTCAACATAATCAGATTATTATAATGGCCATCCATATAACCCAGTTGCGCCATACCAAACATCCCTTTGTTCTTTTCCTCTTTAAGTTTGATATCGATTGTTTTTCGCTTATTGTTGTCTTTGATTCCAGTGATTTTCTCGTTCTCACTGGCATCCTCATAAACCTGAATTTTGTCGATAATATCCGAACGGATATTCCTGGTGACCAAGGCAGGATCGTTCCCAAAAAAAGGCTCACCATCCACCAGAACCCTTTCGACCACTTTTCCATGCGAAAATATTTGCCCGCCTCTAGTTATCCGCATTCCCGGCAACTGATTTAAAACATCTTCCACTCTGGAGTTTGGTGAAAGATTAAGTCCGCTAATATCGTATTCCAGGGTGTCTCCTTTAACCCTCATCAAACTTCTCGCGGTGATCACGACCTCTTCTATGAATACCGCATTCAATGGGAGCATGATCTCGCCCAAATCCTTACCCGGAAACTGACCATCTACTGGTAATGGAATAGCAACATCGGTATGTTTGGGGTATAGGAATACCAGAAAATACGCGCCGGTATCGCTCGGAGCAGGTATCGAGAAATTACCGCACAGGTCTGTCCTTCCGAATGAATGAAAGATAGAATCTCTCTGTTGGAGGATATTCACAACCGCTCCATTTAAAGGTGTGCCCTCCTCAGTTATCACCCGACCAACAATAGATTGTCCCAACGCATGAAACGAGATTGTCAAACATAGGATTGAAACGAACAACACGATTGCCTCCCGACCTGGCCTGGCTAGCCTGCTGGTCACGATAAAGAAGTGGTTTGAGCCCCTATACCACAATATTTCCTTTTTACGGTCCATTTAATATCTTCTTGCGAATCTGTAACTACTAGCGTTGCATGTCGTGATTGATTCACCAAATGCCGTGACAACTAAAACATTAGTTTATCAAACAATAATAACTAAAAATTTAGTTATTAAAAATTATAGCCGTACATTTTTATTAAAAAAACACGTAGCGATCTCTTAAAACACAACCGGAAGACGATTATGCGCTGCTGGAAAATGAAATAGGAAATAGTTCGGGAGAGATAGCAGACAAACCCGGTCGCCTGCCTATTCGATATTTGGAGTAAAAAAATAATTTAAGTTGGAAAATTCACTTATTGAATTCTTTGTTTTTTCAATAGAAGGAAAGCAATACGAAGGTATACTCCGGCCAAAAACATATTGCCTAGACGGGAGTGCGTGGTTCGTACTGGATGAGCAGATAAGAAAAAAGAGGGTGATGTGGAACTGCTCTCTCTATAAATTCATCAATAGCTTTAAAATTGATAGATCGGTAATGATAGCCTATAAGAACGATTTGATATGGTCATTATAACCATATAAGGCAAGAATATCTCCCTTTTCCAATACGGTATCCGGAAGCGGTATACCGTGCAGCACAGTCGTGACGATATTCTTCCCAAAGGAACTCCGCTGTTCAGTATTCTTTAAAATAGTAAGCACGAGCAGCTCATACCGCTCACGGAATCCAATTTCCTGTATTGACTTCCCCACATACTTGTCTGGAACGACAGCCTCCACGATGGAATAATTACTGTTCAGCTCGAAGGAATCAACAAGTCCGGTCATGCACAGACGTTTTGACCATCGCTCGGCAGACTCTTCTTCGGGATGCGCGATCTCGGTAATACCCAATGCTCCCAATACCTTTTCGTGTAGGCGGTTGACCGCCCGACTGACCAACCGCGTGACTTGTGCCTCTTTACATAAAGCGGAGACCATAATATTGGCTCCTTCGTTTTCTCCTATGGCCACGATAACCACGTCAGTATTCTTTAACGGAAGGGTGTTAAAAGCTGTCTCATCGGTTGCATTCAAGCAGACCGTGTGGGTAATCTTTTCTTTAAGCGCGGTAACCTTGTCTATCTGTTGATCAACGCCGATAACCTCGTTACCTTGGGTCGTTAGTTTCTCCGCCAGTGATGAACCAAAATTCCCTAAACCTATTACGATAAATTTCATCTCTTTATTTTTTTGTGCTAGTTGATGCGTGCTCAATATAAATAATTATAGTCCAACGTGTCCATATTATGAATATCTCGGTTTCATGACAATATTAATATATGGTCAGATCTTCTGGAGCGTACCGATAATGTGTATATTTTACTTTTTTGATGAACGCGATGAATACAGATAACATCGTTACCCTTCCCACAAACATGGTCAGGACAAGAATCCCTTTGCTCCCCGTCGTAAAATCACTTGTTCCCCCCAGGGATAGGCCCACTGTGCTATAGGCAGAAAAACATTCAAAAGCGATGTCAAGTAAAGGACGGGTAGGTTCAAAAAATGAAATGGAAAAAATGGCGATTCCTATGGTAAAAAGGGAAAGGAACATGGTGGCAAAAGCCCTTTGTATCGAGATAGCACTGATCTCCCGTCCAAAGACCTCGGTTCGGTCCTTCCCCTTGGCCAAACTCAATACATTCAACACTGCTACGACGAATGTGCTGGTTTTTATCCCACCTCCTGTCGAATTTGGCGAGGCGCCAATCCACATTAACAACATAACAAAGATCATCGTGGAGAATTGTAATGCCCCAAAATCGATGCTGTTAAAGCCCGCAGTCCTTGGCGTTGTGGCGGTAGAAAAAGCAATGACCAGCTTGCCTATTCCGTCATGGGCGGATAGGACATGCTCGTATTCATTGATGTAGATCACCAGTGTTGCAAATAGCGTAACAACACCTGTTGTGACCAAGTTGATCTTGCTGTTGATGTTCAGCACCCACGGTCGGTGGAAGCTTCCCTTCAATGTCCATTTACGGACAAACCGCCTATACAAATGCTTTATATACTGAAGGACGTTAATCACAATCGGAAATCCCAAACCGCCGAAGATGTAGGTTAGGGCTATGGTCAGCTGCAAGCCGTAGTTATGCACAACGGCACGATCCATCAAGCCATTGGACATGGTGGAAAAACCGGCATTACAAAAAGAAGATATGGCGTGAAAAAGCGAATAAAACACACGGGATCCCAATGACATTCCACTTCCCTCGCCCAAATTCCAGAAAATCGCTATTGCGCTCATTAATTCTATACCTAATGTGACCCATACCATGCGTCGAAGCAATACAAAAACCTCCGACATCCGCACGGTATTCGAGTAGGCACCGACGGCCAATTGGTTGGCATAGGTACTGCCACCCTTTAGAAAATAACTAAAAAAAGCCGCAAAGGATAGGATACCTATACCTCCAGCCTGGATAAGAAGCATGATGGTCAGCTGACCCCAGAGCGTAAAATGGGTCGCGGTATCCACCACAATTAACCCCGTAACACAAACCGCACTGGTTGAGGTAAAGAGTGCATCGATCCACGTCAGTGGTTGATTCAACGCCCACGGTAGTTTCAGCAAGCATGTCCCTGCTAGGATCAGGAGCAAAAAGCTGAAAATGAATAACTGAGCTGGATTATAAAAACGTTTCTTTACCACTACCTTTAAATGTGCGTTAAAATTAGAGTTCTTTTTTTGAATCTCAAAATGGAGATTTCAGCAATTCATCGTTCATGTTTTTGATTGGTTTTATTCACGTCGCGGAGCCGGACATTCTCGTCCGTAGCCCATCCCCTCTCCCGTTATTTCTGTGGAGACGAGTTTGCTCATCAACAGCTCCACTACCCCTTCATCGGGATCGTTGAGCTCCTCGAATCTCGCCATAAACGCGAGTATTGATCCGAAGAAAAGTAATCCTTAGATTTCGTCTTGTATTGGTCCTGATGGTCTCGGGATATTCGGGCACGGATTCGCTTGGCGCGCACCCAGACAAACATCAACGCTGAACGAGCAAGGTCAATCAATCCCGGGAAAGTTAGCGGGTGTAAAAGGTCAGTGACCACCTGCTCTACTGATCGTTTAATGGATCGGCGGTGGCGGATCGTTCCTAGCAATACGCCGAACGTGTTTTTCTAAATTAAGCCTTTTCTATTAAGCGAATGAAAGAAAAAAACAGCCAACGAAAACCGCTGGCTGTGCTATTTTTTTAACGTATCCCTTGTTCCAAATGCCAGACTCTTCATTCGACTGACCAAAATTAATACAGGACGCTATTGAATCGTTATTTTTTGCTACTTTCTATAATAGGCTCGCCCGTTAATTGTAGCCTGGATTTTGTTCCAGATTTCTATTTTTGACGATCTCATCATATGGAATCGGAAACAGACCGTGATGGGCTTGGACATTTCTTGCTCCATCCGCATTCTCTTCAGCGATGGATTCCATAGCCTCACCCAACTTATTCCAACGACTTAAATCCCACTTCCGGTGGAACTCCCCAACAAACTCTCTCGCCCGCTCTTCCATAATCACTTCCCGCATCTGTGCCTGGTTTAAGTTGTCGCCCGCTCCCAATAATTCGGCTTTGGCGCGATCTCTAATCATATTCACATAGGTCAATGCGTCCGCGGTATTTCCCATTTCATTGGCAGCTTCCGCCAAAATCATAATCACCTCAGCATAGCGCAGAAAATAAAGGTTTTTTTCACTAGCCGTCCGATTAGCCGTAAGATCCCAGAATTTGGGTCCAAACCAAGGGCGATCCTCTATAGAGCCTCTATTGAACAACTCGCCATTAAACCCCCAGGAAAGGGAAACATGACGGCGATCGTCGTCCAGATCATATAAATCGATTAAATAGTGTGTGGGGTAAAACTGCGGATAGGATTGCAAAATAACCGTTCCGAAATCAACTCCAGCATAGGTCCCACCCGCTGCGTCTCCCGTCGGAAAGAAATAGGTATAGAACGAATTGGTAACAAAATTCTGATTCGTCTCTGCGTTCCGTTTATATTGAATCTCAAAAATCGATTCCTTATTGTTTTTGCTCTTATTATACGGGTCAAACAAATCGGCGTAGTTTGGCAACAAAATATACTCGCCATCCTGTACTTGACTGGCCATTTGATAGGCATTTTCCCAATCTTGAGCGTATAAATAGATCCGGGCTAGCAACGTCAACGCCGCACCTTTGGTTACCCTGCCCATATTGCTGCTATCGTAATTCGCCGGCAGGCTGGCAATAGCATCCTCCAAATCAAGAATCATCTGCGCGCGCACTTCAGCTAAGGGGCTACGCGGAAGTTGAGATACCTCGTCAATTTTTAATTCATCAATCCACAGGGGCACGTCTCCAAAAACATTGGTCAGTAAATGGTAATACATCGCCCGGAGAAACTTATTCTCTCCCAACAATTGATGTTTGGTTTCCTCATCGATCTCGGACAACGATATCCGATTAATCACAAAATTCGCATCCTTAATTCCTGCGTAACAAACCTGCCAAACGGCGTGGCTGTTCGTTTCTGTGGCAGAAGAGAAATTATAATCTTGAATCGCTTCGATGGTGGCATTCCCTCCTTGATTCATAAACAGGTCCGTCCCGGCCAGCGTCACACTCCAAAAACCAGTTTGGTTAAAGATGCCGGGCAAATGACTGTACACACCGTTGGTGGCTTGTCTACATTGGTCCGCTGTTTTAAAAAAAGCATCAGGCGCAATAATGCTTTGAGGATCTTCGTTAAGCGTCTTTTCACAACTCGAGAATAAAGACGCAGCGCTTAAGACAGATATAATGAAAAATTTGCTTTTTAACATGACTAGAGATTTAATAATTAAAAATTAAGGCTTGCACCAATGGAAATCGTCCGGCTATTGGGATAAGCGCCATTATCTTTCGCGCGAACCGTGGAGCTTGTTCCTGCGGAATTGACTTCCGGATCGTAACCATTATAGCTGGTCAATAAAAACAAGTTGGTCCCAGATACAAATACATTCAGTTTGCGATCCAACTCTTTGAACACGCTGGAGCTCAGATCATAGTTCAACACCAGCGATTTCAAACGAAGAAATGACGAGTTTTGTAAGAAATACGTGCTTGGTATGTTATCTCTGGAGTTCACTGCCGGGATATCAGAAGTAGGATTGTCCGGTGTCCACCGGTCTTTTATGTAGCTCATTTGGTTCGTCAGGTACATCCCCACCCCGGTGAAATATTGCATTGAATTCCACATGGTACTTCCCCGTTGAAATTGCAGGAACATATCCAGCGAAACGTTTTTATAGCGCAGCGTATTTCCCCAGCCGCCGTAGACGGGAGGATTCGGTGTACCTAAGTAATGATAATCATCAATATTCAATTCGCCATCACGATGATGGTCGTAGTATTTTTGTTTACCGGGCTGATAAAAATTGGAGATCGAGACATAGGTCCGTTCTTCCAGAGGCTTGGCTAATTCCGCGTCGATTTCCTCTTGACTGTGCCAAACACCGGCGTACTCTAGGCCGAAATTAGCGCCCACGGGAACCCCCTCTTGTAGATAATTCGTGGTCGCACCGTAACCCGTATTGTCTAAAGCAACCATAACCAATGGTCCTAAATCAGTAACCTCTTGATCGTTCGTACTGAGGTTCAAAGAGGTTGACCAACCGAAATTCTTGTTATCAATCACCGTTCCTCGAATACCAACTTCGAATCCGGAAGAAACCGTTTTACCCACATTGATTAACCGACGGTGATACCCGGTTTGCGTCGGCGTTTGAACCGTCAACAACAGGTCCTTGGTATGCATGTTATAGTAATTCGTCGTCACGTCAATTCGGCCATTGAATAGCTGGAAATCCAATCCTGCATTCAACTGGGTCGAGGTTTCCCAAGTAAGGTCATCATTGGTAATATTTCCCTGCCGATATCCTAGCGTCGGAACACCACCAAAGACATAACCGTTCGCGCGTGTAGATAAGGTTGGCAGCGATTGGTAATTACTAATCCCCTGATTCCCGGACAACCCATAGCTTAGGCGTAAAGAAAGATCGTTAAGAATCGATTTCGATACCGCCATATCTCTGAAGAAGTCTTCTTCGGAGATCCGCCATTTAATCGCTGATGATGGAAAGTATCCCCATTTTTTATTGGCAGCAAAGTTTGATGCGCCGTCGTACCGATTGGTCACCGTTAAATAGTATTTGTTGGCGTAATTGTACTGTGCTCGTCCAATAAAGGATACTTGTTTGTTTAAACTGTGGTTGGAACTGGTATTGCGTTGATCTTGGGGTATACTCGCAAAATCGTTCCACCTGACGATATCATTGGTCAGACCACCTCCACGCACACCTACGTTATTACTTTCTGAGGTTTGGTAGGTGAATCCTCCTAAAACATTGATATTATGATCGCCGAAGCTTTTATCATAGGTCAGCGTATTTTCGTTCAGCAGGTAGTCTTTAAAGCCAATGTCTGTTCGTGCCTGAGCAAATTCAGCGCCACTGGCGACATACGACGGCATATAAGGGGGTACATAGTCGTGATAAATGCTGTTGGCAATATTGACGCCTAGGGAAGTTTTAAAGCTCAAGCCGTCCAGTATTTTATACTGGGCGTACACGCTTCCCAATAGATCATTGTACGTCGTGTGGGCGGTGATCAATTCCGCCGAAGCCAGAGACGTATTGACTGTACCGCCACCAAAATAGGCAATGGGATTAAAACTCGATGGAGATCCGTCAGGATTTCTAGGCAGCATCGTTGGTGGTAGCGTTAGCATGGAGCTTTTCCATCCGGCAGTTGTTCCTAGATTCACGCTGGAGCTGGGCTCACGCTTATACCGCGCAATATTCATATTGAGCCCCATTCTAAGGCGTTCTCCGACCTGTTTTGTTAAATTCAAATTGGCCTGGTAACGTTTATAAGAGGAATTCAAAACCACTCCTTTTTGATCGACCATATTTCCGGAAACTCTGTAGGTAAAGCTCTCACTTCCGCCTGCTAGCGCAAGATTAAAATCAGAATATGACCCGGTTTGGAAAATTTCGTCTTGCCAATTCGTTCCCACCGGCCCGGTAATCGCTAAAATGGAGTCCACATTTGGATACAGGGGGGTTTGTCCCTCGTCTATATACGCTTCATTGACAAACGGCACGAAATCTTTAGCCTCCATCATATCGATTAATTTAGGGACGTTCGATATGCCGTGATTCGTCGAAAAAGAAATTCGATCTTTACCGGCTTTACCTTGCTTGGTGGTGATGATGACTACACCATTGGAGGCTCTTGAGCCGTAGATAGCTGCCGATGAGGCGTCTTTCAACACATCAATGCTCTCGATATCTGCCGGGTTGATGGTATTTAAGTCCCCTGCTCCCACGATCCCATCAATAACATACAAGGGCTCATTCGACGCGCTTACAGACCTACTTCCGCGAATCCGAATGGTCGTGCCCGCTCCGGGTGCTCCGGTCGTTGAGGTCACCTGTACCCCTGCAGCACGACCTTGTAGCATCTGATCGGCCCTTTGCACCGGTATACCGGCTAAATCGTCTCCATTGACCGAGGATACCGCACCGGTTAAATCTCTTTTCTTAACTTGGCCGTACCCAACAACGACCACCTCATCAAGGCCTTCGGCAACCGGATCCAATCGAACCAATACCGAATTCGTGCCCTTGGCTTGGATAGCGATTTCTTGAGGCGAGGAACGTTGATAGCCCAGCATCGATACCCCCACCGTGTAGGTCGCTCCGCGCTGAAGGTTTTCAAATAGGAACGTCCCCCCAGTATCGGATGATTTCTGAGTCACCAAGGTATTACTGTCGGTATACAACTCAACGGTTGCTCCTTGAATTTTATCTCCTTGATCATTGACAACCATTCCCTTGAGTTGTCCATTGTCTTGTGCCCACACCGGTAGAGAAAGCAACAGCGAGAGCATAATAAGAACGGTTATTCGTCCCTGCCTAAAAATCATTTTTGTGTCCATTACAATTTAAAAAATTGGTGTTTTTTACTTGTTTAGTTTGTTTTTATTAATTCCTTGTTTTGGTTTAGGGATTCCCGCTTACGGATTTTCACAGAATGGTCTGGCTGTCTTTCGTACTCCAGATCATTCATCATCGTAATGATATCCAGGATCGCTTCCAGATCATCCTCTTCTGAAAAGTCTCCCGTAAAATAGAGCGCTTGCATCTCTTCATCCCGATAGTCCAATTGAATCTGTTTCGCGGCAGAAACCCGTTTAAAGACAGCTGACAAAGGTGTTTCGATGAACTGGAGGTTTGCCCAATCAGCCGCTACTTTTTCTGGTTTAGGGATTGCCTTTTTTGGTGCGATCCTCGCCGGCGATTTTTCAACCCTGGGCGAGCGTTTTTTCAATGCCAATTGACTGATCTGAATAGCCAACTCTTCCCCCGGAACCAAATACTGATCGGCGATCGAATACGCGCTTTTCGGCGTAGATCTTACGACCACTTTACCACTCAGCAATTTTACATTCACCTCATCTATATGCCGCGCATCAACAATAAACGAAGTGCCGAGTGCGGTCGTTGTATAACCGCTGGCCTCCACGACAAAAGGGCGAAGCGAATCCAAGGCTACCGTAAATTTAGCCTCTCCGTTTAGCTGTAAGCATCGATTCTCTTGACCGTAATTTTCATCGTAAGCGATACTGCTTCCTGGAAAAATCTCGACTTCCGATCCGTCCTTTAGCGTAACCAGTCGTGCTTCCTCGCCCCGACTCCGAATGATGGTGGGCTGGCTGGAGATCTGCGGCTCTGAAACGTTATTTTCCAATGGGTTTACTGCGGCTGTTTCCTGCCAGGCGAGGTAGCCCAATCCAGAAATAATCACGAAGGACGCCGCTACGACCCACTTCCGCCAATTGGGACGAATTCGCCGTACGGTAGTGTGCTCACGTCTCGTTTTCTCTACAATCTCACGTAGATAAAGCTGGTAATCCTGATCCTGATGCAGCTCCTGTTCGCCCTGAATCTCGCCAAACCCACGCTCCATGTCTCGGCGAAGCTCCTGCTGTTTATCGGTCAATTCCGAAAGGAGCTCCTTTCGTGCTTCCTTGGATAACGTCCCCTGCCAAAATAGCCGAATCAGCGTCATTAACTTCTCGTTCATCAACAGTAAATACACCCTGACCGTTCGATCCGCCCTAGTTTTCAGGTTAACTAATTATGAATAAATTATAACCGGCAGGTATTATTTTATTCACAATTTCTTAATAGATCTTAGGCAAATCTCCTTGTATTTATTCTCTAGTTTTGGTGCGTTTTCACCGTCTTATCTAACACAAAGACCGGGGAATGGAAGTGGACAACTATGGAGGATTCTCAACAGGAAATAGCAAATATCGTAGCCATGAAAGCTGGAGATGTGCGCGCGTTCAGCTGGCTCTATCAGCGGTACCATAAGCCGATCCATTCCAATATTTTAAAGCTCGTAAAATCGCCTGAAGCATCCGTTGAAATCCTGCAGGACGTCTTCGTTTCTCTATGGCAAAACCGCGATAAGATAAATGCACAAAAGCCCCTGGGCGGATGGCTTTTTGTGGTCAGTTACAACAGGGCCTTGAACCGGATTCGAAAAGAAGTTAAAGAATCACTGGTTTTTGTAGACGAATACCCGATCGATTTCGGTCATAACGACGTGGCGACTCGCGAGGAGGAAACTTTTGAACTGCAGATGCAGTTGCTGGATGAAGCCGTCTCGGAACTCCCGAAACGAAAACGCGAGGTCTTCTGTATGTGCCGCTATGAGGGTCAGAGCAAAAAAGATGTAGCCGATCGATTGGGTTTGAGTCTCCGAACCGTTGAAAACTATCTGAAAGATGCCAATAGAATGATCAAGGAATATGTCTGGGAAAAACATCCGGAACAGGTCGGCAAATTGGGGGCGGCTATTTTTACTTTGTCTATGATGTAACGATGGACGGTATGGCAAAGAACTCCAATGTCGGCTCGCTCCGCTCTAGCAACAGCATTTTTTTATACAGTCGATTGAGCCGGGCGATTATATCTGTGCGATTGAACTGGAGGTGTCCTTAACATTCATTTTTTCATCAAACCCGTATATATTAATATCAACTTCAGCAAAAAACAGCAAACATTTATGAAATTAAAACTTGTAATTATTAGTGGATTTTTCCTTTCAACTTTTGCATACGGACAAGAGTTTGCCCAGGGAATCGTTTATGAAGATGCCAATCAAAACGGCAAGAAGGAAGCGAAAGAAAAAGGATTAGAACAAGTGGCCGTTAGTAACGGTCTGGAGGTTGTGCTTACTGATGCCGAGGGAAAGTATACAATCCCCGTACGGGAAAACAGCATCTTTTTCGTCATTAAACCCAGTGGCTATCAATATCCCGTGGACGAAGACCATACGCCGCAATTTTTCTATATCCATAAGCCCGATGGTTCGCCGGAATTAAAATACGAGGGCAGCGAGCCGACCGGTGAGCTACCAGAGTCTATTGATTTTGCATTAATAAAACAGGCGAATGAACCGAAAAGCTTTAATGCTTTGATCTTTGGGGATCCGCAGGCGTACACCATGGATCAAATCGGTTATTTTGATAAAGGGGTTGTTCAAGATATTCAAAACACTGAGCAGTTCGCGTTCGGGCTTAGTCTAGGCGATTTGGTGGGAGACGATCTGGTTTTACATGACCCGTACAAAAAGGCAGTTGCCCAGCTCGGATTGCCTTGGTACAATGTTATCGGAAATCACGACCTCAACTTCGATGTGGAAGAAGATCAATATTCGGACGAAACGTATGAAAAGAATTTTGGTCCCGGCAATTTTTCGTTCAATTACGGAGATGCACACTTCATTATCCTGGACAACATTCTATACCCGAACCCGCGCACCGGAAAAGGATATCTAGGCGGATTTCGAAAAGATCAATTGGATTTCCTAGAGAACAACCTTAAATTTGTTCCCAAGGACAAACTGATTGTCCTTGCCTTTCATATTCCACTGCAACACAATAACTCAGATGTGTTCCGAGGCGAGGACCGACAACGTCTGTTTGATCTATTAGCGGATTATCCCAACACCCTTTCGCTATCCGCACACACCCACCTGCAACGACAAAATTTTTATACCGCTGATGACGGATGGAAACAAGATGAACCCCATCACGAATACAATGTGGGTACAACTTCCGGCGACTGGTATTCGGGTCTAAAGAATGAAGATGGCGTCCCTGTAGCAACGATGCGCGATGGAACACCCAAAGGTTACGCGGTTTTAAAGATCGATGGTAATGACTACACCTTTGATTATAAGGTGGCTGGCGAACCCGCAGACTATCAAATCAATATCACCTTTCCGGGCGCCGTTCAGCAGGCCTATATACGACGTCACTCATTGTATGCCAATTTTTTCATCGGCACTGCTGATGATGTTGTTGAATACAGTCTAGACGGTGAGCATTGGATTGAAATGGAACATACACTGGCGGAAGATCCTAGTTATCAATACCGCATGTTACAGTTTGATCACGCCGAAACATTGTTAGATGGATTTAGACCGTCTCAAGCCAGACAGTCAACGCACCTCTGGCAAGCGAAGCTTTCTGGAAAACTAGCACCGGGCGAGTATCAAATTCAAGTAAGAGCGACCGATATGTTTGGCAGGACACATCTGCAAACCAAAGAACTTCAAGTCGTCGAGTAGCGGATACCGAGCACGACCATTTTACAGTTTATAAGGACAGGGAGTTCAGGTTACTCCTTGTCCTTTTTTTCATTAGTCGCAAGCAACGAACTCCTCTGGGTGAGCGGAATCCACATTCAAATCAATTGCGCTCGTCTGATTAAAACGATTCGCACCCCGTTGATCTCGGGTCGTAAATCACCAGTCGGTAGAGAGCCAGGTAATAAAAATTATTGCTGATCCTTGCTGATACCGGGCATTGACGTCGCGGAAGTGCTGACAATGTCATTTACATCGATCCTTTTGACTTTTCCGGACCACAATTCTTTGTAGTGTACAAACCTCTCCGATTGATCGATAAATAAATGGTCTTTACCATCAAATTTGATCTCGTTCACCGATTCCCCATCTTTATATTCCAACGTGAACTTGATCGGATATTTGGTGATCAACCGTGCGTCGCTATAGCCTCTTTGTGCAAAAGCAAAAGGCAAGAAGAAAAACAAGGAATATATTGCCTTGCGTCTGTAAAAAACGCTGATCAAGACGATCGACAATGCCGCGATGAAAATGCCCATGTCCTCAGGCGTGGGCCATAGGATTTCATTTTTAATAAAGGTAGTCCAAATCCAGCCCAGAAACAGGGCTAATAAAACCGAGATCAGCAGTACTGCACCGTTGGAAATCCTTTTTGATTGAACAATATCGTAAAGTCTAGGGGCAATAATGGGCGTGCTAGCGACCAAGAAGAAAACCAGCGCGGCAGCCACCAACAGTAGTCCGTCGGATGCTAACCTATTTAAGATTCTTATTAAATCAGAGGTAAGAAAATCATTAATACCGAAACTTGAATTGAATGCTTTAAAATAATGATACGCAGAGAACGAAAACACAAAACTTCCTATACCCACGGCAGCGCCCAGTGATATATTTCCTTTTTTAGACGCTGAAAACGCAAATGATTTGTTGAGCCAGTGTTTAAAATTATTTTTCATCGGATATAGATTACATGCTATTTTTTGACGCTTAATGGCGCTGTGTTCGATTTTTTGTTTTTTTTGGGGGGGGGAGATACCTACAACCTATCTATTTACCCGTGATTCTTTTTCTATGCGTGATACCCCATTGGGCAATGGTAGCTGTTAAATTTTTAAGAGTAGAGCCGTATTCCGTTATTTCGTACTCTACTGTTACAGGTTGGGTATCTAATACCCTTCTTGTGATGAGTTGATTCACTTCCAATTCTTTCAATTCTCGACTCAACATTCTACCCGAGATTCCTTTTACCTCTCTTAATAATTCAGAATAACGCATTTTTTTAAAACAAAGGCATGCGACAATAGATACTTTCCATTTGCCATTGAGTAGATCCATTACGTCGTGAATTGCCAATATGGTTTGGCTACATTCTTTTATTGATTCTGTTATTGATTCCATTTCTGTTTCCATAATAAATCACTTAGTTACTCGAATGTTACTGTTATTTATAGACCCTAAGTTACAAAAAGTTACCACACAATTGTATTTTTGCTTCATCATTTTAAAAATAAAGATCCATGAAGTTAATAGACGACTTGAAATGGCGATATGCCACAAAAAAATTCGGTGACAAAAAAGTCCCAAATGAAGATTTAGACAAAATCGTTGAAGCCATCAATCTTTCGGCATCCTCAATTGGAATACAGCCGTATAGACTTTTTATTATTGATAAGCCAGCATTAAAAAAAGAGCTAGGCGAAGGCTCGTTCAATTCGCAAATTGCGGAATGCGCTCATCTTTTGGTATTCGCAGCATTTGATTCAATTACTCCGAAAACTATTGATAATTATATTGAACTTGTTGCCAAAGAAAGAGACACACCAGTTGAGCAATTAGCTGATTTTAAGAACACCATCAGTAACCATCTTTTAGCACAAACCGATAATGATAATTTTATCTGGTCAACGAAACAAGCATACATCGGTTTGGGAACTGCATTAATCGCTGCGGCAAATTTAAAAATTGATGCCACGCCAATGGAAGGTTTCGATGCTGAGAAATTTGATGAAATATTAAAACTAAAGGAAAAAGGACTTAAAAGCGTTGTACTACTTGCTTTAGGGTATCGTGATGAAGGAAATGACTGGAATTCTAAACTTAAAAAAGTGAGGATACCAAAACAAGAGTTTGCTATTACGATCGACTGATTTGCAACTGATCTTAACTAATCAAGCTACCAGAATAAAATCAGGTAGCTTTTTTTGGCTATCATTGGAGTTGCCGAATGCGATATCGCCTATTGATTCCGCCTACCTCCTCGAACTCCATAAATTCCATGTTTTGGTGAAAGCTGAATTACTGCTTAACAGCCAATTTGAAGTCTTTTTTTGGTTTTGTATTGCCCGAAAAGATCAGAGGTAGGGTTCAATCCAATTACTCCGTACCCTTAAGGATTCTCGAAAACGGTCATAAATTTGCTTTCTTCGATCCGGATCACTTGGCCTTCCCCGCATAGCTTCCAGAATTTGAATAAAATTACCTTCCGCGAATCTCTTTTCTTTAAGAAATTTCTCTTTTTTGACGTCGGGATAATCGCTCACGGGCTCGAGTGTCGCGAAAATGGTTGACTGCTTGATCTACCGGACTCAATACTGGATAAGGTAAAATCCCAATGTCCTTTTCCATCGACGATCCTAACTATTAATCCCGGTAATCCAGAAAATTTATACGGTCCATCAGAAATGGGAATCTCCGGATTACAATATGCTTTCCAATTTCGGTTGCCAAAATTCGTATATGGGATTTGGCAAACCAAATCACCAATAGTATCGGTCTGTTCAGAAAGTTCCCAATTGATGTTATCTATTTTTTCTTCTAGGTTGCAGCCCTATTTTAGTTTTACTATTCTAATGTTTTACATAAAAACATGGGGAAGAACTTCAAACACCGCGTTTTTCTATAATAAATCTTTCTAAAGCATAACGACCATAAAAGGACTGCCCTCTCAATGTCTTTAAAATAGATAGACAACGTACCTCAAGTTCAATGATACTATCATCAACAGCAAAAGACTCTATATCCCCGTCCAAATCCAAATATTGATGTCTATTCAAATTATTAAAACTGAGCGTATAAATTTTATCATTAGCATCTTTAACAAAACGTTTAATCATAGTCCACAGATTAATTTCATTGGGTTTGGTAATATCCCATTTTATTAGGTTCCGGTGTAAGAACAACGGTTCTCCGATAAAATCATACTGGAGCATCGTCATACCATAAAATTTATTCTGCTCATGATACCCACAACAGGCGACAGGAGTGTCGATCATAAAGTAATCTTGCTTAAGTGCTTGCCACGCAAATCTAAAAGTATCTTTATCTCCAAACAGAAGTTTATAGTAATATTCGCTCTTCTCATTAAAATACAAGGCCAGGTTTAATGCCTTCCAACAAACCTCTTTATTGACGATTAGCTGGCCACTCTCTTGTTCATACTCGTCATAAAACTCCGAATCGACAATTTTCCAGACGGGATTATGCATATCGGTTTTCCAGAAATCCGGCCAGAAAATCGCTCCATACTTCATATATTGTGTGGTATCAAATAAATATTCTGGATTTCTAAGACAATTGTTGTCCGCATCAAGAAATAGAACATGCTTAAACCGACTTCGCAAAATAGCTAAGGGTTTTAAGCTGACACCTGAAAGTAGTGTCGAATTGCTTTCTAAAAAGTCCTTGCACTCGACATTTAGAGCGTTTAAATGCATGATTACCTCATCACTTAATTCATCACCAAGATACCAAAGCTCCACAGGCAAGGTGCATCCCATTTGTCTTAAATTATTGACGCAGACCCATGCACAAGTAAAGTAGGATAACCCGCCCGCACACATAACGATACCAGTGCCATCATACTGATTAGTAGGATAAGGTGGAATCGATTTGATGTATTCCATCCACATCTCTCGTAGCTCTTGGATTGCTTCATCTTCCAAATCGAATCCTATGGTGCGAATACCTGTTTCTAAAAATTGAGACATATATTCTTATTTCTAATTATAATTTAAAAGTTTTTCAATTGGGAATTTTTAATTTCTTGGGATCCAAGAATGTACCCAATAATGTATTAATGGTTGTACAATAGGTTTGTCAGGCGGATTACGTATCTCCCTGTAATCAAATGCGAAAACTTGCTTGACAGGCAAGATATTCATTCGTGTATTGTTATGCATCGCCAGACTATCGCGCATACGGTACGGACCGGAATATTGTGGTGTATTGTGATAATGGCGCTCCTCATTATTATACAATTCAACAATATCTTGTGTCAGGGAAAGCAAATAGCTATCAGCAACCGCAGCATTAAAATATTCTGAAGCAAGTGTTAAATTAGGAGGATCAATTAACATATACCCATTGGGATTGGATGACCTTAAAGACAAAAAACCTTCGGCATCCAACAATTCTACATCCCAGTCTACATAATACCCTCCAAAGACGTACACAATTAAATAGCGAGCAATATCAGAAGCTTCTGCATGATTACGGGCGTTTACGACCGCCTCCATAGCGAAAGGATGTGAGTTCAAAATAAATTCTTCAATAGAATCATCGTTCCACACTTTGATCTCAAATCCGTATTCTTTCAGTATATTCCACGACTGTAAACACCGATCTATCAACGGTGTTGTATTTGGGCCTACTATTTGGTGGATCGTTTTGGGGACGTTACTGTTCATTTCTTTTTGGACTTTACTCGTTTTACTATTAATAATTCAGCGATTTCGTCAAGTTCATCCATATTCTTTGAAATATAGATACATCTGCAGTGATGATCTCGGCATCTGCGTATATGCCGGGTTTAAGTCGAATTAGCGAATCTCTGTCTGCACGCTCGACATCTACCCGGGCAAAGAAAACGCTATCCTTGATTGGAATGTCACTGATATAGCTCACCCTTCCTTTGAGGTAACCATATTCCTGATGAGGGTAGCTACGCACCTTTATCGAAACCTGCTGATCTTCCTCGATCTTAGACATATGGTGCTGGGGGATGAAAGTCTCCCCATAATAGTCGTCCCTATTCGGATTGATATAGAACAGTTCCTCTCCCGCTTGTACGTATTGGTTCTCCTGCCAGAATCCTGCATACACCAATTTACCATCAACTGTAGCCGACAGTATATACCGCTTCTTCCATTCTTCTGCCTCACTGATGAGGCTGTTCAGGGACTGTACAAATTTCTTTTCCTCCTCCAGTATCTCATTCTCCAATTCGGATATTTCCCTGTTTTTAGATAGCAAATTACCCCTGTTGGAAATGATGCTATTCTCCATATTGGGAATAGCCTGCCTTTTGGAAAGAAGTACGGCCTCCTTTTGCTGTAATTCCAGCGGACTGATGATCTTTTTTTCGGCGAGTTGCTTATATTTTTCATATTCCGCTTCGACAAGCTCCAGTTCCTTTTTTTGTAATTCGTAAGTCTCCTGTATACGTTCATTCTGTTCATTGACATATTCGACTTCACTGTGCAATGCCTTTCTCCGCTTCTGATAGATTCCGCCTTCTTGAATTGCTTGATAATTGAGCAAGGAGAGATAAAAAGATTGATAGTTTCCTTGCAATTCGCCCAAATTCAAGCCGTTGGGAGGAATAATCTGTTCGAGTTCCATGAACGTAATCGTTCTGTTCTGCAATTCTTTCAACTTCCCCAACAAATCGACGACATCTTCATGCAATGCTGTACTTTCAAGGTAGACAATATCTTGGTTCCTACTTACAGTTTCCCCGTCTTCGACCAAAATTCTGACCACCACCCCATTGTGTGGGTTGATGATGACTTTGGGCGAATTCGTTGTCGTAAAGCGCATTTCCGTGAGTACCATTTCAGGATACTTGATATAAAAAGATAAACCCAAGATCAGTAGTACCGTTAGCAGAATAAAAGATATTCCTCTTTTGAGTAGCCAGGATGGTGGCTTGGCTATGATCTCCTGTAAATCTTCCGAATAGATGTCTTCGTATGTGTCGTGAACCTTTGTCATAGTCTCAATTTCCCAGTTCCAATTGATTTTTCACCAACTCATAATACTGTCCTTTCCGGGCGGTCAGTTCGGCATGAGTTCCCTGCTCAACGACCCGCCCCTTTTCGAGCAAAATAATATTGTCTGCATTTTTCACCGTACTTAACCGATGTGCGACCACGATAACTGTGCGATCTTGAAAGAATCGATCTAAATGATCCGTAATGACTTTCTCATTACTCGCATCCAATGAATTTG
Organism: Sphingobacterium sp.; assembly: GCA_052092145.1. Lineage (GTDB taxonomy): Bacteria > Bacteroidota > Bacteroidia > Sphingobacteriales > Sphingobacteriaceae > Sphingobacterium. The sequence continues at coordinate 16,696 of JBQDCW010000029.1, read as the reverse complement.
TAGCCTCATCCAGGAAAAGGTACGCAGGCTGCTTGTAGATTGCCCTTGCAATCATCAGCCGTTGTCGTTGCCCCTGACTGATCCCTTTTCCTGCCGTACCAATCTTAGTAGCCATCCCAAAGGGTTGTTCAGCAACGAATTCTTCCAAATTGGCTATTTCAATAGCTTCCTGAAGCCTTTTCTCATCTGGAAATTCATCCTTGACAGCGATATTCCCTCCGATGGTATCCGCATACACATAATTGTCCTGGATGACGGAGCCACAACTGTCCCGCCATAGCCCGTAATCCAATTGACGCAATCTCTTTCCTCCGATAAATATCTCTCCCTCTTCAAACTCATAGTATCGTAGCAACAATTTCAGTATGGTGGTTTTACCACTTCCACTGGTACCTACGATTGCCGTGGTCTTACCGGCCGGAAAACTCATGTTCAATTGGGAGAAAACAGGATCGTTTCCTGCCCCATAATATCGGAAAGTTAGATCTTTGATCGTGATGGTACGATCTTCAGGCAATTTACTAAGATAGTCTTTGTTAATATCTTCTTCTTCCTCGGTCTCATATATCTCATTCAGTCGTTCCATACTGATCTTGGCATCTTGGTAGGATTGTATAAACCCAAGCAGGGATTCGACTGGACTCGCGACCATCCCGACAATATATTGGATCGCCATCATTCCACCCAGAGTAATTTCATCATTGATCACAGCCTTCGCAGCTATATAGGCAATCAAGATTCCTTTAACTTGATTAATGGCCATTGAACCGATCGATTGATATTGCGAGAGGGCGAGGCTATCCACTTTAAACTTAAATAGCTTTGCTTGTAGGGTCTCCCATCCCCAGCGTTTTTGCTTTTGCGCATTGTTGAGCTTGATATCCTTGACGCTCTGGATCATTTCTACCATGTAGGTCTGATTTTCCGAAGCTATCTTGAATCGACTATGATCCAATTCTCTGCGATATTTCATAAAGAGCAGTATCCAAAGCGTATATAGAAATGTTGCCGCAAAAAAAACCAGAAATATCGTCTTATTATAGATCAACAATAAAGAACCGAAGATGAGCATATTGACCAGAGAAAACAGAGTATTCAATGAATTTCCAGTGACAAAAGATTCCACCCGCTGCTGATCGTCCATGCGCTGCATGATATCTCCATGGGTCTTCAGGTCAAAGAAATTCATCGGCAGTCGCATGATCTTGATCAACAGATCGGTCAAGATAGCAATGTTGACCCGTGTAGTGATATGCAACATAATCCAGGAGCGGATAAAGGAGACCGATGTCTGTCCGACAAAAAGCATCAATTGTGCGATCAGGATCAAATTTATGAAATGGATATTCTTGGTATTGATCCCGATATCGACGATAGACTGGGTGAGGAATGGAGTGATTAGTTGCAGTATAGTTCCAAGCACCATCCCCAAAATCAACTGAACAAAAAGCCGTTTGTATTGATAAAAATAGCGAAGCACTCTACCCCAATTGAGCTTAAGCTCTGGTTTTTCATCATCAAGTTGATAGAATCCTGGGCCTGGACTCAATAGTAAAGAGAGTCCATTATGCAGTTCTTTGGTCGAAAACCAATTTCGGGTGAATTCCTTTTCGTCATAGCTGATCAGTCCAGATCCGGGATCAGAGAGATAATACTTTCCCTTTCGTATCTTATAAAGAACAACAAAGTGATTTTGATTCCAATGAAGTATACAAGGAAGTTCCGCTTCATTAAGTTGATCGAGGTTCAATCGTACTCCATAGGTACGGAATCCCAATTTTTCAGCAGCTTCGCTTATCCCCAGAAGATTTACGCCATCTATTGTCGTCCGGCAAAGCTTACGGATTCTATGAATCGAAACCATTTTCCCATAGTATTTGAATACTATACGTAAACAGGTAGCGCCGCAGTCCATCTCATCCATTTGCTTGTAGTGGGGAAAACGTTTAAGCATCTATAACTGAATTTAGGAGACATCATTCGTAAACTGCTCCACTTTTTGCCGGGTTAAGCTGATTTTAGTTCCGCAAGAATCAAACATCGCTTTATATTGATTAGTTCCTAACCTATCAATAGGGATGTCGGAATATCCAAAATCCTTCTGTTCGGATATAAACGGATGGATCACATATTTATTGGGCGTCATCTCTGACAACTTAAGGTCTGCTGCGTCATCCTCATTAAATTCCTCATCCAAGAGCGCGTCAAAAAAATGACGGTAAATAACAGTAAATTGTGTACACTGAAAACAATCGACCCAACATAGATATTCATTAACAGGAATAATCTGACGCGTATGTGAAATACCGCCCAGAATGATATCTGCACCCAGATAGGCTCCTTGATATATAGCAGAAAAAAGAATCTTCTTATGATATGCCTCACAGAAAACATGGTCGTCCTCACAGATTAAAATAACTTCATCTTCTCTTTCCTTTGCCAATCGGACGGCCTTTTTAATGCTTTTCCAAAGTCCCAAAGCTCCATTTTCTTCACGACAGGCTTCAATTATATGAACATCGAACTCACTTTTCCCTCGAAATTCTTCCGAGATACTATTTAGCCGATCACGCCTTTGTTTCAAATTTATAACGTAGGTAGGTAGTTGCATTTTCTTATAATCGCTTTCGACCAGTAAACCCTTTACCCTTGATCTTTTGATATGGCTATTAATTTCGCTTAGGGCTCTCCAACGCTCGCTTGTATGGGTAAAAAGCAAATCTAGCCTTCCTAGGGAATTATTTATTGGTGTGGCATCAGAGTACCCAAAATCGTATTGAACAGAAATCGTAGGCTCTGCTACAAAAATATTATCGGACAAATTGCTCATCCACATATCAATAATATTATTTTTAGCAAACGCTGTCTCCAGTATTTTATGATAAAAGGCAGAAAAAATAACTAAGAATTGAGTGCCACTAAATTTATTCACCCAATTTAATCCTTCTGTCGCTTGCACTCCACGATCAAACCAACTAACACCTCCTAAAAATACATCTGCGTGTAATCCTTGTAAAAGTTCGATATACGTAAGTAGTTGCTCTTTGCTATAATGTTCAGTAAACTGATGGTCATCCTCACACACCAAGACAAACGGAAAATCCTGCCGTTTTGCTTCAGTAATGACGGAATAAAGCGATTTGTATAGACCAACTGTTGGAATGGAATCTTCCACGGCTTTTACTAAGTGAATATTAAATTCTGTTCGACCTGAAAATTCCTTTTCTATATGGGCACGCCGGTCGGTACGCTTCTCTAGATTGATAATGTAAGTAGGTATGGATAGATTCATAGTTTTCTATTAAAAAATTGCTAAAACCTAAATTTCGTGGAAATCAAAAACTGCCTTGGGCGGAGTTCGAAGGTCGTTTGTATCAGTTCATAATCACTTGAGAACTGCTGTACATAGTCGTCATTGTTGAGCAGGTTTTGGGCGATGAGTTCGATATCGATCTTCTTTTTGCCGATAGTGAAGCGGTACACCGCATCCAGAAAATATTGATCGCGCTGCCTCGAGATATTGTTACGGTAGTAGGAATTACTCAATGTGATGCTGTGGCTTTCTATGGGGTAGATGAACAGCGAAAGGTAGTGGTTATTGTAAAACACATTGTTCGAACGTCCCTCCGCCAACCTATTCATCGTCCTACCCAGGGTCGTCTTGTATTCGCCGGCTACCACCGAGGAGACGTTGTTGATGACCTCGAAAGTACTGCCGTAACTAAAAGTCTTCTGTCTTGCCATGACGTCATTAACCAGATAATCCGATCCCGACCAACTCATGTTTCCGTTGAGCTTAACCACCGTTTTGATTTTTGGAAAGAACCGGGAAACACCGCCTCTTAGATTATGCGAGAGTGTTCCACTATTCCTATCGCCTATGGTCGTTCGCAACCTGCCCAGGGAGTCGACCAGCGTCTCGTAGATATAATCGCGTTTAGCTTTGGCAAACTCATACCGCACGTTCGCAAAATTGGCCTTCAGCGTATTCTTGTAGTTGTATCCGATGCCGGTATTGAAGTTCTGCGTACCCAGCAATCGTGCGTTATAGCGCTGTATGTTTCGGTATTCACGGAAAATAAAACCGTTGTAGAAATTGTTCAACCCGTCGAACTCATTCCCGCCAGAGACATTGACGTTGAACTCGTTGGTGGCGTCCATCAAATAGTTCAGGTTGGCGCTCGGATTGAAGGTATTGCGCACAGCATTGTCCAGCGTTTGCTGGCCTTGTTGCTTGACATTGAAATAATAGACGTTGTAGGGCGTACTGAGGTGCAGCTTCCATTTCCGGTTTTCCCAGCCCATGCCCAAATCAACTCCCAATTGCAACTGGGAGTTGCGCATGTCATTATGGAACTCCCCTCCCAGCACCTCCTTCTCCCCACCTGCAGTCCTTTCTATATCTGTTTTTAAATTTGTCCTATTATAGTTCAGGGAAATGTTAGGCGAAAGCCGCCATCTTTTGATCATGTGACTAAACCCTATGTTATTTTCCCAATTCAGATCGTCGTAGTTCACGATCTGATCTACCCCGTCAAAAGGATCACCATTGTTGAAAACTTCTTCAAACTGGCCCGGCATGACCCGTAATCGCTGTGGAGTCCTGTGCCATTCCAGATTGGAGGTGATATTGACCAGCTGTTTTCCGATGAAGCGTCCCAGCGAAAGAGAATTCATCAACGCTTCGTCCGTGTACAGACGGTATTGCTGGATTGGCATTTCCTGGTTCAACAGTACATCGCCCTGGTCACTGTCCCAACGCTTATGGTACTGGAACAGGTTTTTGAGAAAGATGTCTTTCTCGTTCTTTTCCAGTATCGCCCCCACGTTGAGGTTGTTGACCCTGTAGCGGTTATCGACCACCTCGTCGTTGACGATCACTTCGTCAGCAGCGAACACCTGAGTAGCAGTGAACCCTCGTCGGATGCGCGTATCGTCATAGTAGGAGATGTTGCCCTTGAGATCAAGACCGTTGTTGAGTTTCTGCAACATGTTGGCACTAAACATAAAAACCTTGTTGTCCAGCCATTTACGCTCCTCAAACCCCGGACTGGGCACATTCCGTAGCTCGATATAGCTGGGTCCTTCTCCGGCAGATGCCCTATTCACGAAATAACCGTCCGAAGCAGTATATAAAGGACGTAGATCCTGTGATACATTCACACCTACATTGTTACTTTGGAAGGAGTTGAGCATCTGGAAGGTATTACCAAAGGTCATCGGCGTGAGGTTGACATCCCAGAGCAGTGGCGCGGCGCCGATGCCCACTTTTCCGGAACCGGTCGTGGTGAATTTCCTCAGTTCCAGGTTGAGCGATGCCCTGTCCGAAAAAACCACGGAATCCAGGATCTTGAGAGGCTGATCGTTCTCCACGACCTGCACGTTTTTGACTGCCTCGGCGGGCAGGTTCTTGTTGATCATCGAATAGCGTCCTTCCATTAGGTCCAGGTTGTTGACCATATATTTTTGGATGGGCTTGCCCTGATACAATATTCTATCTCCATCCATTTCTATACCTGGAAGTTTTTTGATGATATCGGCGATGACGCGGTCCTGTTTGGACGTAAATGCCTCGACATTAAAGTTGATCGTGTCCTTTCGTTTGAAAATCGGTAGGTTGTCAGCATTGACCTCTTCTATCTTCCTAACCTCCTCAGTCAGGGAATAGGCATAATGCCCGCTCTTATTGGGTACAATGACCGAGTGATTGGTATAGCTCATATGATGGAAGTCCAACTGTATACTATCCACGTTGCTCGCCCTGCTCTCGATCTTGAAGTTCCCCTCGCTGTCCGATCTGGAAAAGCCCAACAAGGCTTCCGAGCCTATCTTTTTGTAGGAAACCGACACATTAGTTACGGGTTTTCTATCTTGATCCAACAGTTGCCCGGTGATAATCCTTTGAGCTATAACGGTGTTGGAAAATATGACAATACACATGAGTAACGAAAGTCGTAGTATCAGTATTTTTTTTGGATAGTGTTCCGTCCAGTTGTTGTTTGTTCCGTTTATCTCGACTCGTTTGTTTAGCATTTAATCTTAATTCATCCCTTGGACAGTTTCAAAAAAATGAATGTTTTATACATCATCTTTGCAAATACGACCAGAAGATTTAATGACAGTACGGTCCACATATCTGAATAACGGTCATCGCATTACTACTTCATGTTCGAGTACATGTTAAATATGCTCCATTCTGATCGTTGAAGTAGCAACTTACTCATGTCTGCCATCAACTTTTTAATGACATTTCGTTTATTTTAATATTGTTTAGATAAACAATATGCGCCCGAAAACAACATCTATAATTAGGAGTTAAGAGTGAAGTGAGTTCTCTCCGTTTTCATAAATTTAAATTATACCGATGATTATCATTCTTTAGGGATAGCGTTCCATCCAATTATTGTTTGTTCTGTTTATTTCTTTTGCTCGTTCTTTTGCTCGTTCACTATCCTCAGTGTTCATATCCTGTTTCAACATCCACAGTTCAAACATATTCTCCTGATAATCTTTACGATTTTGGAAAAATTCTCGTGTATCCATTTTCGTCATCACGAGATCGGGTCTGAAATTGATCGTTACACTCCTATCCTGCTCAGTCAGATTCGCTAACGAAAACCTAAAGAATTCCTGTGAATCGTACATTTCTATGATTAATCCGGGAAGGCCGCCGAACTTGTAAGGGCCATCCGAAATTGGTATGTCAGTAGTAAACCATGCGATCCAATTTCTACCTCCATAATTGACCGATGCCTTCTGACAGGACATTCCTGCAATGGTTTTTGTCTCTTCAAAAATCTCCCATTTGAATGCATCGCTCCTTTCTGTAACCTTAACTATTTCGCGATTGATTTTAGCACCGAGACTGTGAATGGCATCATAAGTATTGATCATATCAGCCTTCTTATGGATATAATAGCTGGTATGGGAGATCACGATAGTTCCCCCCACGATTTCAAAACGCGAGGTTTTGCCATCTTTTATATCTTCAAAGTGTGCAGAATCCCGAAAGAAAAACACTTTGGAAACGAATAGACTTGAGGTATCAGTTAAAAATAAAAACATCTTCTCCTGACGCACATTCTCACTATTTAAACTGTCTTTTTGATAGGAGAAATCATATACGGCAAGTTTGTCAAACGAAAGTTCTTCAGCCAGACTTTGTGCTCTCGAATTGTTAAGAAATAAAATGAAAGAAATAAAAAATAATATCCTTAGCATTTGGTTAATTCTAATATGATAATCTATTTACATAAAAAAGTACATTTTCGGATTTCATTGTTAGCAAACACATTAGAATCATCACATTAAAAGTTAAATATCGTCATCTCGATTACAACGAGATGACGATAAACCTAGACTAAATTCTTCTAATTGTAGCTTAAGTCTGAAATGCACTTATCCGTAATTATCGCAGCAATATATACATGCGTCAACAGCGTCTTGCGCAGTGCCACTTCCTGATACACTACATGTATACCCTCCGTCACAATAGCATGGTATATTTGATCCTTGGGCACCTCCTCCCATCACGTCTTTCAACTGCGTTCTCGACAATTGCTCTACCCCTCTCAGATTTAGGGTTTTTAAACTAATTTTTTTCATTTTAGTATAATTTAAATGGTTTACATTTGCCGATGCTCATCCAAACGGCTTTTAATTGTTTTACGATAAGAGCAGAGTGAGTGCTCTTTGCTCAGGAACATTTCGAACTGGCCCGAGCATCATTACTATAGTAAGTTCTTTAATTCCTCAACCCTGTAGGTATCCGGCAGTTCACGACGATCAATATAGATCGTCGGTGTCGCCCTGATTTTCATGGCATCACACCACTCGCGCATCGCCTTTATCTTATTGTATTGTAATTTCAGTTCTCCGTTCATCGGGTGTTTTGACGAAAAAACCTGATAATCCTTATTCTCTGCCAAATACCAATCGTCCAGTGCCTGATGCACCTTTTCATTTCCATACTTTTCTTCGACGGCCAGGAGGTGGGCTACCGGGAGGGTCTTTTTATCCGTATCATCGCCGCTGGCGGTAAAAATTATACGAAGTTTAACATCATCGTTTTCTCGAATCAGTTCTTCCAATATTGGATGGGCCTTGGAACAAGGTCCACAATAAGGATTGCAGACCTTAATGATCTCATGATTTGCATCAGGATTGCCCACTACAATACCTAATCCATCCACCGGAACAGTAACCGGATCACTCTTCTGTAGCAGAGCCTGGAATATACCGGCATTATATCTAAGCTTTTTCCATTTGTGTTCATAATCCCGACTATCTTTAGCCTGCTTTAATAGCGGAACAACGAAATCACCCAAAATAAGAGAGAACACGCCCAATAGAACCGTGATACTTATAGGATACCAATCCCATACGAATACCGTATCGCCTGTAATAAAAATAACGGAAGCAATTGCGTTCAGCAATAATATCGCCTGCACGGTAAGACAAAGCGGACACCATTGCTTGACCACACGCCATTGGTAATAGATAGAATACGGGACATAGGGGAGTGCAAGCAAAGATATTGTGGACCAAAGAGTCAGCTGGGCTACCTGTCCTGGGTAGAACAGTTGAACAAGAAAAAATGCTAAGAAGTAAGCAAAACCCCAAATTGACCAGCTTATACCCAGAAAGTTAGCCCCTTTAGAATTTAATACCGCACCACAATTCATCTTCTTCCCCTGTCCACCACAAACCTCCTTAATAAATGGATTGTGCGCATCGACATCGTGCCATAACAACAGTACGCTTCCCCCTACTCCAACGAGTCCGTTGATCAAGAAAGAGAAGGAAATAATCCCTCTCGTTCCCTCGAAAACTGAAGCAGACAATAAATAAGCCAACGGAATCAACAGAAATAATCCAACAAAGACGTAAGATAGCGCACGTATTGCCTGTGTCCTATTCTCATCGCTTCGGTTCGCTAAATAATTGCTTTCGTCCTTTGCACCTTCTCCGTCAATCAGGAGCAAAATTCCCTTATCTATCTTCTCAAAATCCGTCAGCGATACTGTTTTTCTTTCTCTGGTCACTGGGTCGATATATGTGATGAGGCTATTCTCCGCCCCAGAAACCACGGTAAAATTGGGCGATGACCAATCTTTCTGCTGTATAGAACTGATATAGGGGGTCTCGACATCTTCGTAGGAAAAATCTCCTTTACGGATCGCTGTACTTACTATACCATATTCAGAGAGGACATCGTGTAAGGAAAGTAAAGACGGATAGTCTACATGATCTTCTAAGAGTGTCCCCACCTGCTTTCGAGTGTGTTTCACGCCGAAATGGGTCAGGATATTACAGCATATCTCTACTCCTTCTTTTTGTCTTTTAGGTTTTAATCTATTCATAGCTATTTTCTATTTCTTGTACATTGATGCTCGAATTGAATTATGAGCGCCAATCTATTTGAAATCTAAACTATACGGTGCAGTTTGTATAAAGTAAAGGGCTTGAGGCATAAATAAAGAGTAAAATACACGAACGCCAAACCTTGAAACATGAACATCAGTTTTCTGATGAAAAAGTATGTACTTAGCCCCACTCCACAACATGCGATCTCAGAATACACTTAATTTCGGATACGATACTTGAATTGCGCTACGAACAGACCAACATTTCGCCGATATAATTACATCTTCCTGATGTACTGTCTGCCGTCGTACAGGTATCGCCAGGAGTTTGACAATCATCGGTCCCTGAACCAAAGGTACCACCAAGAACATCCTTCAACTGTTCCCTTGATAATTGCTCTACTTCTTTTAAATCAAGTTGTTTTAAAGAGATTTTTTTCATGTTTTTCGTCTTATCGGTTAGTTTTGTTTTATACTTTGTCAATATTTTATACGTGAAGATTCTGTTTTCACAAGCATTTGGTTTAACCCAAATATTTTATTATTATCGTAAACATAAAAGCCAAATACGCGAACCGTCACTTTCAACACATGAACGCCCAAAATCAAGCTGTAAACCAACGTACAATGACGTTGATCCATATTGGGTTTTGGATAGCATATTGGTGTTTAGAATTGATCAAGTTTTCTTTGATATCCAAAATACACACGAACACTGACCTATTGATCGAAATATTGATCAACCTACTGTGCGGCACGGTATTTTTCTATACCCTGACATTATTCGTCCTTCCGAATAAAACAAATCGGATACGGGTTTTTCAGCTGGTCTGGCGATCAGGATTGGCCTTGCTGCTATGTATGACGCTTCGTCGCGGAAGTGTCCTTTTGATGGCAGAATGGGCTGATTTCAAAAGTTCAACGGTTACTAATCTGTACTTTTTTTTTGTCAGTAATTTTGATCTATGTTTAAAATTTGGGACGTATGCCGTATTGATTTGGTTTTTCCGTAGGCAGGGGCAACTCCAGAAACAAATGCTTCAAAAAGAACTGGACAAAGAGAAATTGAAGCATGAGCTGTTGGAAACCAAGTATGCGGTTCTCCAAGCACAAATCAATCCGCATTTTCTATTTAATACCCTAAATTTTATCCATTCAAAAGCTATTTCTTCTGACGACCAAGTGATTGACAGGGCGGTGCTGCTGCTGTCTGACATATTGCGCCATTCCTTGTCAAACATTAGCCATGGTGACACTATACCGGTCAAAGACGAACTAGCGCAGATCAAAAACTTGTATGACTTAAACTGTTTACGTTTCGCCGGGAAATATTACCTGAATATCGTAGATGAAGGGCTCGATTTTGAACAAAAGATCCCACCTCTTATACTGCTGACATTTTTTGAAAACATGTTGAAATATGGTGTTTTTGACGACCCAAAGCATCCCGCATTGCTGTACGTAAGGCAATCGAACCACCTATTGGAAATCCGTTTGGAAAACATGATCAATCACGAACCAGCTGCAAAAAAGCAGGTGAGTCACGCCCTAGGAAAACAGTATGTCAAAAACATGCTGGATAAATACCACGAAAGCAATTACAAATTGGAATACCATAACGATGGTAAGTTTTATCAGGTGAACTTAAAAATTAACGAGAGATGATCCGCTGTATTATCATAGACGACGAACAACATGCGATTGAGGTGACACGCAGTTTTTGCCATAAAATTCCCTACCTGGAAATAATAGGGGCATTCACCGTTCCCGCAGATGCCGCTGCTTTTATTGACCTAAGCAGTACGAGCATAGATCTAGTATTTCTGGATATTGAAATGCCTCGGTTCTCGGGCATTGATTTCTTAAAAGCATATTCTTTTCCAAACGTAATAATGGTGACGGCTTATGCCGATTTTGCGCTTGATTCGTATCAATATGGCGTAGTTGATTATTTAATGAAACCTTTCTCGTTTGATCGATTTTCCGTCGCAGTCGCCAAAGTATATGATAAACATCAGAAAACAGAAGCTGTTTTTGAAGATAGTGTGGAACAAAGTGACGTTCTCTACCTTAAGACAGAACGAAATAAATACATCAAGCTTGATTATGCGGATATAAAATATATTGAAGGGGCGGCGAATTTTACGGTCATACACACAAACACTCTCAAGAATATAGTTATCTCTTCAAGAAGGTTGAAGGATCTCGAACAGCAATTGCCGAGGAATCGTTTTCAGCGAATACACAAATCTCACCTGATTAATATGGATCATTTTGAATCTCTAGACGGGAACCAAATTAAACTAAAAGCGACTGGAGAAAAACTAGTTGTAGGTGCAAGCTACCGTAGGTATTTTATAGACTTTATAAATAGGCGCTAGCGACAAAAAGTGCTGCAAATGGTGAGAAACCCGTTCTAAAACTGTAATACCATCCCCAACATTATCTATACTGTCATCTATAGTGCTTTTGTCATTGACTGTTGTGTGTGTATCATTCCCTTTCTCTGTCCGATCAATTTAATATTTAAGTAAAAAACCAATAAAATTATAACCGAAATCATATCTTTAAACCCATAATGATATCAGCAGCAACTAAAGTATTATCTTCAATTGTCTGTGCTTTATTAATAATACCGTTTCTACGATGTTAACTAATGATGATATTTCTTCGTAAATACAAAATAGCTTTGAGCAAAAGGTTTTGGACAATAATCTTTCGCAATTTGGACGTGCGAATCATATTACTACTGGGGTTTATTATTCTTAACCCACAAGTAACGGTGTCTCAAAACAGATTACGTTTAAATGACGCATTGGCGATTCTTGATTCTCTCAACATAGATATTCAACAATCAAAATTGGACATAATGCTCGCTGAACAGGAAGCTAAGGACGCAAAAAATGCGCGCTTTCCAAAATTGAATGTTGGCGCAAGCCATAACTATAATTTCGGACTTGCCTTCGATCAGATTGCTGGCCAGTTAATTACCGGAAATCGATGGACCAATTCTGCCAATGCCAATGTTGGTACTCAGGCGGTATTGTTTCAAGGTTTTGAACTACGCAATCAGATTCGCAACGCTTTGCTAAACCTGGAAACGCAACATGTAGAAATCAAATCATTAAAGCGATCGTTGAAATTACAACTGCTCCAAATCTATTTTACCGCAATCACCAATCAAGCCCTTTATCAGTCAAGTATTGATCAATTGCACTTTTCGGAAGAACAGTTAAGATTACAAAAGGAGCAATTTGATATGGGTACCAAAACACTCGTGGATGTCTCTCTCGCGGAAAGTCAAGTGGCTACTGATGAGTTAAATGCTTTGACCAGCAATAACAATTATCTCAACTCTTTGATCGAACTAAAGCAATTGTTGAATCTTCCCTATTCGGACAGTATAGAGCTCGAAGTGCCAACAGGGGATATCGACAGGTTTCCCTTTTTGGACACGTTGAATATGAACTCCGCCATGGCAGAGAATCCTTTTGTGGCAATCGCAGATCTCAATCTGACCAAAGCCGAATTAGCCAGAAAAACCGCCAAAAACAGTTCTCTACCCACGCTAACATTTTCGGGAGGATACGGCACAAATTATTCGTCGGAGAGAAATGATTTTTTGACAGGGACCTACATGCCTTTCTGGAATCAGGTGAATCAAAATAGGTCGCTATATTTCGGATTATCCCTGGCTGTTCCTCTTTTTGACGGATTCAGGATACGCAGTGCAAAAAACAAGGCGAATCTACAGGTTTTGATACAGACCAATGAGAGAGACAAAGTTCGGATGGAACAAGAAAAAATATATAGACAAGCTACACAAGAATTACATCGATCTATAGAGGAATATAAGGTAGCACAAAAACAGTTCAACAGTTTGAAAACTGCTTTGAATGCTATGTCTGAACGTTACAAACTTGGGGTTGCCTCTTCTGTGGACTTCGCAAAGGCACTTTTAGATCATAACCTTGCAGAATTTAATGTAATCACTACTAAATACAATTCCTTGTATAACAACAAAGTCTTAAAGGTTTTATTTAATAATCAATAGTATCCAAAAAGAAGGGATAGATTTATATATGAACTTCTATTCTAATAATGACCATAAGAGATTGTCAAAACAGGTCCTGATATGGCAGAAAAATCGTCGAAGTTTGCCTTCAAGGGGTTTTTATACTTGTAGCTAATCCGTGCACTGCGATTATCGTTGCGCAATAGCCGCGCATCGTAACGCTGCATCGACCTGTACCTACCGATGATATAGCTGTTATAGAATTTGTCCAACCCTCCAAAACTACGACCCTTGGAAATACTGGATGATAGGTCATTGTTGGAATTGATCATATCGGTCGCCGACAAAAATGGATTGAAAATATTACGCATCGTATTATCCAAAGTTTTGACACCTTGTTGGCGCACATTGTAGTAATATAGGTTATACGGAGAGTCCAATATTTTGATGGGCTGGTCATTTTCGACAACTAGAACGTTCCTCACCACATCTGTCGGCAGATTGTTGTTGATCATCCCATAACGCCCCGATCAGATCTAGGTTATTGACCATATATTTTTGGATTGGCCTACGCTGATAGAATACCTCATCCCCACCATTGCGATTCCCGGCAATTTTCCAATGCTATCGGCTATAACTCGGTCTTGCTTTGAGGTAAATGCATTCACTCGATAATTAATCGTATCCTTCCGTCGGACTATAAGCATTGTCGACTCGCACATCTTTAATCTCCTGAGCCTGATTTTCAAATTGATAATGAATATTGTGTTGTGTGATTGAGGACAACTTCGGTACGTTTAGCGTAGCTCAGCTCATGTGGCTAAACTCGATCTGCACGGTGTCTACTCGTTCTCCTTCACCTCGATACGGTACCGTCCTCTTTGGATTTCGAAAACCGGAGACAAAATAAAAAAGATTAAAAATAAGGCAAATAACCTCATGCATAATCCGGACATATGCACCCAAGGTTTCCGACGATATGCACCCAGTTTTCGTGACTGTGCTTTTTGTTTAGCATGACAAAGTTACCTTTTTTTACGCAGGCTTTCTCCTTTTATAGTAAACCTGTGTGCCGTATGTACAATTCTATCGAGTATGGCATCAGCGATTGTTTGCTCGGGAAAGATATCGAACCATGCCGCTACGGGCAGTTGACTCACGATAATGGTTGATTTCCGGGCATGTCGGTCCTCAATTATTTCCATGATATCATTCTGCTGTTGTCCGTCCAAAGTCGTTAGCCCAAAGTCATCGAGAATGAGCAGGTCCGCTTTGGCGAGCTTTTCCAATCTTTTTATCAGTGCTCCTTCCAGCCTGGCAATCTTTAGTGCAGGCAATAGTTTTTGTGTATTGTAATACATCACGGAATATCCTTGCCTACAAGCTTGATGCCCCAGCGCAGTTGCAAGTATAGATTTGCCTACACCCGTAGCCCCGGTAATCAGAATGGATTCTCCGTTCTTGATGTAATTGCCAACGGCGAGTGTACTGAGCATACCTGGGTCAATTCCACGTTGCCCTGTGGCATCGATTTGTTCTAAGGAGGCCGTGTAACGGAAGTTTGCGTTCTTCAGCAATCTGTTGTAGCGATTGTTCCACCTGATGTCGCTTTCTGCCTGTATCAACATCTGTAAGCCATCAAGTAGGGACAGCTCGTGTACTTTTCGGGTCTCATACAGTGTCTGTAGGTATCCGGCCATACCCGATAACCGTAATGCTTGTAGCTTTGATTTTTGTTCTTCCATTTTTTGAGTTTGATTTGATTGATGTAATTAATTGTAATATCCTTTGCCTCTGATGTTTTCGTGTTTCGGTAGTAATGTGGTTTGCTGGGCAGTCTGCTGCATCTTAGAAAGGGCGCATTGCCGTATGATACCGCTTACTCGCTTATAGCCCAACAGGTCATTGTTATATGCAATTTCAATAGCCTCCTCGAAGACATCGGGCTGGGTCTTGCGTTGTAGCTTGAGTAGTCCATCACAGGTTCTGAAAGCCAGTTCAGGAGTCTTTTCCAGCTCAAAGATCCGCTTGATCAACCGGGACAACCCTGCAGACCGCTGCGCGGCCAAACCGATGTAATAATCGGGGCTCCGCCTCATTTGATGCCCGTTATTGGAAGCAAAGTGTTCAAACTGCGTGGTGTATCCAAAGCCAACTTCGCGCGGATGGATAGCGATCTGCTTCCCCTCACAGTAGATACCTACCAATGTCCGAGTATAGATGACCTGTGTTTTTTTGCCGATATACTGGAAAGGCACTGAATAGTGTCTATTATCTCTTCCGAGTAAAACGCAGTTATTGGAGGCCACGATTAATTCGGCATAATATCGCTTTTCAAAGGGGCGCCCGGGAAGAGCTTTGAGTAAATGTTGTTCATCCGCAAGAAATCGCTCCTGGCGGCTGATCGGCTCTCGTTGCATACGCGTTTGATTGTGGTCCCTAACCTTCTCCGTGATGGCTGCATTGAGCTCAGCCAACGAGAAGAACAACTGATTGCGCAACTTGGCAAACACGCGCTGGTAGATCAGCTTTACCGCATTCTCAACACTCGGTTTGTCCTTAGGTTTCCTCGGCCTTGCCGGCAGGACCACCAGACCATAATGTTCGGCAAAGTCTTCCATCACCTTGTTCAGTACAGGCTCATATCTATCCGACTTGATAACGGCGGCCTTTAGATTATCCGGAACAAGGACCTGGGGGACACCCCCTAGGTGTTCGAGACATTTGCCCAGCGCATACAGAAAGTCATCGGTCCCTTGGGTAGGGACAGCTAGGGCAAAAGAATAGTCGGAGTACGGCAGTACAGCAATGAATACCTGTACCTTGATAACCTCGCCACTGTCTCTATCAATATAACCGGGTGTATCGCCCACAAAGTCTACTTGAAGACGGTGCGCCGGATCATGATGAAAGACTGCGCCACCTTTACGAGCCACAGATAATTGACCCAAGTGATGGCAGAATTGGGAATACCCGTATCCTTGGGGATGCGCTACGCGGTATTCTTCCCATAGCAGTTTACGGGTAACGTGTTTGTGTTCCAGCTCCTTCTCTAAGTAAGGGATAAGTGGCTTAAAATCATCAAATCGCTCCTGGAGATAAGCAGGAGAGCCCGCACTGAAAAGCTTAGCCAGAACCGGCTCTTCGAGTTTTAGAAGGTCATCGATGGGGTGATCGAGTAACTTAAGCTTTTGAATATAGCGGTTCACCGTACCTTTATAAATACCGATTTGCTCGGCAATCTGACGGTTTGATACGCCTTGAAGACGTAAGCGAAGTAATTGTTTTATCGTGCTCATTCTTTTTGTTTTTCCTG